>NZ_JACWUO010000010.1 GCF_020857975.1 Stenotrophomonas rhizophila
GTCCGGGGAGCGACCCTACCGAGCATTGCCCGGGGGCCGCTGGTAGGGTCGGTTCCCAAACGACTGCCGATACCGCCAATCGGCGCAGCGAACGCATGACCTGCACCGAAGCAGACGCGCCCTCCCCCCGGCCAGGCTCATGCCCACCACTGGCCGGGAAGCACCACGTGCAGTCGTCCTGGGAGCGACCCCACCGGTGCCGCCGACCGGCACGGCGAACGCATGACCTGTGCCGATCAACACCGGCGCGGTCACATTCCGCCGCGGCCGCCGTCATACTCGGATCACCCTCGGGACGGACACCATGACGCCGCTGCTGAGCACCACCCTGGAACGCGAACTGCCGGCCGCCGCCAGCGGCTGCCAGCAGTCCTATGGCCGGATCGTACTGGCCTGCCAGAACACCGTGACCGCGATCGCGCTGGCGATCACCCGCGACCTGCAGGCCAGCGAGGACATCGCCCAGGAAGCCTTCATCAAGGCCTGGCAGCAGCTCAACCAGCTGCACAGCCCGTCCAGTTTCCTGCCCTGGCTGCGCCAGATCACCCGCAACCTGGCCCGCGACTGGCTGCGCGCCAACCGCGGCCGGCCGCTGTCCGGCGAAGCGGCCGAGATCGCCATCAGCATGGCCGCCGACCCCGGCCCGAGCGCACCGGAGCATTGGCAGCGGGTGGAGGAAGAACTGGCCGCCGAAGAGATCATTTCCGCCCTGCCCGCAGACAGCCGCGAAACGCTGCTGCTGTACTACCGCGAAGGCCAGAGCTCGCAGCAGGTGGCCGGCCTGCTCGGGCTGAGCGATGCGGCGGTGCGCAAGCGGCTGTCGCGCGCCCGGGCCAGCGTGCGCGAGGAGATGCTGCGCCGTTTCGGCGAATTCGCGCGCAGCAGTGCGCCCAGCGCCGCCTTCGCCACCACCGTGGCATCGATGCTGATGATCGCCGCACCGGGCACCGCCAGTGCCGCGATCCTGCTGGGCACCGGGCTGGGCACCGGCAAGCTCGGCCTGGGCGGCGCCACCCTGTCCGGCGGTACCGCCCTGGGTTCGCTCAGTGCCGCGCTCAGCCAGAACGCCGTGCCGGGGCAGTTGATGAGCCTGGGCGCGGTCATCGGTGGCCTGGCCGGCGGCATGCTCGGCAGTTACCTGGGCGGGCGCTACCTGTTGTCGTACGCCGAAAGCCCGGGCGAGCGCGAGCAGATCCGCCAGTTCGTGGTACTCAGCAGCGTCACCGCGATGGCGATGTGCGTGTCGGTGCTGATGCTGAGCATGCTGCAGGCACCGGTGTGGATGCTGTTGGCCGCGATGGCACTGGGCATGGGCGCGGTCAACTACCAGTGCCTGGTGCCGCTGCAGAAGGTGATGGCGCCGATGCTGGCGCGCGATGCGGCGCGGCATGGCCGGCGCGGGCCGAACTGGAAATACCAGCTGATGTATGGCCGCGCGGCGATCGTGCTGGTCACCCTGGCGGTGGCCGGCATGGTGCTGTACAGCCTGGTGCGCAGCGGCCGGCTGTAAACCAGGCGGGCGCCGGTCGATGACCGGCGCCCGCGGCGTACTGCAATGAAGGCTTACTTGGCGGCCGGCGGCATCGGCGGCTTGCCACCGTGGCGCTCGCCGCGCGCGCCGGCGAACGGGCCCTTGGCCGCATCGAACTCGGCCTTGCTGAGCTGGCCATCCTTGTTGGTATCGGCAGCGCTGAACCAAGCATCACGGTGCTGCTGCGAACGCAGCTGGCGGTCGGCCTTGTCCAGGTAGCCGTCCTTGTTGACGTCCTTCTGGTCAAAATGCGCGGTCAGGCGCGGCTCGGCCTTGGCCTCTTCACGGCTGATGCGGCCGTCCTTGTCGGTATCCAGCCTGGCCATCCAATCGCCGTGGCCGCCCGGGCCACGCCCGTGACGCTTGCCGTGCCAGCGCGGCAGTTCATCGCGCGAAAGCTTGCCGTCCTTGTTGGCGTCCAGCGCATCGAACTGCGCGGCCAGGCGCGGCGCCTTGGCCGCTTCGGTGCGGTCGATGAAGCCATCGCCATTGGTGTCGAGTTTGCCGCGGGCCGGCTTGTCGGCGGCGGCGGGAGTGTCGGCGGCCACCGCCAGGCCGGCGGCGCCGGTGGACAGCAGCAGGGCCAGCAGCAGAAGGGATTTGCGGTTGCGCATGGGTTGCTCCGGTAGAGGGGGAAAGCGGCGTGCGGTGCCTCGGCACCCACAGCGGTAACAACGCCTGGGCGCCGGCCGGGTTGACCCCGGCCCCGGCCATGTTCATGTGGCAGACAGTCGCTCCGCCTGCGACACCCCGGCGCTATGCTGTGGGCATGGCGATACACGGCGACCGCGACGACGAGCTGCGACTGTTCCAGACCGGCGACCACCCCTGTGGCTACTGGCCGGACCGGGCCGCGCGCGACCTGGTGCTCGACCCCAGCGATACCCGCCTGGGCACGCTCTACCCGATGGCACTGAGCTGGGGCTTCCGCCGCTCCGGCGACCTGGTCTACCGGCCACACTGCGCCAACTGCCATGCGTGCGTGTCGGTGCGCGTCCCGGTGGCACGCTTCGCCCCGGACCGCAGCCAGCGCCGCTGCCTGGCACGCAACGCCGACCTGGAAGTACGGATCGTGGCCGCCGAGCAGACCGAAGAACAGTTCGCGCTGTACCACCGCTACCTGACCCACCGCCATGCCCAGGGCGGCATGGACGAACATGGCCCGCACGAATTCGACCAGTTCCTGATCGGGCAATGGTCGCAGGGCCGCTTCATGGAACTGCGCGCACCTGGCCGGGCCGGCCAGCGTGGCGAGCTGCTGGGCGTGGCGGTGACCGACGTCACCGCGCAGGGGCTGTCGGCGGTGTACACCTTCTTCGACCCCGACCACGCGCCGCGCGGCCTGGGTACCTTCGCCATCCTGCAGCAGATCGCCTGGGCCCGGCGCGAGCAGCTGCCGCACCTGTACCTGGGTTACTGGATCCGCGACCATCGCAAGATGGACTACAAGCGCCGCTTCCGCCCACTGGAAGCCTACGACGGCCGCCGCTGGCACGAATTCGACGACGACCTGGACGGCCGCTGACGCATCGCTGACACCGGCTAGGGTGCAGAATAGGCGCATGAAAGCCCATTCCCTGCTCCTCGCCCTGGCCCTGCTGTGCAGCGCCTGCGCCCAGACCCCCGCCAAGACCGCCGCCATGCCGGAAGCCCCTGCCGCGCCGCTGCGGATCGCCACCTACAACACCTCGCTGTACAGCGACGAGACCGGCGGCCTGATCGCCGAGCTGGAAGGCGACAGCGCGCACGCGCGCAAGATCGCCGCGGTGCTGCAGCAGGTCCGCCCGGACCTGGTGCTGCTCAACGAGTTCGACTACGACGATGCGCATCGCGCCGCCGACCTGTTCCAGCAGCGCTACCTGGAAACCGCCCAGCCCGGCGGCGGCGAACCATTGCACTACGCCTACCGCTACCTGGCCCCGGTCAACACCGGCGTGCCGAGCGGGCTGGACCTGGACAACAACGGTGAAATCGGCGGCGACGGCCGCGCGCGCGGCAACGATGCCTGGGGCTATGGGCTGCACCCGGGCCAGTACGGCATGCTGGTGCTGTCGCGCTACCCGATCGATGCCGCGAAGGTGCGCAGCTTCCAGCTGCTGAAGTGGAACGCGATGCCCGGCGCGCTGCGGCCGATCGACCCGGGCACCGGCAACCCGTTCCACACCGACCAGGTGTGGTCGCAGCTGCGGTTGTCGTCCAAGTCGCATTGGGACGTGCCGGTAACCACGCCCGGCGGCGTGGTGCATGCGCTGGTTTCGCACCCGACCCCGCCGGTGTTCGACGGCCCGGAAAAGCGCAACGCGGCGCGCAACCACGACGAACTGCGGCTGTGGCGGGAATACCTGTCGGCCGGCGACAAGCCGTGGCTGTGCGACGACCGCGGCCACTGCGGCGGGCTGGCCCAGCAGGCACGCTTCGTGATCCTGGGCGACCTCAACAACGATCCGGTCGATGGCGATGGCCGCCACGATGCCATCGTCGAGTTGATCGAGCACCCGCGCGTGCTGCGCTACCCCACCCCGCGCAGCGTGGGTGCCGAACAGACCAGCCTGGCCTACGCCGAAAAGGGCATCGTGCGGCGCGGCGCGCCGTTCCATGCCACCGGCGATTTCGGCCCCAAGTCCGGCACCATGCGCCTGGATTACGTGCTGCCGTCGGTGGGCTTCAGCTTCGTCGGCAGCGGCGTGTTCTGGCCGGACAACAACAGCCCGGAAGCGAAGATCGCCGATGGCAGCGACCACCACCTGGTATGGGTGGACGTGCGTTGACAGCAGGAAAAAAACGGGGACGGGTGTAGTTAATTCTGGCGAATTAACTACACCCGTCCCCGTTTTTACATACCGCGGTAGGCGACGACCGTTGGTCGTCGCATGCTCGGTCAGCGCAGTTCGATCCCGATCGCTTCGGCGGCCTCGCGCGCGATTTTCCGCGCGGTGTCGATGTCCTCGCCACGCGCCAGGGTCACGCCCACCCGGCGATGGCCGTGCACGCTGGGTTTGCCGAACAGGCGCAACGCCGAATCGGGGTGCACCAGCGCCCCGGCCACGTTGCTGAAGAACGGCACGCCTTCGCCGTGGGCCAGCATCGCGCACGAGGCCGACGGGCCGTTCTGGCGGATCAGCGGAATCGGCAGCCCCAGGATGGCGCGCGCATGCAGCGCGAATTCGCTCAGTTCCTGCGAGGCCAGGGTGACCAGGCCGGTATCGTGCGGGCGCGGCGAGACTTCGCTGAACCACACCTGGTCGCCCTTCACGAACAGCTCCACGCCGAACAGCCCCCAGCCGCCGAGGTCGTCGGTGATCGCCTGCGAGATTTCTTCGGCGCGGGCCAGCGCGCGCGGCGACATCGGTTGCGGCTGCCAGCTCTCGCGGTAGTCGCCGTCCTTCTGCCAATGCCCGATCGGCGCGCAGAACGAGGTGCCGGCGGCATGCCGCACGGTCAGCAGGGTGATCTCGTAGTCGAAGTCGATGAAACCCTCGACGATGCAGCGGCCGGCGCCGGCACGGCCACCGGTCTGCGCATACTCCCAGGCCGGGCCGATCTCCGCTTCGCTGCGCAGGGTGCTCTGGCCCTTGCCCGAGGACGACATCACCGGCTTGACCACGCACGGCAGGCCGATCGCGGCCACCGCGGCGCGGTACTCCGCTTCGGTATCGACGAAACGGTACGGCGAGGTCGGCAGGCCCAGGGTCTCGGCGGCCAGCCGGCGGATGCCTTCACGGTCCATGGTCAGCCGCGCCGCGCGTGCGGTGGGCACCACGCGCAGGCCGGTTTCCTGTTCCAGCTGGACCAGGGTTTCGGTGTGGATCGCCTCGATCTCCGGCACCACCAGGTGCGGCTGCTCCTGCGCGATCAGCGCGCGCAGGGCCATCGCATCGAGCATGTCGATCACATGCGCGCGGTGTGCGACCTGCATCGCCGGGGCATCGGCGTAGCGGTCGGCGGCAATCACCTCCACGCCCAGCCGCTGCAGCTCGATGGCGACCTCTTTGCCCAGTTCGCCCGAGCCCAGCAGCAGGACGCGGGTGGCGGAGGGAGACAGCGGCGTGCCGAGCGTGGTCATGGCGGATCCGGGCAACAGGGATGGGTGGGCCATTTTAGGGCTTTGGGCTGGCGTTGGGCGCGGGCGGTACGGCCGCCGCTTCGGTAGGGGGTGAACGTTGGCCGGGGCGGCGGGTGCGGGCGGGATGCGGGCTTCGGGGGCTTGTGCCGCGCTGGCGCGCGGTTTCCACGCATGGCGTGGATCTGACAAGACAGTTGCTACCCTCATTGGTGCGTGCTTCGGCGCTGTTGCGGCCAGCCGCGTTCGGGGCCGGGTTGCTGCGGCGCGGCTTGAATGTTGATATCACTTTGATATCTTCGCCAGAACCCACCCAAGGACGCCCGCCATGAAAGAAAAGCCGCTCCACTCTCTGTCCGGCCTGCCCTTCCTGCTGCTGGTGCTGGTCCTGCTCGGGCTGGCGGCCTGGCTGTTCTTCGCCGGGGCCAGGGCCTTGCCGGTGGCCCCACCGATGATGCTGGGCGGCGTGGCCCTGGCCGTGCTGGCCCTGCTCAGCCTGACCGGCCTGTACACCGTGCAGCCCAACCAGGTGGCCGTCATCAGTTTGTTCGGCAAGTACATGGGCACGGTCAAGGACAACGGCCTGCGCTGGAACAACCCGTTCTTCGCCAAGAAGACGATCAGCCAGCGCGTGCGCAACTTCGAAAGCGGCAAGCTCAAGGTCAACGAACTGGACGGCAGCCCGATCGAGATCGCCGCGGTGATCGTCTGGCAGGTGGTGGACGCCTCCGAGGCGGTCTACAACGTGGACGACTACGAGAGCTTCGTGCACATCCAGTCCGAATCGGCGCTGCGTGCGATGGCCACCAGCTACCCCTACGACCAGCACGAGGACGGCCAGCTGTCGCTGCGCAGCCACGCCGCCGAAATCTCCCAGCACCTCAAGGACGAACTGGCCGAACGCCTGGCCGATGCCGGCGTGCAGGTGATCGACGCGCGCATCAGCCACCTGGCCTATGCGCCGGAAATCGCCCAGGCGATGCTGCAGCGCCAGCAGGCCAATGCGGTGATCGCCGCGCGCACGCGGATCGTGGCCGGTGCGGTCGGGATGGTCGAAATGGCCCTGACCGAACTGCAGAAGAACGGCGTGGTGCAGCTGGACGAGGAGCGCAAGGCGCAGATGGTCAGCAACCTGCTTACCGTGCTGTGCTCGGACCGCGGCACCCAGCCGGTGATCAACGCAGGCTCGTTGTACTGATCCCATGAGCGAGAAGAAAGCCTATCCGCTACGCATCAACGCGCAGATCCTCGCGGCCGTGCAGCGCTGGGCCGACGACGAGCTGCGCAGCGGCAACGCGCAGATCGAGTATCTGCTGCGCGATGCGCTGCGCAAGGCCGGGCGCCTGCCCAAAGCCACCCCAGGCAAGGAGAGCAAGCAATGAGCAAACGCTGGAGCTATCGGACCGTCGAGGTGAAGCCGTCCTGGATGGGATTGAAGCCTGAAGACATGCAGACCGAACTCGATCGCCATGGCCAGCTCGGCTGGGACCCGATGAACGTGCTGCAGACCCGGCCGATCGGCGTAGCAGTGCTGATCTTCAAGAAGGAGGCCTGAGATGGCCGTAGCAAGCGCTGTCGAGCGCGACTTCGCGGTAGCCCCCGCCTCGATCTGGCGCCTGCTGTGGTTGTGGGTGCCGATGCTGGGCTGTGCGGCGCTGGTGGTGGCCACCACCCTGCAATCGTCGCAGCGCACCGCGCACGAACTTGGCTTCACCCTGCCGTTCCTGCTGCTGGTCACCGTGGTGGTGAGCGGGGCCTACTTCCGCCGCCGCATCCGCCTGCAGGGCAACACGCTGGAGGTGGTGTCCACGTTCTACCGCAAACAGGTCGCGCTGGACGCCCTGCAGCTGGAGCAGGCGCGGGTGGTGGACCTGGCCGAACACGGCAGCCTCAAGCCGCTGGTCAAGACCAACGGCTATGCCGTGCCCGGCTTCCAGTCCGGGCATTTCCGCATGCGCGACCGGCGCAAGGCGTTCTGCCTGGTCACCGACCCCAGCCGGGTGCTGTACCTGCCGCTGCGCGACGGCAGCGTGCTGGTGATCAGCCCGCAACAGCCGCGCCAGCTGCTGGAGGCGCTGCAGGCGCTGGCCGCGTCCGGCCGCAACCACTAAGCTGCACCGATGCGCCGCACCCCTGTCCTGCTGATCAACACCGCCGACATCGAACTATGGCCCGGCGGCCTGCTGCGTGCGCGCAGCAACGCCGACGCGCGTGCGCTGGCCCGGGCGCAGTGGGTGCTGCGGCGCAAGCGCGATGGGCGCTACCTGGCCGTGGCCACCGTCCACGACCTGCTGCCGCTGGTGCCGCGGCTGATGCGCGAGGACGGCATCGCAGCGGCGCTGGACGCGCTGGACCAGCAGGCAACCGCGCACGGCCGTGGCGTGCCGGGCGAGGCCCTGCTGCCGCTCAGCGGCCTGCAGCAACGGCTGCTGCAGCTGGGTATCGATGCAGAGGCCTATGCAGGCGCGACCGGCCTGGCGCTGGAAGCAGAACCGGCGCAGCTGCAGCTGGCCGGCTTCGACCGCTACCGCCGCCCGCTGTGGCTGCGCGCCGGCGCCGCCCGCGGCTGGCAGCGCCTGCAGCTGGCCGCCGCCGCCGACGGGGTGGCGCTGGATGCGATCTCCGGCTACCGCAGCCATGCCTACCAGCTGGGTATTTTCGAGCGCAAGCGGGCGCGTGGACTGGCCATTGCCGACATCCTCACGGTCAATGCCGCGCCCGGTTACAGCGAACACCACAGCGGCTTCGCGCTGGATATCGGCACGCCCGGCGGGCCGCCGGCCGAAGAGAGCTTCGAGCACACTGCGGCGTTTGCGTGGCTGCAAGGCAATGCAGCGCGGCTCGGCTTCCAGTTGAGCTACCCTCGCGGCAACCCGCACGGGATCGTCTACGAACCATGGCACTGGTGCTGGCAGCCCGCCGGCGACTGAGCCACTACCCAACAGGATCCGCAATCATGGAAGATTCCAGTCCTTACCAGGCCAGCAGCGCACCGGTCGCACCGTCCCCTGCCGAACGGGTCAAGCTGCCCGCGGAGATTACCCGTCCGATCACGATCATGTGGATCTCGGCACTGGTTCTGGCAGCCATCTCACTGGCGAGCATGCTGTTTACGCTGTTGCCGCTGCTGAAAAATCACAACCCATACGCGCCGTCGCTGCCAAGGATGGTGTTGGCCGCCGGACTGCTGCTGGACGTCGTCCTCTATCTGGGCGGCGCCTGGGGCGTACGCAGGCGCAGTCGGGCAATGGCCTGCCTGCTGTTCGGTTACTACCTGCTCGGCCAGACGCTGATGCTCGTCACCGGCCAGCGCCCGGTGTCTGCCGGACTGTTCATGACGATCATCATGGTGTTCGTGATGATTCGGGGCACCATGGAAACATTCAGCGCCCACCGTTACATCGCACGGGCACTGCATCAGCCGACGCGCCCCCGACTGAGCGATGATCCGGCATTCGCACCGAAGCCGCCGGCGGCGGAGTGAGCTGCATACCGTTCACTCCTGCGAGCGGTTGGTCTTCTCTTTGGCCACCACGCTGAAATCGGCGATCCGCCACAGGTACAGACTGGCATAGGTGCGGTAAGGGCCCCATTTCTCGCCGCGTGCCTGCAGTTCCTTCGGGGTGGGCATGACCTCGGCCTTGTCCACGCGCTGGGCGCCCTTGCGGATGCCCAGGTCGTCGATCGGCAGGATGTCCGGGCGGCCCAGGCGGAACATCAGCATCATTTCCACGGTCCAGCGGCCGATGCCGCGGATCGGCACCAGCGCGTCGATGATGGCGTCGTGCTCCATCACCGACATCCGGCGCAGGTCGGGGATCTCACCGGCCGCCTCGCGCCGGGCCAGGTCGCGCAGGGCCAGGGCCTTGTTGCCCGATACCCCGCAGCTGCGCAGCGTGGCATCGTCGATGCGGCCCAGGGTATCGGTGTGCAGGCGGTTGCTGCCGATCGCTGCTTCGACCCGGCCGACGATGGTCGAGGCGGCCTTGCCACTGAGTTGCTGGAACAGGATGGCGCGGGCCAGCGCGTCGACCGGGTCGAACGATTTGCCCCAGCCCGGCGGCGCCTCGATCGGGCCCAGCCGCTTCATCCAGGTGCCCAGCCGGCGGTCGCGCCGGCCCAGCCAGTCGTGCGCCTGCTGCACATCGAACCCACGGCGGAAGCGCGGCATGTCAGCGCCGCAGTGCGTTCAGGCCGTAGACCAGCCAAGCGGCCATCAGCGCGGTGCCGCCAACCGGGGCCAGCCCGGTGCGCAGCTGCCACAGGGCGCCGGCCACCAGGCTGCCGGCGAACAGCAACGTGCCCAGCAGCAGGATATACAGCGCCAGCTTGCCGACGCGGTTGTGCTGGCCGGGGCCGAGCACGGCCAGCGCCACGCCATGGCCGAACGCATACAGCGCGGCGGTGTTGACGTGCGACTGCGCCAGCGGGTCGGCGATGCCGTGCGAGGCGTACGCCGACAGGCCGACCGCGGCGGCGGCCAGCAGCGCGCCCAGGCAAGCCAGCAGGGAAGGTTTACGTGCGCGTCGTTCCAGGTGGAGCATGGTTGCATCCTTCGCGGACAGAGCCCCGCAGGCGGAGCGGCAGAAGTTCCAGCGCGAGCGTACTGCAACTGCGGCCGGCGCGCCTCCCCTCGTACGTGATCGACGGCCATCGGCCGGTCAGTCCGGGTAGCGCCGGAGCGGGTAGTGCCGGCCGCTGGCCGGCAACCTCATGAACCAGGCCGAGCGCGGCGTTTGCCGATCATGGGTTCCTGGGGAGCCGGCCAGCGGCCGGCACTACCGTCCGCGCAATCGGCGCAGGACAAAAAAAACGCGCCGCATGAGCGGCGCGTTTTCTGGTCCTGCGTTGCATCGCTGCAACCGTCGGCTTACTTGACGGCCCAGTAGATGTCGTAGGTGCCTTCCGGAGTGAACGACTTGTCCACGCCGTCCTTCCAGGATTCGTACGGACGGTCGATCACTTCGTTGCCGTTGGTCACCGACCAGGCACGCAGCGCGTTGCGGGCGATGTCCAGGCCGGCCATGTGGCCGGTGTAGGCCGCATGCGCCGAACGGTGCGGGGCGACATGCACGTACTTGACCGGGGCGCCGGCATCGATCTTCACCGTCAGGGCCTCGGCCGAAGCCGCTTCAGCACCCTTCTTCTTGACCGGCTGGGCCACGTCGAAGGCGTACTTCTCGGCACCGAAATCGGTGGTGATGATGCGGAACGGACCGGCGGCTTCGAGGTTGTTGGCCTCCATCACGCGCTTGATCCACTCCTGGTTGTCCCGGATCGACTTGGTGATGGTCTCCTGGCCGCGATCGACGTTGCCGGCGGTCACCACCAGCAGGTCTTCGGCCGGGACGTCCACGATGGCCAGATCGGTCAGCGGGGCTTCGGCGGTGCGGTAGTCGATGTTCGGCACGGTGGCCAGCATGTTGGCCAGGCGCGACAGACCCAGCTTCAGGTCGTCACCGATGTGACGGCTGACGTACAGGCCCGCGTAACGGCCGAACAGGTTGAAGCCGTACTTGACGCTGTAGTCCTGGGTGATCTTGACGTTGCGGCCACCCTTGCCGGTCGGCTCGAGGGTGAAGCTGGTCTTCTTGTCGTGGCCCTTGGAGACGTCGTCGATGGCGACGGCCACCAGCTTGTTCTGCTCGGACGCGGTGATCTCCCAGCTACCCTGGCCCAGGGAACTGTCCTTGGAGGTGTAGTCCAGGCGGGCACCCACACCGGAGGCCGGGCCGGACAGCTTCAGTTCAACGGCAGGATCGCGCAGTACAAGCGGGTTCCAGTCCTTGAAGCGGCGCAGGCTGTTGACCGTGTCGAACACGATCGTCATCTTGCGGTTGGTCTCGATGCTTTCAGAAATATGGCGCTCGCCCGGCAGACATACGCCAATGATGACGAACAGGCCAGCCACGATCCCCAAGGCGATCAGGAACTCGATAATACGGGTCATTCAGGAGTCTCCGGGGCCGATCCCACGGCCGGGTTGATTGAAGCGAAGCGCCAATCCTAGCAGGCTTCGCGGGTATTGTTGATCAGGATTGGCGCACCGGTTTCCATGCCGGCAGCGGTTTTGCATAGACAAGGAGCGGAAAGATAGCGCATCACGCGTGTCAGCACGTAGCGGATGGGCAATATTTCTTTGCCGGATTCGGCCGCCGCGCCCTGCCGGCACCGCGCAACCCTTGCCGCACAAGGGTTCCGGCCATTATTCAGGATTCTCATCCGGACCACCGGCACGGCCTGCCCGGTGGCCTGGATGCGCATCACACCAGCTGCAGCTCGAACGCCTTCAACACCGCGCGGGTGCGGTCGCGCACGCCGAGCTTGGACAGGATGTTGGACACGTGGTTCTTGATCGTGCCCTCGGCCACGCCCAGCGAGTTGGCGATCTCCTTGTTGGAGAAGCCGCTGGCCATCAGCCGCAGGATTTCGGTCTCCCGGTCGGTCAGCGGGTCGGGCCGGTCCAGGCTGACGAACTCGTTGCGCATGTGCTCCAGCCCGGACAGCAGCCGCTGGGTCACCGCCGGCTGCACCAGCGAGCCGCCATCGGCCACGGTGCGGATCGCGCCCACCAGCTGGTCCAGGGTCACGTCCTTGAGCAGGTAGCCCTTGGCGCCGGCCTTGAGCCCGGCCAGCACCAGCTGGTCGTCGTCGAAGGTGGTCAGGATGATGGTCGGCGGCAGCTGGCCCAGCCGCGACAGCATCTGCAGCGCCTCCAGCCCGGACATCACCGGCATGCGCATGTCCATCAGCACCACGTCCGGGCGGATCTGCGGGACCAGCTCCACCGCCTGGCGCCCATCGGCCGCTTCGGCCACCACTTCGATGCCATCATCGAGTGCCAGCAGCGAGCGGATTCCCTGCCGCACCAGGGTTTGGTCGTCGACCAGGCAGACGCGAATCATCAACGCACTCCTTTAGAGGGTGTCCAGCATCAGCACTGGCACGCCGGAAACCGAGGCGCGAAGGCGGAAGCCTTCTCCCCGGCGGGTTTCAATCTGCAACTGCCCACCACACTGGTACAGGCGCTCGCGCATGCCGCGCAGGCCGTTGCCGACCACGATACCGTCGGCGCCCACCCCGTCATCATGCGCCATGATCACCACTTCGCCCGGCGCCTGGCGCCGCACCTGGATCCACAGGTTGCGGGCGTTGGCGTGGCGCACCGCGTTGGTGATGATTTCCTGGGTGCAGCGCAGCAGCACATGGGCGCGCTCGGGGTCTTCCACGTTCAGCGGCTCTTCGATGTCCAGGTGGATATCCAGCGAGGGCACCTGCTCGGTCAGCGGGCGCAGCGCGGCAGCCAGGTCGATGGCGCCGCTGTCGCGCAGCTGGCTGACCGCCTCGCGCACGTCGGTGAGCAGCAGCTTGGCCAGGGTATGGGCCTGGTGCACGTGTTCCTGGGCCTGGCCCTCGGTGAGGTGGCCGGCCACTTCCAGGTTCAGGCTCAACGCGGTCAGGTGGTGGCCGAGCAGGTCGTGCAGCTCGCGCGAGATGCGGGTGCGCTCGTTGACCCGGGCGCTTTCGGCCAGCAGCACGCGGGTGGCGCGCAGTTCGGTGTTGAGCCGGCGCTGTTCTTCGCGTGCGTCGGTCTGCTGGCGGGCGACCAGGCTGGTCACGAAGATGAACATGGAGAAGCCGCCATACAGCAGCGACTGCATCACCGCCTCGAACAGCGGCATGTTCAGGATCAGATGGTAGACCGGCAGCACCGCCAGCTGGCTGAGCAACAGCCAGATCACCCCGCCGCGCACCTGCAGCATCCAGGGGATGACCCCGGCGGCGACCATCATCAGGATGCTGCCCAGGCCCGAGCCGCTCAGGTAGCTCACGCCCAGCGCCGAGGTGGTCAGCAGCAGCAGCACTACCCGGTCGTACCAGGCCGAATGGCCGCCATTGCGCAGGCCGCGGGTCAGCCAGAAGTAGCAGGCACCGAACGCCAGGTAGGCGGTGAACAGCCAGACCGCCCAGCTGTCCACGCCGTCGCCGCGGTGCCGCAGCAGCGATTCGTACTGCGAATACACCACGGGCAGGCCGACCATGACCCAAGTGAACAGGCCGGCCAGTCGCAGCACCCGGGTTTGACTGAGGTATCCCAACATGGGTGCATCTTAGGCTGAACCTGCGCCCCTGCACCCGGGCATAAGTCATGGGCCCCGGCTCCCCCCCTGCCCGCCACCCATGCAATAATCGGACGCAGGGCCCCAAGGTGGGCCAACCGCGTTACCCCACGGAGTCACAATGTCGATTGTCATCCGCGACGTGCGCGAGCACGAGCTCGATTCCGTCCTGGTCCTGAACAACAACGCCGGCCTGGCCATCCTGCCACTGGATGCCGCCCGCCTGCGCCTGTTCTATGAAACCGCCGAGTATTTCCGCGTCGCCGAGCGCGACGGCAACCTGGCCGGCTTTTTGATCGGCTTCGGCAGCGACAGCCAGCACGACAGCAGCAACTTCGCCTGGTTCCAGCAGCAGCTGGACAGCAAATTCTTCTACATCGACCGCATCGTGGTCGCCAGCCGCCGTCGTGGCGGCGGCGTCGGCCGCGCGTTCTATGCCGATGCGCAGAGCTATGCCGAACTGCGCTACCCGCAGATGACCTGCGAGGTGTTCCTGGACCATGGTGCCGACGCGGCGCTGCTGTTCCATGGCAGCTTCGGCTTCCGCGAGGTCGGGCAGAACACCATGGCCCACGTCGACGTGCGCGCCAGCATGCTGCTCAAGGACCTGTGCAGTTACCAGTGGGTGCACGACACCTACGGCGACCAGTTGCCGGATGTGCCATGGGTGGGCCATCGCCGCGAGCCACTGCGCGCGCATCGACCGACGGGGACCTGAGGTGGCGGCAAACATGGATTTTGAACAGGCCGGTGAACTGAAGATCGGCCAGGTCGGTATCGCCAACCTGCGCATCCGCACGCTGGACGTGGAGCGCCTGACCCGGGAAATGCACGACCGCGTGGCACGCGCGCCCAAGCTGTTCGGGCGGGCGGCGGTGATCCTGGATTTCGGCGGGCTCAGCCAGATCCCCGATGCGGCCACCGCCCAGGCGCTGCTGGACGGCCTGCGCAGTGCCGGCGTACTGCCGGTGGCGCTGGCCTATGGCACCACCGAGACCGAACGGCTGTCCCAGCAGCTCGGCCTGCCGCTGCTGGCCAAGTTCCGCGCCCAGTACGAGCGCGCCGACCTGGAAGCGGCGGCAGCACCGCCACCGGCGCCCGCCCCGGCGCCGGAACCGGCACGGCGCCCCCGCGCTGCCGCGCCGGCAGCGGCGGTGCCGGCCACTGCGGCTGCGGCGCCCGCGCCGGGCCGCATGCAGACCAGCAACGTGCGCTCGGGGCAGCAGCTCTACGCGGAAAACTGCGACCTGACGGTGATGGCCACGGTCGGGGCCGGCGCCGAAGTGATCGCCGATGGCAGCATCCACATTTACGGTACGCTGCGGGGCCGCGCCCTGGCAGGTGCCCAAGGCAACACCACGGCGCGGATCTTCTGCCGTGATTTCCATGCTGAACTGGTCGCCATTGCCGGCCATTACAAGGTACTGGACGATGTTCCGGACAACCTGCGCGGCAAGGCCGTGCAGGTATGGCTGGAGCAGGACCAGATCAAGATCGCGGCGCTGGACTGATCCAGCACCAGCACCCAAACAAGAAAATCAGGAGAAGTCCTTTGGCTGAAATCATCGTAGTCACTTCCGGCAAGGGCGGCGTCGGCAAGACCACCAGCAGCGCCAGCCTGGCCTGCGGGTTGGCGCGTCGTGGCAAGAAGGTGGCCGTGATCGACTTCGACGTCGGCCTGCGCAACCTGGACCTGATCATGGGCTGCGAGCGGCGCGTGGTGTACGACTTCGTCAATGTCGTGCACGGCGAGGCCACGCTCAAGCAGTCGCTGATCAAGGACAAGCGCTTCGACAATCTGTACGTGCTGGCCGCCTCGCAGACCCGCGACAAGGACGCACTGACCCAGGAAGGCGTGCGCAAGGTGCTGGACGACCTTGCCGCGGACGGTTTCGAGTACATCATCTGCGATTCGCCGGCCGGCATCGAAAAGGGTGCGTTCCTGGCGATGTACTACGCCGACCGCGCGGTGGTGGTGGTCAATCCGGAAGTGTCCTCGGTACGCGATTCGGACCGGATCATCGGCCTGCTGGATTCCAAGACGCACAAGGCCGAGTCGGGCAAGAACGTGCCCGCCTTCCTGCTGCTGACCCGCTACAGCCCGGTCCGGGTGGAAAGCGGGGAGATGCTGAGCATCACCGATGTGGAAGAGGTGCTGGGCCTGAAGGCCATTGGCGTGGTGCCCGAGTCGGGCGATGTGCTCAATGCGTCCAACAAGGGTGAACCGGTGATTCTGGACCCCGAATCGGCGGCGGGCCAGGCATACGAAGATGCGGTTGGCCGCATCCTTGGCGAAGAGCGTCCGATGCGCTTCACCACCGTGGAGAAGAAAGGCTTCTTCAGCAAGCTGTTCGGAGGGTAAGCATGGGACTGTTCGATTTCCTGAACCGAAAGAAGACCACTGCCGAAACGGCCAAGAACCGCCTGCAGATCATCATCGCGCAGGAACGCAGCCACCGCGGTGGGCCGGATTACCTGCCGCTGCTGCAGCGCGAATTGCTGGAAGTGATCAAGAAGTACGTCAACATCGATGCCGATGCAGTGCGGGTGGACCTGGTCAAGGACGGCGAGCACGATGTGCTCGATATTTCCGTCGCGTTGCCCGAAGGCCCGCAGCAGCCCTGAGCCATGTCGCCCCTTCCCGCGCGGAAGGGGCGGTTGAAGTGATGCCATGAACACCGAGGTTGCCACAGCCGATGGTCAGGTGACCTGCGTCGGCGATATCCAGTTCGAGGATGCCCAGGCCCTGCTGGCGGCGCATGATCTGCGCCTGCACCGGGTGGATGATGCTGCGCCGATTCCGGGCAGCTACTGGGGCGAGCCGGAGGCGGGGATCATCGGCAGCGATGTGTACGTGCGCGACGACACGCCGGTGCATTCGATGCTGCATGAGGCCTGCCACCTGATCGTGCTGCCGCCGGAGCGGCGTGCGCTGGTGCACACCGACGCAACCGATTCGGTCCCCGAAGAAGACGCCACCTGCTACCTGCAGATCGTGCTGGCCGGGCAGTTGCCGGGCGTGGGCAGTGATCGGTTGATGGCCGACATGGATACGTGGGGGTATACGTATCGGCTGGGGTCGACTAAAGCCTGGTTCGAGCAAGATGCAGAAGACGCGCGTGCCTGGTTGGTCGAACGCGGACTCCTTCCCGCGTAAAGCCGCGTGCGCGGAATGATCTGGGCGCGTGGCGACGCTCCCACCATGCAGGCGCCTGAAGGTTCACTCGGCGCGGTTCGAGCAGGATGCCGAAGATGCCAAAGCCTGGCTGAGCGAGCGCGGACTTCTTGGCGCGTAAAGCCGCGCGCGGTCAATGGCGATGGGCGATTGGTAGGGTCGGTCCCCAGACGACTGCCGATACCAATGATCGGCACGGTGACGCATTGCGCCTCGCCGAAGAAACGCTGTTTTGATCATGATCATGCGCCACCAACATTGCACCACCATTTGCAACGTCGGGTCTGCGCGTAGAGCGGCGGCTGCCTTGGTTCCGCGTGTGGGCGAGGAAGGGGTAGGCCCTGGCCGGACACGCGTGAACCCCGCTCCGCGGCCCGGCCCAGCCGCTGGCGGCTGTGCGTTCGGACGCATGCGAGGCAGTGCCTCGCAAGCAATGCGCCCTCACCCATGGGGCTTATCGCAGCATCCATGCTGCTCAAAGTCCGGCCAGGGCCTACCCCTTCCTCGCCCTGCCGACATTTTCCTCGACGGGTAGAGGATCAAGAGCCTGTAAAAGCCGGTCAGCCCCCCTACTCGCATTGAATGATGACCTGCGATTGGCAATTGGTAGGTTCGGTCCCCAGACGACTGCCAATACCACTGATCGGCACGGTTAGGCCCTGGCCGGACCCTGTCGACATTTTCCTCGGCGGATGGAAGATCAAGAGCGCCTGGAACCCGCCGCTGTACGTCGGTAGAGATGACCCTGCACCCATCGCGGACCGCCGTTGATTTCCTTTCCGCCAACGCTGAACCGTCTGGGGGCGCGGGGTGGGAGGGGGTAGCGGGGCTTTGAGCAGCATGGATGCTGCGATAAGCCCCATGGATGGGTTCACGCGTGCCCCGCTACCCCCTCCCACCCCGCGCCCCCGCGCGCAGACGGTCAACAGCTAACGCTTTAAGCTTTAACGCTTTAACGCTTTAACGCTTTAACACCCTCCAGCATCACACGCACGGCATGTCTCTACGGCTGACGCCGGCCAACACCAGACGTCAGCCGCCGGCCATGGCCCGCAGCGTAATCCCGACGATGTAGGCCAGATACGTCCCGGTCGCATACCCCATCGTGCCCAGCAGCACCCCGACCGGGGCCAATGACGGGTGGAACGCCGCGGCCACCACCGGGGCAGAGGCCGGGCCGCCGATGTTGGACTGCGAACCGATCGCGAAATAGAAGAACGGCACCTTCAATACCATCGCCAATGCCAGCAACAGGCCGATGTGCACCGCGATCCAGATGATGCCCAGCAGGAACAGCCACGGACGGTCCAGCAGCGCCAGCAGGTCCATCTGCATGCCGATGCAGGCGATCAGGAAGTACAGCAGCAGCGAGCCCAGCTTCGACGCCCCCGCCCCTTCCAGGTTGCGTGCACGGGTGAAGCTCAGGCCCAGGCCACAGGTCGTTGAAATCACCACCACCCACACGAACGGCGCATCCAGACTGAACTGCGACGCCCAGGAGACATGCCCCTTGAACCACGCCGAGACCGGCCCGGCAATCGCATGCGCCAGACCCACCGTACCGAAGGCCACCGCCACGATCAGCATCAGGTCGGTCAGGCTGGCCACCCGCTCATGCTCGCTCTGGAACTTCTCGATGCGTGCCTTGAGCGCGTCGATGCCGGAGGTATCGGCGCCGCTGCGCGCATCGATCCTGGCCGCGCTGCCGGCCAGGAAGATCAGCGCGGCCATCCACACATAGCCCACGCCCACATCGATCACCGCGAACTGGCCGAACGTGGTCGCGTTGACATCGAACACCTCGCGCATCGCCAGCATGTTGGCGCCACCGCCGATCCAGCTGCCGGCCAGCGCAGCCATGCCCGCCCAGGTATCGCCGGCCACGGTGGCCGGGTGCAGCCACTTCATCAGCTGGAACGCCACCACCGCGCCCAGCATGATGCTGAAGGACGCGCCCAGGTACATCACGATCAGTTTCGGCCCCAGCCGCAGGATGCCCTTGATGTCCACCGCCAGGGTGAGCAGCACCAGCGCGGCCGGCAGCAGGATGTCGCGCGCCACCGGGTTGTACAGGCGCGTGTTCTGCCCGTCGATCAGCCCGACCGTGTTGTAGATGCCCGGAATCAGGTAGCACAGCAACAATGCCGGCACGATGGCATAAAACTGTTTCCACGGGCCCTGCTGGCGCGAGGCGGTCCAGAACACCGCACCGAGGGTGGCGGCGATCAGGCCGAAGACGACGATGTCGTTCTGGATCAGAGGGGGTGCTTTCACGGGTATGGAATGCCTGCGTAGTGCCGGCCGCTGGCCGGCAACCTCATGGATGTGGGACACGCGATACAACCGCCAGCCATGCGCCGGCAGCACCGATGGCAAAGCGCCGCCCCCAGGGGCGGCGCTTCAATCGGGCTTATTCGCCGATGTGCTGCTTCAGCCAGCCGTTGACGGTGTCGTGCCACTGCACGCTGTTCTGCGGCTTGAGCACCCAGTGGTTCTCGTCCGGGAAGTACAGGAATTTGGACTCGATGCCCTGACGCTGGGCGGCAGTGAACGCAGCCAGGCCCTGTTCGACCGGGATGCGGTAATCCAGCTGGCCGTGGATGATCAGGATCGGCTTCTTCCAGTCGGCCACGTGGTTGACCGGGTTGAACTTCTCGTAGTTGGCCGCCTTCTGGTACGGCGTACCGCCCTGCTCCCACTCGGTGAACCACAGCTCTTCGGTGGCATAACCCATCATGCGCTGGTCGAACACGCCGTCATGGTTGACCAGGCACTTCCACGGCTGGTTCCAGTTGCCTGCGATCCAGTTGACCATGAAGCCGCCGTAGCTGGCGCCCAGCGCGCACGCCTTGTCGCCGTTGAGGAACGGGTACTGCTTCTGCGCGGCGGCCCAGCCCTTCTGCAGGTCTTCCAGAGGGCGGTCGCCCCAGTGCTGGCTGATCGCATCGGTGAAGTCCTGGCCGTAGCCGGTGGAACCGTGGAAGTCGATCATCACCACCGCATAGCCCTGGCCGGCATAGGTCTGCGGGTTCCAGCGGTAGCTCCAGCCGTTGCCGAAGCTGCCCTGCGGACCACCGTGGATCAGGAACGCCACCGGGTAGGTCTTGCCTTCCTGGTAGTTGTACGGCTTGACCACATAGCCGTGCACGGTGTCGTTGTTCCAGCCCTTGAACTGGAACTGCTCATAATCGCCGAAGGCCACGTCGGGCAGCATCTGCGCCGCGCTCGGGGTGATTTCGCGCGGGCTGCTGCCGTCGGTGCCGGCGACGATGATCTGGTCGCCGCTCTTCAGGCTGTTCTTCGTATAGGCCAGGGTGCCGCCGGCAACCACCGGCGAGCCGATGCTGCCGCCTTCGGCGACGACGGTGGCCTTGCCGGTGGCGAAATCGATGTTGAACAGGCGGTGCTCGCCCAGGTCGTCGGCGCCGGTGTAGAAGCTGCCGCCATCGTCGGCCAGCACGATTTCACCGGCCGAGCGGTCCCAGCCCGGCGCGATCTCGCGCGCCTTGCCGGTGGCCAGGTCCAGCGCCATCACCGCGAAGCGGTCGGCTTCGAAACCGGGGCGCTTCATCGCGCGGTAGTACAAGGTCTTGCCATCGGCGCTGAACACCGGGCCGGCATCCCAGGCCGGGTTGGACGCGGTCAGGTTGACCGGCGCCTGCTTGCCATCGGCATCCAGGCGGTACAGGTCGAAGTTGGTCGACCACGGCTCCTGCTTGCCGGCCACGCGGATGCTGGCCACCACGCTCCTGCCGTCCGGTGCCCAGGCGAAGTCATCATTGCCGCCGAACGGCTTGGACGGCGCATCGCCGTCCAGGGTGGCGCTGATCGCCGAGGCGCCCTTCACTGCGGCGGCCTTGGCCGCCGGCAGCGGGGCCACGAACAAGGTGTTGCGGCGGCCATCGTTCCAGGTATCCCAATGGCGCACGAACATGCTGTCGAACACCTCGCCGGTGTTCTTGCGCGCCTTGTGCGCGTCCAGCTTCTTGCTGGTGCAGGCCAGGTCCGAACCGCAGGCCTGGAACACGCCGCTGCTGAAGACCACCCGGTCGCCCTGCGGGGAGACCCGGAAGCTGTCCACATCGACCGGGAAATCGGTGAGCTGGCGCGGGTTGCCGCCACCGATCGGCAGCGCGTACAGCTGCTGGCTGCCGCCCTTGGCACTGAGGAAATACACCGTGCCGCCATCGGCGGACAGCGCGGCCGAGTTGACGTTCCAGCCGGCCGGGGTGAGCGGCTTGGGCGGGGCGGCGTCGCGGGTACGCAGGTTGCGGATGAACAGGCCGGTGCTGGTCTTGCCCTCGGCACCGGCCACGCGCTTGGCGAACACCACGGTGCCGCCGTCGACGGTCAGCAACGGGGCCGAAACCCGATCCAGCGCGACCATGTCGCGCACATCCAGGCCACGCGTGGCGGCCAGCGACGGCAACGCGGTCAGCAGGCACAACGGCAGCAGGGCGTAACGAAGTTTCATCGGGTTCTCCGCGGGACGGCAAAGCGCCGATGGTAGGGCCGCACGGAGGGCGGCGCAAACGCCATGGGTCATGGGTGCCGGTTGTGCATTTGCACAGCGCGCGCCGGCTTTTGCGGCATGCCCGGCCTGCGGCCGCAGCGCCCGCAGGCACGTTGCCGCCGCCCGCGTCGGCAATGGACATCGAATCCCCGCGCCACGCCCGTCACCGGCATCCACCGGCCCGAATCTGCGCAAGCCGGACAGGAAACCGCTGCATCCAGGCCACGCCCCTAACGCAGGCAGAGCCCCCCTTGAGTAAGGGGGGCGCGGCGACAGCCGCCGAGGTTGTGGGTGATGGTCAGAGGGGCCCGCGTTATGCCCAGCAGAACGTGGGGCTGTTGCGGAATCCGCAACAGCTTCCCCTCCCCTCGCCTAGACCTTGCCGCCCGACCTCTTGCCGGTGCGGTAGATCAGCCAGCCCACCACGAACAGCACGGCCAGGCCGATCCAGTCCGCACCGGGCAGGGCGAACGGCAGGGCCAGCACGTCGGCACGGCCGCTGAGCACGATCGGCACCGCAATGGCGATACCCATCAGCGCCTCGCCGGTGATCAGGCCGGCGGCGAACAGCACGCCCGGCTTGTGCACGCGGTCGCGGCCTTCCTCGTCTTCGGCACGCACCTTGTGGAAACGCTCGACCAGGTAGGAAATCAGGCCACCGAGGAAGATCGGCACCATCAGTTCCAGCGGCAGGTAGATGCCGATCGCCGCGGCCAGCACCGGCACGCGGAAGCGTGCGTTGCGCGACTTCAGCCAACCGTCCAGGGCGATGATCAGCGCACCGATGCCGGCGCCGATGGCGATGAAGGTCCACGGCAGCTGCCCGCCGAACAGGCCCTTGGCCACCGATGCCATCAGGTTGGCCTGCGGTGCGGCCAGCGCGTTGGGATGGGCGGCGGTGGGGGCACCGATGCCGTAGGCGGTGGCCAGCAGGTTCAGCACCGGGGCCATGATCAGCGCGCACGAGAACGCGCCGATGCCCAGCATCAGCTGCTGTTTCCACGGCGTGGCGCCGACGATGTAGCCGGCCTTGAGGTCCTGCAGGTTGTCGCCACCGACCGCGGCGGCACAGCACACCACCGCGCCGATCATGATCGCGGCCACTGCGCCCAACGGCGCGCCACCGACGCCGACCGGGGTCAGCCCGCTCTTGCCCAGCAGCAGCACCAGCACCGCCGAGGCAAACAGGATGGTGGAGATGGTGATGCCCGACACCGGGTTGTTGGACGAACCGATCAGGCCGGCCAGGTAGGCCGACACCGACACGAACAGGAAGCCGGCGACGATCATGATCAGGGTCATCGGGATCGACACGTGCCACTGGCCGACGATGCCCTGGTACAGCGCCAGCAGCGGCAGGGTGAACACCACCAGCGCCACCAGCATCCACTTCATCGGCAGGTCGCGCTCGGTTTCGGCCACGGCCGGGCCGCCGCTCTTGCGCGCGGCGGCAAAGCCGCTCTTGACCCCGCTGAGCAGCGATTTGCGCAGCGAGATCAGGGTCCAGACGCCGCCGATCAGCATCGCGCCCACGCCCAGGTAGCGCATCTTGGCGCTCCAGATCGCAAAGGCCGCATCGGTCGAGGACGCGGTGGCGATCAAGGCGGCCAGCGCCGGGTCGGTGTCCATGAAGAAGGCCTGGTACAGCGGAATGGCGATATGCCAGGACAGGATGGAGCCGGACACCACCACGATGCCGACGTTGAGGCCGACGATATAGCCCACGCCGAGCAGCGCCGGCGACAGGTTGGTGCCGATGAAGGCGGTGATCTTGGAACTGCCGATATAGGCCGACTGTGCCCAGGCATCGGGAATCAGGCGCATGCCGCTGGCCGCGGCCACCTTCACGAAGGCGCCGATCACCGCCGATACGGCGAGGATCTTCAGGCCCGGGCCGGGGTTTTCACCGGCCTTGAGCACTTCGGCGGCCGCCTTGCCTTCCGGGAAGGGCAGCGGGTCTTCGACGATCATCGAGCGCCGCAGCGGCACCGAGAACAGTACCCCGAGCAGGCCGCCCAGGCCGGCGATGCCCAGCACCCACCAGTACTTGAAGTCCGGCCAGTAGCCCATGATCACCAGCGCGGGGATGGTGAAGATCACCCCGGCGGCGATCGACGAGCCGGCCGAGGCGCCGGTCTGGACGATGTTGTTTTCAAGGATGGTGCCACCGCCCAGCAGGCGCAGCACACCCATGGAAATCACCGCGGCGGGAATGGCGGTGGCGATGGTCAGGCCTGCGAACAGACCCAGGTAGGCGTTGGCGGCGGACAGAATCACCGCCAGCACGATGGCAAGCACCACCGCGCGGAAGGTAAGCTGCTTGGGCGCAGCGTCGTTGTTCATGGAAGCCCCTGCTGGCAAAAAATCCCTTGCACGCTAGCGTTCATGTCTTGGCAAGTCCAGCGCTTGTACCGGCGATTGGCCGGCAGCACGGCATGGCGCCCGCTGGAATCATCAACCGCCGCAGTCGGCAAAGCCACGGCCACAGCGGCCATCCCGCATTGTTATGTTATATCCTGTCACGCCAGACCTGGCAGCGCCCGTGGCCCCAGCCTCTCCCCGCCTGACCTCGATCGACCAGCTGCGCGGCACGGTGATCGTGCTGATGCTGCTCGACCATGTGCGCGAGACCTTCTTCCTGCACGCCCAGGTGGCCGACCCGATGGCGGTGGACCAGGTCGAACCGGCACTGTTCGTCAGCCGGCTGCTGGCCCACCTGTGCGCGCCGGTGTTCGTGCTGCTCACCGGCCTGTCGGCCTGGCTGTACGGCGGCGGCCAGGCCCAGGGCCGGCGCGCGGCGGCGGCCTTCCTGCTCAAGCGCGGGCTGTTCCTGGTGGCGCTGGAAGTGCTGGTGGTGAATTTCGCCTGGACCCTGCAGTTCCCGCCGAGCGTGATCTACCTGCAGGTGATCTGGGCGATCGGGTTGAGCATGATCGCGCTGGCCGGGCTGCTGTGGCTGCCACGCGGGGCGTTGGCAGTCGTGGCGCTGGCGTTGATCGCCGGCCACAACCTGCTCGATGGCGTGCAGGTGCACGGGAATGGCGCGTTGGCGGTGCTGTGGAAAGTACTGCACCAGCGCGACTGGATCGACCTGGGCGAGCACCTGCGCCTGCGCACCTCGTACCCGGTGCTGCCGTGGGTCGGGGTGATCGCGCTGGGTTACGTATTGGGGCCGTGGTTCGCGCGTGGCGGTGATGCGGTGCTGCGCCGGAAACGGCTGCTGTGGGCCGGTGGCGGGGCGCTGCTGGGGTTCGTCGTGCTGCGCGCGCTCAATGTCTATGGCGATGCGCCGTGGCAGGCGCTGGGCCCGGCCGGGCAGACCGTGATGAGCTTCTTCAATGTCACCAAGTACCCGCCGTCGCTGCTGTTCGTGCTGCTCACCGTAGGCGTGGGGCTGTTGCTGCTGCGCCTGTACGAGCGCCCGGCGGTGGCCAGGGCCCTGGCGCCGTTGGCCGACATCGGCGCGGCGCCGATGTTCTTCTACCTGCTGCACCTGTATGTGCTGAAGCTGCTGTATGTACTGGCCGAAGCCCAATGGGGGCAGACCCACGGCGGGTATTTCGGGGTGGACCACGTCGCCACGCTGTGGGCGATCACCGCCGTGCTGGCGCTGGCGTTGTACTGGCCGACCCGGGCGTTTGCGCGGTTGAAAGCGCGGCGGCGGGATATCGCGTGGTTGCGGTACCTGTGAGGCGAACGTGGCTCCTATAATTGCCGCCTCTTTGCCGTTGCCACTTCGATGACCGCAGCCGCCCTGCCCGCCTCGACCTCAACCTCAACTGCCTCCGACGATTTCCTCGGCCATCCCAAGGGCGTCTACGTCTGCTTCTTCACCGAGATGTGGGAGCGGTTCTCGTTCTACGGCATGAAGGCGCTGCTGCTGCTGTACCTGACCAAGTACCACCTGTTCGGCGACAAGGCCGGGCTGGACCTGCTCGGCGCCTACGGTGGCCTGGTCTACTGCATTCCGGTATTCGGCGGGCTGCTGGCCGACCGCTGGCTGGGCATGCGCAAGGCGGTGGTGTTCGGCGGCGTGCTGCTGGTGCTGGGCCACCTGGGCATGGCGTTCGAGGGCCATGCCGCTACCCGCATCGACGGCCAGGTCGTGCGCGACGACGCCGCGCTGGGCATCACCTACCTGTCGCTGGCGCTGATCATCATGGGCGTGGGTTTCCTCAAGCCCAACATCTCCACCATCGTCGGCAAGCTGTACCCGGAAAACGATCCGCGCCGCGATTCGGGCTTTTCGCTGTTCTATGCCGGCATCAACCTGGGCGCGCTGTTCGCCTCGCTGGTGTGCGGCTTCCTCGGTGAAGCCTACGGCTGGAAGTACGGTTTCGGCGCGGCCGGAATCGGCATGGTGATCGGCCTGGGCATGTTCCTGTGGGGGCAGAAATACCTGCAGGGCCACGCCGAACCGTCCGATGCGCCGGCGCTGCGCCAGCGCGTGCTGGGCATCGGCCGCGAGTGGCTGATCTATGCGGTGGCCGTGCTCGCGGTGATTCCGGTGGCCGCGCTGATGTGGGCCGCCGCCAATGGCGCGTTCGCGCTCGGCGGCGAGCTCAGCCTGGCGCTGATGCTGATGATCGTGGTGCTGGGCGCGGTGCTGCTGTGGTTTGCCTGGTTCACCGGCACCCGCTGCACGCCGGTGCAGCGCCAGCAGATGATCGCGCTGATGGCATTGATCTTCATGGCGTTGGTGTTCTTCACCTTGTACGAGCAGACCTACGGTTCCTGGGTGACCTTCACCGACCGCCTGCTGACCAAGGACCTGGTGCCGGCGCTGGTGGTCCGTGGCGGCACTCCGCTGCCGTGGTCGATCGCTTCGCTGCTGCTGGCGCCGCTGGGTTTTGTGGCAGCCGCGCGTCTGTCCGAGCGCAGCCCCGCCTCCAGCGCGCCGCGCAACCTGTTCATCGCCATCGTCGCGCTGATGCTGGTGATGCTGATCCGCGACTGCCTGGTGATTCCGCAGACCGCCGGTTCGCTGACCTACCTGGGCGGCCTGTTCCTGGTGGTGCTGGCGCCGCTGTTCGCGATCCTGTGGGCGTGGCTGGACCGGCGCCGGCTGGACCCGTCCAAGCCGCTCAAATCCTCGTTCGGGCTGGTCTTCGCCGCGCTGTCGTTCGTGCCGCTGGCGCTGGCCGCCCAGCAGGTCGGCGCGACCGGGCAGATGGCCAGCGTGTGGTGGCTGGTACTGGCCTACCTGATCCTGGAAATCGGCGAAATGTGCCTGTCGCCGGTCGGCCTGTCGGCCGTCACCCAGCTGGCCGCACCGCGCGTGGTCAGCCTGATGATGGGCACCTGGTTCCTGGCCACCGCGTTCTCCGAAACGCTGGCCGCGCTGTTCGGCAAGCTGGCCGCGATCGAGGTGCCCGAGGGCGGAACCCTCAACCTGAGCAGTGCTGCGGCCAGTTACGAACACCTGTTCTGGCTGCTGATGTGGATCGGCCTGGGCTGCGCGGCGGTGGCGCTGGCCTGCGCGCCGCTGTTGAAGCGGATGATGCACGGAGTGCGGTAGGTCCGACCCATGGTCGGATGCATTGCATTGCGGTGCGGCGATGTCCGCGATGGCGTTGCCCGAGCATGGCCCGGGCCTACCGGGAGGTGGAACGACAACGGCACCTTGCGGTGCCGTTGTCGTTTCGCGCCTTGCCTGGCGTCTACCGCTTGGCCGGCTCGGCCGTTGCTGCAGCAGCGGTGCTGCCACCCAGGCTGCGCGACAGGAAGGCCAGCAGCTGGGTGTAGTACTCGCGACGGTGCGGATCGGTATAGAAACCGTGGCCCTCGGTGGGGTAGTACAGCGCCTCCACCGGAACCCCGGCCTTCTTCAAGGCCGCCTCCATGCGCCTGGTGTGCTGGATCGGCGCGCGCTCGTCCTCGCCACCGGCGGCCAGGAACACCGGCACCTTGATCTGCGCGGCCAGGTTGACCGGCGATACCGCCGCCAGTGTCTTCGGGTCGCCGATCCATTCCTTCAGGTAGGTCTCGCCCGAGCCACGGCGCTGGATGTCGCCGGTGGTGAACATCATCGGCAGGTCGTACACGCCCACATAGCCGGCCGCGCAGCGGTACAGCGCCGGTTCCTTGGCCGCGCCCATCAGCGCGGCATAACCGCCATAGCTGGCGCCATAGATGCAGACCTTGGCCGCATTGGCCACGCCCTGCCCGATCGCCCAGCGGGTGGCATCGGTCAGGTCGTCCTGCATGGTGCCGCCCCACTGGCGGCCACCGGCATTGCGGTGCGCGCGGCCATAGTTGCCCGAGCCGCGGTAGTTCACCTGCAGCACCGCATAGCCGGCCGCGGCCAGCAGTTGGGTCTCCACGTCGTACTTGCCATCGTCGAACGGACCGAACGGCCCGCCATGCGGCATCACCACCATCGGCAGGTCGCGGCCCTCGCCGCCGGCCGGCAGGGTCAGGAAGCCATGCAGCGGCAGCCCGTCGCGGGCCTTGAGCTGGAACGGGCGCACCGTGGCCGCGGTGTCCGGGTCGATCCAGTCGCTGCGGCTGATCACGTGCTCGGCTTTCTTGGTGTCGGTGTTGTAGATGAAGAAGTCGCCGGGATTGCGCCCCGACCAGGTTTCCACCATCAACTGCCTGCCGTCGCGGGTGCTGGAGGTGACAAACACCGCATCGCCGCCGAATGCCGCTTCCAGGCTGCGGTACAGCCGGGCCTCGGGCGAGGTTTCGTCGAAGAACCGCGTGCGCGGGGTATCGCCCAGATACAGCGCACCGACCGGCACGGCGGTGCCCGGCTTGTAGATCACCCGGTACGCATCCACCAGCGGGTCGCGCAGGATCTGCCGGCGCTCGTCGGTGGCCGGGTCCCAGCTCAGGATGGCGTCGGGGCCCTGCTCCATCTCGGTGTGCAGGTAGGCCAGGCGGCCATCGGCGGAGAACCCGATCGGCAGTTCGATGCGGTTGTTGTTGACCGCCTCGTCGTTGATCAGCTTCCAGGTATCGCCCGAGCCTTCGCGGTAATACAGCTTGTTGACGTTGTCGGTGCCGGCGCCGTGGGCGAAGCGCACCTGGCCCTGGTGGTCGGTGACGAAATCGGCGCGCCGCACCGGTGAGCGGGCCACGGTCTGGCGGCGGCCGCTCTGCACGTCCAGGCGGTCGGCGCGGGTGAACGGATCGTCGCTGAACGGCCATACGCTGACCAGCACGTTGCGGTCGTCCTGCGGCAGGTCGTCGGCCAGGAACGCGGCAACGGCTTCGACTTTCTTGGGCTGGATCAGGGTGCCCGGCCCCTTGCTCTCCACCCGGTAACCGACCAGCAGCTCGCCGCGGCCACCGTTGGCGTTGATCGCATACAGCTCACCGGTCGGGCGCGGTTCGTCCAGCGAGCCGAACTTCTCGGCCAGGCCGATCAGCACGCGCTCGGCGTTGACCCAGTCGAAGGAACTGGCGTGGTTGTTCCTGGGCGGCACGAACGAACCCACCATCTTGCCGTCCTCGCGGCGCAGGATCGCCAGCGCGGTGCGGTCTTCCATCGGCACCGTGGCCGCGTAGTAGTCGCCGCCCGGCGAAATCTTGATATCGGTGAAGGTATCGCGCTTGAGATAGCGCTCCAGGTCCACCGCGCCGGCCTGGCCGGCCAACATGCCCCACATTCCCGCCACGGCCAATGCCGCCCATCGTGACTTGCGCATCCCTTACCCCCCTGTTGCCGGACATCGTGTCCGTGTCGGCGATTCTAGGGGGTGGGCCGGGCTGCGGACCAGCGGCAGGTCACAAAGAAGAATGGCACCGCGAACGGTGCCATTCAAAGGCATGCATGGATGGAGAGAGAGATCAATGCATGCCGCGGAACGCCAGGGTCAGGGCCAGGATCGACAGGATCACCGCGATGGTGCCGTCGAGGATGCGCCAGGTCCTGGGCTTGGTGAACAACGGGGCCAGCAGGCGCGCGCCCAGGCCCTGCGCGGTCAGCCACAGGCAGCTGGCGGTGAACACCCCGGCGGCGAAGGCCATGCGCGCATTGCCGAAGTTTTCGGCGATGCCGCCAATGACCATCATGTCCAGCCAGAAATGCGGGTTGATCAGCGAGAAGCCGACCGCGGCGGTGAGCACCGCGCGACGCGAGCTGGTATCGCCATCATCGACATTCATGCCACCGCCACCGGCCAGCGCGCGGCGCGCGGACTGCCAGGCGTACCAGGCCAGGAAGGCCACACCGCCCCACAGCACCACCGTGGTCAGCCACGGCAGGGCCTGGGTCAGCGTGCGCAGGCCGGCCACGCTGGCGAAAATGAAGATGCCGTCGATCGCCGCGCAGGTGGCCACCACCGGCACGATGTGCTTGCGCAGGATGCCCTGGCGCAGGATGAAGGCGCTCTGCGCGCCGACCACCGCGAACAGGCCGATGCCGGTGGCGGCGCCACTGAGCCACGCGGCCAGACCCGGGCCGCCGGAAATGATCGAGAACATGGGGTACCGCCTTGTCTTGCTTGGGGGGAGCGGTGCCTCGCCAAGGCGTACAGCACCGGATGGCGCGTATTGTCGCGCCGCAACATTGAAAAGTAGAGCTAAACTTACTTAACCATCTTTAGCAGGACTTAAGATCATGCGCATCGACCATGCCCAGCTGCGCGCCCTGGCCGCAGTGATCCGCGAAGGCAGCTTCGAGCGGGCCGCGCAATCGCTCAATGTCACCGCCTCGGCCGTATCGCAGCGGATCAAGGCGCTGGAGGACCGGGTCGGCCGGCTGCTGGTCAAGCGCTCCTCGCCGGCGGTGGCCACCCACGAGGGCCAGGTGCTGGTGCAGCTGGCCGAACAGACCGCCCTGCTCGAGCACGACGCGCTGCACCGGATGGGCCTGGCCGACGAGGACCTGCCGCATGCCAGCATCCCGGTGGCGGTGAACCACGACAGCCTGGAAACCTGGTTCCCCGAGGCGGCACTGAGCTTCGCCCGGCAGACCGGCACCACCCTGGACCTGCGCTCGGAAGACCAGGACCACACGGTGGCGCTGCTGCGGCAGGGCGCGGTGCTGGGCGCAGTGACCACCCTGGACGAGCCGGTGCAGGGCTGCCAGATCCATGCGCTGGGCAGCATCCGCTACGCCGCCACCTGCACCCCGGCCTTCCAGGAGAAGTACTTCGCCAAGGGGGTCAACGCGCAGTCGCTGGCCCAGGCGCCGGTGCTGGTGTTCAACCGCAAGGACGACATGCAGGCGCGCTTCGCCCGGCGCCTGGCCGGCGCCGACCTGCCGCTGACCGCGCCGACCTGGTGGATTCCCTCCACCCGTGCGTTCGTGCAGGCCAACCTGGGCGGGCTGGGCTGGACCATGAACCCGCTGCCGCTGGTCAAGCGGCACCTGGAGGCCGGGCGCCTGGTCTACATGAAGCAGCGCGCCTGGGAGGACGTGCCGCTGTACTGGCAGCACTGGAAGGGCGATGTGCAGACCATGGCCCTGCTGACCCGCGCGGTGCTGGCGGCATCGGCAACACTGGTGCGCAGGAAGCGGTGACGCCCCGGCCGGGCGGCACCGGCTCTACACGGCCTGCATACCCCCTCCGGGGCAGCATCGACGCATCCAGCCGTGGGGACGTCGATGGGAACCGATCCGGTCTACCTGCATATCCGCGTGGTGCTCAGCATCATCCTGGGCCTGAGCATCACCACCCTGCTGCGCGGGTTGGCGTCGATCATCGAACACCCGCAGCGCCGCGGCTGGTCGTGGATCCACCTGTGCTGGGTAGTGTGGGCGCTGATCTCGGTGGTCAGCTTCTGGTGGTGGGAGTTCGGCCTGAGCGAGGTACGGCAATGGACCTTCGAGCTGTACCTGTTCGTGATCGTCTACTGCGCCTGCTGGTTCATGCTGTGCGTGCTGCTGTTCCCCGACGACCTGCGCGAGTTCGGCAGCTACGAGAACTACCTGCTGCAGCGCCGCGGCGGCTTCTTCGGGATGCTGGCGCTGGTCACCCTGCTCGACCTGGGCGATACCGCGATCAAGGGCCACAGCCGCTGGCAGATGCTTGGCCAGGCCTACCTGGTGCATACCGCGATCATGCTGGTCATCGCCGGGCTGGGCATCGCCTGCCGCCAGCGCCCGGTGCAGCTGGGCCTGGCGCTGGCGGCGCTGGCCTACCAGTGCGGCTATTTCCTGGTCGAATACTTCACCCTGGCCGGCGACTGACCGGCGATCGGATGCTGCGTTGCACCAAATCAAGGGGCAAAGGCGATAAAATCGCCACCATCGGACGCCCGGCCGCTGCATCTTCACGCCTGCTCCCCATGGCGGCGGCATCCTGTTCACATCTCCCCCACCCGAGATCCCCATGAAAAAACTCGCCAAGGTCGTCCTCGGCCTGCTCGTGCTGCTGCTGTTGGCCGCAGCGGTGTTCCTGTACTGGCCGCTGCACCAGCGCTCGGTACCGGCCGCCGGCAATGACAAACCCGTCGACGTGGTCCTGGTCGGTGGCGGCATCATGAGCATCACCCTTGCCACCTTCCTGCAGGAACTGCAGCCGGACTGGAACATCCAGGTGTACGAACGCCTGGACGGGGTGGCGCTGGAAAGCTCGGACGGCTGGAACAACGCCGGCACCGGGCATTCGGCCTTCGCCGAGCTCAACTACACCCCCGAACTGCCCGACGGCAGCATCGAGACCAAGCGCGCGGTCGGCATTGCCGAGCAGTTCGAGATCTCGCGCCAGTTCTGGTCGCACCAGGTCAAGGCCGGCCGCCTGAGCCAGCCCTCGGACTTCATCAACCCCACCCCGCACATGAGCTTTGTGTGGGGCGATGACAATATCGCCTACCTGCACAAGCGCCAGCAGGCTCTGGTCAAGAACCCGCTGTTCTACGGCATGCAGTACTCCGAGGACCCCGCGCAGATCCGCCAGTGGGCGCCGCTGCTGATGGAAGGCCGCGACCCGGGGCAGAAGGTTGCCGCCACCTGGATGCCGCTGGGCACCGACGTCAACTTCGGGGTGATCACCCGCCAGCTGACCGCCGGCCTGCAGCGCAGCCCGAACTTCAGCCTGCACCTGGAGCATGAAGTCAGCGCGTTGCGCCAGAACGATGACAAGAGCTGGAACGTCACCGTCAAGGACCTCAAGGCCAACACCGAGTCCACGATCAAGTCGCGCTTTGTATTCATCGGCGCCGGCGGCGCCGCGCTCAAGCTGCTGCAGCTGTCGGGCATCCCCGAGTCGAAGGACTACGCCGGCTTCCCGGTCGGCGGCCAGTTCCTGGCGTTCCAGTCGCCGGCGATCGCCGGGCGCCATTCGGTCAAGGCCTACGGCATGGCCGAAACCGGTTCGCCGCCGATGTCGGTGCCGCACCTGGATGCGCGCAAGCTGGACGGCAAGCCGGTGGTGCTGTTCGGGCCGTTCGCGCTGTACAGCACCAAGTTCCTCAAGCACGGCTCGTGGTTCGACCTGTATTCCTCGGTCAACCACAACAACGTGGCCGGCATGCTCGATGTGGGCGCGGAGAACCTGGACCTGGTGAAATACCTGATGGGTCAGGCCCGGCTGGATGATGCCGACCGCCAGGCCGAGCTGGTCAAGTACTTCCCCAACGCCAGGCGCGAGGACTGGAAGCTGGTCACCGCCGGCCAGCGCGTGCAGATCATCAAGCGCGACCCGGAAAAGGGAGCGGTGCTGCAGTTCGGCACCGAGATCGTGACCGACCGGGACCACACCCTGGCCGCGCTGCTGGGCGCCTCGCCGGGCGCATCGACCTCGCCGCCGATCATGCTGGACCTGCTCAAGAAGGCCTTCCCCGAGCAGATGGCCGCCGGCTGGGAAACCCGCCTGCGGCAGATCGTGCCGTCCTACGGGCGCAAGCTCAACGACAGCCCGGCGCTGACCAACCAGATCCGCCGCCAGACCAGCCAGGCACTGGACCTGCCGTACCTGGACGTGCCCGAGCAGACCAGCCCGGCGGTGATGCTGACCCCGCCGGCGGCCACCGCGCCGGCGCAGAAAAAGCGCAACGCCAACGAAGAACTGCAGGCGCTGTAAGCCTGCCTGCGGCAGCCCCGGCTGCCCGCTGCAACCGATCCGGCCCTTCACGGGGCCGGATTTTTTTTCGCCGGTGACTACACCCGGCAACGGCGGCCCGGCCCGGCACCGCCTGCCGCCACGCTCCTGCGATTGTAAAGCGAGTGAGAACCATTTACATTTGCTCCCCGCTGCACCGACGGTGCGGGTGCCCGATGGTCTCAATGGATTGCCATCGGCCCCGCTGCGCCTCCCGCCGCCGGTGACCGCCGCGCCGCTCCGCTTCCGGCCGGTTCCCGCATCCCAGAAGGACCTGTGCCAGGCGCCTCCCGTGCCTGGTCCGCCGTGCCCGCTGTCCTGCTGCCTCCCCTCCGACACCGATTCGAGACCTCCGCATGTCCTTCCGCGCTCCTTCGTCCCGTCCCTTCCGCCGTGCGCCACTGGGCCTGGCCCTGCTTGCGGCGCTGTCGCTCGCCCCGCCGCAGGCCCTGGCCGGCACCGCTGCCGATGCGGCCGGCAACGCCGACGCCAAGACCCTGGACAAGGTCAGCGTGGTCGGCGATCGGCCGGCGCCGTCCAGCACCACGCGGCTGCCGCTGACCCTGCAGGAAACCCCGCAATCGACCACCGCCATCGGCCTGCAACGGCTGCAGGACGAATCCTTGTTCAGCCTCAATGACGTGATGCGCAACGTCACCGGCGTCAGCGTGTCCTTCTACGACACCCAGCGCCCGCTGTACTACGCGCGCGGCTTTGCGATCACCGATTTCCAGGTCGACGGCATTCCCACCTACAGCGGCTCGACCAACCAGGAATACGACACCGCCTTCTACGACCGCGTCGAAGTGATCCGCGGCGCCAACGGCCTGCTCAGCGGTGCCGGCGTGCCCTCGGCCACGGTCAACCTGCTGCGCAAGCGCCCGGGCAAGGCATTCGATGCCTCGTTCGCGGTCAGTGCCGGCAGCTGGGATTACCGGCGCATGGAAGCGGACGTCACCGCGCCGCTGACCGCCGATGGCCGATTCCGCAGCCGCGTGGTCGCCGCCTACACCGACCGCGATTTCTATTACGACCGCTACAAGGAAAACAAGATGGCCGGCATGGCGGTGCTGGAGGGCGACCTCACCGACAGCACCACGGTCACCGTCGGCTACCAGACCCAGGACAACAACCCGGTGGGTTCGACCTGGGGCACGGTGCCGTTCTTCGACAGCCAGGGCAACTTCGCGCACCTGCCGCGCTCGACCAACCTGGCGCCGAAATGGAGCTACTGGCAGCGCGAAACCAGCACGGTGTTCGCCAACCTGGAGCAGCGCTTCGGCGAGAACTGGCTGCTGAAGGTCAACACCGCCTACACCCAAGGCAACGTGCAGAACATGCGCCTGTACGGCACCGGCAACCCCGACCCGGTGACCGGCGCGGGCATCTACCTGCGTACCGCCGCCGGCGATTCGGAAGACACCCGCCGCAACGTCGATGCCTACCTGACCGGTACGTTCAACCTGTGGGGCCGGGAGCACGAGGTGACCGTGGGCGCGCAGTGGGCGGACCTGGAAGCGATCACCAATACACTCGCACTGAACTACCCGCGCGACTGGGCAACCTGTGGCCGCGAACGCTGCTACTACATCCCCAATGTGCACACCTGGGATGGCGACATCTCCGAAGTCACCTACACCCTCACCGGCGCGCGCCGCGTGGCCAAGACCACGCAGAGCGGCGTCTACCTGGCCACCCGTCTGCGCCTGGCCGATCCGCTGGCGCTGATCGCCGGTGCCCGCCTGAGCCGCTGGGAAACCCTCACCCGCGCCTACAACGCCGCCGGCGCCTATACCGGCACCAGCGGCGCGTACAAGGTGAGCGATGAAGTCACCCCGTATGTGGGCCTGGTGTACGACATCACCCCGAACGTGGCGGCCTATGCCAGCTACACCGAAATCTTCAACCCGCAGAACTACAAGGACCGCAACGAGAACCTGCTGGCGCCGGTGCAGGGATCCAACCTGGAAGCGGGCATCAAGAGCCAGTGGTTCGACGGCCGCCTGACCGCCAACGCCGCCGTGTTCGAGGCCAAGCAGGACAACTATGCGGTACGCGACATGAGCGTCCCGGACGGTTCGCTCAGCGATGGCAGCTCGGCCTACCTCGGCGTCAACGGCACCAAGGCGCGCGGCTGGGAAATGGACATCAACGGCGAGATCCTGCCGGGCTGGACGGTCAATGCCGGCTTCACCCACGTCAAGGTGACCCGTGCGGCCACCGACCTGCTGTATGCCAATCCGGCCGAAGACCTGCTGCAGATCAACACCCAGGTGCAGCTGCGCGGTGCGCTGCAGCGGCTGAGCGTGGGCGGTGGCGTGCAGTGGCAGAGCAAGGTGCGCGGCTACAACATCGCCACCCCGGCCGGCGGCACGGTGACGGTGAACCAGCCGGCGTATGCGCTGGTGCAGTTCAACGCCAACTACCGGATCAGCGACAACTGGACCGCCACGCTCAGCGTGCGCAACGCGCTGGACAAGACCTACTGGGCCAACCTGGACTACAACAACTACGGCGAGCCGCGCTTTGTGGCGGCCAGCCTGCGCTGGAAGTTCTGACGGCGCGCAGCCAGCACCGCGCTGCAACGGACGGGTCGCCTTCGGGCGACCCGTTTTTGTTCGGCAGCCGACGGTAGTGCCGGCCGCTGGCCGGCTCCTCGCCGATCCGGGCATCGCAGGGAGCCGGCCAACGGCCGGCACTACCGGGGGCGGGTCTCGCGCAGCGTCCACAGCACCGGCAGCACCAGCACCGCCACCAGCGCGATCATCGCACCGGGCGCCGCGGCCCAGCCGGTATGGCGTACCAGCAGTTCGGCCAGCAGGGGCGTGGCGCCGCCGAACACGGCCGTGGCCATGGTCACGCCCAGCGCCAGCCCGCTCAGGCGCCCTTCGCCGGGGAACTGCTCGGCCGTGGCCGGGGCGGCCACGGCGCTGACGCCACCGGCCAGGCAGGCCAGCACCACCGCCGCCAACGCGATCTCCAGCGCCGTGCCGCGCGCCATCACCGCGAACATGGTCAGCGGCAGCAAGGCCGACAGCAGCGCCAAGCCGATCAACACCGGTCGCCGCCCGACCCGGTCGGACAGCGCACCGGCCAGCGGTGTCACCACGATCACTGCCACCGCCGCCACGGTGGACAGCCACAGTGCCTGCGATTCATCGACCTCGCCCGCCGAACCCAGGAACGCCGGCACATAGGTGATGCCTACGTAATAGGTGATCGAACCCAGCGCGGAAATGGCGAAGGTGCGTGCCACCGCAGCGCGGTGGTGCCGCCAGGTATCGCGGATCGGCGAGGTCGGCACCGTACCGGCGGCCTGCTGCCGTTCGAACTCCGGCGACTCGTGCATGGTCGAGCGCGCCAGCAGGATCGCACCGGCCAGCACCGCGCCGACGAAGAACGGGATGCGCCAGCCCCAGCCGTCCAGCTGCGCGGTGCTCAACAGCGCCACGGTCACTGCCGACAACGCCACCGCCAGCAGCGCGCCGACCTCGCTGGCCGCCGAGGCCAGTGACGTCACCAGCCCGCGCCGCCGGGTAGGCGCGGTTTCCAGCAGATAGGCCACCACCCCGGTGTATTCCCCCCCCACCGAAAATGCCATCACGCAGCGCAGCAGCAACAGCATCACGCCGGCGCTGGCGCCGATGCTGTCGAAGGTGGGCAGCAGCGCGGTGGCCAGCATCGCCACCGTCATCAGCAGCATCGAGGCCAGCAGCATGTAGCGCCGCCCGAAACGATCGCCGAGATGGCCAAAGCACAGCGCGCCCAGCGGACGCATCAGGTAGGACACCGCGAACCCGGCCAGTGTTGCCAGCAGCGCGTTATCGCCACCGCCGAAGAACACCCGCGACAGCACCGTGGCCAGGTACAGGTACAAGGTGAAGTCGTACCACTCCACCACCGTGGACAGACCGGCGACGATCATCGAGCGGGTGCGCGGCGCCATCGACGGCGCGCTCAGGGAAGGGTTCAACGACATCGGCAACCGCGCCTGCAATCCAGTGCCGCCGAGCCTACGACATCCGGGCCGGCATCAGGCTCACGCCGCCACTACATCAGCCTGCGGCACCTGCGGCCTGGCGCGCATAGTGCAGCAGCCGACCGCGTCCCGGGGCATCGCCTTCGTCATCGAACAGCCCGTACTCCTCGTCCACCGCATAGCCCTGGGCGGCCATCGCGCGCGAGAACGCGCCGACGTTGCCGCGGCCGGGGTCGGTGAGCAGCAGTTCGGCGCTGGGGCGCGCGTGGCGCTCCATCATCGTGGCGATCTGCAGGGCGTGGCCGCGCTCGTACAGCACGTCGCTGCCGATGATCAGATCGAAGCGGCCCAGTGACGCATCCGGCAACTCCCACGGTAGATCGCGGTAGTGGATGGCCGGCAGGTCGTTGAGGCCGGCGTTGTAGGCCAGGAACGATTCGGCCAGCGGATGGTGGTCGCTGGCCACCACGTCGGCGCCGCGCCTGGCCAGCACCAGGCTGGACAGGCCCAGGCCACAGCCCAGTTCAAGGATGCGCTTGCCGGCCACCTGGTAGGTGCTCATGGTCTCGGCCAGCACCCTGCCCGCCGGCCAGACCTGCCCGAACAGGCTCCACAAGGACGAATGGATGCCGGCGCGGCGGGCGCGGCCGGTCGGATCGGCGAACTGCTGCAGGTCGCTGAGCGCGCGGATGCGGAAGTCGTGGCCGGCGACCGGGATGGTGAGGATGCGGGTGGTATAGCCCGGCATGTGCGCTCCGTGGGACACGGGGAGTGCCGCCTTCGCTGGGGAAAGCGGAACCCTGAAAGTGGAGCGAAGCGGGCGGTCGTTGGCAGACCGCGCAGGACGCGCGTAACGGCGTGGGACGGGCCCATCCTACAGGACCGCCAGCGCCGGCCTGTCACCGCCGGGCGATGGATCCGTATATTTCACCTGGCAGTTGGGGCAGAAGAACGTGCGACGGCGGGTCCTGCCGGGGTAGGTCTTGGACAACGGGCCACCGCAAACCGGACAGGTGCGCCGGGTATGCACCTGCCAATGGCTGCGCAGTTCGAACGCCTGCTTCCATTCCAGGAAATCGAAGCTGTACTGGCGCGCCTGCGCGATCACCTTGCCCAGCACGCGCGGCGGAATGTCGCCCACCTTCGATTCGGGGTGTACCCGGGTGCGGAACAGCACCTCGTTCTTGATGATGTTGCCCACCCCGGCAAAGATGTCCTGGTCCAGCAGCGCGTCGCATATCAACGTGTCCGGCTGCTGCTTGAGCCGGCGCCGCGCCAGCCGTGGGTCCCACTCCGGCGCCAGCACGTCGCCGCGCCAGTCATAGGTTTCCTCCAGCGCGCCCTCGATGTACTTCAGCGAAGCGGCATAGAAGTTCAACTCGCCGTTGTCGAACTGCAGCGATACCCTCGCCGGCACCGGCTTGCGTTCATCGATGCGGTAGCTGCCGAACATCAGCAGGTGCACGCGCAGGCTGAAATCGCTGAACTGGACCAGGAAGTGCTTGCCCCAGCTGCGCAGCGCCAGCACCCGCCGCCCCTCCATGCGGGTCAGGTCCAGGCGGCTGTTGCCCGGCGCGCGGCGCACGGTCTTGCCACCGAACTTGGCGGCCGCCTGGCGCAGGATGACGATCGAAGGACCTTCAGGCATCGGACACCATGTGCTGGAGGCGCGCGGCGTTGGCCACGGCGAAGCCGTGCGCGGTGTTGTCGAAGATCACCCACGGCGCCCGGCCGGGAATGCGCCGGGCCGCCACCTGCGCCGCCAGCCCGGCCAGGGCGGCGTCGGGGTAGTCGCTGTAGTACATGCGCGGCGAACCATGCCATCGCCAGTAGTGCCACCTCTGCGCGCCGCCGGGCTGGCCGGCCGCTGCAAACCGCGCCGGATCCACCGCGGCCCGCGCGATGCCATACCGCTGCAGCAGGGCGTCGGCCTGCGCGGTGAACCAGCTGGCGTGGCGCGGCTCGCAGACCACCGCCGCCTGGCTGCGTCGGCTGAGTGCGGCGAAGAAGCTGGCCGCGCGCCGCGTATCCAGGGCCAGCGAAGGCGGCAGTTGCAGCAGCAGCCCGCCCAGCTTGGCGCCCAGCCCGCCCACCTCGTCGAGGAAGCGGTCCAGCAGCGGGCCGGTACCCACCAGGCCGGCGTCGTGCGACACCGTGCGCGGCAGTTTCACCGAAAAACGGAACCCGGCCGGCACCGTGGCCGCCCAACGCTCATAGGTCTTGCGCTGGTGCGGACGGTAGAACGAGGAGTTGATCTCCACCGCGCTGAACCGGGTGGCGTAACGCGCCAGCATGCTCTCGCCCGGGCCGAACAGGTGGGCATCGCGGCTAGCGATGGACCATCCGGCGCATCCGATTCTGGGTGCGGTCGACGCAGGCATGCCAGGCATCGCTCAGCGCAGGATCTCGCCCTGGTCCTGGCCATCCCAATAGTGGATGCGGCCGGCGGTGACCCGGATGAGCACCAGCCCGGGCGTGTCCACGCCCTGCTCGAACCACCGTTCCAGATCCTTCACCCAGTGCTGCTCCATGGTGGCCTTGTCGCCGATCAGCGTGGCCCTGCCCTGCACCGCCACGAACAGCGGCGGCTTGCCGAGCAGCGACTTGCTGCCGGTGAAGGTCAGCCCGACCCTGGGATCGCGCTGGATCTCGCGGACCATGTCGGTATCTTCGGTGGAGAAGAACCAGCTGTCGCCGTCGTAGTCGACGTCGCCGTTGTTGCTCATCGGGCGCGCCGCGATCTCGCCGCTGGCGGCGTGGGTCTGCAGCATGCTGAAGTCGATGTCGGCCATCTTCTTGGCCAGTTCGGGCAGGGTCAGGGTGGGCATGGCGCATCCGGGCGGGAAACAGGCTGCCAGCGTCGGCGAGCAGCGGTGACCGCGCCGTGCAGGGATGCTGGCGCGGTCTTCACGCGCCCGCCGGCACTGGCAGGCCCGGTCACCGCGCGGTCTGGATGAACACCGGGTTGGAATAGAACCACAGGTCCTGCCAGGGATCTTCGCCGCGCACGTCTGCCAGCGGCGCGGCCTCGGCGGTATTGCTGCCGCGCGCCCGCACGAAGCCGCCTGCGGCCGGCACCGGCAGCTCCCACGACACGCTGCGCCAGGCGCCCTGCTGCTGCCAGTCGGCCGCGGTGAAGCGCCGGGTCTGCATCCGCACCCCGCCGGCGCCGTCGCCGCTGCCCACCAGCAGTTGCAGCTGCTGCAGCGGCGGCCGCTGGCCGGCCGCATTGGCGGTGGCAGGCTGGCGCACGCGCAGCTGCACGCGCATCATCGCCGCCGCCGGCAGCCGCAGGGTCTGGCCCATCGTCGCCGACGCGCCGCCGTCCACGGCCTGCACGCTCAACTCCAGTGCATCGATCAGATCGCCGGTAACGGCGAACATCCGGCCATGGCGCAGTCCATCCAGGATGTCATCGGCCTGCGGGCGCGCCCATACGTAGGTCTTGCTGTACTGGCCCGGATCGAAATCGCGGCCGCCATCGCGCAGGTTGACGTGCGAATCGGAACTGGCGCTGATCCAGAACCGCCGCTGCTGCGCCAGCAGCGCGTCCCAGGCACCGCCGGCCTGCGCGGTCATCTGGTCGAAGCCGCCCAGGGTGGGTGCGCCGGCATTGCGGTACAGGCCGCGCTCGTCGACGGTGGCCTGGTGGCCCGGTGCGCCCTCCATGCCGACCAGCACCTGCGGAGCGGCATCGTGCCAATCGCGCAGCTCTTCGGGGGTGACCTCGCCCCACTGCCCCATCGCGCTGGCGGTACGCGCGGGGTGGTTGATGAACATCAGCGGCAACGGGGTCAGCGTGCGCAGGTGCGCCAATGCCGCCAGCATGTGCTGCTGGCTGTCGCGGCTGCCGTCCTCCAGCGGCTCGCCGCGGCTGTAGTCGCGCTCGGCGGTGACCAGCTGGTCGCGCTCGTGCGGACCCGGGGCGATGATCAGGGAGGCATGCTCGCCGGCCGGCACGTCGAACTCCATGCCGTTGAACTGGATCAGCCCGGGTACGTCGGCACGCGCCTGCAGCAGGGCCGGGTACGAGAGGTCGCGGGTGACCGCCGAATGGCCCGGGCCGCCGTGGTCGGTATGCACCATCCAGCGCAGGCCGAAGCGTTGCGCCTGCGCGGCATTGCGGCTGCGCGTATACGGCGAATCGCCGCCGCGGATCGGCGTGGGCGGGGTGGTGCTGCGGTCCCAGTCCACGCTCCATTCGCTGTGCACGTGGTGGTCGCCGGCCAGCCACTGGCGGCCGTGGTCGGCATCGGCGGCCAGCGCCGGGCCGGCCGCCAGCAGGGCGCCCAACAGGGCAGCCGGCAAAAACAGCTCACGCATGTTCGTATTCCTTGTGATGACACGCCCCGGCCCGGCCGCCGGGCATACCGGCGCCGGCCAGGGCGTTGGTCCGGGCTCAGAAATCCGCGCGCAGGCCCAGGCTGATCCGGCGGCCGGAGGCTTCGTACATGGTCGGGAACGACGGGTCCATGGTGTAGCCGCTGGTGATCTCGTTGGTCAGGTTGATGCCCTTCAGGCTGAGCTTGATGTTGTCGGTGATCCGGTAGCCGATCGACATATCCAGCTGGCCATAGGCATCGCGCCAGATCGGGTACATGTCATAGCCGATCGTTTCGACGTAGTCGCCCTTGTGGTTGTACGACAACCGCGCATCGAAGCGGCTGTTCTCGTAATAGGCGGTGAGGTTCCAGGTCTTTTCGGCCAGGCCCGGCATCGGCGTGCGGATGCCCAGCTTGGATTCGCCGGCCAGCGAACTGTCCAGCATGGTGTAGTTGCCGTTGATGCCGAAACCTTCCAGCAGCGGGTGGAACATGCCCAGCGGCAGCTGGGCCACCAGTTCCACGCCGTCCACCTGGTAGGCGCCCTTGGCGTTGACCGGCTGGTACACGTCGAAGTCGTAGATGCCGTTGAGGCTGCCATTGGCGTTGTACACCGCCACGTCCCTGACCACGCCGGTAAGCGAGTTGACCACCACCCCGTCGATGTTCTTGCGGAAGTAGGAGGCCGCCAGCAACGCACCGTTGTCCAGGTACTTCTCCAGGCCCACTTCCCACTGTTTGGCGTAGGTCGGCTTCAGGTCCGGATTGCCGTCGGTGAAGCGGAACGAGCTCCAGCTGGCGGTGCGCTTGTAGGCGATGTCGGTCAGCGCCGGGCGCATCAGCGTCTTGGACGCGGCCGCGCGCAGCAGCAGGCCGTCGGCCAGTTCGGCGGTGGCGTTCATGCTGGGCAGCACGTTCTTGTAGCTGCCGTCCCGGGACACCGGGGTATCGGTGTAGCCGGTACTGCCGTCGGGGCGCTGGATGGGGTGATAGCCGAACGAAGTCACCGAGGTGTCCACGTAGCGGGCACCGGCGTTGATGGTCACCGGAACCGCGCCGATATCGAAGGCGAAATCGGTCATTGCATACAGGCTGGCCACCTGCTCATCGACACGGTAGTACTGGCCCGGTTCGAACGGGGTATGGAAGCCGGGGTAGCGGAAGGTGGCGCGCGCATCGGCATTGGACATCTGCTGCCAGTTGCGGCCGTCGATGCTGTAGTCGCCACCGGGCACGATGTCGCCGATCCATTGCAGAGGGTTGTCGGCCAGGGTGCGCCTGTTCACCCAGGAACTGTCGCCGGCCCTGGGGCCGGTGATCTTCAGTTCGCCATACTGGCGCTGCTTGGATTTGTCGGTGTAGCGCGCGCCGAACTGCAGCTTGCGCAGCGCAGGCAGGAACGCCAGGTCCAGCAGCTTGGTGATGTTGACCTGGGCGGCGTACTTGTCGTCGACCACCTTCTCCAGCGTGGTTTCATAGGCCTCGAACAGGTACTTGTCCGGCGAGGCATACATGTCGAAGCTGCCGGACCTGGCGCTCCTGATGGTTTCCCCGCCCTGGTCGGTCCAGCGCGTGCGCGACGGCGCATAGGCGACATGTTTGAGGTTGGCGTAATCCGAGTGCTTCTCGGCACCGGAGTACCCTGCCATCGCGTCGATGTACCAGCTCTCCCCCTTCCAGTCCAGGGCCGCGCTGTACTGGCTGTAGTCGGTCTTGTTGCTCCGCTGCTTGCTGAGGATCTCGTGCTGGGTCGCGGTATAGGAGACATCGCGCAGCACCACCATGCCGTACTCGGACAGGGTGCTGGCGTCGTAGGCATGGATGGTGTCAAAGGTGCTGCGGCTGGAGGCGGAATAGGCGGCCGCGTCGTACTCGTCTTCGGTGGCGTCGTAACCGCCTCGCATCGCATCGAAGCTGAGGCTGAAGGTGCTGCTGGGTTTGTACTGCAGCGAGGCGGTGGCGCCCCATTTGTCCTGCTCGTTGAGGTAGACGCGGTCGCCGACCTTGTCCTGGAACACGACCAGGTCGGTCTCGGCGGCGTTCCTGCGGTTGCTGAAGGTGACCCCGGCATCGCGCGCCAGCACCGCGGCGGCCTGGCTGCCGCGGCTGCCGGCATCGGCGAGGAAGCGCGTGGCCGGGCGGAAGTTGATGCCCGAGTTGGCGTCGGTGCGGTTGGTCCGCTTGGCCTGGGAATACGAAACCAGCGCGCCCCAGTCGCCCCAGGTGTCGCTGGCCAGGAAGGCGAAGTGCGGATCGACCTTTTCGGAAATGCTGTTGTGCGCCGCTTCGGCCGACAGCACCAGCTTGCGCTCGTTGTAGTCGAACGGGCGGGCAGTGCTGATCTTCACCGCGCCGGCGATGCCACCTTCTTCATCGGCGGCGGTCGGCGATTTCTGCACCGTCACCTGCTGGATGATCTCCGAGGCGAACATGTCGAACTCCACATCACGGCCGCCACTGCCCGAGGCGGTGGCCAGGTCGTTGATCGACACCAGCGTGTATTCCGACGGCAGCCCGCGCACGTTTACCTTGGTGCCCAGGCCCTTGCTGCGTTCGATGGTCACCCCGGGCATGCGCTGCAGGGCTTCGGCCAGGTTCTGCTCGGGGAAGTCGGCCACATCGGTGGCCACGATGGAGTCGGAGAAGCCGATGTTGCTGCGCTTGAGGTCCACGGCCTGCTCCAGGCTGCGGCTGTAGCTGCCGGTAACCTGGATGGTCTCCAAGTGCTGGACGCCGCCGGCGGCGGCATTGCCCTCCAGCACGGCGACGCTGTCGCTGCCGACGGCGGCCGGCAGCGCGCTCGCGGCCGGGGCCGGCGCACCGGCGTCGGCCTCGATGGTCACCGTGGTGGCATTGAGGTAGCGGAAGCGCAGGCCGGTGCCGGCCAGCAGCTGGGTCAGCACCGCCTCGGCCGACAGCCCGGCCGGGACCGCGGCCGTGCGCGGGTTGCCGGCCGCCTGTGCGCTGTAGACGAACTGCAGGCCGGTCTGGCGCGACAGCGCGTTGAGCGCGCTGTCCAGTGGCTGGGCGGCAATGGCCTGGCTGGCGACGCGGGCTGGTTCGGCCGCGGCGGTGGTAGCGGTGACCTGCAGGGCAAGGGCGATGGAAAGGAACAGGGTGCGACGCATCGTGGAATCCAGTCTGGGAATGGCGGTGGGCGCGCAACGGGTTCGGTCGCGCATGCCATGACTACGACGGCGCAGGGCGCGGATCGGGCACCGCTGTTTCGATGAATTTTTTCTGACAGTGCCCCGCAGAATCGGCATCGCAGCGACACACTGCTGCAACACATCGCTGCGTTGCCAAACTCAGCGCGCGACCGCACCGGCCTCGCTGGCGGCGCGAAGGCGCACGGCGATGCCGCCGCGGGTGTGGGTGGTGGCCAGGCTCGGCTGCTGGTCCAGGAACACGCGCAGCGAGTCCAGGTCATCGGCACGCAGGTTGCCGGTCAGGCGCAGCGCGCCAGCCTCGGCACTGACCTGCAGGCGTTTCCGGTTGATCCGGTTGAAGCGGTCGGCCACTTCGCGCAGCGGCTCGTCGTGGAACACGATCCGGCCCTGCCACCAGGCCAGCATGCTGGCCGGATCCTCCTGGCCGATGCGCACCTGCTGGTCGCGGTAGTCCACTTTCGCGCTTTGCCCGGCCACCAGGTCGGCCAGCATGCGGCCCTGGCCGGCCTCGCCGCGGACCTGCACGCGCCCTTCGCTGACCCCGATCCGCAACTGCTCGCGCTGCAGCGACACATCGAAGGTGGTGCCGATATCGGTGACCTGCAGGCCGGCGGCGTGCACCGTGAACCGGCGCCGGTCCGGTGCCACGGTGAAGCTGGCCTGGCCGCGCTCCAGTTCCATGCGCCGCCCGAACAGGCTGAAATGCGCCGACAACGCGCTTTCCGCATTGAGATGCACCACGCTCTGGTCCGGCAGGGTGATCCGCCGTGGCGCGCCGTGTGCGGCGCTGTAGTGCAGCGTGGTCGGCCAGGCCAGCTGCGCGGCCAGGCCGATGCCGACCAGCAGCGCGGCGGCCGCGGCGATGCCGGGCAGGTGCCGCGGGCGCGGCGCTGCCGGTGGCGGCGGTGCACTGCGCCGCACCGGCAGCGGCACTACGTTGCCGGTCGGCGTCGGCGCTGCCGGTGCCGCCAGCAATGCATCCAGGTCGTTCGGCATCGCGCGCAGCGCATCGCCCAGCGCACCGGCCACCCGGCTGATGGCCAGGTATTCGCGCAGGTGGTCCGGCGAGGCCAGCACCCACTGCATGAAGGCGCGCTGCTGCGCCGGGCTCAACGCGCCCTCGCGCTGCAGCGCATGCCAGTGCGCGGCAGTGCCGGTCAGTGCGGCCGGATGCGGAGCCGGCGTTTTCACCAGCGCTCCGCGCGATCGGCCAGGCCACGCCGGCACACCGACAGGCCGCGCACCACGTGCTTCTTGACCATGTGCGCCGACACCCCCATGCGCTCGGCGATCTGCTTGTAGCTCAGACCGTCGCGATACTGCATCACCAGCACCGCGCGGGTGTGTTCGGGCAGGCTGGCCAGCAACCGCTGCAGGTGCGCGCTGCGCTGTTCGCGTTCGGCCGCATCCTCCACGCTTTCTTCGGCCGGCAGGCCCTGGCTGAGCTGCTCCAGCGTCTCGATCGGCAACATCGACCAGCGCCGTCGCGCGGCCTGTTCGCGCGCCAGGTTCAGCGCCACGGTGAACAGATACGCCTCCGGGTTGGCGATCGCCTCGCCCGCGCCGTCATGCGCGCGCAGCAGGCGCAGATAGGTCTCCTGGACCAGGTCCTCGGCCTCCTGCCGCGCGCCGCGTCGGGTGAAGAAGCCGCGCAGCAGCGGCGCATGCTCGACGAACATGCGCGCAAGACGCCCCGTTACCTGCTCGGCCACTGCATTGCCCCGCCCCCGGAAGTGCGCGCAAGGTATGTCGTGCAGATGACGCTGTGGTGACGGTCGCGGTGTCATTGCGGACGGGCACGTCCGAAGCGGCCTGTACTTGACAATGCCCGCCCACGGGAACACCATCAGTTAACGAATTAGTTAACTACCCGCATGGACCGTATCTTCGAAGCCCTCGCCTCCACCGCCCGCCGGCAGATCCTGGCCTACCTCAACGGTGGCGAGCTCAGTGCCGGCGAACTGGGCGAACGCTTCGACTTCAGCAAGCCGGCGCTGTCCAGCCACCTGCGCATCCTCGAGGATGCCGGTCTGATCGAACGCGAGAAGCGCGGCCAGTTCGTGTATTTCCGCCAGGTACCGGACACGCTGACCAATACCCTGTTCGCCTGGGCGGCCGAAGTCTGCCCGGTGGGTGGGCCGCTGCAACGCGAAAGCCGTGCCCGCGCCCGGCGCAAGCCCAGCCCCTGAGTCCCACTGCGCACGACAAGGACCGCGTCATGCTCGACACCACCCGCGTCAGCCGCTCCTTCCCCAGCATCAGCCTGCCCTCCTTCGGCGGCGGCAGCCCGGTTGAAGTGACCCTGATCGCCCAGCTGGGGATAGGCGCCGGTGACCTGCTGCTGCGCGATGCCGGGCTCCGCCAGGCCGCGCATCCACGTTACATCGATGCGCTCGACGAACCGTCGGCCCGGCTGGGCGGGATGCACTTGGCCCAAGAGGATGCCTCGTCGCTGTATTCGTTCTCGGTGGGCCGGCAGGGGCATCCCTTCCACCGCCACGCCGGGGTCCGCATGTTCACCGCGATCGCTGGCAGCGGCGGCGCGCAGTTGCGTTTCTCCACCGCATCGGACGCGCAGCTGCAGCGCGATCCGGCCGCGTTCGTGCAGGCGCTACGCTGCGTCGACATCCCCCCGGACAGCCTGTTCACCGTGCGCTTCGGCAGTGCCACCTGGCACCAGTTCGTGTCGCGCCATCCCCGGCATCCGGCCCTGTTCGCGCTGTCCTGCCATGCCGATGAACGCGCTGGCACGTTGACCGACGCGCAGCGCGCGTGCGTGCTGGCCGATGCCGCCGACATACCCTGCCTGACCGAAACCCTGCCGCCGGCGCTGCAGCGGCTGCTGGCGCAGGCCGACCTCAGTCAACTGCCGGTGGTGAGCCTGTCGTTGCGCGCACCGACCTCGTCGGTGCTGGCCTTCCTGTGCGCGCGCAGCCGCGGCCTGGCCGGGCGGCTGCGTGCCGGGCTGGCGCGGCGTGACGTGCAGGGCCACGTGGGCCGCCGCGCCGCCGCGCATCCGGTGCGTGCGCTGGCCGAAGCCCCGGCCGATTCACTGCTGCGCCAAGCCCTTGCCAGCGGCTTCCACCACCAGGACTACACCACCCTTTCGGTGCCGGCGCACCGGGTCGGCTGCCGTTCGGCCCAGGCGTTGCTGGAGCGGGTACTGGAGGGTTTCATGCACAATCCGCCCGCCGGCGTGGCGCGGCTGATGGCAGTGCGCAACGTGCTGGTGGCGCCATTGCGGCTGCGCACCTCGCCGTTGGGATGCCCGGCATCGTCGTTGCTGTCCAGCGACTGCAAGCAGCGGTTCGCGCAGCGCTTCCCGGTCCATGCCCAGGCCGTGGACAGCGCCGACCGCTGCGCCGAAGTGCTGCTGGGCGCCGATGACCGCCACCTGCGGTTCCGCTCCTGCGTGCGCGTGCAGCTGCACGATGATGGCTCGGCAGAAGTGGCGCTGGGCATGCGGGTGCACACCCTCAACCGCTTCGGCCGCTGCTACATGATGCTGGTCGACCCGCTGCACCGCCGCCATATCGCCCCGGCGATGCTGCGCATGGCAGTGGCGTACGCGCTGGCACCGGAGCTGGTACAGACGACCGCCGCGCACGATCCGCTCGCCGCCTGAATCGCCAACGCCGGCCCCGACCCCGCGCTACGGAGCGCTGCGCAGGGTGATCAGGGTGATCTCCGACGGCACGCCGATGCGCGCGGCGAAGCCCGGCCACAGCCCGGCGCCGTTGCTGACATACAAGGTCATGCCGGCCACGTCGTAGCGGCCGGACACATAGCCGCCATTGGCACGCTTGACCAGCTGGTCCATGCCCAGGATATGGCCGCCATGGGTATGCCCGGACAACTGCAGCGCCACGCCCCTGGCCGCATTGGCGCGCGCCGCGCCGGGGCGGTGGTCGAGCAGGATCACCGGCGCGCCAGGGTCGGCACCGGCCAATGCCGCACCCAGGTCCGGCCGCGGCAAGCCATAGTTGGCCGCCGCCGGATCGGTGACTCCGGCAATGGTCAGCGCCGCGCCGCCGCGCCGCACCTGGGCGTGGCTGTTTTCCAGCACCTGCATGCCCAGCGCGCGGAAAGCCCGCATCCAGGCGGCGTACTGGGCGTAGTACTCGTGGTTGCCGGTGATCGCGATCACCCCGTCACTGGCGCGCAGTTGGCGCAGCGGCGCGACATCCGGCGCACGCGCCGCCACGCTGCCGTCGATCAGGTCGCCGGTGATCACCACCAGGTCCGGCGACAGCGCATTGCTGTTGGCCACCACCTTGGCCACCCAGGCGCCGGTCAGCAGGCGGCTGGCGTGGATGTCGGTCAGTTGCACGATGCGGTAACCATCGAAGGCGGCCGGCAGGCCCTTGATCGCGACCTCGATCCGCCGCGTCTGCGGCACCGCCATGCCCTGCCAGATGCCATAGGAAGACACCAGCAGCGCCACGCCCATCGCCGCCGGCCGCAGCCACCCGGCACGCAGCGCGGCGATCACGCGCGGGCAGCGCAGCAGCCGCGCGCCCAACAGCACCGCATCGAACAGCAGCAGCAACAATGCCCCCAGCAGCAGTGCCGTGAAGCCGGTGGCCAGCAGCGCGATGGCCGCCTTGGGAATCTCCGGCGAGGCCATCGTGCCGGCGAAGCGCGCCACGATCCGGTGGTGCAGCGCCAGCGCCAGTACCAGCAGGCCCAACGGGCCACGCACCGACACCGGCACCCGCAAGGGCCAGACCACACGCCACACCACGTACAGCGCAAGCAGCAAACCAACAACACTCAGCACAGGCAGATCCAGTTTCAATGGGGGAAAGCCGGCACGCACGCCTCGCAGCGAACGTACAGCCGCTCATCTTTGCCGAATCCGCCAGCGCCTGCCACCGCAGTGCTGTCACATGGCAGCGCGATGACCGCACCGCCGCGGCTTTTCCACTGCATTGTTGCCTGCCGCCGCCACGCTGCCCCGGCAGCCGCGCGGCCTACATCCGTTCGCCAGGCAGCCGGCTGGCCTGGCGCACCCAGGCACTGAACTGCGCCTCGTCCAGCGGCGCGTCCGGGCCCACGTGCAGGTAACGGGTGTCGCCGCTGCGGGAGGGCTGCGGTGGTACCGGCCGTAACGCGGTACCGCGGAAGAAGGCCACCTTGATGTAGCCGGTATAGCAATGCAGGCTCAGGAACCAGCCCTCGTCACCTGCGCCATACAGCGGGCTGTTCCACTTCACCGCCTTGCGCAGGCCCGGTACCGCAGCGGTGATCAGCGCGTCCAGGCGTTGCCCTACGGCGCGCTTCCATCCCGGCATCGCCGCGATATAGGCCTGCACCGGGGCATCGCCGTAGCCCTTGGGGATCTGCGGATTGCCACCGGACAGCAGCCGGGGTCCGGCAGCGTCGCTGGGCGGGGGTGCGGGGGATTTTGCCGGCATCGGCGGCCATCCTGTCAGCGGTCCAGAACCGCCTTATAGACCCAGCCCGCCACGCCGACAACCCGCCCGGACCTGAACGGCTTGCCCCCGCCCGGGCACCGGCACTTGCAGCCGGCATCGCCCACATCTATAAATGAGCAAGCACTCACTTACTCATTCTCCATGGCCCGCCCGCTCAGCGATCACAAACGCGATGCCATCCTTGCAGCCGCCGCCAAGCTGGTGGCCGCGCAGGGCATCGGCGCGTCCACCGCGCAGATCGCACGCGCGGCCAAGGTGGCCGAAGGGACAGTGTTCACCTACTTTCCGAGCAAGGACGCCCTGCTCAACGCGGTCTTCGTGCAGCTGGAAACCCGGCTGGCCAATGCGCTGGCCACCGATTTCCCCACCGGGGCCAACGCCCACGACCTGCTGCAACACGCCTGGAATGCGCTGATCGCCTGGGGCTCGAGCTACCCGGTGGACCGCATGGCGCTGCGCCAGCTCAAGGTGTCCGAGCGCATCAGCGAACACACCCGCAGCGAATGCGCCGGCCTGTTCGGCAGCATGCTGCACAGCCTGGAAACCGGCCTGGCCGACCACGTCGACGGCCAACGCCTGCCGTTCTACCTGGGCCGGGTGCTGATCAACCTGCTGGAAACCACCCTGGACGCCATGGCCGCCGAGCCCGAACACCGGCAGAGGCTGCAGCAGGCCGGTTTCGACCTGTTCTGGAAAGGCATCCAGCGTTGAACCGGCCTTTTTCACCCCATGAATGAGTGCCTACGCGCTCAATATTCCAGCAGAGACACATGCGCGCCCTGCCCCTGATTGCCGCCGCCTTTTCCCTCACCGTACTCCTCGGGATGACCCTGACCGTGCCTATCGCCAACCATGCCAATTCGCCGCAGATGACCGCCGGCCAGTTCACCAACGCCGCCCCCAAGCCGAAGGAAACCGTGACCGGCATGCTCAAGCTGCTCTGGGAATTCCTGTTCGACCGCCCGGCCGGCACCACCCCGCCGCAGCCGCCGCCGGTACGCGCGATCGGCGCCGCCGAGCTGGCCGATGCTCCCGAGCACAGCCTGTACCGGCTGGGGCATTCGACCCTGCTGGTGAAACTGCGCGGCCACTGGTGGCTGACCGACCCGGTGTTCTCCAAGCGCGCCTCGCCGGTGCAGTGGATGGGGCCCAAACGCTTCCACGCCCCGCCGATCGCCCTGCAGGACCTGCCGCCGATCCGTGGCGTGCTGCTCTCCCACGACCACTACGACCACCTGGACCGCGCCACCATCAAGCACCTGGCCACCCGCGCCGAGGTGTTCCTGACCCCATTGGGCGTGGGCGACCGCCTGATCGCCTGGGGCGTGCCGCGCGAGCGCGTGCGCCAGCTGGACTGGTGGCAGGAAACCGAGGTGGACGGCCTGCGTTTTGCCGCCACCCCGGCCCAGCATTTCTCCGGCCGCGGGCTGCGCGATGGCAACCGCACGCTGTGGGCGTCGTGGGTGATCATGGATGACGGCCTGCGCCTGTTCTTCAGCGGCGACACCGGCTACTTCGATGGCTTCAAGCGCATCGGCGAACGGTACGGCCCGTTCGATGTCACCTTCATCGAAACCGGCGCCTACGATGCCAAGTGGCCGTTCGTGCACATGCAGCCCGAACAGACCGTACAGGCCCATCAGGACCTGCGCGGGCGCTGGTTGCTGCCGATCCACAACGGCACCTTCGACCTGGCCCTGCACCCGTGGGACGAGCCGTTCGAACGGGTCAGCGCCCTGGCCGCGCAGCGCGGCATCGCCCTGGCCACCCCGGGCATGGGCGAACGCCTGGACCTGGACGCACCGCAGCCGGGCACGCCGTGGTGGCGGCAGGTGAAGGCCGAACAGCAGGCGCGCCGGATCACCCCGGTCGGCAGCGCGATGTAGGCGCACCGCTCAGCCCAGGGCCAGCGCCACCATCAGCGCCGCGGCGATGCACCAGGTGATCGCCACGCACAGGCGCACCTGCTGCACGGTCAACGGCTCGGAGAACAGGTCGATCAGATCGAACGTGAGCAGCGAGAACAACCCCTGCACGCGCTCGGCGCCGCCCAGGAAGACGATCCACAGGCACAGCAGCGAGAACAGCAGAAACAGGATCAGCATGGTGGCTCCCCGGTAGGCACGACGGATCGGCAGCCTGCCTCCACCCCGGAGGCAGGCGGCCTGAGCATACGCATTCCAGGCCACCCGCGTCATCGGCGCAACACCCATCCGTTCCGGGCGCGGCCAGGGTGCATCTGCTACCGTGCCGGCAGCTGCCCTACCGCCTCTGCAATGCCCCTGCCGACCCAACCTGCGTATTTCCTTCCGCTGACCCAGGCAGCGGTTTCCGCCTTCCTGGACCACGCGCAGATTCCGGCCACCGCGCTGGAACGGGCCGGGCTGTTCGCCGCCGCGCTGTGCCAGGGCCGGCCCCCGCACCGGGCCGCGTTGACCGGGCTGATCGACCAGGCCTGCGCGCTGCTGGCTGCCCAACCCGAGGCGGCGGCCGCGCAGTTCGGCGCCCTGGCGCGCAGCGTGCCGGCCGACCCGGACCACTGGCTGCAGGCCCTGGCCGCGCAAGGCGTGCTGCTGGGCCCGGAGGAGGTGGTGGCGCACTACTGCGCGGTGTCCGCCGATGCCTATCCGGTGGACCTGTTCCAGGCCGACTGCCAGACCACGCTGGAACCGCACACCATCCGCTTCTACACCGACGCGGCCGTGCAGGCCGACCCCGCGCGGGAACCGGCCGGCGACGCCCGGCCGGCCCCCGCCTACGTCGAGCGCACCCACCGCTACACCGCCGAACAGGCGCGTGCGCTGCGCGCCATCGTCGCCAACGACGATGAACACATCGACCTGGATGCATACGCCGGCGCAGGCAAGACCCACCTGATCCTGCAGTTGCTGGACAGCGCAACCCGGCGCTACACCTATATCGCGCCGCGCCCCGGCCAGGTGCAGGCGTTCCGGCGCCGGCTCAGCGGCGCGCTGCCGATCGAGATCCTGTCGCAGATCAGCTTCGCCAACCAGGTGGCCGGCAACGCGCACCGCCTGGGCCTGCTCGGTACCGCGTTCCGGCCGACCTTCCAGATCAGCAAGGCGTCCTTTGCCGACATCGCCCGCCGCATCGGCCTGCAGCCGATCGGCAACCAGCCCCCGGCCAGCGTCCTGCGCGTGGCCTTCGAGGGCATCGCCAGCTGGTGCCGCTCCTCGGACGAGCGCCTGCAGCCCCGCCACTTCGTGCGGGCGCTGCCGTGGGCGATGCTCGATGCGGCGCCATACCTGGCCGCCGCCGAGCACGTGTGGCGCTGCATGTTCGACCCGGCCCTGCAGAAATCCACCCTGCTCAGCCTCAACGTCGACCACCTCGGCAAATGGCTGGCCCAGCACCACGCGCCGATCCCCACCAGCTGGGGCACGCTGCTGGTCGACGAAGGCCACGACATGAGCCCGGCCTGGAAGGCGCTGCTGTCCGGCTACGCCGGCGCGGTGATCAGCCTGGGCGACCCCAACCAGCGGCTGATCGGCCGGGCGCCGCGTTTCGCCACCGGCATGACCCTGGAGATCGCCCAGTCGGTGCGCCAGGGCCGCCGGGTCGAGCAGCTGGTCAACCAGACCGTGGCGCTGGATGCCACCGGCTTCATCCAGGCCCCGTTCGAAGGCTCGGCCGACCAGCCGACCCTGGTCCGCACCTATGCCGGCTGGGACGAGGTGCCGGGCAGCGGCGCGCGCGTCTACGGCAGCCCGTGGCGGCTGCTGGAGGAAGCGCAGCGGTTGGCCGCGGCCGGGGCCAGCTTCGGCATTCACCCCGACAGCGTGTCCAGCCTCGGCCGCGAGGTCAACCGCGGCGAAGAGGCCTACCGCGAAATGACCTCGCACGGCGGCAGCAGCCAACGCTGGGAAGCGCTGCTGGCCGAGTGCAACGACCAGGACATGCCGCAGATCCCGCGCATGTTCATGCGTGGCTACAACCGCGACCGCTTCGGCGAACTGGGCCAGCGCCTGGCCGACTACCACCAGGCGCCGCTGCAGCTGCTGCTGGTCGAACATGCCAAGAACAGCGAGTTTGCCCAGGTAGCGATGGCGATCTGCTGCTTCCGTACCGGCTTCGGCCGCGGCTATGGCCACAACCCGGTGCGCGCAGCCTATACCGCGATGACCCGCGGCACCGGGCAGCTGTGGCTGCCGGCCGGCGCACTGGAGGAACTGGAGCAGAGCATGGCGCGCTACCAGGCCCGGCGCGCCGACCACCGGCGCAGCAAGCTGGCCACGCCTGGCCGGCCGGCCAGGCGGTAGCACCACGCCGTGCGTGGCTGCGAAGGGTCAGATCCAGCGCTGGTCCAGCAGTTCGCGCTTGACGTAGGCATAGAACACCGGCGCGGCTACCAGCCCCGGCAGGCCGAACGCCGCTTCCATCACCAGCATCGCCAGCAGCAGTTCCCACGCCCGCGCCTGGATCTCGCCGCCGACGATGCGGGCGTTGAGGAAATATTCCAGCTTGTGGATCACCACCAGGTACAGCAGCGCCACCACCGCCACATAGAACGACACCGACAGCGCCACGATGGTGATGATGGTGTTGGAGATGATGTTGCCCACCACCGGCAGCAACCCGGCCAGGAAGGTGATCAGCACCAGCGTCTTGGACAACGGCAGGTGCACGTCGAACAACGGCAGCACGCCCAGCAGGAAGATCGCGGTGAACAGCGTGTTGAGCAGGGAAATCTTCACCTGCGCGAACACCACCTGGCGGAACGCGGTGGCCAGGCGGCTGGTACGGCCGACCAGCTCCCGCGCCAGCGGCCCCATCTTCGGCAGCGGCAGTTCGTCGTAGAGCGCGATCATCGCGCCCAGCACCATGCCGATCAGCACCCGCACGCTGATCTGCACTACCGACGTACCGGCGATACCCAACTGCTGGCGGTGGGTGGCGGCCCAGTCGTTCACCGCCGTGCGCAGCGCCTGCAGGTCTTCGGGGATGTATGGCTGCAGCAGCGCCGGCACCTGGTGGCGGGACGAATTGAGGATGTCCATCAAGCGCATCAGCAGCGCATCGGGGCCGCCGGTTTCATTGCGGAAGAACGACGCGATACCGATCGCGGCCAGGGTCAGCACGCCGATGATCAGCGCCGACAGCACGATCACCGAGTAGGCCCGTGCGCGCCCGGGCGGCAACTTGCCTTCCACCGTGGAGGCCAGCAGGTGGGTCAGGTGGAAGACCAGCAGGCCCGACAGCAGCGTCACCACCAGGCCCAGCTTCAACGCCAGCCACATGCCCAGCAGCATCAACAACCAGGCCGCGATGCGGGCGACGGGCGGCTTGGGCGGCGCGGGAATCACTAGGGACATGGCGGTGCATCCTGGCAGGTGGCCCATGGTAGTGGATGCGGCCGGCCCGCAGCCGTCGGATGACCAGCCGATGTTCTCGGCGGCACCGGGCGCTCGGCCTACGTATCGTTGAACCTGAAGTTCTAGCGCGGCGCTGCCCTCACTCCGTTCGCCCGGCAGCCGGCTGGCCTGCTGGCCTGCTGCACCCAGGCACGGAACTGCGCTTCGTCCAGCGGCACGCCTTCCTCGACGCGCCGCGTGCGGCCGCTCAACAGTGTGCGGGGGGCCGATAGCGGTAGACCAGATCCGCGATGTCCATCCGAGGGGCCGTAGCATCCAGTACGCCGCCAAGGCGTCGCGCGACCTGGGCCGATGCGGTGTTCGTCGGCGTCATGTAGCTCACCAGCGTCGGCAACGCCAACGCCGAAAACGCCCAGTCACGCAGCGCTGCAGCGGCTTCGGTGGCATATCCCTGGCCTTCATGGCCGGCGTACAGCAACCAGCCCAGTTCCTTCTCCGGGAAAGGCGGCCCATGGTTGATCCCCACCTGCCCGATGCACGCGCCGGTCGCGGTCAGATCGATCATCAACGCGCCATGCCCCAACAGCGGCCACTGCGCCAGGTCATGGCAGAAGAGGCCCCAGGCCGAACGTTCGTCCATCGGTCCGCCCACGCCGACCGCGCGGGATGAGGACAGGAAGGCGGCATAGGCCGGAAAATCGGCCATGACCTGTGGGCGCAAGGTCAACCGGGCAGTGGTAAGCGTGATGATGTCGTACGACGGCATGGGACGTTGCTCAGCTCAGTTCCAGCGCTGATCCAGCAGCTCGCGCTTGATGCAGGCGTAGAAGACCGGTGCGGCCACCAGCGCCGACAGCACGATCACCGAGTAGGCGCGTGCGCGCCCCGGCGGCAGCTGGCCTTCCACCGTGCAGGCCAGCAGATGGGTCAGGTGGAACACCAGCAGGCCCGACAGCAAGGTCACGATCAGGCCCGGTTTCAGGGTCAGCCGCATGCCCAACAGGATCAGCACCCAGGCCGCGATGCGGGTGGGTGGCTTGGGCAACGCGGGGATCACTATGGACATGCGGGCGCATCCTGACGGGTGGCCCATGGCAGTGGATGAGGTGCGGGCGAAGCAGTCGAGCCGCGCAACATCAAACTGAAATCCAGCGTCTGCTGAAGCGGCACATCCACCCCTTCGATGATGGCGAGCAGCAGCTTGACCGCGCGGACACCGATCTCCCGCATGGGTTGCCGGATGGTCGTCAACGGGGGCGTGAGGTAACTGGACGAGGCCAGGTCGTCGAAGCCGACGATGGACAGGTCCTCCGGCACGCGGATGCCCAGATCACGACAGGCCGCCAGGACGCCCAGCGCCATCTGGTCGCTGAAGCAGAACACCGCGGTCGGCATCGGCGCGCGGGCCAACAGCGCCATGCCGGCCGCATGGCCGGATTCCACGGAAAAGTCGCCGGGCATCACGCTCAGGTGGCGCAGGCGGCCGCGCGCCCTGCCGGCGGCCCGGGTCCCTTCGAGCCGTTGCCGGTGCAGGGGATTGTCCGGCGGCCCACCCACCACGGCGACCCGTTCGTGGCCCAGTCCATACAGGTGTTCCATCACCGCGCGCGCGGCGGCCGCGTTGTCGATGTGGACACTGGGGATTCCCAGCGCAGGGTCGAATTCGCATCCATTGACCACCGGCGCGGCGGCGCCCAGCTGCTGGACGATCGCGCGCGCGGTCGGCGGCAGGCGATGCCCGAGCACGATCAGGCCGTCGGCCTCGTTGCGCCGGAGCATCTGCGCGTAGCGCTCCTCGCGGTCGGGTTGATGCTGGGTATCACCCAGCAGCACGGCGTAGCCGACGGCCTGCGCGGCTTCCTCCGCACCCTGCAGGATCTGGGCGAAGAACGGATTGGCGATGTCCGGAACGGTGACCAGGATCTTGCCACTGCGCTGGGTCTTGAGGGTCCGCGCAACCGTGTTGGGGACATAGCCCAGCGCGGCGGCGGCCTGCTCGATGCGGGTGCGCGTGGCCGGCAGGACTTTGTCCGGCCGGGAAAGCGCCCGCGACACCGTGCCGGCGGAGACGCCGACCTGCTTTGCGATGTCGTAAATGGTTGCCATGGCGTTAGTTTTTCTTTCCGCTGTGCAGTGCACAACGGGTCCTGCGGAAGCCCCTGCTAGGATAATGCAATCGATTGCATCTAGGGCGAATCACCTTGAAGACGCTCAAGGGTCCAGCGCTGTTCCTGGCGCAGTTCATCGGCGACACCCCTCCTTTCGATCGGCTGGACACGCTGGCCAAGTGGGCCGCGGGCCTGGGGTATTCTGGCTTACAAGTACCGACCAGTGCGCCCCACCTGTTCGATCTGGCCGAGGCGGCCCGGAGCCAGGCCTACTGCGACGACGTGGCCGGCATGCTGGCCGGACATGGCCTGCAGATCACCGAACTGTCCACCCACCTGCAAGGGCAGCTGGTCGCCGTCCACCCCGCCTACGACAGCCTGTTCGACGGGTTCGCGCCACCCGACAAGCGCGGCGATCCCGCCGCCCGCCAGGCCTGGGCGGTGGAGCAGCTGCTGCTGGCCGCCAGGGCCAGCCAGCGTCTGGGGTTGACCGCGCATGCCACGTTCTCCGGCGCGCTGGCCTGGCCCTACTTCTATCCGTGGCCGCAACGCCCGCCCGGGCTGGTGGAAGAAGCCTTCGCCGAACTCGGCCGCCGCTGGCGCCCCATCCTGGATGCCTTCGACGCCTGCGGCGTGGACCTGTGCTTCGAGATCCACCCGGGCGAGGACCTGCACGACGGCGCGACCTTCGAGCGCTTCCTCGACGAAGTGGACCACCACCCCCGGGCCCGGATCCTGTACGACCCCAGCCACCTGCTGCTGCAGCAGATCGACTACCTGGGCTTCATCGACCGCTATCACGACCGCATCGGCATCTTCCACGTCAAGGACGCCGAGTACCGCCCCAGTGCGCGCAGTGGCGTCTATGGCGGCTACCAGGACTGGATCGATCGTCCGGGGCGGTTCCGCTCGCTCGGCGATGGCCAGATCGACTTCAAGGCGATCTTCTCCAAATTCGCGCAATACGACTTCCCCGGCTGGGCGGTGCTGGAATGGGAGTGCTGCCTGAAGCACCCCGAAGACGGCGCGCGGGAGGGGGCCACCTTCATCCGCGACCACATCATCCACGTGACCGAACGCGCCTTCGACGACTTTGCCGACAGCGGCACCGATCCTGGATCGCTGCGCCGCATGCTGGGGATCTGAGCCATCACTGCCTGGGAGGGCAAGCCATGACGCACACCATGTCGCGCTTGGGCGCGATGATGTTTCTGCAGTTCTTCATCTGGGGGGCGTGGTTCGTCACCCTGGGCACGTACCTGGTGCAGGGCCCGCTCCAGGCCAGCGCGAGCCAGGTGGCGACGGCCTTCCTCAGCCAATCCATCGGCGCCATCGTCGCCCCCTTCCTGGTCGGCCTGATCGCCGATCGCTACTTCGCCGCGCAGCGCATCCTGGCGGTACTGCACCTGGCCGGTGCGGCGCTGATGTGGCTGGCGTCCACGGCGACGGATTTCAGCACCTTCTCCGCCTACGTGATGGGATACATGCTGCTGTTCATGCCGACGCTGGCGCTGGCCAACAGCGTGGCGATGCGGCACATGCAATCGCCTGAGAAACAGTTCCCGCTGGTGCGGGTGGCCGGCAGCGTCGGCTGGATCGTGGCGGGCGTGCTGATCGGCTGGCTGGGCTGGGAACAGGCGCATCGGCTGGAGCTGACGTTCCAGATGGCGGCGATGGCATCGCTGGCGCTGGGCCTGTATGCGTTCACGCTGCCGCACACCCCGCCGCTGGCGCGGCAACGCGATGCCGGGCTGGGGCAGATCCTGGGGCTGGATTCGCTGCGGCTGCTGAAGTCGCGCTCGTACCTGGTGTTCTTCCTGGCATCCATCGCCATCTGTATCCCGCTGTCGTTCTACTACAACTTCACCAATCCGTATCTCAACGACCTGGGCGTGCGCGGCGCGGCCGGCCTGCAATCGTTGGGGCAGGTCTCCGAAGTCCTGCTGATGCTGGCCATGCCGTTCCTGTTCGTGCGGCTGGGGGTCAAGACGATGCTGGCGGTGGGCATGGCCGCCTGGGTGGTGCGCTACGCCATGTTCGCCTTTGGCGATGCGGGCGGCGGCTTCTCCCTGCTGGTGATCGGCATCGTGCTGCACGGCATCTGCTACGACTTCTTCTTCGTCACCGGCCAGATCTACACCGATGCGCATGCCGGCCCCGACGCGCGCAGCAGCGCGCAGGGCTTCATCACCCTGGCCACCTACGGCGTGGGCATGTTGATCGGCACGTTCCTGTCCGGCGCGGTGGTGGAGCACTACACCACCGCCGCGGGCCCGGACTGGCAACGGATCTGGCTGTTCCCGGCAGGCGTCGCGCTGGTCGTGCTGATCGCCTTCCTGTTGCTGTTCCGCGACCGGCCGGTGGTCGCGGCCGCGCCTTCCACGCCCTGAGGAACCCATCCGATGCGCAAACCAGGAATCGCCATCGTCGGCACGGGCATGATCGGCGCCGTGCATCGCCGCGCGGCATTGCTCGCCGGTGCCGAGGTGCGCGGCGTGGCCGCCTCTTCCCCGCAACGCGCACGCGAGGTGGCGCAGTCGTGGAATGTCCCGCGCGCCTATCGGGATATCGAGGAAGTGGTCGCCGATCCCCAGGTGCAGGTCGTGCACATCTGTACGCCCAATCACCTGCACCGCCCCATGGCGCAGGCCGCACTGGAAGCCGGCAAACACGTGATCTGCGAGAAACCGCTGGCGACGACCTTGGAAGACGCCGAGGCTTTGGCGGCATTGGCCGCCTCGACCGGGCTGGTCGCCACGGTGCCCTTCGTCTACCGCTACCACCCGGTGGTCCGTGAGGCACGCGCACGCATCGCGCAGGGCGAGCTGGGGCCGCTGCACCTGATCCACGGCAGCTATCTGCAGGACTGGCTGCTCGACCCGGCCAGCAACAACTGGCGCGTGGACCCGGCGCTGGGCGGCGCGTCGCGCGTGTTCGCCGACATCGGCTCGCACTGGTGCGACCTGGTGGAATGGGTCAGCGGCGAGCGTTTCGTCGACGTCAGCGCAGCGTTCGCCACCGTGATCGCCGAGCGCGGCACGCTCACCGGGCAGAGCTTCACCACAGCGGTGGCCGGTGGCGCGATGCAGGCGGTCGCCAGCGAGGACGTGGCGGCGGCGATGTTCAGGACCGGCGCGGGGACGCTGGCGTCGTTGACGGTCAGCCAGGTGTCGGCCGGACGCCACAATCGCCTCTGGTTCGAGATCGATGGCGCCAAATCCAGCGTGGCATTCAACCAGGAGGACGCCGAGCGGCTGTGGATCGGCCTGCCCGACCAGCGCGAGGAGACCTTCGTGCGTGGCCCGGGGGCCGGCAGTGCCGAACAGCGCCGGCTGTCGGTCCTGCCGGCCGGGCACGCGCAGGGCTACGGCCATTGCTTCGAGGCGTTCGTCGCCGACACCTATCGCGCCATCGACGGCGAGCGGCCGCCGGGCCTGCCCACCTTCGAAGACGGCCTGCGCTCGGCGCGGATCGTCGACCGCGTCATCGCATCGGCCAGGACGCGTGCCTGGACCGCCATCGGTTGAACCCCCGGAGGATTTCCTGATGAACACCCCTGCTCGCAGAACGGCAACGCTCGCGCTGCTGCTCCTCGTTGCCCTGCCCGCCTTCGCACGCGAAGCTGCCATCCCGCAACAGCCCATCGCGGTGCAGATGTATACGCTGCGCAACGCGGGATCGCTCGACCAGCAGTTGAAGATCGTCCACGACGCAGGCGTGGGCGCGGTGGAAACGGTCGGCACCCAGAACGTCAGCGCCGTGGAACTGAAGCAGCTGCTGGACAGGTATTCGATCAGGGCGATTTCCTCCCACGTGCAGCTGGCCGAGCTGCGCAGGGACCTGGACGGCGTGGTGGCCTTCAACCGGTCGATCGGCAACACCATGCTGGTGGTGCCTTACCTGGACGCGAAGGATCGGCCCACCGATGCCGCGGGCTGGACCGCACTGGGCCAGGAACTGGGCCGGATCGCGAAACAGGTGCGGGCCAAGGGCATGCACCTGGCCTACCACAACCATGACTTCGAGCTGGTAGCCTTCAATGGCAGGACGGGCCTGGAACTGCTGTTCGCCGCGGCCGGTCCCGATCTGCAGAGCGAGCTGGACCTGGCCTGGGTCGCGCGTGCCGGCCTGGACCCGGCGGTGATGCTGGGTAAATTCCGCGGCCGCCTGTTCGCGGTACACGCCAAGGACAATGCCCCCACCGGCCAGGCCGAAGACGAGGGCGGCTTCGCCGCCGTCGGCCAGGGCGTGCTGGACTGGCGCACGATCCTGCCTGCCGCGGCAGCTGCCGGCGTGCGGTGGTACATCGTCGAGCACGACCAGCCACGCGATCCGGCCAAGGTCATCCAGACCGGCGCGGACTACCTGCGTGAACACCTGTACCCCCATGCGCCCGCCAGTGCACCGCGATGAAGCGTGAAGGAGCCCACATGAAAACGATCCTGGCAATGGCCGTGGTTCTATGCGGCGCCGCGTCTGCGACCACGGCATGGTCCAAGGACGACCCTGCCGCCGGTGCCAAGCTCTATACAACCCACTGCACGGCCTGCCACGGCGCGAACCGCGCGGGCGTTCCACCCACGTTCCCGGCGCTCACCGACGTCGCCAAGCGGCTGCAGCCGGCGCAGATCAAGGAGAAGATCAGCAAGGGCGGCGGTTTGATGCCCCCCTTCTCCCAGCTGTCGCCACAGGAGATCGACAATCTCGCCAGTTACCTGGCGAAATAGCATTCCACTACAGCTCGCGCACCCAGATGTTGCGGTAGCTGACCCTGGAATCATGCTCCTGCAGGTAGATCGGCGCGCACGCATGCGGCGCGTACGAAGGCGCACCGATGTACTCGGTCCTGCCCGCCAGCACCGTGTCGTCCTGCACCAGCACGCCGTTGTGCAGCACGGTGATGCGCGCGGGCGAGATGAGCCCGCCGCCCTGCGAGAAGCGCGGCGCCTTCCAGAGGATGTCGTAGGCCTGCCACTGCCCCGGTGCACGCGAGGCGTTCACCAGCGGCAGGGCCTGCTTGTAGATCGAGCCCGCCTGGCCGTTGGCATAAGTCGGGTTGTTGTAGCTGTCGAGCACCTGCAGCTCATACAGCTCCTGCAGGAAGATGCCGCTGTTGCCACGGTCCTGGCCCTCGAAACCGCGGGTTTCGAGCGGCGTACGCCACTCGACGTGCAGCTGGACGTCGCAGAAGCGCTGCCTGGTGCGGATGCCCTTGCTGCCCGGCACCACAGTGAGCGCGCCATCGGCAATGAGCCAGGGCACGCGTCCGCCCTGCTCCGACTCCCAGGCCGAGACATCCTTGCCATCGAACAGCACGATCGCATCGGAGGGCGCCCTGCCCGGCGGCGTGGCCACGGCTGCAGGCACGGGCACCCACACTTCGGTCTTCGCGGGATCGCGCGCAGGGTCAGCCCCAGCCTGCGCGGACGCAGAGGCCGTGGCCCACAGGCCGGCCGCCAACAGAAGCGGCCTGGTCATCACGTTCCGATCCATCAGCTGGTCCCCCAGGCAGGCGTGCCGGGAACATAGGCCAGGTCGCCGTCGTAGCGCCCCGGCACGGCAACGTACTGCAGCACTTCGGTCGCGCCGACCTTCGAGGTGAAGAAGCCGAAGATGGTCAGCTGCTTGATCATCGTGAAGTAGTGCGGCATCGCTTCTCCTTGCTTGGCGGTGCCGGTCTCGGTCACCTCGACCGCGTGTTTCCTGGCCTGTGCATCCAGCGCGCGCAGCAGTTCGGTGCGGGCCGGCGGCGCGAGTGAAACGAAGCGGCCGCCGGCGCGTTTGTCGATATCGGCCAGGCCGGCGCGGAACGTCGCCTGCTGCCGGGCGGTATAGCAGTCGGTGACGAACTGCGCCATGAAAAGCCCTGCGCCCGCGTCTTTCGCCCCCGGCGTCTTGGTCCGCGGCAGGATGGTCTCGGCGATCTCGTCCAGCGTACCCACCTCGGCGTCGGAGAAGAGGGTCTTCGCCCCGGCGGCCGGCACCTGGCCATGGCCGCGCGCGGGCAGGCCGACCATGGCCGCGCCCGTGGCGGCGACGATCATCTTCAGCAGTTCGCGGCGATCCATCACAGGTTCCCCGCCTTCAGTTCGCGCACGGCGTGGTCGGCGGCCCGCGCGGTCAGCGCCATGTAGGTGAGCGAGGGATTCACGCAGGCGCTGGAGGTCATGCAGGCACCGTCGGTCACATAGACGTTGGGCGCATCCCAGACCTGGTTGTGCTGGTTCAGCACGGAGTTCTTGCGGTCACGCCCCATGCGCGCGGTCCCCATTTCATGGATGCCCTTGCCCGGGGCATAGTCGTTGTCGTGCATCTCCACGTCCTTGACGCCGGCGGCCTCCAGCATCTCGGCGGCATCGGCGGCCATGTCCTTGCGCATGGCCAGTTCGTTGGCGCGCATGGAAACGTCCATCGCCAACACCGGCAACCCCCACTTGTCCCTGCGGTCCGGATCCAGGCGGATCGTATTGTCGTGGTGCGGCAGCATCTCGCCGAAACCGGTCATGCCGATGCGCCAGTCGCCGGGTACGGTCAGCGCCTCCTTCAGGTCGGCACCGATGTTCAGCTCGGCGATCTCACGCGACCACCCGCTGCGGCTGGCGCCGCCCTGGTAACCGAATCCACGCATATAGCCGCGCTTTTCCTCGGCGACGTTGCGGAAACGCGGAACATAGAAGCCGCAGGGACGTCGGCCGAAGTAGTACTTGTCCTCATAGCCCTCGACCCGGCCGGAGGCACCGGCACCGAAATGGTGGTCCATCACGTTGTGCCCCAGCTCGCCGGACGAAGAGCCGAGCCCGCCTTCCCAGACATCGGTGGCCGAGTTCATCAACAGCCAGGTCGAGTTGAAGGACGATGCGTTGAGGAAGATCACCTTGGCCGTGTACTGGTAGGTCTGTCCAGTCTCGGCATCGATGACCTCCACGCCGCGCGCACGTTTGCGGTCCTTGTCGTAGAGCACTTCCTTGACGATCGAGAACGGTCGCAGCGTCAGGTTGCCGGTCTTCATCGCGGCCGGCAGGGTCGCCGACTGGGTCGAGAAATACGCGCCGAAGGGGCAGCCCAGGATGCACTTGTTGCGATACTGGCAGTTGACGCGACCCTGCTCGGGCATCGGTTTGGTGATGTTGGCGGTGCGCGAGTGGATCATGTGCCGCGTTCCACCAAAGGCCTTTTTGATCCGCGCGGCCACGTCCTTCTCGACGATGTTCAATGGGATCGGCGGCAGGAACTGGCCGTCGGGCAGCACGTCCAGCCCTTCGCGCGTGCCGGCGATGCCGGCGAACTTCTCCACGTGGTCGTACCAGGGCGCGATGTCGGCGTAACGGATCGGCCAGTCGGTGGCGATGCCGTCCTTGAGGTTCGCCTGGAAATCCAGGTCCGACAGCCGATAGCTCTGCCGCCCCCACAACAGCGAGCGCCCGCCCACGTGATAGCCGCGGAACCAGTCGAATCGCTTGGTCTCGACGTAGGGCGACTCCTTTTCATCGGCCCACATTCCCTGCAGGTTCTCGACCAGGCCGTAGTCGCGCATCAACACCGGGTAATCGGCCTTCATCGCCTGGGTTGGCCGGTTGCGGTGCGGAAAATCCCACGTCTCCTTCATCGCGTTGACGTAGTCCTTGACGTGCTCGATGTTGCGTCCGCGTTCCAGCATCAGGACCTTGAGGCCCTTCTCGGTCAGTTCCTTTGCCGCCCAACCGCCACTGATTCCCGAGCCGACGACGATGGCGTCGTAATGATTGTCTGCCATGGGTTCTACTTCACCTGGGTGGATATCGTTTCAGACGTCGCAAAGGCGGATCGCCTCGCGCAGCGAGCCGACAGGATCCGGCGCCGCAGGCATGAATTCCTGCGCCAGATAACCATCGAAACCGGTGTCGCCGATCGCGCGACAGATGGCGGGATAGTGGAGTTCCTGCTGGTCTCCGATCTCATGTCGGCCAGGCACGCCCGCGGTGTGGTAATGCTTGAAGCAGGCGTGGTGCTTGCCGATGGTGGCGATGATGTCGCCCTCCATGATCTGCATGTGGTAGATGTCGTACAGCAGGCCGAAATGCGCCGAGCCGATCCGCCGGCACAGCTCCACGCCCCATGCGGAGCGGTCGCACAGGTAGTCGGGATGATCGACCTTGGAGTTCAGCAGCTCCATCACCAGCACGACGCCGCGCTTCTCGGCATGCCCGAGGATGCGCTTGAGTCCTGCTTCGGCATGGGCCATGCCTTCCTGCGGGTCCATGCCGTTGCGGTTGCCGGAAAAACAGATGAGGTTGCGATAGCCGGCATCGGCCACCAGGTCGATATGCCGCGTATAGCGCTGCACCAGCTGATCGTGGAACTGGCGGCCGGCGAAGCCCTTGTCCAGGCCCATCTCCGCGCCGTTGCACATCGAGCTGTATACGCCATGGGCCTTCAGCGTGGGCCAATCGGCCGGGCCGACCAGATCAATGGCGGCAAAGCCAATGCCCTTCACCGTCCGGCAAAGCTGGGCGACCGACAGCTGCGGGAACGTCCAGCGGGCGACCGAGTGCTTCAGCTTGCCCTTGCGCGGCGCGGCGGCGGCAAGCGCCGGCAGCACGCCCGCCGCCCCCAGGCCAAGGCCCCCGGCAACCGCCATGCGCAGCGCGTCGCGCCGCGTGAGCCCCTGGCCCGGGGCCGGTCCGATCGAATGGGTAGGCATCCACTTCCGGCCTCCGACCGGTATCAACGCAACCAATCACCGCAATGCAATCGATTGCACCATAGGGTAGGAAATCGTTTTTTTGCAAGCCGCAGTGCACGAAAACCCATGCTGCAAGGCACAACGCCCGACGCGCCGGTTGCCGCGTGAAGGTGATGGAGGGTCGGGAAGCGGCCGGAGGCGGACTGCTGGATGTGCCGATGGGGTGGGCAATACCCTCGCCTCCGACACGGTGCAGGTCGGCAGCCGATGGCGACCGTGCGATGGAGGCCGCTGTTGCCACGTGCGACGGCGCCTGCGCGGCTACCCGGGCAATGGCGCGTTGAATGGAAGAATCATCGGGACAAAGAAAAGCCCCGTAAAACGGGGCTCTCCTTGAAACGTTCCAGCAGTTGCCGGCAAGCGTTGTTCAGAACGGGATATCGTCGTCGGCGAAATCGTCCATCGGCGGGGCCGACTGCGGGGCCTGCTGCTGCGGGCGCTGCTGGCCGTAGCCGCCGCCCTGGCCGCCCTGGCGCTGACCACCGCCGCCACCGCCACCGCCGTATTCCTGGCGCGGGGCCTGCGGACGCTGTGGGCGTTCGCCACCGCCGCCACCGCCGCCGCCTTCACCACGGCCGCCCAGCATCTGCATTTCATCGGCAATGATGTCGGTGGAGTACTTCTCCACGCCATCCTGGCCGGTGTACTTGTCGTAGCGCAGGCTGCCTTCGACGTAGACCGAGCTGCCCTTGCGCAGGTACTCGCCGGCGATCTCGCCGAGCTTGCCGAAGAACACCACGCGGTGCCATTCGGTGCGCTCCTGCTGGTTGCCGTCCTTGTCCTTGCGGACGCTGGTGGTGGCCAGGCTGATGCGGGTGATCGCCATACCGCCCTGGGTGTACTTCACGTCCGGGTCGTTGCCGAGGTTGCCGACCAGGATGACTTTATTGATGCCGCGCGCCATAGGGTTGCTCTTCCGTTGTCCGAGGGCAGGCCGCAGTGATACCACAGCCCCGGCCGGGGTGCAGGTACGCAGTGCCGCCCCCGGGAAATTGGGGGGTCCAGAATGCCCCATCTTATCATTGCCGCCGCGCTCGGCTGGGTCGGAATTCCGGCCAGAAGCGACCAGAATCGGCCTCATGCCTTGTGCGGCAAGGCCGGCCGGCGGTAGCGGCCGTGCCGCCGCCGCCCCGGTCGGGGTCTGGACGCGGTGGCCACCGCCAGGCCCGGCCAGGGCCGGGCCGCGCATGGCATGATGCGTGTCGCGCCTCCCCGTCGTCCCCAGCAATGACCATCCGCGGCAAAGCCACTTCCCTGGATATCGCGCACCTGGCCGGGGTGTCGCAACCGACCGTGTCGCGCGCCCTGCGCGGCAGCCCGATGGTCAACCCGGAAACCCGCGAGCGCATCCTGCGCATCGCCCGGGAGCTGAACTACAAGGTCGACAAGAACGCCTCCAGCCTGCGCCTGCGCAATGCCGGCACGCTGGCGCTGCTGTTCTTCGAGGACCCCACCAACGACGATTCGCTGATCAACCCGTTCTTCCACGCCATGCTGGGCGCGATCACCCGCGCCTGCGCGCTGCGCGGCTACGACCTGCTGGTGTCCTTCCAGCAGCTGTCCACCGACTGGCAGGCCGACTACGAAGACAGCAACAAGGCCGACGGCATCATCCTGCTCGGCTACGGCGACTACCACGAGTCGCGCCAGCGGCTGCAGCGGCTGGTAGAACAGGGCACCCACTTCGTGCGCTGGGGCGCGGCCCTGCCCGACCAGCCCGGGGTGTCGATCGGCAGCGACAATTTCCAGGGCGGCTTCGACATCACCGCCCACCTGCTTGACCAGGGCTGCCGGCGGATCGCCTTCATCGGCCATGCCTCCAGCCACTACCCCGAGTTCGAGGAACGCTACCGCGGCCACGTAGCGGCGATGGCCGCGCGCGGGATCCGTGCCGACCCCGGCCTGCAGCACGATGCGATCACCACCGAACAGGATGGCTTCGACGCCTGCCAGGCGCTGCTGGCGCGTGGAGAGCAGATGGACGGGGTATTCGCGGCCAGCGACCTGATCGCCATCGGCGCGATGCGCGCCCTGCGCGAGCGCGGGCTGCGCGTTCCGCAGGACGTGGCCCTGGCCGGTTTCGACGACATCCCGCTGGCCGCCTCGGTTTCGCCCACGCTCACCACCGTGCAGCAGGACACCAAGCAGGCCGGCCAGCTGCTGGTGGAAAAGCTGCTGGCGCTGATCAATGGCGAAACGGTGGACAGCCAGACCATCGCGGTGAAGCAGGTGCTGCGCGAGTCGTCACGGCACCGCTGAGCCTTCGTGCGGCGGATCGGCCGTCGGGCCACGCTCAGGCCACGCACGCCTCGTGTCCGTCGGCCAGCGCCTTGCGCACCGCGGCGCTGAACTCGTCGAGCAGGAAGGGTTTGGCAATCATCGCCATGCCCGGCTCCAGGAAGGCCGAGCGCTCCTGCGCCTTTTCGGCGTAGCCGGTCATGAACAGGATCGGCAGCACCGGGCGCGACTGCCGCGCGATCTCGGCCAGCTGGCGGCCGTTGAGCCCGGGCAGGCCGACGTCGGTGATCAACAGGTCGATCACGCGCGGGGAAGCCAGCAGCGGAATGGCCGCGTCGGCATCGCCGACCACCTCGACCTGGTAGCCCAGGTCCTCCAGCACCACGGTGACCAGCATCCGCACCTGCTCGTCGTCTTCGACCACCAGGATGGACTGCCCTGCGCCCAGCGAGACCACGGCGGCCGCGGCCGGTTCGGCCGGGGCGGCCGGTGCCTGCGCCAACGGGATGTACAGCGATACGGTGGTGCCCTGGCCAGGCGCCGAATCGATGGCGATGTGTCCGCCGGACTGCTGCATGAAGCCGTACACCATCGACATGCCCAGGCCGGTGCCCTTGCCGATCGGCTTGGTGGTGAAGAACGGCTCGAACGCGCGCTCCACCACTTCCGGCGGCATGCCGGTGCCGGTATCGGAGACCGCCACCACCGCATAGTGGCCGGCCGGAATGCTGGCGTGCTCGCCCTGCCCCATATGCACCGCGCTGGTCCGCAGCACCAGCGCGCCGCCGTGCGGCATCGCATCGCGCGCATTGATCGCCAGGTTCAACAGGGCGCTTTCGAACTGGTTGGCATCCAGCGTGGCGTGCAGCGGCGTGGGCGCGATCCGGGTATCGAGCCGTACCGTTTCGCCCAGGGTGGTACGCAGCAGGTGCAGCACCGACCCGACCAGGGCATTGAGTTCGAGCGGCTTGGCATCCAGCGATTGCCGCCGGGCGAAGGCCAGCAGGCGCTGGGTCAGGCCGGCGGCGCGCTGGCTGGAGGCGGTGGCGGTGTCCAGGAAGCGGTGCAGGTCGTCGGTGCGGCCCATTTCCAGCCGCATCCGCACGATGTCCAGCGCCGACAGGATGCCGGTGAGCATGTTGTTGAAATCGTGCGCAATGCCGCCGGTCAGTTGGCCGATGGCTTCCATCTTCTGCGCCTGGCGCAGGGCCGATTCGCTGGCTTCGCGCGCGGCCATCTGCGCTTCCAGTTCGCGGGTGCGCTCGGCCACCATCACCTCCAGCTCCTGCGCATGCTGCCGGCTGTCTTCCAGGGCCAGCTTGGACACGGTGATGTCGGTAACGAAGACATGGAAGCCGTCGGCACTGCCATCGGCGAGCAGGCGCGGCGAATAGCGCACCTCCACGTCGCGGCGGCGGCCGTCGCGGTGCGGCCAGGTGGTCTCGAACACGGTTTCGTGCCCGGCCAGCGCGCGGTTCATGGCCGGCATGCGCTGCTCCCACGCGTCGGCGCCGATCACCGCACTGACATGCTGGCCGATCACCTCGCCAACCGGCCGCTCGAACCAGGCTTCGTAGGCCTTGTTGGCGAACCGGTAATGCAGGCTGCGGTCGATGAAGGCGATCAGCACCGGCATCGCGTCGGCGATCAGCCGCAACTCCGACTCGCTGCGCACCAGCGCCACGCGGCTGTCGGCCAGGGCCTGCATCTGGTCGCGCACCAGGTACTGCTTCTGGCGCGCGCGCAACGCGCCCTGCACGGCGCTGAGCAGCGAGATGCTGCCCAGCGGGCGGTCCAGTTCCACTACGTTGAGCGAACGCGGCAGCAACCCGTCGGTCGGTGAACGGCGATGGGCGCGCGGCGAGCGCAGCAGGATGAAGGGCAGATCGGACCAGGCCGGCTGCGTGCTCAGCGCCGCCAGCAGGGCCTCGGTGCCGCCGGCAACGGCCTCTTCGGTGACCAGGACGGCCCCGGCGTGCTCGTCGATGGCCGCAGCCAGTGCCGTCAGCTGCGGCGCGGTCTGGGTGCCCAGCCCGGCGCTGCGCAGCACCGTGGCAATGCTGTCGGCATCGCGCCCGAACGGCGCGACGATATGCACCACCCCTGCCCCGCCGTGATCATCGGGCATGGGCCTGGCCCAACAATGCCGCACTGTCGCCGACGAATTCGGGGGTGCCGGTGAGGATGCCCTTGAACTCCTTCAGCGGGTCGCTGAGCGACAGCCCGCGGCCGTCGATCTTGAGCTCGCGGATGGTGTCTTCGTGCGCGCCGCCGCGGTTCTTGATCACCGAGATCGCCTTGCGGATGCGCCCCTGCGCTTCGAAGAAGCGGAAAAGGATGACCGCATCGGCGATGTAGGACACGTTCAAGTTGCCGGTGGACATGCTGCCCACCAACCCATGCTGCGGGTTGACCAGGAAGGTCACCACGCCGCGCTGGTTGAGGTAGGAAAGCAGCTCATGCAGCTGCAGCATCAGCTGCTTTTCCTGCGGCATGGCGGCGACATAGCCGTTGAGGCTGTCGATCATCAGCACGCTGCAACCGCCCAGCTCGACCGCCTTCTGGATGTTCCAGGAGAACTCGCCGGGCGAGATGTCGGCCGGGTCCATCTGGATGATCTCCAGCAGGCCCGACGCCAAGTGCTGGTGCAGGTCGATGTCCAGCGCCCTGGCGCGCGCCAGCAGCGTGCCTACGCGCTCGTCGAACTCGAAGATGCAGCACTTTTCGCCGCGCTCGCAGGCCGCCCAGATGTATTGCAGGGCCACGTTGGTCTTGCCACTGCCGGCCGGGCCGGTGAGCAGGGTGCAGGTGCCGCGCAGGGGGCCGCCGCCGAGCAGGTTGTCGATCTCGGCCACGCCGCTGCCAACGGGGGTGCCACGGAACTGCTCGTGGTGCTGGTTGGCGATCAGGCGCGGAAATACCTCCAGGCCGCCGGCGCGGATCACCATGTCGTGGTAGCCGGCCACGAAGTCCACGCCGCGCAGCTTCTGCACCTGCAGCCGGCGCCGGGCCGGGCCGAAGTCCAGGGTCAGCCGTTCCAGCGACAGCACCCCGTGGCACAGGCTGTGCAGCTGGCCGTCGCGGTCTTCGCTGGTGGAGGTCAGGTCGTCGACCAGGAACACGGTGGCCGCCTTGGGCGCGAAGAACTGCTTCAACGCCAGGATCTGGCGGCGGTAGCGCAGCGAATCCTGCGCCAGCAGGCGCAGCTCGGACAGCGAGTCGAACACGATCCGCGACGGACCGATCCGGTCCACTTCGCCCAGGATCAGGTTGACCGTTTCATCCAGTTCCACCTCCCACGAATGCAGCACCGACTGCAGGCGGCCGTTGCCCAGCGCGTCCTCGGCCGAGCCCAGCTCGAACAGGTGCAGCCCGTCCAGCGACCAGCCGTGCGCGGTAGCCACCTCGCGCAGTTCCTCGGCGGTCTCCGACAGGGTGATGTAGAGGCAGCGTTCGCCCCGGCGCAGGCCTTCGAGCAGGAACTGCAGCGACAAGGTGGTCTTGCCCGAACCGGGGGGGCCTTCCAGCAGATACAACCGCCCTTGCGGGAAGCCGCCGCGGAGGATCTGATCCAGGCCCTGGATACCGGTGGTGATGCGGGAAGTTTGTGTCTGCATAGGTTCGCCATTTTCGACGCGGCGAGTCTAGCAACGGGTCTTGTGTAGGCCTTGTGTGATCTGCGTTGCTGGCTGAAAGCACATTAAGCAACGTGTGGGCCGCGTAAAACCAGCCGGCAGCGCAGCCTAGGCAAAATCCTTGAGGATCTCGCCGATACCGGCCGGCGAAAGCTCCAACCCCAGCGCGGTGCCCGGGTTGACCACCACGCCATACCCGCCGGGCACGCGCTTGAGCACCTCGAGCATCGGCATGCGCAGCGTGTGCGGGGCCTGCTGGCTGTGGAAGCCGACCCGCGCCATGTCGGTGAACACCGCCACGTGCAGCACGCCCTGCTTGTCGAACAGCAGCGGGTCGAAGCCGCTGCCGTCGGGAGTGACCAGGCTGCCGGTCAGCAGCACCACCTCGGAAGCCACGAAGGCCTTCATGAACAGCGCGATCGGCAGCTGGCCGTCCATCGCGGACTTGAGCAGGGTTTCGATCGGGGTCTGCGGGGCAAGCTCGGTCATGGGGCCATGGGTGCGACGGTTGCGGGGGCGCCATTGTAACGGGGTGCCGTGGCGATACCGGCAACGGTGGCGCAATGCGTACCCACCGACGGTGGCGCGGTGTATCCACCAACGGTGGCGAAGCGTACCCACCAACGGTGGCGCAGTGTACCCACCAACGGTGGGTACCTACCGGGCCAGGCGCCGGGTACGGGCCTGCTGGTCGGCGACGGCGCGCTGCAGCTCGGCCTGCAGCTGCGGCTGGGCCACCGGGGCATCCAGCAGGTATACCTTGACCCCGTGCGCGGGTACGGTCGCCTTGAGGCTGCCCTTCACCTGCTGGCTGCCGCCGTCCAGCGCGTCGCGCCAGCGGCCTGCCTGCAGGTAGCGGCGCACCTGGATCGTGCGCGCAGTGTCGCCCTTGTTGAGCAGCACCAGCGCGGTCTGGGTGGTATCGCCCTGCTGCAGCACACGGAAGAACACCGCTTCGTCCCCGTGCAGGCGCTCGTTGACCTGCAGGCCGCGCTGCAGCGCCGGGGTGGCCTGGCGCAGCCGGGCAATGCGCTGCAGCGGGGCGAAGATCGGGCTCTGCGGCGCTTGGTTGACGCGCTCCTGCCCGAAGTAGGCACGATTGCCGGCATGCTCGGCGCGGCTGCGCATGAAGCCGGTTTCCGAGCCGTAGTAGATCACCGGGATGCCGCGCGCGGTGAACAGCCAGTGGTGGGCGTCGATGAAGCCGTTGTCGCTGGCGTCCAGGCGGGCCATGTCGTGGTTGTCGTAGAAGCTCATCAGCTCATACGGATTGGCGTATGGCCCGTCGAGCAGGTGCAGCGGCTCGGCCAGGGTTTCAAAGCCCTTCTGCGCTTTCCCGAACACGGACGACAACGCGCCACGCAGCGGGAAATCCAGCACGCTGACGTTCGCGTTGGCCGGCCAGGTGTGCTCGGCGATCTTGCCGGCATCGTAGTCGAAGGCCTCGCCGAACATGAACATGCCCGGATGCGCGGCGCGGATGCGGCCGACGAATTCATGCCACCACGGGTGCGGCAACCAACCGATGGTGTCGATGCGCAGCGCATCCACGCCCTGCGCGGTCCACTGCAGGTAGGCGCCGACCAGGTAATCCATCACCGCCGGACTATGCGGATTGAAATCGGACAGCTCGGCCAGGTTGCCGTCGAAGATCGAGCCGTTCTTGCTGTCGACCGGGCCGATGTTGTTATAGAACGCATGCAGCGGGTTGTGCGCCGGGTCCAGCTGCTGCGGCGGCAGGTTCTGGTGGTCGGCGACGAGCGTTCCGTGCTTGTCGAAGAGCTGCCCGAACTGCGGCTGGCGCGTTGGCATGGTCCACGCCGGCGAGCCGTGGTTGCCGACGATGTCCAGTACCACCTTCAGCCTGGCCGCGTGCAGGCCGCGGGTGAGCCCGGCAAAGTCCAGGCCGGCGCTGGGCAGGTGCTCGTCGAGTTTGTAGAAGTTGATGCCCCAGTAGCCGTGGTAGCCGGTCTTGCCGCGGTCGGTCAGGGTGCTGCTGCAGCTGATCGGCTTGCTGCCGGTGAAGGCCTGGTCGGGGTTGTCCACGATCGGAGTGATCCACACCGCGCCGAAACCCAGGTTGGCGATGTAGTCGGCGTTGTCGAGCACACCCTTGAAGTCGCCGCCGAGGTAGCCGATGTTGCCGTCGACCTTGTCCGGGCACGCCACCGGGATGTCGAAGGTGCGGTGCCTGCCGCCCTGGTCGCGGTGGTCGTTGTCCGGGTCACCGTTGACGAAGCGGTCGGTGACCACGAAGTACACCGCCTCGCTGGCGAACGGTTCGCTGGTACCCACATACTCCGGGCGCGGCGCGGCGACGGCCTGGGCCGACAGCAGTGCGAACGACAGGCCCAGCGACAACCGGGAAGAACCACGCATCAGGCAAGCTCCTGTGAGGAAGGCACGTACAGCACGCACAGCCCGGCCAGCACCAGGCTGGCCCCGCCCAGGGCGAGCACGTGCATCGGATCGCCGCCCAGCCAGGTGCGCAGCATGAAGCCCAGCGCGCTGGCGGCGACCAGCTGCGGGATGACGATGAAGAAATTGAACAGGCCCATGTAGATGCCCATCTTGGCCGCCGGCACGCTGTCGGACAGCATCGCGTAGGGCAGCGACAGGATCGAGGCCCAAGCGAAGCCCACCCCGACCATCGACAGCAGCAGCCACCTGGGGTCGTCGATGAACATCAGCGAGACCAGCCCGGCGCCGCCCAGCCACAGGTTGAGCAGGTGGCTCCAGCGCAGGCCGAACCGGCGCACCATCGGCGGGATCAGCAACGCAGCCAGCGCGGCAAAGCCGTTGTAGGCGCCAAACAATACGCCCACCCAGTTGGCGCCCTCGTTGTAGGCGGCCGAGGCGGGGTCGGTGGAGCCGAAGTGGGTGCCGGCCACCGCGGCGGTGGTGTAGATCCACATCGCAAACAACGCGAACCACGAGAAGAACTGCACCCAGGCCAGCCGCCGCATGGTCTGCGGCATGCTGCGCAGGTCATCGACGATCTGCGCCAGCATATGCGTGCCCGGCACTACCCGCGCCAGGCCCAGCAGCACGCCATAGGCCGCACACAGCCCGGCCAGCACATACAGCATCTTGTCGCCGCGCTGCCAGGCGATGGCCGCGGCCAGTACCACCCCGACCAGCAGCCACAGGGCGCCCTGCGCCCACGCCGGCGGGCCGGCCACGCGCGCAGGCAGGTGCGCGGCGGGCGGCTGCGCATCGGCGAACCCGGCCAGTTCGGCCGGCGAATACTCACGCGTACGCAGCACCGTCCAGCAGATCGCGCCCAGCAGCACCACCGCACCGAAGTAGAACGCATAGCGCACGGTATCGGGCACCTGCCCTGCCCCGGCGGTGTTGGCCACGCCGAGGTGGGCCAGGATGAAGGGCAGGAAGCTGGCCACGATCGCGCCGATGCCGATGAAGAAGCTCTGCATCGCATAGCCGGCCGGCCGCTGGCGCGGCGCCAGCTGGTCGCCGACAAAGGCACGGAACGGCTCCATCGATACGTTGATCGAGGCATCCAGCACCCACAGCGTGCCGGCCGCGATCCACAGCGTCGGCGAGTTGGGCATCACCAGCAGCGCCAGGGTGGTGAGCACCGCGCCGGCCATGAAGTACGGACGGCGCCGGCCCCAGCGGGTCCAGGTGCGGTCGGACCAGTAACCGATCACCGGCTGCACCAGCAGGCCGGTCAGCGGCGCGGCGATCCACAGCCCGGGCACCGCGTCCATCGGCGCGCCCAGGGTTTCGAAGATGCGGCTGGCATTGGCGTTCTGCAGGGCGAACCCGAACTGGATGCCGAGGAAGCCGAAGCACATGTTCCAGATCTGCCGGAACGACAGCGTGGGCTTGGCCGGGCGGCTCATCGTGCATCCCCTGCGGCAGGGGCGATCGGCGCAATCAGCAGCGCGCTGACCTGGGCCTGGTTGAGCACGCCGTCGCGGCCGCCCTTGCCGCCGTTGTACTGGGCGAAGTGGGTCAGCGCGCTCATATTGAAGCCTTGTTCCAGGGTGAAGCGGCAGCGCCCCTTGGGCAGCTCGAATTCGGCGGCGGTGGAGTCCCGCGGGCCGACGCTGTGCGGCATCACCACGGTTGCGCGCTGCGCCGGCTGGCCGGGGCACTGCGCGACCAGTTGTTTCACCGCCGCGGTGACGCCGGTGTTGATCGGGCCATTGGGATTGGCATAGCGCAGGCGGATGCGCACCCGGGTGGGGGCCGCGGCCGTCCAGGACCATTGCCTCGCGCCGGCCAGGCGCTGCTGCAGGCCGACGCAGGTCGTCGGGCTGTGCAGCGATTCCAGCGGGCCGTCGCGGCGGGTGAGGCTGAGGCAGTGCTGGTGGCCGTCGTCGCTGAGGGTGAGCGGTGAGGCGGAGGTGACCGCGCGGCCGTCCAGCCACAGCACGTGGTTGGCGGGGAACGGGATCGACCACGCCCTGCCGCGTTTGACGGGGTTGGGCGCGGTGGGCGTGGCGGGGGCGTAGGCAGCTGCAGAAGCAGAGGCAACCGAGCGTGGCTCGGCACTCCCCGGCGCCGGTGCGGCCACCAGCTGCACGGTGACGGTGTTGCCCCTGCGCGTAGTCCTGCCGGCCACCAGCAGCTGCCCGTCGAGCTTGCGCGGGAGCTTGAGCACGTAGCGGGTCTTGCCGTCGTCCAGTTCGATGCTGCTGCGCTTGCCGAACAGCTGCGGCACCAGCGCCGTCGGCAGTTTCGGCGCCACGCTGCCATCGGCTTCCACGCCGAACACGCCTTCCAGCACCATCGACAGGTAACCGGCCACCGACCACAACTGGCGCGGCGAATTGACCACCGGGCCGCTCAAGGCGCCTTCGTCGACATGCACAGCCAAGCGCCGCATCTCGTAGTTCTCCATGTTGGAGCCGGCCAGCGCCGTGCCGCGCATCAGCGACTGGATCTCCAGCTGGATGCGGGCGGCGTCATCGAGCCGGCGCGCGGCGCGCAGCGAATACGCGCTGACGAACGGCCAGACTGCGCGATTGTGGTAGATCGGCTGCTGCGCCTGCTGCGGCCATACCACCGGGCTGCCGCCCTCCACCGCCGGGTAATTGGCCAGCGCGCGGCGGGCGCGGTCGGCCGGGAACACGTCGGCCAGCACGCCCAGCGAGATCGCCAGCAGGTCGTACTTGGCATACGGCACCGGGTGCGCAGCCTCGCCGATGTAGCTCATGTACAGCCCGGCGTCCTCGCGCCAGAAGCGCGCATCGATCTGGACGGCCAGCGCGTCGGCCCAGCCGGCGTAGTCCGCCACGCGGGCATCGCCGCGCTCGCGGGCCAGCCGCTCGGCCAGCCGCAGCGCCTGGTAGTGCAGCACGTTGGTGGACAGCGCGAAGGAATCGCCGATGAAGCGTACGTCCTTGGCCGTCCAGTCCGGGTAGGTCTGCTCACGCCAGTCCAGGAACGAGGTCTCGCCGCGGTACAGGCCGATGCGCGGATCGAATACCGCCGCGCGGTCCTGCGCCAGGGTGGCCTGCAGGGCCTGCCAGGTCTGTCCGGCGAACGCCGGGTCATCGAGCAGCGCGCGCGCGGCCAGGAACCACACCACCCGATCGCTGCTGATCGGCCAGCTGCCGCCCGAGCCGGTGTCCTGGGCGACGAACAGCCCCGGGGTATGCCCGCCGCGGGCGGTGGACAGCTTGAACTGCAGCGATTGGCGGGTGCGTACCGGGTCCAGCCGCGCCAGCGCCAGGTCGGCGGCGAAACTCACGTCGCGGGTCCACACATAGGGCCAGCGTTCGCCGGTCTGGAAGCAGTTGCAGGGCACCGGCCTGCCCTGGTTGAAGGCCGGGTCGCGGATGGCGTCCACGCGGTCGGCGTCCAGCTCCTGCTGGGCCAGCGCGAACAGCGAGTCGAACATCATGCTGCCGGTCTGGCTGCGCATTGGCGCGGCGGCCACGTGCACCTCGCCCTGCGGCGTATGCAGGACGAAGCCGCCGTCGGCAGCCGGTTCGGCGCGCGCGGTGCGGCCGTCGAAGGTCAGGTCCGCCGCAGTCGCGGTCGAACCCAGCGCCAGCCCGAAGGCGGCGGTCAGGCAGATCATCTTCAGCATCGAAGCGGACGACCGGCTTGCGCCCGTCGGCCTCCCTCCCTCGTTGCACGCGTTGTGGTTACCCAGCCCCGCACCGGCCAACGGCCGGTACCTGCCGGCGGATGACTGCAGCGGTGCGGCGCTGCGCTCGCGGCCCCCTCCCAGGGTGCCTTGGCTCCATGGTAGACGGCAGGCCGCAGCGCGCGTCCCTCTGCATACGTATTCATCGCCATGCGGCCGGAGCCCCGGATCTGCGTGGCTATAGTCCAGCCATGTCCGGGCCGCCTTGGGAGGGGAAATGCCGACGACGCCGCAATATCTTCATGCGTGCAGCATGCGCCGTCGCCTGCCCTGGCTGGCGCTGTCGCTGCTGCTCGCCGCCGGCGCCTGGGCCGAACCGCTCACCGTGGCCAGCGTGGAATCGCCCGGCAGGGTGCTGCGGGTGTCGCTGCAGCTGGATGGGGGCAACCCCAGCTACCGGGTCGAACGCCTGGGTGACACCGTGGTGGCCGAATCCAGGCTGGGCTTCCAGCTGCGCGACGGGCGCCTGGACCGCGACCTGGCCGTGCTCGGGCAGACCGCGCGCAGCGTCGATGAAACCTGGGAACAACCGTGGGGCGAACGCCGCTTCGTGCGCAACCACTACAACGAGGTGGTGGTGCAGCTGGGCGAACGCAGCGGCGCCGGGCGCCGCATCGACGTGGTGCTGCGCGTGTTCGACGATGGCCTGGGCCTGCGCTACCACTTCCCGCAGCAGCCGGGCATGGACGAGGCGATCATCGACGAGGAACTGACCGAATTTGCGATCGCGCCCGCCGCCACCGCGTGGTGGATTCCGGCCGGGGAAGCGATCCACTACGAATACCTGTACCGGCGCACGCCGCTGGACCAGGTACCGCTGGTGCACACCCCGATCACCCTGCGCAGCGGCGACGGGCTGCACGTGGCCATCCATGAAGCGGCGCTGGTCGACTACGCCGGCATGTGGCTGCGCCGCACCGACGGACAGCGCCTGCGCGCGCAGTTGTCGCCGGCCGCCGAAGGCTGGAAGGTGCGTCGCAGCCTGCCTTTCGATACGCCCTGGCGCACCGTGCAGATCAGCGACCGCGCCGGCGGGCTGGTCGAATCGGACCTGATCCTCAACCTCAACGAACCCAATGCGCTGGGCGATGTGGGCTGGGTCAAACCGTCCAAGTACCTGGGCATGTGGTGGTCGATGCACCTGGACCGGGAAAGCTGGGCCACCGGGCCCAGGCATGCGGCCACCACCGCCAAGACCAGGAAGGTGATCGATTTTGCCGCCGCGCACGGCTTCCGCGGGGTACTGGTGGAGGGCTGGAACCCCGGCTGGGACGGCAACTGGGTGGGCAACGGTTACGACTTCGATTTCACCCGGCCCACCGCCGATTTCGACATCCAGGCGCTGTCGGCCTACGGCGCGAAGAAGGGCGTGCACCTGATCGGCCACCACGAAACCGGTTGCGCGGTCGAACACTACGAAGACCAGCTCGACGCCGCGCTGGACCTGTATGCGAGCCTGGGCGTGGATGCGTTCAAGAGCGGCTACGTCTGCGACGACGGCCAGGTGGACCGGCGCAATCCGGCCGGCGGCGCGCTGTGGCGCGAGTGGCACGACGGCCAGTTCATGGCCCGCCATCACCTGAAGGTGGTACAGGAAGCGGCCAGGCGGCACATCGCGGTGAATCCACACGAGCCGATCAAGGACACCGGGCTGCGCCGCACCTACCCGAACTGGATCTCGCGTGAAGGCGCGCGCGGCATGGAATACAACGCCTGGGGCCAGCCGCCGAACCCGCCCGAGCACGAGGTCAACCTGGTGTTCACCCGGCTGCTTGCCGGGCCGATGGACTACACCCCCGGCATCCTCAGCCTCAAGGGCCGTGGCGGCCAACCCATTCCCAGCACGCTGGCCCGCCAGCTGGCGCTGTACGTGGCCATCTACAGCCCGATCCAGATGGCCGCCGACCTGCCCGAACACTACCTGCAGCACCGCCAGGCGTTCCGCTTCATCGAGGATGTGGCGGTGGACTGGGACGACTCGCGCGTGCTCAACGGCGAAGTGGGCGACTACGCGACCCTGGTGCGCAAGGACCGCCACAGCCGCGACTGGTTCCTGGGCAGCATCACCGACGAGCACGGCCGCGTGCTGCCGGTATCGCTGGGCTTCCTGGAACCGGGCGTGCGCTACCGCGCCGAGATCTACCGCGATGGCGACGGCGCCGATTTCCGCAGCAACCCGTTCGCGTTCGTGCGTGAAACCCGCGAGGTCACCAGCGCCGATGCGCTCACCCTGGTGCTGGCACCCGGCGGCGGCCAGGCGATCCGTTTCGTTCCGCTGTAATTGCCCCGGCGCAATGCAACACACCGACCGTTAGCGCGTCTGGGGGAGAGCCCCCTGAGTCAGGGGGCGGTGCCGAAGGCACGGAGGTATGGGTGTTGGTGAGACAGGGGTCCGCGGTTCGCGAAGCGAATCGTGGAGCGGCAGCGCGAATGCGCCGACGCACCTGTAACCGCTTACAGCCGCTGAAACCCCATTGAATACGTATGCAGGATCGGCCGCACGGCGAATGCGCTGCCTACCATAGCCACGCAGTCAACGGCCACCGCGCCGTGATGCTCCCGGATCTCCGGGCAACCAAAAATCGATTGGCAACATTGCCTGGGAGGGGAAAATGTTGAACCGCAAGCGCAGCGCGCTGAGTCTGGCGCTGGCCGTCGCCCTGACGCCATTGATGGCGTCGGCGCAGACCGCCGAACCGAACACCACCACGCCAGCCGGCACCGCGGCCACCAACCTGGACACCGTGCAGGTCACCGGCATCCGCCGCGGCATCGAGAACGCCATTGCGATCAAGCAGGACGCCACCTCGGTGGTCGAAGCGATCTCGGCCGAGGACATCGGCAAGCTGCCCGATGTGAGCATCGCCGAATCGCTGGGCCGCCTGCCCGGCCTGGCCGCCCAGCGCGTGGCCGGGCGTGCCCAGGTGATCAGCGTGCGCGGCCTGTCGCCGGATTTCGCCACCACCCTGCTCAACGGGCGTGAAGTGGTCAGCACCGGCGACAACCGCAGCGTCGAGTTCGACCAGTACCCCTCGGAACTGGTCAACGGCGTGACCGTGTACAAGACTCCCGACGCTGCCCTGGTCGGCCAGGGCCTGTCGGGCACCATCGACATGCAGACGGTGCGCCCGCTGAGCTTTGCCGAGCGCGTGATCGCCATCAGCGGCCGCTACCAGAAGAGTTCGCTGGGCAAGGCCGCCAACGTCGACCCGTACGGCAACCGTTTCAGCGCCAGCTACATCGACCAGTTCTTCGACAGCACCCTGGGCATCGCGATCGGCTACGCGCACAGCGACATGCCGATCCAGGAAAACCAGGTGGGCTTGTACGAGCCGTGGACCACCGAGCACACCGACAACGGCGACCGCCCCGGGCTGGCCCCGGGCACGGTGTTCTCCGATGGCATCAAGGCGCTGCGCCGCACCGGCAACAACAAGCGCGACGCGGTGATGGCCACCGTGCAGTTCCGCCCGTCCAACGTGTGGACCAGCACCCTGGATGCGTTCCATACCGAAGCCGAGCAGATCGACACGGCCAACCAGTTCGAGCTCAACCTGAGCAACTACAACGGCAACTACACCCCGGGCCTGCTGATCAGCAACCCGCAGCTGAACGCCGACGGCAGCTTCGCCGGCGGCGTGGCCAGCGGCGTGTACCCGCTGGTGCGCGGCATGTACAACACGCGCAAGGACAAGATCGACGCGTTCGGCTGGAACAACGAGTTCAACTTCGAGCGGGTCAAGGTTGTGGCCGACGTGAACTACTCCAAGGCCACCCGCGATGAGCTGAACCTGGAAAACAACCTGCAGCTGACCCCGATGCCGCAGCTGGATACGGTCGGCGTGGTGGTCAAGCCGAACGGCTTCTCGCAGATCCGCCCGGGCCTGGACTATTCCAACCCCGACGCGCTGTTCCTGACCAACACCATCTACGGCTCCGGCTACGGCAAGGTCCCGCAGGTGGAAGACCGCCTGAAGGGCGCCCGCCTGCAGGCCACGTTCGCCCTGCCCGAGGCGATGCGGTGGTTCGCCGACGTGGATGTGGGCGTGAACTACGCCGACCGCCGCAAGCAGAAGACCCAGCCTGAAGGCAGCATCCTGCTCGGCGCGCAGGGCGATGCCAACATCGCCGGCGACCTGCAGTACCGTCCGGTCAATCTCGGCTTTGCCGGGCTGGGCCACATCCCGGCCTGGAACGTGCCGGCCGCGGTGGACCGCTACATGGTGTTCGCACCGACCGACGAGCTGTCCTACCTGGTGTCCAAGGCATGGACCGTACAGGAGAAGATCACCACCGCCTGGCTGCGCGCGAACATCAACACCGACATCGGCGAAGTGGGCGTGCGCGGCAATATCGGCGTGCAGATGCAGCACACCGACCAGAGTTCGCAGTCCAATTACTGGGATGGCTCGCAACCGGCCGGCAGCAATGTGCGTCCGTTCAGCGGTGGCAGGACCTACAACGACTGGCTGCCCAGCATGAACCTGGTGTTCATGTTCCCGCACCAGCAGACGCTGCGTTTCGCCGCGGCCAAGCAGGTGGCGCGCCCGAGGGTGGACCAGATGCGCTCGGCACTGGAGTTCGGCGTGGACACGGCCACCGGCAAGCCGGGCGCCAGCGGCGGCAACCCGCTGCTGGATCCATGGCGTGCCACGGCGCTGGACCTGTCCTATGAGAAGTACTTCGGCGAGAAGGCCTATGTGGCCGTCGCGCTGTTCTACAAGCAGCTGAAGACCTACATCTACACCCAGTCCCAGGACAACTACGACTTCTCGCAGTTCGTCGCCGACTATGTGCCGCCGGTAGGTTCGCCGCCGGCAGTGACCACTGGCACGTTCACCGCTCCTGAAAACGGCAAGGGTGGTTCGCTGCGCGGCCTGGAGCTCACCGCGTCGTTCCCGCTGGACATGTTTACGCCGGCATTGCGCGGTTTCGGCGTACAGGCCAGCGCCACGTTCAACGACAGCGATGTCAGCATCCGCGATCCTGAAAGCGCCTCTTCGGTCGGTGATGGGCCGATCAGCCTGCCGGGCCTGTCCAAGCGCGTATACAACTTCACCGCGTACTACGAGCGCAGCGGTTTCGAGGCCCGGGTGAGCCAGCGCCGGCGGTCGGACTTCATCGGCGAGATCGGCAACTTCAACGGCAACCGTACGCTGCGCTATGTGGTGGGCGAGAACGTTACCGATGCGCAGATCAGCTACAGCTTCGCCGACAGCAGCAGCCTGCACGGATTGACCCTGCTGCTGCAGGGAAGCAACCTGACCAATGAGCCGTACCGCACCTACGCCGGCAGCAAGGACCGCCCGCTGGAGTACATGGAATGGGGCCGCACCTACATGCTGGGCGTGAACTACAAGTTCTGATCCAGCCACGGTGGAAACCACGGAAACCCGCTGCGCGAGCAGCGGGTTTTTGCTTGCCCGGCATGCATGATCGACGAATTCCGGGTATCGCCAAGCGCGAAAAGGTTTTTCGCCAATTTTCGGGTAAGCGGCGAACTACAGACTCAGATCAAAGGCAATGACCGACATGCGCTGATTGGGCTGGCGCGGGTGGGTTGGCGGGACACGCCGTGAACCCATCCGTGGGGGCTTGGCGAAAACTTGCTCGCATGCGCTTTCCTGCGCATGCGGCAAGGCCGGGGTTGGGCGTCCTGCCCAACCCGTCCGGCGCATGCGCCGGACCCATGTTTTCGACAGTCCCGCCAACCCACCCACGCCACCCCTCCACACATGGCTGGCATGCATGGGAAAGCGTAGGTCCGAGCCACGCTCGGACAGCGTGATGCCGAGACGATGCGTGTCCGACCACGGGTCGGACCTACCTGCAATAGGTTGCCAGGAATTGGAGCAGCTGGACTGACCGCTGGTTGGACGCTGTTGCCGTTGCTGGTGATCCTGACCTTGATCTACCTCCCCCTTGGAGCGAGCCGAGCATCGCAGTGGCGGCAAGGGCGAAGAGGTGCGGGTGTCTGAGCGCAGCGAGTTCCGCACCGTCCCTTGCCGACGCGAGAAGCGCAGGGCACCGGCGGGCGTAGCCCGACGGCGAGCGGACGGGGGCGTGTTCTTTGGTTACTTTCTTGCACGAGCAAGAAAGTGACTCGCGCCCCGGAGGGGCACGAAACGCTTTTGAATTTGTCCGCGAAGCGGAAACAGCAACCGCGCCCGGACAACGGTGGCATGTTCACCCAATGCCCCAGCACTTGACGGGTTGTAGCCCCGCACACCGGCGAAGAGCCAAAAAAAGGGCGAGGCCATCGGCCCCGCCCTCTCAATACCACCGGAAATCGTTTCAGCCCTGGCGCGCGCAGTACATCGACTGCGCCGACAACACCAGCTCGGCACCCTCGGCATGGCCCACGTCCGGGCCCGGCACGTGCAGCGCCTGCCAACTGCCTTCGGGCAAGACCACGCGTACCTCCTCGGCGGACAGGTTGAACGCCAGCAGCAGCGTCTCCCCCGCATGCCGGCGCTGGAACATCAGCACCGGCTCGGCCGTGGCCAGGAACGCGATGTCACCCACCAGCAGCGTCGGCATGGTCCGCCGCCAGCCCATGAACCGACGGAATGCGTTCAACACCGAGTGCGGATCGTGTTCCTGCACCGCCACCGCAGCGGCAGCGTGCTCGGCAGGAATCGGCAGCCACGGCTGGCCGGTGGTGAACCCGGCCAGCGGCGCGTCGGTCCACGGCATCGGCGTGCGGCAGCCGTCGCGGCCCTTGAAGTTCGGCCAGAAGGTAATCCCGTACGGATCCTGCAGCGCCTCGAACGGCACCTCGGCCTCGCCCAGCCCCAGCTCTTCGCCCTGGTACAGGCAGATCGAACCACGCAGCGAGCACAGCAGCGCCACCAGCAGACGCGCCAGCCGCGGTTGCGCCGGATGCCCGCCCCAACGCGTCACCGCGCGCTCCACATCGTGGTTGGAGATCGCCCAGCACGGCCAGCCGTCGGTCATGGTCGCTTCCAGCCGCGACACCGTGTCGCGGATGTACCCGGCGCTGAAATCCTTCACCAGCAGCTCGAAGCTGTAGCCCATGTGCAGCCGGCCCGGCGCGGTGTACTCGGCCGTGGTCGCCAGCGAATCCTCGGCCGAGATCTCGCCCAGGCTGACCGTTCCCGGATACTCGTCCAGCAGCCCGCGCAGGCGCTCGATGAAGCCGATGTTCTCCGGCTGGGTATTGTTGTAGTAGTGGTACTGGTAGGCGTAGGGGTTGTCCGCGCTGAAACCGCGGCCCACCCGCTGGTCCAGCGGCTTGGCCGGGTTGTCGCGCAACTGCGCATCGTGGAAACAGAAGTTGATCGAATCCAGGCGGAAACCATCCACCCCTCGGTCCAGCCAGAAACGCACATAGTCGAGCGTGGCCTCCTGCACCGCTGGATTGTGGAAATCCAGGTCCGGCTGGTCGGCCAGGAAATTGTGCAGGAAATACTGCTCGCGGCGCGGCTCCCACTGCCAGGCCACGCCACCGAAGATCGACATCCAGTTGTTGGGCGGCGTGCCGTCCTCGCGCGGATCGGCCCACACGTACCAGTCGGCCTTGGGGTTGGTGCGGTCCTGGCGGCTTTCGCGGAACCAGGCGTGGTCGATCGAGGTATGGCTGAACACCTGGTCGATCATCACCTTCAGGCCCAGCGCATGCGCCCTGGCCAGCAGGCGGTCGAAATCGGCCAGGCTGCCGAACAGCGGATCGACATCGCGGTGGTCGGCGATGTCGTAGCCGAAATCGGCCATCGGCGAGGTGAAGAACGGCGAGATCCAGATCGCGTCCACGCCCAGCGCAGCCACGTAGTCCAGGCGGTCGATGATGCCGGGCAGGTCGCCCACCCCGTCGCCATTGGCGTCGAGGAAGCTGCGCGGGTAGATCTGGTAGATGACGGCACCACGCCACCATGGAGTCTGCGACATTCAGGGCCCCCTCCGGGCTTGCACGGCGCCTGCAAGGGCGCCACAACGTACCCGGCAAGCTTAGCGGGGCGCCTGCGCGGATGGCGCCGGGTGCATACGTATTCACCGCAGGCACCCGTGCCGGCGGGGCTGCGGCGGCCGGTGGCGGCATCCGGGCCGTGGCCCGATCCGCCCGCCGGCCCGGCCCCGGGCCGGTAAGGCCAGCGCCGCCGTATCACCCGGCGGGCGGAAGACGACGGCACCGCCTATAATTCCCGCCAAGCCTGAAAGTCAGACCGCATGACCATCACCGAAGACACCCGCCCCGCGCTGGGCCTGCCCCAGATCCAGACGCTAGCCGCGCCGGACATGGCCGCCGTCGATGCGCTGATCCGCCGCCGTCTGTCCTCCGATGTCGTGCTGATCAACCAGATAGCCGATCACATCATCTCCGCCGGCGGCAAACGCTTGCGGCCGATGCTGGTCATGCTGGCCGGCCACGCAGTCGGCCAGGCCGGCCCGGAACACCACCAGCTGGCGGCGATCATCGAGTTCATCCATACCTCGACCCTGCTGCACGACGATGTGGTCGACGAATCCAGCCTGCGGCGCGGCCGCAGCACCGCCAATGCGTTGTGGGGCAACGCCCCCAGCGTGCTGGTCGGCGATTTCCTGTACTCGCGCAGTTTCCAGCTGATGGTCGAACTGGACCGCATGCCGGTGATGCGGATCCTGGCCGATACCACCAACCGCATCGCCGAGGGCGAAGTGCTGCAGCTGCTGCACGTGCACAACCCCGACACCGACGAGGCGGCCTACCTGCGCGTGATCGAACGCAAGACCGCGGTGCTGTTCGCCGCCGGCACCCGCCTGGGCGCGCTGGCCAGCGGCGTGGACGAAGCTGCCCAGCAGGCCCTGTACGACTACGGCATGGCGCTGGGCTACGCCTTCCAGATCGCCGACGACGTGCTGGACTACTCGGCCAACGCCGAAGAGCTGGGCAAGAACCTGGGCGACGACCTGGCCGAAGGCAAGGCCACCCTGCCGCTGATCCACGCGATGGCGCACACCGATGCCACCACCCGCGAGCGCCTGCGGCAGATCGTGCGCAACGGCGACGCCGAGGCGATGCCGGAAGTACTGGCCGCCATCCACGCCACCGGCGGGCTGGAATACAGCCGCGCCCGCGCGGTGGAATACGCCGATGCGGCCGAGCGCGCGCTTGACGGCCTGGCCGACAACGATGCGGTGGCCGCCCTGCGCGGGCTGGCCCGCTACGCGGTACAGCGCTCGCATTGACGGCGGGGCGTGTCGACCAACGGTCGGCACCTACCGCAATGCTGGTCGGCACCTACCCGTATTCCGGTAGTGCCGGCCGCTGGCCGGCTCTGCACGGTGCCGGCATTGCCGGTAGGTACCGACCGCTGGTCGGTACCGTCGCCACCGGCTCAGCGCTTCTCGAACCGTTCCTCGAAGAACTCGTCCAGCGCCTTCCACGCGCGCCTGGCCGCGCGTTCGTTGTACAGGCAGCCCGGCGGGCTGTTGGCGTCGCTTTCTGCAAAGCAGTGCACCGCGCCGCTGTAGTTGGTGAACTCCCAATCGACCTTGGCCGCGTTCATTTCCTGCTCGAAGCCTGCGATGTCATCCTTGCTCACGCCCTTGTCGTCGGCGCCATTGAGCACCAGCACCGAGGGATGCGTGCCACCGGCCTTGGCCGGCAACGGCGAGCCCAGCCCGCCATGCAGGCTGACCACGCCGGCCAGCGGCGCACCGGCACGGGCCAGCTCCAGCACGGTGGTGCCACCGAAGCAGAACCCGACCGCACCGATCCGGCTGGCATCCAGCGGCGCCTTGCCTGCCTGGGCCTTGAGCACCTCCACCGCCTTCAGCGCGCGTGCCCGCAGCACCGGGCGCTGGTTGCGCAGCGCGGTGGCCACCGGGCCGGCCTCGGCATCGGTCTTGGGGCGCACGCCCTTGCCGTACACGTCGGCCACCAGCACCACGTAGTCGTCGCCAGCCAGCTGTTTGGCCTTGGCGATCGCCGAGTCGTTGACGCCCTTCCAGTTGGGCACCATCACCAGCCCAGGGCGCTTGTCGTTGTCGCCATCGTCATAGACCAGCACCCCGCTGAAGGTGGTGCCGTCCAGGGTCCACTCCACCGGCTGGGTCTTCATCGCCGCCATTGCCGGCAGCGCCGCCATGCCCAGCAACACGGCCGCACCCCACTGCCATCGCTTGTTCATGCACCTGCTCCTGCCCGAAAGAAGCCCGAGTGTATGCCCGCCGGCGTAGAGCCGGGCTCTGCCCGGCTGCCGTGGCCATTGCCGCTTTCGGCGACGCGCAGGCATGACCGCAGCCGGGCAGAGCCCGGCTCTACGGGCCAGAGCGACAACCATGGTCGCCGCGTCAGGCGATCCCGATTCCCGGGATCGCGGTGATCGCGTCCGGGTCGAACCCGGCCAGTTCGGCGAAATGGCGGCCGCGGGCCACGTAGTCGCGGTACACCCCATAGCTGGGCGCCCCGGGCGACAACAGCACCACCCCGCCCTGCCCGCCCAATGCGGCGCGGGCCAGTTGCATCGCCTGGCCCAGGTCGGCCGCCGCGTGCAGGCCGAACCGGCCGGCGTCGGCCAGCGGCTGCAGCAGCGCATGGATGCGCGGGCCATTGGCGCCCATCGTGACGATTTCCACCGGCGGCACATCGTGGGCCATATGCTGCACGAAATCGTGCCAGTCCAGGCCACGGTCATGGCCGCCGACCAGCAGCGCGATGCGCTGCCCGGCAAAACACTCCAGCGCGGCCAGGCTGGCGTGCGGGGTGGTGCTGATCGAATCGTTGACGAAGGTCAGCCCGTCGCGCGTGCCGATCGCCTGCAGGCGGTTGGGCAACGGGCGGAATTCCTGCACGGCCGGGGCCAGCGCCACCGCGTCCAGGCCCAGCGCCTCGATCGCGGCCAGCACCGCGCACAGGTTGCCGCGGTTGTGCCGGCCCGGCAGCGGCGTATGCGCGGTATCGAACACTGGCTGCCCGCCGCGATGCACCACCTCGCCACGCATATGCCAGCCCTGCGGCTGGTTGAACCAGATCACCTCGCTGCGCGGCAGCACCAGCCCGGCCAAGTGCGGATCGGCGGCATTGAGCACGGCGATGCGCGGCGCGGCGTCGGTGACCAGGCGCAGCTTGTCCTCGATGTAGCGTGTTTCGCTGCCGTGCCAGTCCAGGTGCTCGGGGAACAGGTTGAGCACGATCGCCACCTGCGGGTGGGCGCCGCTGCGCGCCACCTCGCCGGTCTGGTAGCTGGACAGTTCCACCGCCCAGTACCGCGGCGCCGGCTGCGGGTCCAGCACTTCCAGCAGCGGCAGGCCGATGTTGCCGATCAGCCCGGTGCGCGCGCCCGAGGCACGCAGCAGGTGGGCCAGCAGGGCGGTGGTGGTGCTTTTGCCCTTGGTGCCGGTCACGCACACCGTGTCGCGCACCGTACCGTCGGCATCGGCATGCTCGGCGAACCACAGCGCGCTGCCGCCGATGAACTGCGTGCCCGCCGCCGATGCGTGCAGCGCCGCCTCGCCATAGGGGCTGATGCCCGGCGACTTGATGACCACCTCGAAGCCGGCCAGCGTCTCGCCGGAGACATCGGTCCGCACGGTCAACGCACCGTCGGTTTCCTCAGCGGCCGCGGCCGCTTCAGCCTCCGGACAGAACAGGGTCAGCGCCAGCGACGGCAGCCGCTGCTGCAGCACGCGGTACGCCGCACGCCCTTCGCGCCCCCATCCCCACAGCGCAACCCGCCTGCCCTCAAGCTGCGAAATTCGCACGCAGGCGCTCCCAGATCGCCGCCGGGATGCGGTGCTCGCCTTCCAGCGCCAGCAACGGCGCGATGGTCAGTTCAGCCGCATCCAGCTGCGGCTGGATCTGCTCGGCGAAGCGCTTCACCAGCGCATCCTCGCTCCACTCCGGGCGGGCGGCCAGGGTGGCCATCGCCGCGCGCGATTCGCGGCCTTCGCCGACGCATTCGAACGGTTTGTGGTCCTGGAACTCCAGCAGCGCGTCAAAGCCGGCGGCCTGGTCGGCATCGTCGAGCAGGTTGCGGCCGAAGATGCCTACCAGGCGCGGCTTGGGCATGAACGGGGCCAGCGCCAGGAACACGAAGTGGCATTTCGGGCACACCCCGCACCAGCGGTTGACCGGGCGTTCGCCGAGGATGTGAAAGTTGCGGTTGCAGCTGGAGAAATGCGCGTCGTAGAAGTCGCTGCGGGCGAACTGGCGCGCCACCGCCAGCTCCGACAGCGGGCGCAGCAGCGAGTAGTAGTGCAGGTCGGCGGCGACATGCCGCTGCAGGTGCTCGCCGAAGGCCTGTTCGAACGCCCAGCCCTTGGACCACTGGTGGTTGACCTCGCCGGTGCCGGGAATCTGACTGCCATAGCTGGCCGAGCGCTCGTTGGAGAACACCACCTGGTCCACGCCCTGCAGCAGCGCGGCCAGCACCATGATCGCCGAGTTGATCGCGGTGACCGGAATATGCCCGTTCCAGGCGCCCTGGCGGTTCAACTCGAACAGTTCCGGGGCCAGGCTGCGGCCGATGTTGAGGATAGGCAGGCCGGTACGTTCGGCGCAGGCGCGGATCAGCTGCGAACCGCCGATCCAGGTCACCGTTTCGGCGATGCCCAGCCCGCGCAGGGCCTCGATGCTGACCAGCGAGTCCTTGCCGCCGCCAATGGCCACCAGCGCGTGTTCGCGCAGGCCCAGCGCCGGCGCGGCGAACGCCGGCGCGTCGGCCGGCAGGCGGAACCGCCCGCGCAGGTTCAGGCCGTTGCGGTAGGCGAACTCGCCCAGCCCGTTGAGGTACACCGTTTCCACCAGCGCGGCGGTGGCCGCATCGATGCTGTAGCCGTCGATGCGCACCTGGCCGGGCACGCCGGCCTTGTAATAGCTCACCCCGGCAATCAGGTGCAGCAGGCGCAACGCCCGCTGTACCGCCTCGGCGCGGGCACCGTCCAGCGCGAACGGGGCGCCGGGAATGGTTACCGTCTCGGTCATTTCCGGGCCGTCGTCGAAGGCGTAGACCAGCTGCGCCACGCCGGTATCGGCGGCGAAATCGCAGCGCACGAAGCGGAAAACGGCAACCTGGTGTTTATCGAAAGCAGTCATGGTGTATCCGGTTTACAGGGCGGCCGTGCGTTTGCACGGCGCCGCTTCAAGGTGGGGCGGCAGGTAGCGGTCAGCGCGCGTCATCGATCACGTCCTCGCGCGGCAGCTCGCGCTGGTTGTAGGTGTTGGCCATGACATAGCCGTAGGCGCCGGCATCGGCGATCAGCATCACATCGTCCGGCGCGGTCGACACCGGCAGCTTGCGGCGCTTGCCGAACACATCGCTGGATTCGCAGATCGGGCCGACCACGTCGAACGCGGCCTCGGCATAACCGCCCAGCCGGCTGAGGTTCTCGATGTCGTGCCAGGCGTCGTACAGGGCCGGGCGCATCAAGGTGTTCATGCCCGCATCCAGGCCGACCCGGCGCACGCCATCCTTCTCCACCACCTGGGTGGCGCGGGCCAGCAGCACGCCCGATTCGGCCACCAGGTAGCGGCCCGGCTCGATCGCCAGGCGGAACGCGGGGTGCACTGCCTTCACCTCGGCCAGGCCGGCGGCCCAGGCATCCAGGTCGAACGGCTCGTCCTCGGCGCTGTACGGAATCGGCAGGCCACCGCCGATGTCGATCGTTTCGATGCTGCCGATGCGGCGGGCGAAGCCGGCCAGTTCATCGCACATCAGGCGCCAGTGCTGCGCCGTTTCCACGCCGCTGCCCAGGTGGGCATGCAGCCCGACCACGCGGGTGCCCAGCTCGCCGGCGATGCGCACGAACTCGTCCACGCGCGCGATCGGCAGGCCGAACTTGGAGTCCTTGCCGCCGGTGCGCACCTTGGCATGGTGGCCTTCGCCACGGCCCAGGTCCACGCGCAGCCACAGCTCGCGGTTGCGGAACAGGTCCGGCCAGCGCTGCAGGGCTTCGACGTTGTCCACGGTGACGGTCACCCCGAGTGCGAAGGCGGCATCGTACTCGGCATGCGGGGCGAAGCTGGGGGTGAACAGCACGCGCCTGGGCGACAGCGTCGGCAGCGTGTTGAACACGTGCTTGAGCTCGCCGTGGGAGACGCATTCCAGGCCGAAGCCTTCCTGCTCCAGCACCTCCAGGATGGCCGGGTGCGAGTTGGCCTTGATCGCGTAGTAGCGCTGGTCGATGGCCTTGATCGCACCCAGCGCGCGGGCGCGGGCGCGCACCGTCGGCAGGTTGTACACATAGCGCGGGGTGCCGGCCTGGGCCAGCGCCAGCAGGTGCTCGCGCTGGCCCCGCCACCAGGCGGTTTCGCGCGGGCGCACGGTGCCGGCGATCTCGCGCCAGCGCGGGCCGAACACCTCGCCCTCTTCCACCGGCATCGCGCCGCTGTCGATCAGCTCGGCGTGCAGGATCGGCAGCAGGCCATCGGCGTCGGCCTCGTCGATGACGAAGGTCAGGTTCAGATCGTTGGACGACTGCGAAATCATGTGCACGCGCTCGCGCCCGAACGTGGCCCACACGTCCGACAGCTTGTGCAGCAGCGAACGCATGCCGCGCCCGACCAGGGTGATCGCCGCGCACGGCACGATGATCTTGACCTTGCAGATCTGCGACAGATCGGCCGACAGCGCGGCCAGCACGTCGGTGTTGACCAGGTTTTCGGACGGGTCCAGCGACACGGTCACGTTGGTTTCAGCCGACCCGATCAGGTCCACCGACAGCCCATGCTTCTTGAACAGCCCGAACACATCGGCCAGGAAGCCGACCTGCTGCCACATGCCGATGCCTTCCATGGACACCAGTACGATGCCGTTGCGGCGACTGATCGCCTTCACCCCCGGCACCGGTGCGGCGTTGCCGTCGATGCTGGTGCCCGGCAGTTCGGGGCGCTCGGTGTCCAGGATCGCCATCGGCACGCCGGCATCGCGGCACGGCTTGATCGAGCGCGGGTGCAGCACCTTGGCGCCGGTGGTGGCGATTTCCTGCGCTTCGTAATAATCCAGGCGGGTCAGCAGGCGCGCATCGGGCACGTCGCGCGGATTGGCGCTGAACATGCCCGGCACGTCGGTCCAGATCTCCACCCGGCTGGCGCCGAGCAGCGCGCCGAAGTAGGCCGCCGAGGTGTCCGAGCCGCCGCGCCCGAGGATGGCGGTGCCGCCGTCGGCGTGGCGGGAAATGAAGCCCTGGGTGATCAGCATGCGCGTGGGCTGGGCGCGGAAGCGCGCGGCCCAGTCGGCATCGGCGCGCCACTGGCAGTTCACCGACAGCCGCTGCGACCAGTCGCTCTGGTTGGGCTGCGGCGGCAGCGCGTCCAGCCACTGGCGCGCGTCCATCCAGCCGAAGTCCAGGCCGCTGGCGCGCAGGTAGGCCGCGCCCACCGTCGAGGACAGCAGTTCGCCCTGGCCCAGTACATCGGCCTGCCAGTCCAGCGTGCGGGCGGCCGCGCGCGGGTCGTCGAGCAACCCGGCCAGCGCGGCCAGGCGCACGTCCAGCGCAGCGGCATCCAGTTCCAGTTCGACCAGGAACGCGCGGTGGCGCGCCACCAGGGCCTCCACGCGGGCGCGACTGTCGGCGGCGCCATCGGCGATCGCGGTCAGTTCATTGGTGACCCCCGACAGCGCCGACACCACCACCAGCACGCGCGCACCGGTTTCTTCGGCGCGTTTTTTCGCCAGCTTCCCGATCGTGTCCCAGCGGTGACGACGCGACACGGAGGTGCCGCCGAACTTCAGTACGATCCAGCGATCGACAGGGGAGGAAGCTGACATGGAGGTAGACAGGGTTGGGTAGTGAGGGGGCTCGCCCGGCACGCCGGGCCGAACTCCCGATTCTATGCCAAGCCCGGCCCCTACAGGGCCGCCGCGCCGCGGCCGGCAGCGCGATCGGTGCCGGCGGCCCTGCCGCGACGCCGGCGTCGGCGGCAAACCGCGCGGGAATGGCCGGCCGGTCTTGTTAAGCTGCCCGCCCGTTTGACCGGACCGCCCCGCCATGAGCCCTCGCCGTTTCCTGCAGTTGGATGTGTTCTCCCCCTACCCCGGTGCCGGCAACCCGCTGGCGGTGGTGCTCGATGCACAGGGCCTGGACGATGCGGCCATGCAGGCGATCGCACGCTGGACCCGGCTGCCGGAAACCACCTTCGTGTCGGCACCGCAGGTGCCCGGCGCCAGCTACCGCATCCGCATGTTCAGCCCGCAGAAGGAAGTGCCGTTCGCCGGCCATCCCAGCGTCGGCACCGCCCATGCGGTGCTGGAGGCCGGGCTGGCCGTGCCGGTGGACGGCGTGCTGGTGCAGGACGGCATCGCCGGCGCCCTGCCGCTGCGGGTGGACGGCGACGGTGCCGCGCGCACCATCGCCATCCGCACCCCGCGCGCGGCGGTGGCCGAGGTGACCACCGCCGATGACCCGCGCCTGCAGGCCGCGCTGGCCGGCTGGGCGCTGGGCGCGCTGCCGCCGGCGCGCATGGACGGCGGGCGCAGCTGGTGGGTGGTGGAACTGGCCGACGAGGCCAGCCTGCGCGGCCTGCAGCCGGACTGGGATGCCATTGCCGCGCTGGCCGAAAGCACCGGCAGCATGGGCGTGTTCGCCTATGCGCGCAGCAGTGGCCAGCCCTGGGACCTGGCGGTGCGCGCGTTCGTCGGCAACGGCCGGCGCTTCGAGGATGCCGCCTCCGGGGCGGCCAACGCGGTACTGGCCGCCTGGCTGGACAGCCGTGGCGCATTGCCCGGGGGCGCCCGCGACTACGTGGTCAGCCAGGGCCGCGAAGTCGGCCACGATGCCCGCCTGAGCCTGCATATCGATGCCGCTGGCGATGTCTGGTCCGGTGGCCAGGTGCAGAGCGTCATCCGCGGCACGCTGGACTGGTAAGCGCGCACCCAAGGCCGCGCGAGGCAGCGCGTCAGCGCGCTGCCTCATACACCGATCGGCCATCCACCCAGGTAGAGCGCACCTGCAGGCTGGCCAACTGCTCCGGCGGCACGCGCAGCGGGTCGCGGTCGAACACCACGAAATCCGCGCGCAGCCCCGGCTGCAGGCGGCCTACCCGGCCTTGGCCATGCCCGGCCCAGGCCGCGTCGGCGGTGAACCCGCGCAGCGCCTCGGCCGCCGTCAACCGTTGCTCCGGTTGCCAGCCGCGCGGCGGTTGGCCGGCGCGGTCCTGTCGCGTCACCGCCGCGTACAGGCCCAGCCGTGGGTCCACCTGCTCCACCGGGAAATCCGAGCCCAGCGCGATATGCGCACCGGCGGCGAGCATGCGCCGCCACGCATACGCGCCGAGGATGCGTTCGGACCCCAACCGGTCCTGCGCCCAGCCCATGTCCGAGGTGGCATGGGTGGGTTGCATCGAGGCGACCACGCCGAGCTGGGCGAATCGCGGAATGTCTTCCAGCGCCACCACCTGGGCGTGTTCGATCCGCCAGCGGTGGTCGCCGCCGGCGCGCGCGCCCAGCACCCGCGCATAGGTATCCAGCGCGATGCGGTTGCCGCGGTCGCCGATGGCATGGGTGGCCACCTGCAGCCCGCAGCCATCGGCCTTGCGTACGGCGGTCTCAAAGGCTTCCGGCGAGGTCACCAGCAGCCCGCGGTTGTGCGGGTCATCGCTGTAGTCGGCCAGCAGCGCCGCGCCACGGCTGCCCAGCGCGCCGTCCATGAACAGCTTCACGCCGCGCATCTGCAGGCGCCCGCCGGGATGCTGGTAGGCACCGTGCGTGCACAGATCGGCCAGCGCCTGGCCATTGCCATCGGCGTAGGCATCGATGCGCAGCGGCAGTCGGCCGGCATCGGCAAAGCGGCGCATCAAGGCCAGGTCCTGCCGCGATACGCCCATGTCATGCACGCCGGTGAGGCCCTGGCTGACCGCCTTGTCCAGCGCGCGGGCCAGCTGCTGTTCGCGCGCGGCGTCGCCGGGCGCGGGGATCGCGCGGCGCACCAGGCCCATGGCCGCGTCGATGAACACGCCGCTGGGCTGGCCGCGCGCATCGCGCACGATGCGCCCGCCGTCGGGCTGCCAGCGACCGGCCAGCGCGCGCTGCCCCGGCGTTCGCGCCAGCGCGCGCAAGGCAGCGGTGTTGCCCCAGCCGGCATGGCCATCGACGCGGCCCAGCCATACCGGGCGATCCGGGAACGCGGCGTCCAGGTCGGCGGCGGTCGGGAAGGTGGTCTCGGGCCAGTGGTTCTGGTCCCAGCCATTGCCCAGCAGCCAGCCCTGCGGGTTGTCGGCGGCGAACCGCTGCAGCCGCGCGACGATCTCGGCCTTGCTGGCCGCACCGGTCAGGTCGGCCTGCATCAGGGTTTCGCCCAGGAACATCAGATGCGCGTGCGCGTCGATCAGCCCGGGCACCACCGTGGCATCGCCCAGGTCGGTCAGCGCCGCCGCCGGGTACCGCGCCAGCAGCGCCGCGCGCGCCCCCACGGCCAGCACCTGCCCGCTGTCGCCGTCCCAGGCCAGGGCAGTCGCCGTGGGGGCTTCGGGGGTGCCGGTGTGGATGGTGGCTGCGGTCAGCAGGCGTACATCGGCCTGAGCCTGGTGGGCGCAGCACATGGAAAACAGGACAGCCAGAAGGCGATGGCGCACGCATTACTCCCCGCAAACGGAACAGGGGCGACTATGCCGCCCCTGCGGGGATGACTCAATGTGCACCGCAACCGCGCCGGGCACGGTGCCGCCGGGCATCAGCCGCCGGCCAGCTCGGCTTCCATGCTGATCGGCACCGCGCTCAACGCCTTGGACACCGGGCAGTTCTGCTTGGCGTCCTCGGCAATCGCACGGAACTGCGCCGCCTCGATGTTCGGCACCACCGCCTTCACCTTCAGGGTGATCTGGGAGAGCTGCGGGCCGCCTTCCATCGACAGGTCCACCTTGGCCTCGGTATCCAGCGAGGTCGGCACGAAACCGGCCTCGGTGAGCTTGGCAGACAGCGCCATGGTGAAGCAGCCGGCATGCGCGGCGGCGATCAGTTCCTCCGGGTTGGTGCCCTTTTCGTCACCGAAGCGGCTGCTGAAGGCATAGCGGGTCTTGTCCAGCAGGCCGCTCTGCGGCGTGCTCAGTTGTCCCTTGCCTGTCTTGAGGTCACCTTCCCAGTGCGCGGTGGCATGACGCGAAATGCCCATCGATTGATCTCCTGTGGATGAATGGCAGGACCAGACTAGACGCTGGGGCGTTAGCACCGCGTCGGGTAACGCGGCCGGCCCGGCCCGGCGCGCGCAGAAAGCCGTCACGCTGCGCGGAAACTGCTGTTTTCAAGGAATTTTCTCCCGGATGGGAACCATCCGGCGGCGCCGGCATATGGACCCTGCGGTCGTCGCCAGCCCTGTTTTCCGGGCATGTACTGATGCACTGCGGTAACCGGGAAGCGGGAAATCGCCAATATTTATGCGATTGCCTATTGGCGGCGCCGCATAGTTGCCCTACATTTCGCTTGCCGACGGGGTTCGGCGCGACCAAACCACCAACCGATCACGGAACAGGAAACCATGGCAAAGACCGCTAAGAAGGCTGCCCCGAAGAAGGCAGTAAAGAAAGTCGCTACCAAGGCAGCCGCCAAGCCGGCCGCTCCCAAGCCGATCAAGGACGTGCTGAGCAAGTCTGGTCTGGTTGCACACATCGTTGAAGCGTCCGGCGTTGTCGCCAAGGACGTGCGCGCCGTGCTCGCCTCGCTGGAAGGCGCCGTCGCCGCTTCGGTGCACAAGAAGGGCGCGGGCAGCTTCACCCTGCCGGGCCTGCTGAAGATCACCACCGTCAGCGTGCCGGCCAAGCCGAAGCGCAAGGGCATCAACCCGTTCACCAAGGAAGAGCAGTGGTTCGCCGCCAAGCCGGCCTCCACCAAGCTGAAGGTGCGTCCGCTCAAGAAGCTCAAGGACGCTGCGCTGTAACCGGCGCGCTTCCTGCAGCACCCGGACGGGACGGCCATGGCCGTCCCGTTCTTTTTTCTGGGGCGCGGCAACGAAACACAGCGTTGCCCAGGCATCGCCGCATCCGCGCTCGCCACGTAAACCACGCTGCGCCAGCGCTGCACGCCGCGCACGGCGCAGGTGGAACGCACAAGGTGGAACACTGCGTGCGACCGCACCCGTCGTCGCCGCCGCCGCGCCGGCCTATGGTGGCCTTGTCCCCCATCGTGCAGACCGCCATGACCCGCGCATCGCAGCCCAGCGCCTCCCCGCCCGGCGCATCCCAGCGTTACCGCATTACCGTCACCCCGATCGAGAAGGACGGGTTGCCGTGCAGCCGGCGCTGCACGATAGAACTGGAGCACCGTGCGCAGCAGGACTGGATGCGGCTGCTGGAAGCGGCCCGGCGCCAGACCGGCCTGAGCGGCGACGAGCGCGCCGCGGCGATCGTGGCCACCCAGTTGCTGCACGACCTGGCCCGCCGCCACGCGCAGGATCCCACCCATCCGCTGAGCAGCCTGCAGCCGCAACTGGATGAGGTGCTCGGCGCGCTCGACCGGATCCAGCACACGCCCTGACCCGGCGCCGCCCGCCGGCTACACTGCGCGCATCGCCGGGGAGAGTCCGCCATGCGTTGCGCCGTGTTCGTGTTGCCACTGCTGTTGCTGGGCGGGTGTTCGTGCCAGCGCCATTCCAACGACGACGGCGCCGCTGCCGACGACCAGGCTGCGGCCGCGGCCGTCGCTGCGGCGCCGGCCGGGTCGGTCGCGCAGGGCCTGGCTGGCAGCAGCGCGCCGCCATCCAGTGCGGTGGCCAGCGGCGCAGCCGACGAACCGACCGTCGTGCGCCAGTACTTCAATACCCTGATGACCGGCGACCGCGCCGCCGCCGATGCGTTCTGGAGCGGCAGCCGCACCTCGGCGCGCCCGGACGACATCGCCCTGCGCGAACTGCCCGGCCTGCTGGGCCTGCGCATGGAGACCGACCCGCCGATCGCCCGCGACGATGCCCAGCCCTCGCGGCTGCGTGAAGTGCCGGTGCGGATCCGCGCCCGCACCGCCGAGGGCACCCTGCGCTACCACGGCTGGTACCGCCTGCAGCCGCGCGCCGACGGCAGCGGCTGGGAGATCCATGGCGCCTCCCTGCAGCCCACGCTGGACTGAGGCAGCCACGCGTCAAAGCTGGATTCAGCCGAAGGCGCTATCGTTGCAGTCTCTTTCCCCACGGCCTGCTGCCATGAATGCACGTCCGCCGCTATCCCGCCTTGCCGCCGCCGCCCTGCTGATCGCCGCTGCGGTGGGCGCGCAGGCCGCCCCCAGCGTTTCCGGCCGCCAGCTGTCGGTGGGCGCCGGCGACGTCCAGCAGTACCTGGACGGCAGCTTCCCGCGCACCCAGGACGCGCTCGGCGGGTTGATCGAGATGACCATGAGCCATCCGCAGCTGACGCTTCCGCAGGGCAACCGCCTGGACCTGGGCTTCGACATCGCCATGGCCACCGCCGGCAGCAGCGCGGCGCCGCTGGGCAAGGTCAAGCTCAGCAGCGGCCTGCGTTACGACGCGCAGACCCAGGGCTTCCACCTGGACCAGCCCACCGTGGACGACTTCACCCCGGCCAACAACGGCGGCCGGCTGGATTCGCGTACGCGCAGCCTGCTCAACGCCTGGCTGACCGACTACGCGCGGCGCGAACCGATCTACAAGATCGACCCGGCCGTGGCCAGCGTGCTCGGCGCCCTGCAGGTGCAGTCGGCGCAGGTGGAGAACGGCAAGCTGGTGGTCACCTTCAACCAGGACCTGGGCCAGCTGATCCCGGCCGGCGTACTGGGCCGGTAGTCACCCACCGTTGGTAGGGAGCCTGCGCTGGGGCGGTAGGTACCCCATCGTTGGCGGGGAGCCTGCGCCGGGGCGGTAGGTACCCACCGTTGGTGGGTACCTGTGCGATCACCCCGCCAGCGCCTTGCCCACCGCATCGGCGAAGGCGGGAATATCGCCCGGCTTGCGGCTGGTGATCAGCCCGCCATCGACCACCACCTCGGCATCGGTCCACTCGGCACCGGCATTGCCCAGGTCGGTTTTCAGCGACGGCCACGAAGTGACCCGGCGGCCCTTGGCCAGGCCCGACTCGACCAGCAGCCACGGGCCGTGGCAAATCGCCGCCACCGGCTTGCCGGCCGCGCCGAAGGCCTTGATGAAATCAACCGCCTGCGCATCGGTGCGCAGCGTGTCCGGATTGATCACCCCGCCGGGCAGCACCAGCGCATCGTAGTCATCGGCGCTGGAACGTTTCAGCGGCTGGTCGATGGCCACCTCGTCGCCCCAGTCCTTGTCCTTCCAGCCGCGGATGCGGCTGCCGTCGCCGGGCGCCACCACCGAGACCGTGGCGCCCCAGGATTCCAGCAGGCGCTTGGGCTCGAGCAGTTCGGACTGCTCGAAACCGTCGGTGGCCAGGATCGCGATTTGCTTGCCGTTGAGTGCGTGCGTCATGGGAGGCTCCGTCGGAAAGGAGCCTTTACTGTGCTTGCCCGCGCATTGGGCAGCGGTGACCGCAGCGTGCACGGGGCGTCGGCACAGGGGGCGGCAACGCGTGGTGGCGCAGCGTTACCGCTTGGGCTGCAGCATCGTCCCGGTGCACTTTTTGGAACCGCAACGGCATTCCCACACCTTCTTCAGGCGCGCGGTGTGGCGCTCGGCCAGCACGATGCCGTAGTTGTAGGTCAGTTCCTCACCGGGCTGGATATCGCGGATCGCCTCGATGAACACCTTGTCCCCGCGCCGGTTGTCGCCCTCGGCTTCCTCGATCACCGCCTCGCAGTTGGGATCGCAGCTATGGTTCAACCAGCGCGCATCGTTGCCCTTGTAGTTGGCATCGATCACGTAATCATCGTTGAGCGTGAACAGGAACGTATGCCCGCTCTCCACGTCGCCGGTGTCGTCGGCGTCCACGTCGGCGTGGCTGCGCAGCAGGCCTTTGTACTGGATCACCCGTTCGCCCTTCTTGAGCGGCGCCAGCGCGAACACGCCGTTGCCGTGGATGGCGGACTTGCGGGCTTGGATCTTCTTGGGCATCTGGCTGGCCGTTGCGATGGGAAGGTCCGATTCTCGCCTAATCCGGGTGATTGCCAAAGCCATGCCGCCACGCCGTCCATCACCACCAGCTTTCGGGCCGCTGAACGGGGTGGGTTGGATGCCCGGGCATAAAAGCGTACAATTTCAGTCCGCTTTATGGTCGCACCCTCCCCATGCTCCGCGTCACCAAGCTTACCGACTACGCCACCGTCGTACTGACCGTGCTCGCCGCCCGGCCGGGCGAGGTGCTCAGTGCGACCGAACTGGCCGAATTCGCCCGCCTGGAGCCGCCCACGGTCAGCAAGCTGCTCAAGCCGCTGGCCCAGGCCGGCCTGGTTGAAGGCCTGCGCGGCGTGCGCGGCGGCTACCGGCTGACCCGTTCGGCCGGGCAGATCAGCCTGTTCGAGATCGTCGAAGCCATGGAAGGGCCGCTGGGCCTGACCGAATGCAGCCACGACCACAGCCAGTGCGGCCGCGAGCTGCAATGCGGTGCGCGCAGCAGCTGGCGGATGATCAACGACGTGGTGGCCGAGGCCCTGCGCGCGGTCAGCCTGGCGCAGATCCTGCCCCCCCTCCCCCTTGTCGACGCCCCCCGCCGCAGCATCGCGGCGGATGTCGTTTCCTGATCCACAGGCAGCCCCCATGGCCACCGATATCCTTGACACCGTCGCCACCGGCGATACCCCCAATCGTGAGATCCATGAGCAGCTGGGCCGCAAGTACGCGGCCGGCTTCATCACCGAGATCGAATCGGACTCGTTGCCGCCCGGCCTGGACGAGGACACCATCCGTGCCCTGTCGGCCAAGAAGGAAGAGCCCGAGTGGATGACGCAATGGCGCCTGGACGCCTACCGTCATTTCCTGACCATGCCGATGCCGAACTGGGCCAAGCTGCAGATCGCCGCGATCGACCTGCAGGCGCTGAGTTACTACTCCGCGCCCAAGGGGCCCAAGTACGCTTCGCTGGACGACGTGCCCAAGGAGCTGCTGGATACCTACGACAAGCTCGGCGTGCCGCTGCACGAACGTGCCCGGCTGGCCGGCGTGGCGGTCGATGCGGTATTCGATTCGGTCTCGGTCGGCACCACCTTCCGCAAGGAACTGGCCGAAAAGGGCGTGATCTTCTGCTCGATGTCCGAGGCCATCAAGGAACACCCCGAACTGGTCAAGCAGTACCTGGGCAGCGTGGTGCCGGTGGGCGACAACTACTTCGCCGCGCTGAACTCGGCGGTGTTCTCCGACGGCAGCTTCGTGTTCATCCCCAGCGGCGTGCGCTGCCCGATGGAACTGAGCACCTACTTCCGCATCAACGCCGGCCATACCGGCCAGTTCGAGCGCACCCTGATCATCTGCGAGGACAAGGCCTACGTGTCCTACCTGGAAGGCTGCACCGCGCCGATGCGCGATGAGAACCAGCTGCACGCCGCGGTGGTCGAGCTGGTCGCGCTGGACGATGCCGAGATCAAGTACTCCACGGTGCAGAACTGGTACCCGGGCGACGAGAACGGCGTCGGCGGCATCTACAACTTCGTCACCAAGCGTGCCGAATGCCGTGGCGCGCGCAGCAAGGTCACCTGGACCCAGGTCGAGACTGGCTCGGCGATCACCTGGAAGTATCCGTCCTGCGTGCTGCTCGGCGACGACTCGGTGGGCGAGTTCCACTCGGTGGCGCTGACCCATCACCGCCAGCAGGCCGATACCGGCACCAAGATGATCCACATCGGCAAGCGCACCAAGAGCAAGATCGTCAGCAAGGGCATCAGCGCCGGCCGCGGCCAGAACACCTACCGCGGCCTGGTCAGGATCGACCGCAACGCCGATGGCGCGCGCAACTACACCCAGTGCGATTCGCTGCTGATCGGCAAGACCTCCGGCGCGCACACCTTCCCGTACATCGAGGTCAAGAACCCGAGCGCGACGGTGGAACACGAAGCCACCACCTCCAAGATCTCCGACGATCAGATGTTCTATTGCCGCGCCCGCGGCATCGACCAGGAAAACGCGGTGTCGATGATAGTCGACGGCTTCTGCAAGCAGGTATTCCGCGAACTGCCGATGGAGTTCGCGGTGGAAGCCAAGAAGCTGCTGGACGTGTCGCTGGAAGGCTCGGTCGGGTAACGCGCCGGGCGCGTTGCGCCTCATTTTTGCCTTCGTTTGACATTCTTGCCGCGCATGGCGTGGCACTACCGGATTCGTATCATGCTGAAGATCGACAACCTCCACGCCCGCATCGGCGAGAAAGAAATCCTCAAGGGCCTGTCGCTGGACGTGAAGCCCGGCCAGGTGCACGCCATCATGGGCCCCAACGGCGCCGGCAAGTCCACCTTGGGCAATGTGCTGGCCGGCCGCGAAGGCTATGACGTCAGCGAAGGCAGCGTGCGGTTCGAAGGCAGGGATCTGCTCGAGCTGGCCCCGGAAGAACGCGCCGCCGCCGGCCTGTTCCTGGCCTTCCAGTACCCGGTGGAAATCCCCGGGGTGAACAACACCTACTTCCTGCGCGCCGCGCTCAACGCCCAGCGCAAGGCGCGCGGCGAGGAAGAACTGGATTCGATGCAGTTCCTCAAGCTGGTCCGGCAGAAGCTGGCCGTGCTGCACCTGAAGGACGAACTGCTGCACCGTGGCGTCAACGAAGGCTTCTCCGGCGGCGAGAAGAAGCGCAACGAGATCTTCCAGCTGGCCGTGCTCGAACCGAAGCTGGCGATCCTGGATGAAACCGACTCCGGCCTGGACATCGATGCGCTCAAGAGCGTGGCCGACGGCGTCAACGCGCTGCGTTCGCCGGACCGCTCGTTCATCGTGATCACCCATTACCAGCGCCTGCTCGACTACATCAAGCCGGACGTGGTGCATGTGCTGGCCGACGGCAAAATCGTGCAGAGCGGCGGCCCGGAGCTGGCCCTGGAACTGGAAGCCCATGGCTACCACTTCCTGAAGGACCGCGTGGTGCCGGAGGCAGCGGTCTGATGAGCGCCCTGCTCGATTCCCTCGCCAGCGGCTTTGCCGGCAGCGACGCACGTCGCGCCGAACTGGATGCCGCGCTGCAGGCCGGCCTGCCCGGCCCGCGCAGCGAAGCCTGGAAGTACACCTCGCTGCGCCAGCTGGAACGCCGCAGCTTCAGCCCCGCGCCGTTGGCTGCGGCCGCTGTCGATCCCACGCTGCTGGCCGACATCCCGTCGCCGCGCCTGGTGTTCGTCAACGGTCGCCCGTCCGAGGCGCTGAGCGATGTGTCCACGCTGCCGCCCGGCGTACAGTTGCAGCGCCTGTCCGCGGCACTGGCTGCCGGCGACGATGCGCTGCGCTTCCTCGGCCGTCGCTTCGAGCGCAGCGAAGAAGTGTTCGCCCGTCTCAATGCCGCGCTGGCCGATGAAGGCGCGCTGGTGCGCGTGGACGAGGACGTGCAGGTCGAACTGCCGCTGCAGCTGGTGTTCGTCAGCGTGGCCGGCGATGCCGACCTGGCCTGGCACCACCGCCACCTGATCGAACTGCGCCGCGGCGCCACGCTGGGCGTGGTCGAACACCACCTGCATGTCGGCGATGCCGCGCACCTGGGCAACACCCTGGTCCACGTACACCTGGCCCAGGATGCGGTGCTGTCGCACGCCCGCGTCCAGGCCGACGGCGTGCGCGCCACCGCGCTGCTGCGCACCGACGCGGTGCTCGCCCGCAACGCGCAGTACCGCCGCGTCGACCTGGAACTGGGCGCCGCGCTGAGCCGCCACGAGCTCAACGTGCGCCTGGAAGGCGACAACGCCCGGCTCACCGCCAACGGCGTGCTGCTTGGCAACGGCCGCCGCCATGTCGACACCCGCCTGGGCATCGAGCACATCGCGCGCGACACCGCTTCGCAGATGCTGTGGCGCGGCGTGGCCGCCCAGCGCAGCCGGGTGGTCTTCCACGGCGGCATCCACATCCGCGCCGGCGCCGACGGCACCGATGCAAACCTGTCCAACAAGAACCTGCTGCTGTCGGCCGACGCCGAAATCGATACCCAGCCCACCCTGGTGATCGACGCCGACGATGTGAAGGCCGCGCACGGCGCCACGGTCGGCCAGCTCGACGCCAATGCGCTGTTCTACCTGCGCTCGCGCGGCCTGCCCGCCGACCAGGCGCGCCAGCTGCTCAGCGCCGCGTTCTGCCGCGAGCCGTTGAACGTGCTCGACGCGCGCCTGACCGAACAGCTCAGCCGCCAGCTCGACCTGGCGCTGGCGCGGGCGGGCATGGCATGAACCTGTCCACCCCGCGCCCGCTGGCCGATACCGCCCAGGCCCCGGACTGGGGCCGGGTGCGGCTGGATTTCCCGCTGTTGATGCGCGAAGTGCACGGCAAGCCGCTGGTGTACTTCGACAACGCCAACACCGGGCAGAAGCCGGTACAGGTGATCGGCGCGGTGGACGAGTTCTACCGCCGCTACAACGCCAACGTCAGTCGCGCCGTGCACGCGCTGGGCAGCGAAGCCACCGATGCCTACGAGGGCGCGCGCAACAAGCTGGCGCGCTTCCTCAACGTGCGCCCGGGCGAGCTGGTGCTGTGCAGCGGCACCACCTTCGCGCTCAACCTGGTGGCCTATTCGTGGGCGCTGCCACGGCTGAAGGCCGGCGACGTCATCCTGGTCTCGCGCATGGAGCACCACGCCAACATCGTGCCGTGGCAGCTGGTGGCCCAGCGCACCGGTGCCACCATCCGCGTGGCCGAAATCACCCCCGACGGCGCGCTCGACCTGGACGCGCTGCGCAAGGCCATGACCGCCGAGGTCAAGCTGCTGGCCGTGGCCCACGTCTCCAACGTGCTGGGCACGGTCAACCCGGTCCGCGAGATCTGCCGCGAAGCGCGCAAGCGCGGCATCATCACCGTGGTCGACGGTTCCCAGGCAGTGCCGCACCGCAAGGTCGACATCGCCGCGATCGGCTGCGATTTCTACGCCATCACCGGCCACAAGATGTGCGGCCCCACCGGCACCGGCGCGCTGTGGGCGCGCCGCGAGCACCTCGATGCCATGCCGCCGTTCCTCGGCGGCGGCGAGATGATCAAGGAAGTCAGCTTCGAAGGCACCGTATTCAACGATGCCCCGCACAAGTTCGAGGCCGGCACCCCCAACATCGCCGGCTTCATCGGCCTGGGCGTAGCGGTGGACTACCTGGAATCGCTGGGGCTGGACCACGTGGAAAGCCACGAGGCCGAACTGCTGGCGCACTTCAGCGAAGAACTGAACAAGATCGACGGCCTGCGCATCTTCGGCACCACCGCCGACAAGGCCGCCGTGGTCTCGTTCCTGATCGAAGGCGCGCATTCGCACGACCTGGCCACCCTGCTCGACCTGGAAGGCGTCGCGGTCCGCTCGGGACAGCACTGCGCCCACCCGTTGCTGCAGTACTACGGCGTGGCGGCCACCTGCCGGGCTTCGCTGGCGTTCTACAACACCCATGAAGAAATCGAACGCTTCATCGTGGCCTTGAACAAGGTGCGCAAGCTGTTGGGCTGAGCACGGCGACACTGCAGCACCCTTGAAACGCCGCGGCTTTCCGCGGCGTTTTCATTTCCCAGGACGCAACGCGCCACATGCGTCATGCGAATGCTGCCTTCTGCATTTGCGATCACATTATTGCAGCGTCAACCGCCGGATGATCGAACACCGTTGCAGCCCCCTGTACCGCGATGGCCCGGTCCGCAGCAGCATGGCGACTACCGCATGCTCGCCAACCCGCTGGTCGATCCGTTGTCGGTCGACCGGGTCACGGGCAACGCGCTGATGCCCGCCCCGCCACCGAGGTCGACCCGGGCTCCACTCGCTGAGGGCCGCCGGGCCGTACTGGGCGCCGCGCCCCATGCGCAAATGCAAGCACCTCTCATTTGCGCAATTGTCAATGGCGTCCCGGCCCCGTCCTGCCTCCGCCGCACCACGTACAGCTTCCGCGCGGCGCTGTTACCGACGGTGCCCGCCGGTCGCCGCTGCCGGTGAAACTGTCGTCCCCGGTGGAGTTTCACACGCTGACCGGTGCCGACCGCGATCCGTATGCACCTGGGGCCACACCAGCGGCGATCCGCATATCCGCGGTGCTGTGCGGAAGGAACCTGCGATGCATCGATACGCGGGGAACATACCCGGCCGTCTGGCGACTGTCCTATAAGCGCCGGCGATGCGGATGCAGGTGCGCACGCCAGGCAACGCGCCTTTCCAAACCACTGCCGACCGCTCCCACTGCTGCATGCCATGTTCGGCACATCACCTGGGTAAAAAGGCACTGGAAATATTCTCTTGAAACAATCTCTAGAGATTTATCCGGGAAGGGCCACTACGATTCACTCCATCGCAGGCATCAACTGCATCGTCGGGACGGTGCCAGCGGCCCCACCCAACGCGGAACCAGGCCGACGGTCCCGCCCCCATGCAACGCTACCCTTGCACTCTCGCAGCGCCCCGGTTGCAACCGACTCATTCGTACCACCCGTGGTCTGCGGACCAGGGATGCTGGAAGCACGGCATCGCCACGGTGGAACATCGTCATACCAGGCATGGAACGGCCTCCTGCCGCGAATCATTACCCATGCATCTTTCCCCACGATTCAATCGATACAGCGTACTGATTCTGGACGACCATGAAGTCGTCCTGCACGGATTGCGGCAATGCCTGTCCACCGAGGCCGACATCGAGCTGCGCGGCTTCTGCTCGACCAGCCGCGAACTGCTGAATGTACTTGCCACGCGTACGGCCGACATCCTCATCATCGACTTCATGCTGGGTCCGCAGGATGTCGATGGCATCAACCTGATCAAGGTGCTCAAACTGCGCTTCCCCAGCTGCAAGCTGCTGGTGCTGTCGGCGCAATACACCCCGGCCACTGCGGCACTGGTGCTGCATGCCGGCGCGCATGGTTTCATCGGCAAGTCTCTGCCGCTGGATGACGTGGCCAGTGCGGTGCGTGCGGTGGCGCGCGGGCAGATCTATCTGACCCGCGACATGGCAATGGAGCTGGCCGAATTCTCCGAGTCCGCGCTGCGCCCCGCGACCGTGCCGGGCAACGCCGAACACACCCCGCTGCTGGCCAGCCCGCTGCTGTCCCCGCGCGAGCGTGAAGTACTGCGCTGTTGTCTGGACGGGATGTCGGTGGCACAGATCGCCGGCAAGTTCTCGCGCAGCAGCAACACCATCAGTACCCAAAAGCAATCGGCGTTCCGCAAGATCGGCATCCGCAACGACAACGAACTGTTCAAGATGCGCAACCAGCTGGACCGGCCGTGAACGCAGCCAGCGCGCTCGAACCGCCACCGCGCGGCGGTCTGATCCTGCTGGTCGACGACCATCCGACCAGCCTGCTGGCGATGCAGCTGCAACTGCAGGCCCTGGGCCTGCAAAGCTGCGGCGCCAGCGACGGGCCTGCTGCGCTGGCGCTGCTCGCCGAACGCAAGGTGGCGCTGGTATTGATGGACTGCAGCATGCCCGGGATGAGCGGCTACACCGCCACCCGGCGCATCCGCGAACGCCAGCAGCGCGACGGCGGGCCACATCTGCCGGTCATCGCGCTGTCGATGGCCACCGACCAATCGCACCTGTTGCAGTGCCTGCGCAGCGGCATGGACGGCGTGCTGGAGAAACCGCTGCGGCCCGAGCAACTGCTGCAGCTGCTGGCGCTATGGCTGCCGGACGGCGCCGGTCCGCGCCAAAGCGCCGCGCTGCCCCCGTTGCCAGTGGACATAGACCTCGATGCGCTGTATGCCAATGCGCTGCGTGCCGACCTGGACGCCCTGCGCCAGGCGATCGCTCGCTGGGACCTGGACCAGGCCCTGCGCATGAGCCATCGTCTGGGCGGCGCGGCACGCTACGCCGGGGCCGAGGCACTGGGCGCACAGGCCGCGGCGCTGCAGATTCCCTTGAAGGCGGCAGACCGCAGCGCCGCCGGTGCGGCCAGTGAGCGCCTGCAGGCAGCGCTCGACCGCTGGCTGTTGACGCGCTGAAAAAGAAGCGACGGCACCGGGTGCCGTCGCTGCGGGGAGTGGCGATACTGCCCGCCTGCTTTTCTACCAGCTGTAACGCAGGCCCAACTGGCCGGCCACGGCGTGGAAGCCGCCCTGTCCCGACTGCACCCCGAACTCGCCCCAGCCGTTCAGGCGCGGGGTCATCTGCCATTGCGCACCGGCCTTGATTTCGACCCGCTCGGCGCCAGCGTTGTCCACCCATGGCGTGCCGCCGATGTTCAGCGCGTCGGTGGCCTGGCTGTTGCGCAACCAGTTTACGGTCAGATAGGGCTGCACCCAGGCGTGCTGCTGCACGTGTCCGCCCGGCGTGCCGCGCCGCCCGTACAGGCGTACGCCGGTACGGGTGGACAGACCGCCAGCACCGTGCACCGCGACCACGGTGCCATTGCGCTCGACGTGGTCGGCAGCTTTGTAAGCGGTGTACATCAGCTGCAGCTGTGGTTCGATATACAGCGTAGTGAAGTCACCCAGCTGCACCGGCAACGCATAGTTGAGCTCCAATGAACCGCTCGTACCGTGCGCCGTGTAGCGTTCCGCAGCGAGCCCGGCGCCCTGCACATTCTGGCGATATCGTGCCCACTGCAGCCAACTGTCCACCTGCAAGCCGCGCTGGTCCTCGCTGGGCTCAAACCACGTGGCATACACGCCCACTGCCGCCCCATTCACGCGCCCCTGCGCCAGATAGCCGGTTGCCACAGACTGTGACTGACTGCTGGCCTGGCCGTGGCCAAGCATTACCCCGAAACGGGTGCTGTCATTGCCAAACAGATCGGTACCCGCCTGCAGCAGAGAGCGCTGCGAGCGCAGCGCCAGCTGGCCGGCCTGAAGATTGTGATGCACCTGCTGCTGGCTGGTGCGTGCCCACGCGCCGCGCCGGTACTCGGCCGGGTGCGGTAGGCGCCCACCAAGCCGGTCCTGCAGCGCGTGCTGGAACATCGCCGTCGCGGCAGCCTGGTTGGCCCAGTATGCCCCGGGTTCTGGACGCAGCACCGGGTCCGGATCCGGCTGCGGGTCCTTGACCTCGTCCGGCAACTGCGACCGCAGGTACCAGTTGCCATTGTTCGGATCGTCCACGCCGCCCTGGAAAAGGAAGTACTCGTAGGCACCATGCACGGCGCGCGCGCCCAACGCGAACTGCCCGTTAGACTGGCCCTGCACGTCGATGACTTCGATGCCATCGGCCGCGGTCAAACCCGATCCACCGAGGTTGTTGACCAGCAACCAGGTGTGGCCGGACGTATCGCCATTCACCAGCAGTCGGTCGGTCGCCACGCCACTGCCATCCAGGCGCGCGTTCAACAGCAGGGTGCCGCCATCGCTGTGGTAGTTTCCCTGCACGGTAAGCGTACTGAAGTCCCCGGCGTCTGGCGCGGCGAAAGCGATCACAGCGTCGCCCAGCGAAAGGCTGTTCACTGTGGAATCGCCGGTGATGGTCCAGCGGCTGCCCTGCTTGATCTGCAAGCTGTCGACGATCCCGGTAGCGCCCGTCCAGTGCACCCTGTTGTCCAGCAGTACCTGAAGGTTGCTGTCGTGCGGGGTCACGCCGGGGTCGGCAGCGATGATATTTCCCTCGGCCTGCACGCCGTCGCGAAGATTGAAGGCGACCTGGTCCCCGGCGGTGCTTTCCAGCGACAGCAGTACACCGTTGCCACCCCGAATGCGGGTGCCCTGGCTGAAATCCAGCTGTGCCGTACCGGTCACGCCGATCGCACCATGCTGGGCGCTACCCAGTTCGCCGCCGACCATGTTGAAGCTGCCGCCACTGGCCAGCAGGCCCCAGGCCTGCGCGCCCTGGGCAAGCACCGCGCTGTCCACCAGATCAAGCGCGCTGCCGGCACCGCCCAGCGACACTGCATGCGAGCGGTTGCCACTGGTGTGCACGCGGCTGCCTTGCAGTACAACATCGGCACCAGCTTGCACGACCATTCCCATGGCGGCGTCGCCTTGGGTGCCGATATCCACGTTGTTACCCATGAAGACCGCCCCGGCGGTGTCCTCCATCCGTACCAGCACGCCGTGGGCGTTACGCCCATGGGTTTCCAGCCGTGCACTGTCGAGCTGCATCCGGCCGGCGCGCATGTCCACTGCGGCAGAGCCCGCGCCGAGAGTACGTACATTCAACCCTTGGGCGTCCACCTGTCCTGCCGACAGAAGCCACAGACCGGTAGCACCGGCACCCTCCGTCAGCACCTCTACATCCGCGAGCGCTACCCGGGGGTTGCCACGGTTGATGTTGATGCCCATCGAACCATCGCCGAGGGTATGGATGCGGCTGCCGGACAGTTCGGCAGAGGCGCCAATGAACACCACCAGGCCATGGCTGGAGTTCGCCTGTGTGCTGATCTGGCTGTTGGACAGGCGCACATGGCTGCCCAGTCCTTCCACGAACACACCATGGCCAATCCCGCTCTTGCGGATATCAAGCGCATCGCCCTCGATGCGGCCACCGGCATTGGCAAACAACCCGTTGCCGAAATTGCCATTGCTGTCCAGACGTCCGCCGAGCAGCGTGATCGTGCTGCCCGCCCCATCTGCCAGAGCAGCGTTGACACCAAAGCCGTTGGCCGTCAGGTTGACCGCGCCACCGGCAACGATCGAGCCACCGCGGCGCGCGTAGAATGCCGAACTGTCGGCGCCATTGCCGCCTGCATCGTCATAGTCACCGCCCGCAACGTGGACCTGGACACCGTCGGCGACTACCTGAGCAGCGAATGCCGGCATGCAGCTGGACGCCAGCAAGGCCGCGTGTACAGCCAGGCTCAGCATGCCTGGCCTGGAGACAGCAACTTGGATCATCGGGAAGTTCCTGGAATGGGTAAGCGGGGGAGCGAACGAGCGGTCGGTGGGTAGCCAGGGCGCTCAATCCCGATGGGATCGTCCGTGCCACCGGCCTTGTTTGAGGTGGACGGCGGCGCCGCCGAGATGCGGTTGCCCTGCACTTCCGACGCCACATGCCGGATCCGCTCACAGACCGCCTGCTCGATCACGTCCGGCAGGCCCTGCCGCGCCGGGCCGCGGTCTGGTAGCTGATAGAAGATCTCGCACTGCTCGTGGCCCTGCTTGCCCCAGCGCACGGTCACTACGCCATTGGCATCGTCACTGCGCAACTGCACGCGACTACCCTGGCCAACGCTACCCACGCTGTTGCCGTAGACGTCGAACACGCTGGCCGCAAATGGCAGCGGACTGCCATCGCTGCGCCGCGCCTTGATCAGCACCGAACGTCCGGTATCGGTGGGGTAGTCCAGGCGCACCACCGCGCCATGCCGCGGCGCCACCATCCGGGTGGTGGTCTTGAGCTGCACATCGGTGGACATGCCGCGCGGATCCAGCTCCACCCTGTTGAAGCGGTAGGGAAGCAACGAAGGTACCAACGCATAGCCGCGTGAATCCACCCGCGCGCCATCGCCGCCGTCGACCCGTGCGCCCGCCGCATCGGGCGCGCGCACCAGGCCGATGGTATCGCCGAGCCTCGGCGCAAGAGTCACGCCACCACCATGCACCGCAAGTCCACCACTGAGATCGAACGAGCTATTGCGGTTGTCCTGCCCCTGCGAGTAGCTGGCCCCCAGCTGTGCATATGGCGCCTGATACTGGACATTGCCACCCACGGTGGCACCATCCTGCGCGTGCGCAAGATTTACCCCGTACTGCAGATCGCGATATCGGCCTGCGCTACCGCTGATACCGATGTTGCCACCGATATCGTGATTGCGGTCGCTGCGTACCGTCGAATACAAGCTGGGTGCGCGTTCGGCAGTACCCAACGGCATATTGAGAGTCAGGCCTATTTCATTGTCGACATGCTGGCTGGACAGCTGCCGCGAGCGCTGTGCGCTCAAGCTGTAGCTCAGGGTCTTCCAGCGATTGCTGTAGCTGAGAGAATAGTTCAGGGTGCGGCCACTGCGGTTCCAGTAGTCCGTGCTGGACGCGTTGAAGTACAGCGCGCCACCGTCCCTTCCAAACGCCTGGCTGACGCTGCCCTCCAGCCGGCTGCGATAACGGTCCAGACTCTGCGGGTCACCCAGTGCCTCCGCCTCCGCCCGCAGGCGCAGCGCCTGGTTGAGGTCGACGTAGCCCTCGGTCGAATAGCGGTAGGCGCCGACCGAAAAATTGGTCCCGGAGCTGACCAGCTGTTTGCTGAAACGCAGTTGCACGCTCTGTCCGGAAAGATTCTCCGACGGCAGTTGCAGACGGGCCTGGGTCATATCCAGTGAGAATGCGCCCAGCGGAGTGTTCAGCGAGGCGCCCAGCTGCGCTGCGGCGTAGTGTTCGCTCTTCAGCGCACCGGTGTAGCCGGTCACCGCATTGCTCAGGCCGCGCTGCATTTGGGCCTGCAGCAGATAGGGCTGATAGCCCAACCGCACCGCATCGGCCTGACCCGCACTGACCGCATACCGGGTATAGCCGGGGCGCAGCAGCCGTGCAGAGCCGGAGTACGGAACCACGAAGGTTTTCTCGCGGCCATCAGCCTCCCGGACGACCACTTCCAGATCGCCACCGTATCCGACCGCGTACAGGTCGTCGATCTCGAACGGACCTGGTGCCACCGTAAGTTCGCGCAGCGGCACACCCCGCTGCAGCACGCGAACCAGCGCATTGCTGTCGGCAATGCCGCGTACCACCGGTGCGTAACCAACCAGCGACTGCGGCAACATGCGGTCGTCCGTCACCAGTTCAACACCGCGCATACGCACGCTACCGAACAGGTCGCCCTGCGAATACAACTGGCCCACCATCAGCTGGGACTGCAGGCTGACCACATCACGCTGTGCGAAAGTGGCGCTGGCCTGGTACCGGCTGCCGGCCGAGTTGCTCCAGGTCAAGGAGCCTTGGTGCCGCAGCAGCCAGCCGCCGGCATTGATGCCAGCCCGGATGCCCAGGTATCCGCGGGTGCTGGCAATGCCGCCGATGTGGCTGTCGTAAACGTTGGCGTTGTACTGCAGCGTTGCCGCCGTCACACCGCCATCGAGCTGTTCCGGCGAAACATAATCACGTGGTCGCTGCGACATGTATAACTGAGGCACCTGCACGAACAGTTCCTGCTCGCCCTGCTCGAACCGGACACTGGCACCGGGCACCCATTGCTCGATCGCAAGGCAGTCGTCCACCGCCGCGGCCGGCCCGGGCTCGACACCGACACCGGCACCGACGCGATCTTCATCGACACGCTGCAGATCTATCCCGAAACGGTCCAGCATCAATCGATCAACGCAAAGCTGCGCATCCTGCTGGCCGGCCGGAACCGCAAAGCGCAGCGATTCCGGCGCACCCGGCCTGCCATTCACCTGTACCGCGGCCGCATAGGTACCAGGCAGTATCACGTTGCCCTTGTTGAAACGGGACAGATCTACCCGGGTACTACCCGGGAATTGCCCGGAACGGAACTCATACACCCGCTCACCCGCTGCAACACCACCGCCGGCGGCCGCCATGACCGGTGCCGAGACGACAGCAATCACCAGCGTCACGGCCGCAGCAAGCGCATGGATCTGGAAACGCGGCAGCACCACCGACTCTATACGCGATTGAACATACATGGCTTCAGGCCCCTGTACAGGCGAACGTCGTGCAGCCAGGCACTACCGGCACCAGTGGCACCAGGTGACCATCACCGCGATTGGAAGAAGCTACCTGCTGCATTGACTCGGCAAACGCACATCGCCGCCAGGCATGCCGCAGGTGAAATTTGGCTCAGTCCGTGGCAGCTGCAGTAAATGCAGCCACGGAACCGACTCGGCCACCGAAATCGTTGACCGTCTGGAACTCGATCTTCGCCGCCGCGCCAGGGCGAGCATCCAGCCCGGGGACGTTGAACTGCTGCCGCCCGAAAGGCGCCACCATGCCTTCGTTGACATGATTGCCGCGCTTGTAGCGCAGCTGTTTTTCCCCATCGACCACCTTCAGTCCCTGCAGGGTGATGAAGTACGGCGTAGGATTGCTCACCTGCACAACGTACCCTTGCTGGTTCTTTGCCGGCTGCACCGACCATTGCAGCTGCTGCGGCGCTTCATGCGCCAACGGCTTCAGCCCCTCGGGCCTGAAGAACGTTTTCAAGCGGGTCCGGAAGGAAAACTGCAGATTCACCTCGCCCTCAGCCATCTTGTCCAGTGCCGGCGGAATCTCCAGAACGTTCAACCAGAACAGGGTTTCCCGATCGTCGGCCAATGGTTCGCCGGTATAGGAAACACGCAGCGTCTGACTGCTGCCGGGATCCATGCGGAACACTGGCGGGCTGATCACGAACGGCACATCAACGGTATCTGGAGTGGACTTTTCGTCGCCGGAGTCCAGCCACACCTGCAGTACGCTTGGCACGTCCTCGGCCATGTTGCTGAGCCGTACCAGCACTTCCCGTTCCTGCCCTGGATAGATCACCCGTGTCCCAGTGATCACGACCTTGGCCTGTACCGTGCCAGCCGCCAGCAACAGCGCCAGCACCCATCCCATACGCTTCATCATCACCATCATCCACTATTCCCATTGAGCGCAATGCGGGTCCACACCGGGCGAACCCGCACGCCAAGCGCTATGCGGCGCTCAGGCCGGCATTGCTCAGTTGTAGACGATCTGGTAACCGACTTCCGAGGCCACGTTGCCGACATCGGCGACGCCGGTCGAATACATGCGCACGATCAGCGGAATCTGGGTCTCATGGTTGACGATCTCGTACCCGGCCGAATCATCGTTGGCCAGATCGATCGCCACGCCGTCCAGGTTCGCGATTTCGATCTTGACTTCCGGAGCGGGATTGGTGGTGGCCGTATTGTTCAGGCGACCGGTAGCGAGATCGATGTTCGGGCTGGCCGGGTCGAAGCGCACATAGGCCTCATCACCATTGGTGCAGTTGGTGTCGGTCGGGCCACCGATGCGGATGGTCACCAGCTTGTCACCGCCCACCTTGCCGGCGACGTCCAGCTGTGCCTTCGGCACGCCAAGCAGGTCCACATCGTGGTTGGCCAGGCCGGAACCCGGGGCATGCCCATCAACAAGGCAGGTGGTCGCAGTAACCGTGCCGACGATCTTGATGGTGCCGTCGTTGGCGGCCTGAGCCGGATTGGTGGCCGCAACACCCAGGCCCGCGACGAGAACGGCCGAAATAGCGAAGTGCTTCATTGATTGAATCTCCATTTGATGATTTACGAGGGAGGTGCAACGCCCCGACAACGGCCGCACTGATGGCAACCACTGCAACTGCGGTATCGATTTCAGCCGATGGCATGCAGATTTGGGCAATTGATTATCTCGACCATCTCGCACGCTGTATCTGGGGCGCCCCCCAAAACACCTGGCCGGATTCCTAGCCCGGCCATCAGTGCGACGGCGGCCACGTCCAGACCTGACGCAATACCTCATCCACTTGTTGGCGATGTATCGGACCGAAGTAGCGCGCATCGAAGGAAGAAGCCGAGTAGTCGGACATCAGCAACAGTTCGTGCGCATGTAGCGCTCGCTCCTGCATGATCAACCTCGGCATCGCCCGTCCTGCAGCATCACGCTGCAACGGCGTACTGTTGGTCAGCAGATGGCCATTGACACGCACGCCGTCCGCACCGATGGAGACCCTGTCGCCGGCACCGGCAACGATCTTCTTCAGCAATGGCCGTACCCCGCCCGGGCATCGACCGCTTGGCAGGTAGTGACGTTGCCGCGCCAATGCGAACACGGGCAGCTCAACAGACGGGCAGAACGAACCATAGCGACCCGGCCGCGCAGGTTCGCTATGCACCCAGTAAACCCCATAGGGCAGACTGGGGGTGGTGTTGAAGCGTGCGCCCAACACTCCCATCGACAGCGGCAGTAGCGCTGCCAGCAGCAGGCCAGACACCGCCCGGCGGCGCTGGCCGCGGGTTGCCAACCAGCCCACGGCTAAACCTGCCGCCTGCAGGCGGGGCGGCCCGCCTGCTTAGTCATACTCGGCCTTGACGATTACATCCGTGCTTACAGGGCCATTGACCAGGTCACCAGCGAGGCGACGGAAGCGCGCACGGAACGCGTACTCACCACCCGCAGCCAGGGTTGGCATGGTCGCATCCCCGCCCGGGTCGATATCGGTACCTGCAGCGGTCTGCAGCTGCACCCCCACGCCACCACCCGGACCGGTAACCGCAAACAGCGTGGGGTCGGTCGGTTCGGCGTTGCCGTTGAAGGAGAAGGTGACGTTGTGGAACTGGGTCAGATCGCAGTTCTCAGACACCAGCTTGAAGTCCCTCCAAGGCGTTCCACCGCCGGTAAAGCTGTGCGGCGCAGCCTGCCCCAGATCCACGGTCTGGTTGATCGAGCCGCTGGTGATGTCGCAGGTGGCCAGGTTGAACTGGACATCGACCGCTTCGAGGAAGTTGATCGGACGTGACGCAGCAGAATCCAGTGCGGCCTGCGCCGCTTGGAATGGAGCCCCGCTGCCGATGCTGCCCCCCGCGAAATCACCAGCAATGCGATAGTAGCTTACGTAGTACGTCCCTTCATCGCGCAGCGTGTAGCTGCCGGGGGTGCTGTAATCAATGGAATAGGGATATGCGCGGCGGGCGCCGCCGGTGGAGGACTGGTATTCGACCTTCACCCCGACGCCTGCCAGGGTCGTCGTGTAGACATCTGGAATCCCCGATGGCACCAGCGTTCCGTTCATCCGCCGGGTGATGCGGTCGGGGCCAACGCAGTTCGCCCAACCTCCTTCCGTACCCACCACGTGACTGTACTCCTTGAGCAGATCGCCGGGTCTGGCATTCTGCTTGACCACGATCGGCAGACCGGAAGCGCCATTCACTGTTACCGTGAGCTGTTTTCCCACCGTGCACGCCGCCTGCGCGGCAGAGCATGCCAGCAGCCCGGCCCCGCCCAGGCAGCAGGCCAGGACAATCTGTTTGTGCTTCATACGTGTACCTCATCGAATGCATTGAATTCAACTGATTGCTAGCCGGCCACGACTGGCTCAGCCGGCCGCCGCCGGTGGCGTTATGCCGACCTCGTAGGTCGGAAAGTGCTGGTCAAGCCATCGCCCCCATCTGCCCGCCCTTTGAATGAGCTGCGCCCGGTAGCGGCGGTTGTACTGCGGTGTGCGCGAGTGGTAGTTTGCCGCCCGCGTCCACAGGTCGCCGCTGTCGTCGCGCAGATGACCGCGCAACCGCCATGCCGCCAGGTCATAGGGATAGCAACCCGATGCCGCTACATGCGCAGGACTGATGCCGTAACGAGCCAGCTCGCGCAGATACGCCGTGTTGAACTGCATCGCGCCGACATCCAGCGTGCCGTTGCTGTTGCGCACCACCTGGCCCGGGCGTCCGCCTTCCTGCTCGGCCACGGCCAGCACCAGGTTGGCCGGAATGTGGTATTTGATCGCCGCAGCGATCGAGCAGACCACCCGCTCCTGCTGCAGCGGCGGTAGATCAACCGGCATCGCCATCTCCATCACGCTTGCGCCAGCGCCGCAGGGCGGCCAGCAGGCGCGCGAACCAGCCGCGACCGGGCGGCTGCGGCAACACCCCCGCGGGCCGGGCTGGCGGCACGATCGCTGCAGTCGCGTCGGCGGCGCCGTCGGCCGCCGCAACTCTGGGCGAATGCGCCGATGCAGGCGCCACAGCTGCGCCTTCAGGCAGGGAAGGCGCTGCGCTGCGCGCGCCGACTCGCGCCTGCGTGGATACCGCAGCGCTCGATCGGGTCAGGTCGCGGCCATCTCGGCCCTCGCGCGCGTTCGATGCAACACCATTGGATGCCGCTGCTGCAGACGACGATGGAGCCGCGGCTGTGGCGTGCGTGTCGCCCCGCCCCACCGCGCCGGCCTTGCCGCGGCCATCGGCACTGCCGGCCGCCGGCAGGGCCGAGCCGGACAGTGGCTGTGACGCAAAACTGCTGAAGCCGGGCGCAGCCGGACCCGCGGCTTTCTTCGCCATAGCGCCAGGCCCGGAAGCTGCCGGCGCGGCATCCGCAGGTCTCCCCCGTAATCCGGTCACGGGCGACGCCGGCAGCCCAGTAGTGGTTGCCGCCAAGCCGGCAGCAGGCACGCCGGGTTCGACTTCATGGCTGCGCTGCAACGTCTGTGCATCCAGCGCAGGGATCTTCTCCGGCGCGGCCCCCGGCGTGGCCGAAGCCGCGGCTGCCAGCGACGCCGGCGTAGCGGCATTGCCATCGCCCGCAGCGTTCGCGAGCGCGCCCGCCATTGCCGCAGCAGGCGGCGCAGGCGTCGACGCCACTGCGCCGCCTGCCGCCGCCGAATTACCTGGGCCGGCTTGCTGCTGGGTACGGGCAACCTCGTGCGCCGACGGCGTAGCACCGAACACACTGCCCTGCGCCGCGCCGGCAGGTGGGGGATACATGCCGTGGACGCTCAGCGTCACCGGCGGCGGGTTCATCCCCATTCCGTCCAGATGATGCACGCTGATGATCGGCGTTGCCATCGGAGCCGAGGCGCCACCGGCCGCCGCTGGCGGCGCCTGTACCTGGATCGTCGGCATTGAAATCATCGGCGCCGGTGGCGGTGCCGCCGACGGTGCGTTGTAGGCCGAGTACAGCGCCTGGGCGCCGCTGCCGGCATGACCGACGCCAGCGGCGATTGCGGTCCCGCCCAGCGCCATCACATGCCCGCTGAAACTGGAGCCACTACCTGCCCCGAAACGCGCGCCCAGCACCATGCTGGACACCATCGCCGGAATCCGTACCAGCAGTGCCAACAGCACGATGGCCGCCACCAGCATGATCGCCAGGTTGGGCAGGGTCACATCGGCGGCCACGCCAGTACTGTAATCCTCGAGGAACTGGTTGCCGATGCCGGCCAGCAACAGCATGACGAAGTACGACATGCCCACGGCCAACACATGCTTGTAATAGTTGATGGCCACGCCCGATGTCCAGCGCGCACCACCGAAGCCGAGCAGGAACAGGCCTGCATAGCCGAGAACCCAGGTCATCAGCGTGATCAGCATCATGCTGACTGCGGCCAGCGCGATCAGCGCCATGATCACTGCGGCCATGGCCAGACCGACGATCTTGTCGGCCTCCTTCCATTCGTCGCTCTCGGATTGCTCGGCAACTGCGAAGAACAAGCGGTAGCCGCTGCGCAGCAGGCCCGACGGCTGCAGCTGACCACCGCCACCGCTGCCATCCTCGCCTAGCAACCGCATGCTCTCCAGGATCTGCTGGATCAGCACCCCGCCTTCGTTCAACAGCCACCAGAAGATGCCGGTCATCACGATGAAGCGCACCAGCTCGGCGAACAATTCGCCGAAATCGGCACGCCGGAACAGCATCATGCACATCGTCCAGGTCAGGCTGATCAGCGCCAGGCTCCAGAACAGCCGCTCGGCCGCTCCCGCCACCGTGCTTGCCCAGAGATCCTGTACGCCCTGGAACCTGTCCAGCAGATTGTCGACCGGATACAGCTCGACAGCGGCCTGTGCCGCCGAGGGCAGCAGCAGCAATGCCAGACACCAAAGTGCGGCGTACCCGTACACGGGCCTTGCGGGTGGGTCGAGCCTGATCATCACCGTCTCAGTATTCCTGTCTGCATGTCCCGGGCACCTGCCCGGGCGGTGCAAGCGCCTGCGGACCGGCAGGCCGGTCCGCAGGTGTCGCACCTACAACCCGTTACCAGTTGCCGATCGAGGCCTGTTCCAGGTTCGGAACCACCCGCAGCTTGCTCGCCGCCACCGACTCACGTGCGCCGCGCGCAGCCGCTTCCTGCTCACGCACGACCTGTGCGTTCTGGTCGGCCAGCATCAACGCACGCATCTGCATCATCTCGCCAGTCTGCGCGGCGGCGAGCTGGTTTGAGAACGCCGCCTGCATGCGGGCACCCATATTGGCAGTCGATTTGGCGGTCAGCGCCTGCAGATTCGCGCTCTGCATTTGGAATTCGCGCGTCTGCGCATCCACCGCCTGCGCCTGCAGGCTGTTGCCATCCATCACCGTGGTGAAGCGCTGGTTGTCGTTGCCAACCACCTGATCCAGCACCTTGCGGGTGTCCTGCATGTAGGCGGTGGCACTGCCCTGGCCGCCAAACGTAGCCGGACCCTGCAGGGTCGGGATGATCACTTCACCCTCGTCGATACCGCCGCAGTTCATTCCACCGTCCTCACCACCATCGGCAAAAGAACGCGGGATCGGCGGCTTGCCGCCACCTGGGCTGCAGTAGTAGTTGTTGACCTCGTTGTAGTTGTTGACCAGGCTGTTGTGTTCCTGGTTGAGCACGTCGTAGTAGTTCTGCTCCACGTAGTGGCCGTCGTCCTTGGTGCTCATGTAATCGAGGCGATCGATCACGTAGTGCATCTTGATCGCGGTGGCGGTGTTGGCGACCGCGCTGACGGTATTGGGGACCAGGTTGGCCAGGTCGAGTACCAGCTCACCGGCCTGCGCCGGGCTGGTGGCGGCCAGTGCCAGCGCGACGCCGGCGGACAGGGAAAGCAAACGTTGATTCATGGGGATACCTCGATGTTGATGATTCGCCCGGATGGGCGGGGCGATGGCGCGCAGCAGCGACGCCACCGGTTCGCGGGCTTGGCTGCACCGGCAGCCGCCACCGCGCTTTCACGACCGTCTCAGTACATGACCGGCGTGTACGGACGGTCGAAATCCAGGTCCTTGACCACCATCACGTTGAAGCGGAAGCCCGGCCGCACTTCCAGCGTCGGCGACACATTGAGGTTCCTCTGGAACAGCTGGATCATGGCCTGGCCCAGGGTCTGGCCGAGCGCCTCGCTCATCGCGCTGCCCGCGCTGGGACGGCCGTAACCGCCGCCGCTGTCGTCCTGGCTGAGCTCCACCCCGGCGATGACCGCCGACAGCAGGATCGCCTGGCCAAAGATGCGCATGAAGTGGCTGTTGACCTTGTCGCTGAAGCCGGAATACCCCGCCGCGTCGGTACCCGGCATCGCGCCGATGTCCATCGCCCGCCCGTCCGGGAACACCATCCGCTGCCAGGCCACCATCATCCGCCGCTGGCCATAGGCCACTTCGCTGTTGTAGGCGCCGACCAGGCGGGTGCCCTGCGGAATCACCTTGTGGCGGCCGGTGGCGGTGTCGTACACGTCCTGGCTGACCTGGCCGATGATCTGCCCGGGCAGGTCCGAGTTGACGCCCGAGATCAGCACTGCCGGAATCACGAAGCCGGCGCGCAGGGTGAACGGGGTACGCGGCATTTCCACCGCACTGCCCAGCCGCCAGCGATCACCGGCGCCGGCGTTGTCGAACTGGGCCAGGCTGTTGTCCGAGCGCGGCTGCTCGCCGCCCGGCCCGCCCTGCCCCGGCATGCCGCCGCCCATCGCGCGCAGCAGCTCGGCCTGCGATGCACCCTGCGGCGCGGTCGGTGCTCGTGACGGCGGCAGCCGGCCGCCTGCGGCAGCGGCAGCAGCACCAGGCGCCGGGGCACTGCGCTGCGGGGTGGCGGCCAGCACCCCGGTCTTGGCTGCCAGCGCCTGTTGCAGCTGCTGCAGGCGCAGCTGCTGCAGACGCTGCAGGTCCGGGTCGATCTCGGCGGTGGGCGGCAGCGGCGGGCCGTCGCCGGCATCGACGTGGACGACCGGTACCGCCAGCGGCGGCGGCGATGGTTCGGCAGCGGCCACTTCGGCGACGATGCCGTTGCCGGTATCCAGGCCGTTGTCGCCGACCACCTGCTGCGCCATCGCCATGGCGCTGGGGCCGCCGCTGCCCTTGGACGCGGCCGCAGCGGCGCGTTCGTCGTTGCCGCGACCGCTGATCACCACCACCATGATCACGACGAACACCAGCAGCACGCCGCCGATCAGGTACAACGGCATGTTGTTGACCCGGCGGACACCGGGGCGGGCCCTACTGGCGGTATCGGCGCCGGGCGGCGACGGGGAGTGGGTAGGCATCGTTTACTCCTTGTGCGACCAGGCGCCGGCCGGCTGCATCCGGCCATTGCCCGCGGCCATGTAGGCGCGCGACATGCTGCGCGTGCCAATCTGCAAGGTCAGCCGGTACACGCCGGCGTCGACCGGTTCGAATACGTAGTCCAGGGTCGGGCCGGCGGGCGCCGGCTGCGGCTTGCCACGCGATGCGCTGGCTTCCTGTACGGCATAGCCTTGGCGCCGCAGGGTGTCGACCAGCGCTACCCCGAACCCGTCCCTGGCCGGACGCGCCAACGTCCAGTAGGTGGCGCCCGGTGGATAGCGGCCCTGCAGCAACTGCACGGCGTCGGCAGCAACGCTGCCCACGCCATCGGGCACGCTGGCCGCGCTGGCCGTGCCGGGCACGCGCGGGGTGACCGCACAGGCCGACAGCAACCCGCCGACCAGCAGCACGCACAAGTGGGTGGTCGCGCGCATGCTCAACGCCCCCGCCGGATGGTGATCTTGGTCTGGCCGCGGCCGACCCCGGTGACCAGGATGGCGTGGTCAAGCACGGTGTCGACGATGTAGCGGTTGCCCTGCAGTCGGTAGTTGACCAGGGTGGTTTCGTCCTTGCCGCGCGGCGAACCGTTGGCACGGATCGCCAGCAGGGTCGGCGCTTCGGTCTGGGCCATTTCGCGCGGCATCTCGATGATGGTCTTGGTGCCGTCGTTGTAGACCCGCGACGGCTTCCATGGCGCGCTGCCGCTCAAGCTGTAGTTGAAGTCCAGGTTGCCCAGGTACTCACCGGTGGCCGGAATGGTGCGCGCCTGGCGCTCCTGGGTCTGCACCTGCTTGAGCGCGGCCCAGCGGGCGGCCACTTCATCGCCATAGATGAAGCCGACCCGCGGCAGGAACTCGCTGCGGTGCGAGCGCAGGTTGAGGTGATAGGTGCGCCGGTTGGTGGTGACCACCAACGAGGTATCCAGGCCCACGTCCAGCGGCTTGATGATCAGGTGCTGCAGTGCATTGGGGCCGGCGCCGGTCAGCGCCGGCTCCACCAGCCAGCGCACCGAGTCGCCCAGGTGCACCGAGTTGACCACTTCGCCCGGCTGCAGTTCGACGTCGCAGACCTGCATCACCGCGCATACCACGGTCGGCTGGCCGGCCCCGAACAGGAAGCGGATCGCGCCATCGGCCGAGGGCACCGGTTCGGCGCGGCTGGCCGGGTTGCTCTGCCACTTTTTGGCCAATGCCACTGCGGCGCGAGCCTGCTGGGACAGCGGCGGTTCCGGCGCGTCCAGCAGCTGCTGCAGGGCGGTCGGCTCGGCGGCCAGGAGGGGGGCGCCGGGCAACAGGGCCAGCGCGATCAACAGGGGAAGAAGTTTCATATCAGTTCACTCAGATCTGCTTGGACCACGAGAAGTCGGTGATGAAAATGCCCAGCGGGTTGTCGCGCAGCTGCTGTTCGCTGGCATCGGAGGGCTGGTTGGTGAGCTTTACGTTGACCACCGCGCGCATCCGGGTCGGACCGGAGATCAGCTTGCCGCTGCGGTCGTACACGCTCTCGACCCAGTCGACCTGCCACGAGTCGCCGCTCTGCGGCAGGATCGCGTCGATCTGCACGCTGACCGTTTCGGTGGCCGCGCGCTTGAACGGGTTGACGTTGCCGGCACCGTTGAACCAGTCATTGGTCTTCTGCGCGGCGGCCGCGTCGGTGTCCAGCAACGCGTAGGCGCGCAGAATGGCCTTGCGTTGCAGCGCGGCGTCCGGGGTGACCGTGCGCAGGTCGCTGATGAAGCCGGCCAGCGCCGAGCGCACCACGCGCGGATCGGCGTCGCTGGCGTGGTCGGCCACGTTCACCGCCAGCGGTTGGCCGAGCTTGTCCACTTCGACCACGTACGGCACCCACTTGGACTGGCTGCCGATATGGATCAGCCCTCCCACGCAGGCCAGCACGATCAGCAGCGCGATCAGGCCAACCATCTGCCAGATCCGCCGCGAGGCGGCAAGCGCACCGACGTGCGCGTTCCAGGCGCGGCGCGAGGCCAGGTAGGGATTGGCTGCGGCGTTGGGATCGGGCGCCGGGCTGGAGTTCTGTGTCATCGTTGCATTCCATAGTCGTGGAGGCTGAAGCCCTTGAGCTGCGCCCATTCGTGCACCCAGGCATCGCCGTGGCGCTGGCGCAGGGCCTTGATCACCGCGATCGATTCCCGGTCGCTGCTGCCGATGAAGGCCAGCGCGACCGGGCCCAGAGCGAGGTCGTACAGACGCCGGCCCAGTTCGGAAACGTAGTAGTAGTGGCGCTTGGGCACCGCGCTGGCGAGGATCTCGATCTGCCGCGGGTTCAGGCCCATGCGCCGGTACAACGCCGACGCCTCCTCGTCGCGCGCATGCACGTTGGGCAGGAAGATCTTGGTCGCGGTCGATTCCAGGATTACATCGAGGATGCCGGAGTTGACCGCATCGCTCAGGCTCTGGGTGGCCATCAGCACCAGGCAGTTGCTCTTGCGCAGCACCTTGAGCCACTCGCGGATCTTGGCCTGGAACACCGGGTGGCCGAGCATCAGCCAGGCCTCGTCGAGGATGATCGCGGTGGGCTGGCCGTGTAGCGAACGTTCGATGCGACGGAACAGGTACAGCAGCACCGGCAGCGCGAAGCGCTCGCCCATGTTGAGCAGCTCCTCGATCTCGAACACGGTGAAGCTCGACAGTGCCAGCGCATCCTCTTCGGCGTCCAGCAGATGGCCCATGGTGCCTTCGCCGGTGTACTGCTCCAGCGCTTCGCGCACCTCGCGGTCCTGGATGGTCAGGCAGAACTCGCTCAGGGTGCGCGCACCGCTATCGTTCATGCTGTTGAGCGCATTGCCGATCTCGTTGCGCTGCGCGGCGCTGCTCTGCAAGCCATTCAACGCCAGCATGGTGTCGATCCACTCCAATGCCCAGGCGCGGTCGGCCTTGGTCTGCAGGAACTGCAGCGGGCAGAACGCCAAGCAGCCCTCGTCGTCACCGATGTTGTAGTGGTCGCCGCCGCAGGCCGCGGCCAGCGCGAACATCGACATGCCCTTGTCGAAGCAGTACAGCGACATGCCTGGGTAGCGCCGCAGCTGCGCGGCGATCAGCCCCAGATGGGTCGACTTGCCGGCACCGATCGGCCCGAAGATGAAGCTGTGGCCAACATCGCGCACGTGCAGGTTGAGCCGGAACGGGGTGGCGCCCTGGGTCACGCAGCTCATCAGCGCCGGCGAATTGGCCGGGTACATCGGGCACGGCGCGTGGTTCTCGCCCGGCCAGATGGTACTGGTGGGCAACAGGTCGGCCAGGTTCATGGTATTGAGCAGCGGCCGGCGGACGTTCTCCACGCCATGCCCGGGCACGCTGCCGAGGAACGCATCCATGGTGTTGATGGTTTCGATGCGGGCCACGAAACCCAGCGCGTTGATGACCTTCTCGACCTGGCGCGCGGACTGCTCCAGGCGCTCGCGGTCTTCGTCCATCAACACCACCACGCTGGTGTAGTAGCCCTGCGCGACCATGCCGCTGTTGACCTCGGCGATCGCCGCCTCGGCGTCGGCGACCATCATCAGCGCGTCCTGGTCGACGGTGCCATTGTTGGTATTGAACACCTGCGAAAAGAAGCCGCGGACCTTCTGCCGCCACTTCTTGCGGTAGCTTTCCAGGTGCTTCACCGCCTCGTGCGGGTCCATGAAGATGAAGCGGTTGGACCAGCGGTACTGGCACTGCAGTTCGGCCAGCGCGCCGAGCATGCCCGGGCTGGACTCCATCGGGAAGCCTTCGATCGACACCACCTGGATGAAGTGGCGGCCGAGTTTGGGCACCACCCCGGTCCACAGTTCCTGGCCGCCGATCAGCGCGTCCAGGTAGATCGGCAGGTCCGGCAGGCGCAGCGGCTGGTCGATCCCGGTCACGCAGCTGTGCAGCCAGCGTAGGAAGTCGTCGTGGGTGATCTTCCTGCCGGTCTCGTCGGTGCTGACCACCGCCTTCAGCCGGCGCAGCTGCACCGCCGAGGACAGCCGCGATTCCAGCGAAGTGCATTCGCGGCGGAAGTACTCCAGCAGGCGCTCGGTGGTTTCCTTGCTGCCGGCCACCACGTTGTCGTCGTCGAACATCAGCTCGACGAACTTGCGCTGGGCCAGGGTCGGGGCGAAGTAGGTCACGGTCAGCACGAAGTAGCCTTCGTACATCACGCCAAGCCCTTCGAACAGGCGGCGGCGCTCTTCATCGATGGCCGCGCTGACCGGGTCCGGGAAATGCGAGGCGGCCTCGCTGGTATAGCCGGGCGCCTGCTGGCGCACCGCGTCGACATGGATCATCCAGCCGCTGCCCAGCCGCGAGAACGCCTGATTCAGGCGCTGCGAGAGCGCCTCGCGCTGCTGGTCGGTGCTGCTGGCGATGTCTTCGCCACGATACAGCCAGGCCGCGCACAGCGCACCGCTCTTGCAGATGATCACGCCGTCTTCGACCACGGCGGCGTGGTTGAGCAGGTCGGCCAGGCCGGCCGCGCCCGAGCGATGCCGCGACAGCCGGTCGGCCGCCTGCGCGCGCTGCGCCTGCAGGAACAGCAGCAGCACCAGCAGGCCGCCGAGGATGGCCAGCGCCGTGGTCAGCATGACGATCATGTGTATTGCTTGCCCTGTGCAGGAGTATTGATACGGAAGGGGGTGGAACGCGGCGCGTAGTACGCCTGGTAGCGGCGATTGCGCAGGTAGGTGTAACGCATGCGTGGATCGGACTTGGCCATCAGGCGCAGCAGGAACAGGGCGACGAACCACAGCGCAACCCCCACCACCGCGGCATACAGGGACATCGCGCTGAAGATCAGCACCACCGCCAGCAGGCCGGACATCATCACCAGCTCGCGATCGCCGCCCATGAACAGGTTGTGGCGATTACCGGCGCGGCGGATCGGGATGCGGCGCAGGGCCATGCTCAGCAAAGACCTTGATGCATGAGCGAGGCGGCGACACTGGATCCCGCTTCGACAACGGCGGCGCTCTTGCCAAACATTTTTTCCATGATGGCCGCTGCACTGACGATCAGACCGATCACCAGGATCAAGAAGACCATTGAGCGCATGAAGCCATTCATGTCACCACCGAAAATCAACATCGCCCCGGCCGCGACGACACCGATGACCGATATGGTAAAAGCCACCGGGCCCGTGATGGATTCCCTGAGTATGTTCAAGCCATTCTCATAGGGCATATCGGAGGAGCTACTGGCAAACGCATCCATTGGCAGTACCAGCGCTGCCATCAGGAGCACCGCCATCACCAGCCACGCACGGTTATTCGAAATCACAGACGCAATGTTCATTACAGCTCCTTAAAGGGTTTGCAGTTGGTAGTGGCCGTTCTCGTATCCCAGGACACGAATCAGCTGGTTGATGCGACGCCCATGCCCAGCGCGTTCGATATGCACGATCAGGTGCACGCAGTCGCCGATCAGCGGTTCGATCTGCGTCGGCGAATCGGGGTGCATGCTGACCAGCATCGACAGCCGGTTCAGCGCCGACAGCGCACTGTTGGCATGCAGGGTGGCGGCGCCGCCTTCATGGCCGGTGTTCCAGGCCATCAGCAGATCGAGCGCTTCCGGTCCGCGCACCTCGCCGACCAGGATCCGGTCCGGGCGCATGCGCAGCGAGGCCCGCAGCAGCCCGGTCATGCCGACCTGCGCGGTGGTGTGGTACTGCACGAAGTTCTCGGCCGAGCACTGGATCTCGCCGGTGTCTTCGATGATGAAGATGCGTTCCTCGGGATCGCACTGCACCATCTGGTGGATGATCGCGTTGACCAGCGTGGTCTTGCCCGAGCCGGTACCGCCGACCACCAGGATGTTGTGATGCGCCCGCACCGCCTCGGTGATCGCCGCATGCTGGGCCGGGCTCATCACGCCGTTGTCGACATAGTCGTCCAGATCCATCACCCGCACCGCCTTCTTGCGTAACGCGAAGGTCGGCGCGCTCACCACCGGCGGCAGCTGCGCGGCAAAGCGCGAGCCATCCAGCGGGAACTCGGCTTCCAGCATCGGCCGGTCGCGGGTGATCTCCAGCCCATGGAAACCGGCCACGGTCTTGATCACCGCCTCGGCCTGCTGCTGGCCCATCACCCCGATGCAGCGCATCGGCTCGCCCAGCCGCTCCTGCCACAGGCGGCCATCGGCGTTGAGCATTACCTCGATGGTGCACGGGTCGCTGATCGCCGCGAGCAGGCCTTCGCCGAGGTCGCGGCGCAGCTTGCCCTTGGCGCGCGATGCCATCGTTACCGTTTCGGCAAGCGCGGGCGGTGCAGTGGCGACAGTGCCGTGCATGGTATGGGGAGGGTCCTTGGGAACACGGGGGAGCCGGCGCACAACTGCCGCCAGCAAGGCCGGTGAATCCTAGGGACGGGCGGAAGGCAGGTCTTTAGGCCCACCCCGAAAGGTCATGGCGATTTTCCTAGCCGACCGCGATAGTCAAGCGGCGCAGGCCGACTGGCGCGCGGCGGAGCGGCTCAAGGGCCGCGCCGGAGCAGGCCGAACAGGTCGAAATCGCTGTGGATGTCCAGCTTGCGGAACGCGGTGCGCTTTTGCGTGCTGATCGTATGCGCACTGCGGCCCAGCTTGGCGGCGATACGGATCACCGGTAGCCCGGCCAGGGAGCAGCGCAGGACCTCGCGTTCGTGATCGGTCAGCCACGGGTGTTCCAGCACCATCAGCGGCGCGTGGATATCCCCGGGCCGATACGCCGAGGCCGGCCAGGGCTGCGCCGGATCGCGCGCGATGTGGGTCTGCCCGGCGGCAACGGCCTGGATCGCGTCGACCAGCTCATGCTGCGGCCGGGTGTCGCTGACCACCCCGTCGGCGCCGGCACGCAGCGCCATGGCAACCAGCCCGGGGCCGGCCGCCGCAGTCGATATCAGCACCCGCTGCTGTGGCCGTTCCGCGCGCAGCAGCCGGATCATCGCAATGCCATCGAGGGCGTCGTCGCCAAGCACGTAGTTGCTCAGGATCACCTGCCCCAGCTGCCCGGGATCGGCATCCAGCAGCGCGCGCACATTGCCGAACCCGGCCATGACGCGCAACCCGGGTTCCGCGGCAAGACCGGCCGCCACGCCCGCGCGGACCAGCACCCGGTGGTCGAGCAGACTCAGTGTGACGCATGCACTGCCGCGGCTGGAGGCCGGCGCGGCGGGGCGAGTGCGGACAAGCTCGACGTCAGCGACCTGATCCAACCGACTGCTCCTGTATATGAGGCGCGCCGCCCTTCCCGCCGCAGGGCGGAGAGCAGCGCGGCGGGAAGGGCTGAACATGACATACGATGCCGTGACCCGGCGCGGGCCGCAATGGGTCGGCGCGGCCGACCGACCCGGTCCACTGCCGCCGGCACCGGCCGGGATCGCCGGGCGGCTCAGTACCGTTCGGGCGTGCCACTGCGGCTGCGCGAGGCCAGCGCGACCGATTCGGTGGCCACGCAACGGCCCATCTCCGGATGGTAACGATGCATCACATAGCCGACCTTGGCCGACTCGGTTGCGTGGACACCACCGCCGCCACTCAACGGAGTCCACTGGACATCGGACAGTTCGGTCGGCGCACATTGCTCAGAGGATGCGTAGGTGGCCCGGATGGCCTGGACGACCTCGCTTTCGCTGGCATATTCCTGGCCACGGGCGCTGTAGCGCCATGCGGCGTCAATCTCGCTCTCCGGGCGCCCCTGGTAGTTGTCGATTTCATCGATGCCCGACGCATTCTGCCGCGCCAGGTAGGCCTCCATGCTGGCGCCGGCCAGCGTAGCGCTGACGAAGGCGTTCATCTCGCCCGGAGTGATTTCCGGCGCCTTGTTCTGCGGCAGGTCCGGATCGCCCAGATCGATGTCATCACCGGCGTGCACGACCGGGGCCAGGGCCAGCAGCGCCGGCAGCAGCCACTGCACGCGGCGGGATACACGGGAAGGGAAAGGCAACATTCTTGAACTCCTTTGTACGGGAAACCAGCGGATTGGCGGAGCAGCGGGCCTGCGCCATGGCGCAGGCCAAACGTCGGCAAACGGCACGACCGCCGCTTGCCAGGGCCAGCGCAACAACACCGACGCAACGGATTTACGTTCAATCGCGCGTAGTCGGTCAAGCCAGCGCAGTCGATGCAGATCACATTTTCAGGTACGCACTGGGCGATAGAAGCGCTTTTAGGAATACAGGTATTGCATTTAGTTCCCGCCCTACCTGCAGCACGCAAAACCGGCACCGTCGACAGGAATATCGTTACGCCAGCAGTTATCCATAGTGTCGAACACGACATCGCAGACCACGAAAACTCGAGCGTCATCCGCCTTTCGCCCGCCGTGCAATCCGGTTTACTGCATGCGTCCGGACATAACAGGTTTTTCGCGACATAATCATGACATGGCACTCACATCCTGCCGGCTAGCGTGATTTTCCACGACCGACCGCACACGCTATCGGCCCCTCCCCCACGTCCGCGGCAGCGCCTGCAAGCATGACCACTCCCATTCCCGTTCCGGCCGTTCCCACGCCCCCCCCTCGCCCCATCGGCCTGGCCTTGCTGGATGACCATCAGGTCGTCCTGCATGGCATGTCCATCAAGCTGCGCGAACGCGACGACATGGCCGTCGTCGGCGCGTGGACCGGCAGCCGCGCGCTGCTGGAAAGCCTGGCGACCCGCCCGGTGGACGTGCTGCTGATGGACTACTGCCTGACCAGGGATGAAATCGACGGTTGCCAGTTGATCGCCCTTCTGCGCACGCACCACCCGCAGATGCGCATCCTGGTGGTGTCGGCCCACCACAGTGCATTGATCGTCGACGCCGCCCTGCGCGCCGGCGCGCATGGCTACGTATGCAAGACCGTCGACTGGCCCGTACTGATCGAGGCGATCCTCAGGGTGGCCGGCAACCATCGCTACCTGTCCCAAGCCGACCAGGACTGGTTCGGCACGGACCGGCAGCTGAGCCCGCGCGAGCGCGATGTCCTGCGCCACAGCCTGGCCGGCGATTCAGTATCGGCGCTGGCCGAGCGTCAGGGCCTCAGCGAAAAGACCATCAGTACCCAGAAGCGCAGCGCCTATCGCAAGCTCGGCCTGCACGGCGATGCCGACCTGTTCCGGCTGGCCCCGCTGGTGTACCGGGTGCTGGGCGGGGAACCGGAATCGGGGTCGGAGCGCTAGCCGGCGCTACTGCTTCGGCTTTTTCTCCGGCGTCTTTTTCGGCTCCGGCTCCGGTTCCGGAGCCGGCAGCGGTGCATTCCGCAGTGCCAGTTCAATCTGATCGGTGAGCGATTGCGCGGTGGGATCCACCGCACTGGCGTCACGGGCCGAGGTCAGCGCGTCTTCCAGCATCTGCCGGCGCAACGCCGGCTCCGGCTCTTCCTGCGAGGCCACGAACTGCAGCGCCGCATGGTGGTACAACTCGGCCGGGTCGCCCGCCTTGCGCGCACGCTCGCGCCACGGGCCGGCGGCATTGCGCACGTCACCATTGGCTTCGAAGTGGGCGATCAAGCGCTTGATCGACGGCAGGTCGCCGGTTTTTGCCGCCGCCAGCACTGCCGCCTCCTGCTGTGGGGAGAGATACGCATCCCCGGCGGAAGGTTCGCCAGCGCAGGCGACCACCAGGACCATCACTGCGCACAGCAGAAGATGCTGTTTCATCGTGGACACCATCGGTGACAAAAAGGAAGTACTCCTCGCGCGCCGTCGCAACCTCGTCGCAGTGCCCGGGCCGTTGGCCCGCGGTTGCGATGACATCGATGGCAAATTGGAGCAGTGGCGCCAATCCTAGGATCGGCGCGCCGTCACGGCCAACACAGTGTTTGAATGACTAATGGCTGCGCGATTCACCGCGTCGTATGCAATCGTTTTCAGTTGACGTCAATCGAGATGGCGCATTCGTCGCAAGTGGGCTGATGCTCAGCCCGTTGTTGCCGTCCCAGCGCGCAATCGATGTCGCTATCGGCATCAATGAAATGCCTCCCCGATCCCAATCAGGCCGATGAAGAGTTCAAGCACGGGCCTGCCAAACAGGACAAACAACGCCTCATTCCTCTGCGCTCCGAACGGCACTGGATACGCCCCACGGCGGCACTGGACGCTCAATCAGCTGGACATCTTCACATCGAGGGGCCTGCCTTCAAGGCGATTTCCGCACGCCATGCAGCTAGGAAACACGGGATGGATCAAATGGCTTGATGCCAAGGCGCACAATTTTTCGAAGCACGCCAAGATACCGATCACCAAACAACAGCGCAATAACGAAGGCCGCATAGAAAATCAGAAGTGCAGCCGGAAAAACAACTACGCCGGGCGAGACCTCACAGTCAGCATTCCAGATCCCCACAAGCACAGCCAGCGCAGCAACAGCGGCAGAAACCGATCCGGCTATCACACGAACAGTCAACAGGCTCACGCCAAACAAGCCCACAGACATAAAGTCAATTTTTGTGTAGGCGAGCAATGCCACCAGCGCCAGGAGCCAACCCCACATGACAACTGCCGGGTAACCATTCAGCGGACAGGTCATCTCGACCATGAAACGGGCCAACCCAATGAAAATATAGACCGCACCCAGCACAAGCACGCCCTTAAAGAACCTGACAAAGATCACTTCGCCTGACATTGGCATTTGTTGAAGTTTTCCCTGTAGTTGACAAAAGCACCCAGCGGGCCAAGAAATTTCGCACCACCTCGAATGATGCCGGCTTTGCTCATGCTCGCCGCTGCCCGATTGCGCCGACCGTTGGCCACGGAATAATGAATCCCGGCCTCGGTTGCCCGTTGAAGCTGTCTTACCGCCTTGGCCTCAGCCCGAGACGCGACAGCATCAGCAGCATGACCGGCCGCGGCGAAAGGTGTTTTCACACCATATTCGCCAAACTGGACATATGGAGGCTCATAGAAGTTGAAGTCAACGCCAGCAACATCCAACGCAAATGATGCCATGGCAGTAATCGGCACTAGATCAACCAAGAGATCAGCTGCGGCCTCGCTCTCGCAACTGCTGGCAGCCACATATCCCGTAATGCTGCTCATTTCCCCATTGTTCCAGTAGCCAACCCCTTCCAAGCCAAGCGGATCGACAAACACAGTGGGGCGCCCCGCCGCGTAAGCATACGTCGAGATGCCTCCCTCAAGTCCAATCGGATCACTCTGCGAGTATCTCCCTGTAAGCGCCTCATATTCCCGCTGATAGTTGTAGAACATCCCACTGGCATCGGTCGCCTGTTGCCCCGGGAAGCGCAGCGCCAGCTCGTAATCCACGCCGTCCCGATCGGGGTCCTCGTTCGGGACCTGATTACCAAACACCTCGCTCTTGCTGCTCCACGCCCAGATCGCCACATCGCGCGCCGGATCGATCACCACGCGCGGGGTGCCCAGGTGATCCGGCTGGATGTAGGCCACTTCAGGCACGCCAGCGCTCGGCGTGTTGATCAGCGCAACCGGATGGTTGTCCAGCCAGATGGCCTGCTGCTGCTGCCCGTTAGGGCCGTAGTTTCCGACCCATCGCCCCGCCTCGTCATACACGGTGACCTGTGCATCCGCGGATGCAGGCGCACGTAGCACCCGCTCGCCCTTGTGGTTGTAGCCATAGCTTTCCATGACGGCACCGCCCTGCTTGACCGCGTCCATGCGATTGGCGTCGTTGTAGCTGAACTCCCTGTCGCCAATGCCCGTGGTGTTGCCCGCCGCGTCATGGCTGCGTGCCTGCGCATCCACAGCGGTCAGTCGATGACTGTCGGCTGGGTAGGTATAGCTGGCAGTGCCCGCCGCGGTCGTCAGTGCCGTGCGGTTGCCGGTGGCGTCGTAGGCGTAGGTTTCAATCGCGGTGCCGGTAGCCCCGTCTTTGGCGTGGGTCAGGCGGCCCAGTGTGTCGTAGCCGTACTTGACCAAGGGCGTGCTGCCATCACCGTCCTTCAGGTCGGTGATGGCGCCAACCGGATCATAGCCATAGCTCAGCCACAGCCCACCGGCGGCTGGGTCTCGAACCGCCAGCGGGCGGTAGTTGAGGTCGAGCAGCCGCTGCAACTGGCGGCCATTGCCGTAGGTCCAGCCGGTGGCAGGGCCAAATGGCGCATGGCTTACCTGGCTGAGCACGACCTGCCGGGCGTGGCCGGGGCGGGTCAAACCAATTGCACTGATCTGTCCCACATTGTTGCGGGCATAGTCGACCACACTGCCATCGGGATAGGTCATGCCAGCCAGGCGGCCTGCTGCGGTATAGGAATAGCGCAGCGTGGTGGTCACGCCATTGACGGTCTGCAGCTTGCGGGTGAGCTGGCCGAAGCGGTCGTGGCAGTACTCGGTGCTGCCACCGGCGTGCAGGACCTTGCTCAGCCGCCCCTTGGAAAACTGCTCATCCGCGGCGCATACGACCGGTGCATGGTCGTAGCTGTAGCCGACATCCAGGTTGGGGTCCGGATAGGCGATGCCGGTCAGGCGGTTGAGGGCGTCGTAGTGGTAGGTGGCGGTCACGCCACGGGCGTCGGTACGGGTGTTGCGGTTGCCTGCAGCATCAATGCCATAGGTGGTCTCACCACTGTCCGGGCTGACCTGGCCGATCAGATCGCCGAAACCATTGTACGTATAGGTGGTGGACAGGCCTTTGGGATCGGTGACCTGGGCGACCTGGTCTGTTGCCGTGTAGCGCGCCTCGATGCTGGCCGCGACACCGCTGGCATCCTCTACGCCACGAAGCTGGCGATCGAGCGGATCGTGCTGCAACGTGCTTTTGCGCTGCAGGGCATCGGTGACGCTTGCCGGGTTGCCATTGGCGTCGTAGGTGTAGGTGCTGGCGTTCTCGTCAGCGTCCTTCAGGGCGATCAGCTGGCTGAGATTGTTATGCACCCGGGACAAGGTATGCCGCAGCACACCATCACTGTCGACGATATCCTGCTTGATGCGGTTACCCGCGTTGTCCAGGGTGTAATGGAGGCTGTTGCCGGCGCTGTCGGCAACATCGGTCAGGCGCTGTGCTGCATCGTAGAGATAGGTGACACTGCCACCGTCGGATTCGGTGACACGCTGCACCTGGCCGGTAGGCCAATAGCTGATCAACGTGTTCCGGTCTGTCGCTGCGGTGGCGCCACGGACGGTAATGCGGCTCAGTCCGCCACGCGCGTGGTAGGCGTATTCGGTGAGCACGCCGTTGGGGTCGCTCACGCGCAATGCACGGCCAGCACCATCGTAGGCCAGTATTTCGGTCACCTGGCCCAGCGCGTTTTCCATCTGCCAGAGGTCACCCTTGCGATGGTCACAAGCCAATGCGGAATCCGCGCAGCCGGCGGCGTCCTGTGGGTAATAGCGGAACTGGGTCCGATCGGCGACGTCGGTACGCGGCCCATCCACGCTGAGCGGGCGACCGGTGTCGTCATAGGTGTATTGGGTAATCCGCGTTGCGGCGGGGGCGGCATCATCGATCCAGCGCTGCAGCACCATGTTGCCAGCGCCATCGTATTCGCGCTCGAGCTGGCGCCCGCCGGTATCGGCGGTAGGTAGCCAATGGATGCGGGTGGGCAGGCGCAGGCTGGGATGCCAGTCGGTGGTGATCGTGCGTTCTGCTGCTGTACCCGCTGCCTCGGTGCGGGAGGTTTCCAGCGGTCGGCCGCTATTGTTGTCGGTATGTTCGTATTGGTAGCGGGTAATACTGTCGCCAAAACCAGTGCGCTGGCTGATCGTGCCATGCTTGTCATATTCGAGGTAACGGGCGGCAGAGGGCGAGCCGGTAGTGGAGGAACGTTGTACCTCAATCAAGCGCGTGTAGCCGCGGACAGGTGAGAAGCGATACTCCTGCTGCCCTTCTAGCGCGTTGAATACTGTGGTGCCACTGTAATCCATTTCCAGATGCACAGCATCCGCACCGCCGGCATGTTCGCTGCCGAGCGCCTGGCCTGCGAAGGCATAGCGATAGGTAGCGTAGCGCGCGCCCTGCTCGTCGATGATGCCAGTCAGCGCATGCGGCATTGCCTTTCCACTTGTGAAGTCTGGCTCGTTGTAGCGATACGTCAATGTAGTGCCGTCGGCTTGGCTGACTGCTACCAAGTCCGCCTCCAAGCCCACGCCATCGATTTCGTCATACCCATAACTGACCACAGTACCTGCCGCTCCGGTCACACGTGCGACCCTGCCAGAGGCATCGTAAGCGATGCTCAATGCCCGCCCTTGCTGATCACTCACACCAATCAACAAGCCGCTATGGCCTGCCGCGACCTCCGCCGCTGTATCAGGAGTGCTATAGGCCAATCGCGTTGCATTGCCATTACGGTCTTCAATCATCAACAGGCGCCCATCCGGTGAATAGTGCTCGAGTTTCTCGTCGACATCTACGTGAATCCAACCGCCATCGGCCAGCTTACTCAATACAGTTTCATCGGCGTTCTGTGCTATATATCTGCCATCAACCTCATGGAATATGCGTATCCCACCGTCTGCGCGCACTAGCTTGATTGCCGACCGGTACGCATTGGCGTCACTCGACCAGTACTCAGTCTGAATGACCTGCAGATCGTAGCCATGCCGCCAGCGGCTTCCAATGCGCGCGAGTATTGGCGCCACCCCCCAGTCGGTGCCCCTGCGGAAACTGCCACTGTTGTAGTAGCGCACCCAGCGGAGGGCGGAGGGAGCATCAATATCTACAACTTGTGCGAACTTATTGAACGTGCCAGCGTGGATCGGATTACCGACGTATCCCGAGTCGACTGGACGTGTGCAGACTGCATCCATTGCACCACTGCCGATCAGCGGCTCTCCGAGATCGGTATCTACCGGTACAGAGTTAGAGGGCATGCAGTAGAAGTAGCTATCGCTGATCCCATCGGGGGGATAAGAGTTGTTAGCGATATCTATGCCCGAAGCAATCACTACGTACCCAGGTGAACACTGCCAAGCTTGGCGCATTCCGATGTACCAATCGAGCCCTACTCGCGGCGGCTCATCAATAGGATCAAAGCTGTAATTGAATTCTATATCCGCAGTAAGTATCCGGCTTACCCCCAACTGAGGGTGATGATCCAGCCTCTCGACGACTTTGAGTAATTTGCATTTGACGTTCTGATCGGCTTCGCAACGACGTGCAAGACCTTCGCGAGCGGCCGACTCAGCATCAGGGAATGGCATTAGCTCTCCTATCTGGGTATCGAACGACCCCGACGCAGGCGCCACCCACACTGGCCCAAGCAAAGGTGGGATGTTGGCAGCCGATGCGTCCGAGCTCCCACTCAAAAACCACAAGCTCACACACCAGCCAAACATCCTCCATACCTTCATTCCATGACCGTTCCCTTGACTGACCCTCCGCACTGGACGGTCAATGACAGAAAAATAAGCAGTAGCCACACACCCGCGATATCGATATCCACCTAGAAACCATGGTTGAATTCCCAGCTGCAACGCCGCATGCAAGACATCACGGCGCCGGCCACCACCACGGCCCGCAGGAAGCCCAGCATCAACCCTCCCCGTCTTCGCCCGCGCCGCCTAGAATGTCGCCATGAGCACCCCGACCCTGCGTACGGCCACCGCTGCCGACATCCCCGCCCTGATCGCCCTGGTTACCTCCGCCTACCGGGGCGACGCCAGTCGTGCCGGCTGGACCACCGAAGCCGACCTGCTGGACGGCGCCCGTATCGATGCCGACGGCCTGCAGGCCGACCTGGCCCGGCCGCGCTCGAGCATCCTGCTGGCCGAGCGTGATGGCCACCTGCTGGCCTGCGCGCATGTCGCCGACGACCAGGGCAAGGGCTACTTCGGCATGTTCTCGGTCGACCCGGCCCAGCAGGGCGGCGGCATCGGCAAGTGGATGATGGATGCCGCCGAGGCGCATGCCGCGCGCGAATGGGGCGTGCCGGTGATGCAGATGACGGTGATCGACGTGCGCGAGGAGCTGATCGCCTTCTACGAACGCCGTGGCTACGTGCGCACCGGCATCAAAAAGCCTTTCCCCTATGGCGATGCGCGCTTCGGCGTGCCCAAGCGCGACGACCTGCGCTTTGAAATCCTCGAAAAGCCGCTGGCGGCACAGCCGTGAGCGCGACCTGGACCTTCGTCTGCGCCAGCGCCGAACTGCTGCCCGGCGAGATGAAGAGCACCTTCGACGAGGTCACCGGCACCCCGATCGTGGTGTTCAACCTGGACGGCGAGCTGTATGCACTGGAAGACCAGTGCACCCATGAGGAGTTCGAGCTGTCCTCGGGCACCTTCGACACCGCCGAGGCCAGCATCGAGTGCGTGCTGCATGGTGCGCGCTTCGATATCCGCGATGGCCGCGCCCTGTGCGCGCCGGCCTATTCGCCGGTGGCCCGGTTCCCGGTCAAGCGCGAACACGACGGGGTGTGGACCCGCGACGACCGCGACTGAACGCCATCGGGTAGCAACCGTCCGGCGTCGCGCCCGGCTGGTTATGCGAATCATTATCGTTTCTGTTATCGTATTGCCTCCGATTGCCCGACCCTGCCCGTCTTCCGATGGCTTGCGAACGTGATGCCGCCGCTGCTGCACGACTGCCTGCGCTGCGCCTTGGCGTAGCCGCAGTGCTGTGCCTGCTCGGGCTGCTGTGCGGGGTATATCCGACCGGACCGACACGGCCGGCCGCGGCGGAATCGCCGATCACGGTGGCCGACCCGGGCCAGCGCAACGGGCTGCCGTTGCCGCCACTGCCCGAACCGGCCCTGCATGGCGCCAGCCGCGTCGAAACCGATCCCGATCCCAGCCGCGGCAGCCCCGGCGGCACCCTCCCGGGCCGCCCCGAGTACGTGGCACGGGCCGCTGCGTCGGCCGGCCATGCGTTGCCACCGGTGGGCCTGGTCTTCCGCCCCAAACCGCAACGCCTGCCGCCCTCCCAGGCACCGCCCGCCCTGGCCTGAGCCTGCCGGCGCGCTGTCCATGCGCGCGCCGCGCGGCCCGCCTGCACGCCCGCTGCTGTTTTTTCGTTGATGCCCTCGTCCGGCGTGCATGGCCGCCTGCCATTGCGCGCCGGCCCTGCCTCCGTCTTTTTTCGTTTTCCAGGTCTTTCCACCATGATCAAGAGCCGCAAACACTCCTCCCCCGCACGCAGCGCCGCCAGCCTGGCCACGGCCAGCCTGGTCACCGGCCTGGGGCTGGCCGTCCTGCCGGGCGCGGTCCTGGCCCAATCCAGCCCGCAGACGCTGGACCAGGTGCATGTGCTGGGCGTGCGCGGCTACAAGGCCGACAAGGTCGCCTCGCCGAAATTCACCCAGGCGCTGCAGGACACCCCGCAGACCGTCCAGGTGATCACCAGCGACCTGTTCAGGCAGCAGGCCGCCACCACGTTGACCGAAGCACTGCGCAACAGCCCGGGCGTGGGCACCTTCTACGCCGGCGAGAACGGCAACAGCAACACCGGCGACGCCATCTTCATGCGCGGCTTCGACACCTCCAGCAGCATCTTCGTCGATGGCGTGCGCGACATCGGCTCGATCTCGCGCGATGTGTTCAATACCGAACAGGTGGAAGTGGTCAAGGGTCCGGCCGGTACCGACAACGGCCGCTCGGCGCCGACCGGTGCGATCAACATGGTGAGCAAGCAGGCCAACCTGCACGATACGGTGTCGGCGACGGTATCGGCCGGCAGCGACAGCCAGAAGCGCGCCAGCGCCGACTGGAACCAGGCACTGGGCGCCACCAGCGCGCTGCGCCTGAACGCCATGTGGCAGGACAGCGACCAGCCCGGCCGCGACCACGTCAACAATTCGCGCTGGGGCATCGCGCCGTCGCTGGCGTTCGGGCTGGGCACCAACACACGCTACTTCCTCAACCTGCTGTACGTGGACCAGGACAACGTGCCTGACGGCGGCGTGCCGACCCTGGGCCTGCCGGGCTGGACCGCCCAGCCTACGCTGGAGCAGTTGGCCGGCCACCCGGTCAACCCGGAGAACTTCTACGGCACCCGCGCCGACCATGACGATGTCACCGCGAAGATGGCCACGTTCCGCTTCGAGCACGATTTCAACGACGCCGTGCGCCTGACCAACACCGCGCGCTGGGGCCGCACCGAGCAGGACTACCTGCTGACCGCCTTCATGGGCACCGGCGCCCGTGGCGGCAACGGCGCGCCCACCGGCAACATCCGCTACGGCAACCCGGCCGACCTGGGCAGCTACACCCTGGCGCGCAGCCTGCCCACCTTCAAGGACCAGCAGAACACCATCCTTACCGACCAGCTCAACCTGCGCGCGGATTTCAGCACCGGGCGCATCGTGCACAACCTGAGCACCGGGCTTGAATTCACCCGCGAAGAGCTCAAGAGCTTCGGCCAGGCCGCCACCGGCGGCACCACCTGGTCGCCGGCCAACCTGTATGCACCGGACTGGAACGCCACCGGCCTGACCTGGGCGCACAACGGCGCTGACAGCCACGGCAGGACCACCACCTCCTCGGTATACCTGTTCGACACGCTGCACCTGGGCCAGAGCTTCCTGCTGACCGCCGGCCTGCGCGCGGACCATTACAAGACCCAGTACCAGAGCGCGTCGGTGTGCGGCGGTCGCGGCCCGGCCTGCGGCAGCAACCCGGTCGGCACGGTGCTGCGCAATCCCTCGCTGGAACACTCGGACACCCTGCTCAACTGGAAGATCGGCGCGGTCTACAAGGTCGATGACATCGTCAGCCTGTACGCCAACTACGCCCTGTCCCAGCAGCCCCCCGGCGGCAGCAACTTCCAGCTGAGCGCTTCGGCCAGCAGCGCCGACAACCCCAGCCTGGACCCACAGAAGGCCAAGACCGTCGAAGTGGGCACCAAGTGGAGCTTCCTGGACGACAACCTGGCCTTCAACGTGGCGCTGTTCAAGACCGAGGTGAGCAACGAGATCAACACCCAGGTGCTCGACGACGCCGGCAACCCGACCCAGACCGGCAAGAAGTCGGTGCAGGGCATCGAGGTATCCACGGTGGGCCGCATCACCGACAGCTGGTCGGTATCGGCCGGCTACAGCCACCTGGATACCGAGGTGGAGGAAGGCGCCAACGTGGCCGCCGACGGCACCCGCAACCTGACCTACACTCCCGGTGACGCCTTCACCGGCTGGACCAGCTACAGCTTCCCGTTCGGCCTGACCGTGGGCGGCGGCGTGCGCTACGCCGGCCAGATGCACCGCGGCACCGATGGCGCGGTGGGCACCCCGGCGTTCACCAAGTCCTACACGGTCTACGACGCGGTGGCCTCCTATGAGATCAACCCGCACCTGGTGCTGCGCTTGAACGCCTACAACCTGTTCGACAAGCAGTACGTGGCCGCGATCAACAAGAGCGGCTATCGTTACACCCCGGGCGCCCCGCGCTCGTTCCTGCTCAGCGCGGACATCCGCTTCTGATGCAATGGCGGCGCGAGGGGCCATCCCCCGCGCCGCATGAGGATCGCCCATGTTGCTGCATGTTCCCGATGTACTCCATGCCGACCAGCTGGCCCTGCTGCAACGCCGCCTGGCTGCGGCCGACTGGACCGATGGCCGCGAAACCGTCGGTGCGCAGGGCGCGCAGGTCAAGCGCAATCAGCAGCTGCCCGACACCTCGCAGGTCAAGGCCGAGCTGGGCCGGGTAGTGCTGGCCGCACTGGAACGCCACCCGCTGTTCTTCGCAGCGGCATTGCCGCTGCGGATCCTGCCGCCACGCTTCAACCGCTACCAGGGTGGGGGCGAGTACGGCTTCCACGTCGATGGGGCGGTGATGATCACCACCGAGGACGGCCAGCGCACGCACCTGCGTTCGGATGTGTCGTGCACGCTGTTCCTGAGCCCGCCGGAGGACTACGACGGCGGCGAACTGGTGATCAGCGATACCTACGGCGAGCATGAGGTGAAGCTGCCGGCCGGCGACCTGATCGTGTACCCGTCCAGCAGCCTGCACCGCGTCAACCCGGTCACCCGTGGCGCGCGGCTGGCGTCGTTCTTCTGGGTGCAGAGCATGGTCCGCGACGACAGCGCGCGGCGCATGCTGTTGGAAATGGACACGGCGATCCAGGCCCTGCGGGCCGGCGGCGCCGACGCCGATGCGGTGCTGCAGCTGACCGGGGTGTACCACAACCTGCTGCGGCGCTGGAGCGAGGTGTAAGCGCAGCGCGCTGAGCCGTGGGCACAGCAACAGCGTTGGACCGAACACCTCACACAGTCGCAAATCATTCCCATTTGCGTTGGATAACCAATCTCACCTACAATCCCGCCGCGCCGGCTCCCCCTGGGCCACGCCCAGCAGAGGATTGTCCTTGCGCCATCCACACCGCCACCGCAGCTTCGCCCCCGCCATGCGCGGGCAGCGGCCGTTGTTGGCCGTCGTGCTGGCCTGGCTGGCGCTGCTGTCGATGCTGGTGGCCGGCCTGCCGGTGCTGGAGCGCACGCTGCCCGGCAGCACCGCGCTGGTGCTGCAGTTGCCGGTGGAAGAACGCCTGGCCGGCGGCGGTGAAGCCCCTTTGCAGGAAGAAACCCCGGCCAAGCCGCGCCGGACCGCCAGCGCGCGCCCCGCGCCGGCCACCCAGCCCCGGCCGCCGGCATTGCCGGAGGCACTGGATACGCTGATGGCCACGCTGCTGCCGTTGCCGCCGCAGACCGCCCCGGCGGTGGGCTCGGCCCCGGCCACGCCGTTGCCGGCCGCGCCCGGGCTGCGCGTACAGCGCGGCCAGGCCCCGCCGCAGGGCTGATTGCGGCCGGCGCGTGAGTACCCCGCGCCACGCCGGCTGAAAGCTCCTCCGCCCGCACGGGCATCCCACTGCTTCCTGCACCGCTGCGGCCACCGGCCGCGGCGCCAGCGTCCGTCTTTCCTTTTCGAGGTTCCCCCATGGCCCAGCGCCAGCGTGCCCGCCTGTCCGTTTCCCGCCACACCCTCTGCCTGGCCTTGCTCGGCGCCCTGAGCGGCCCGGCCCTGGCCAATGGCGCCGCCGCGCCGACCACGCTGGACAAGGTGGTGGTCACCGCCGCCGGCTTCGAGCAGAAGATCGCCGATGCCCCGGCCAGCATCAGCGTGGTCAGCCGCGAGGAACTGAGCAAGCGCCCCTACACCAGCCTGGTCGACGCGCTGCGCGACGTGGAAGGCATCGACGTGGGCATGGAACCAACCGACAAGAACGGCCGCGCCACCATCTCCATGCGCGGCATGCCCTCCGATTACACCCTGGTGCTGATCGACGGCCGCCGCCAGAGCAATGCCGGCAACCTGTACCCGAACAATTTCGGTGGCGGCCAGTTCTCCTACATGCCGCCGCTGGATGCGATCGAGCGCATCGAAGTGGTGCGCGGCCCGATGTCCACCCTGTATGGCTCCGATGCGATGGGCGGGGTGATCAACATCATCACCCGCCGCAACCAGGCCGACTGGCATGGCTCGATCACCCAGGGCTTCACCGTGCAGCAGGACGATCAGTTCGGCGATGCGCGCAGCACCGACCTCTACCTGAGCGGCCCGCTGGTCAAGGACCGGCTCGGCCTGTCGGTGCGCGGCAGCTACTACGACACCAAGGCGTCCAATCCGGAATGGGACGACCTGCCGCTGCCGGACGGCACGCTGTGGTCGCGCAGCATCGGCTTCGGTGGCGGCGGCAAGGCAGTGGCCAACACCAACTGGAACACCGGCCTGCGGCTGAACTTCACCGTCAACGACGACCACGAGCTGTGGCTGGACTACGACGTGTCGCGCCAGAAGTACGACAACAGCCAGGGCCAGACCGGCACCCTGGACAGCCTGGCCAGCCTGTGGCGGGTCGGCAGCGCGACCATCCCCAACCCGAACGGCAGCGGCACCGTCACCCGCCGGGTGGTGCAGCCGCGGGTGGGCTACACCGCCTACCAGCGCTACGAGCGCGACCAGCTGGCGCTGACCCACCAGGGCCGCTACGCGTTCGGTACCTGGCAGACCACGCTGACCCACATCACCAGCAACAACCTGGGCCGCTCGCTGCCGCTGACCCTGGACGAGCGCGCCAACCTGCAGACGCTGTGGAACGATGTCTGCCGCCGCACCGGCGCGGCGGCCAACTGCGCCGCCGGCGCGCGCAACGGGCTGGGCGCGCTCAACCCGGCCGAGATGGCCCGCCTGCAGGCCTTCCTGCCGCGCCCGCTGCGCACCATGGAACTGGAAGGCAACGTGCTGGACACGATGCTCGACCTGACCTTCGGCGCGCACAAGCTCACCGTTGGCGGCCAGTACAACGACACCGACATGGTCGACGGCGTGTTCGGCATGGATGGCGCCGGCTACAAGAACAACGTCAGGCAGCAGCACCGCATGTGGGCGCTGTTCGCCGAGGACAACTGGTCGCTGACCGACAGCCTCACCGCCACCGTCGGGGTGCGCTACGACGACCACAACATCTTCGGCAGCCATGTCAGCCCGCGCGCCTACCTGGTGTGGAACGCCAACGATGCATGGACCCTCAAGGGCGGTGTCAGCACCGGCTACAAAACCCCGCGCCCGGACCAGCTGTTCCCCGGCATCGTCGGTTTCGGCGGCCAGGGCGTGATCCCGCTGGTCGGCTCGCCGAACCTGCAGCCGGAAACCAGCACCAACTACGAAGTCGCCGCGTACTACCAGGGCGACCGCTGGGGCTTCAACGTCACCGGCTTCCTCAACAAGTTCGACGACAAGATCGCCAGCGGCGGCACGTTCGCCAACTGCGAAGTGGCGCCCAACGATGGCAGCTACTGCGTGGACATCGGCCCGGGCTGGGCGGCGCTGGGCTATGGCACCTTCAGCCAGAGCGTGAACATCGACAAGGCCGAAACCCGCGGCGTGGAAGCGGCCGCGCAGGTAGACCTGCTGGACAACCTGCAACTGCGCGGCAACTACACCTGGACCCGCAGCGAGCAAACCAGCGGCGCCGGCCGGGGCCTGCCGATCACCGGCAACCCGGCCAGGCACATGGCCAATGCCAGCCTGAACTGGCAGGTCAGCGAGGCGGTGAGCCTATCGCTGATCGGCGAAGGCCGCTACGACCGCTACCGCGACACGCTGGTCGGCAACGTCGGCGGCGTCAGCACCTCGCAGACCCGCTACTACGAGGACTACACGATCTTCCACCTCGGCGGCAGCTGGGACATCAACACCTGGCTGACGGTCAACGCGCGGGTCAACAACCTGTTCGACAAGGACTTCGTATCGCAGTCGTGCGCGCTGATCAGCGACAGCGAATACAGCTGCGTGGACGACTATTCGACCAAGGACCAGCGCCGCAGCTACTGGATTTCGCTGAACGCGAAATTCTAGGATTGGAGGGGCGCTGCTGCAGAGGCAACAGCACTCTGCGTCCTTGGTTCTGCGGGATGGGGGCGGCGGGATGGGGTTGCTCTGAAGGCAGATCAACAGCATGGAGGCACAAGCAGCCGAGCATGGCTCGGCTCTACCGGGAAGATCCATTTCCCGGTAGGTACCGACCGTTGGGCGGTGCATCTGGTAGTGCCGAGCCATGCTCGGCACCTCCCCAACAAAACTTCCCAAAGCCCGCTCTTCCATGCCTACCAGCCAACTGTCCACGGGGCGGCGGGTATGGGTTCACGGGACCCTGAGGCGCATGGATGCGCCGACGGAGCCTACACGGACGTACTTGCGGCGTGTCCCGGACGGCCCATACCCGCCGCCCCGCTTGCAACCAGCAAGCAATTCGCTATTGCTCTTGGCTCTTGGACACCCCACAAATTGCGAACCATTCTCATCAATGGTGTAATCCGCATCCAGATCCCAATGCAGTAACCGTGGCCACTTCCTCCTCCAGCGTGCAGCAACAACAAAGCCGCGGCTTCTGGCTGCGCACCCTGCACCAGTGGCACTGGATCAGCTCGGCCGTATGCCTGATCGGCATGCTGCTGTTTGCCGCCACCGGCATCACCTTGAACCACGCCGCCAGGATCGAAGCCAAGCCCCAGGTAGTCAACCGCCAGCTGGAACTGCCGGCCGACCTGCTCGGCAAGCTCGGCGACCGCGCCGACGGCAACGCCCCGCTCCCGCGCGCCACCGCCCGCTGGCTGGATGAACACCTGGCCATCTCGATCGGCCGCCGCCCGGCCGAATGGTCCGAGGGCGAAATCTACCTGTCCCTGCCCAGCCCCGGCGGCGACGCCTGGCTGAGCATCGACCGCGACAGCGGCGCGGTGGAATACGAAGCCACCTCGCGCGGCTGGGTGTCCTACTTCAACGACCTGCACAAAGGCCGCAACGCCGGCCCCGCCTGGGGCTGGTTCCTGGACGTCTTCGCCGCCGCCTGCCTGGTGTTCTGCATCACCGGCCTGTTCCTGCTGCACCTGCACGCCCGCCAGCGCCGCATGACCTGGCCGCTGGTCGGCCTGGGCCTGCTGGTCCCGCTGCTGATCGCCCTGATCCTCATCCACTGACCGTCCCCTTCCGGAGCCGCACCATGCGCGTCACCCTGACCATCGCCCTGAGCGGCCTGCTGGCCACCTCGCCGGCCTATGCCGCCACCCTGGACATCAACGTCGAGGTGCCCAAGCTCACCGTCGCCGAATACCACCGCCCCTACGTGGCCGTGTGGCTGGAAGGGGCCGACCAGAAGGTCGCCGCCAACCTGTCGGTGTGGTACCAGCAGACCGGCAACAGCGAAGGCCATGGCACCAAGTGGCTGCCCGACCTGCGCCAGTGGTGGCGCAAGAGCGGCCGCACCCTGGCCGTGCCCGTGGACGGAGTGACCGGCCCGACCCGCCCGGCCGGCAAGCACGCGCTGTCGTTCAACGACAAACAGCCGGCACTGAAAGCCCTGGCCCCGGGCAACTACACTCTGGTGGTGGAAGCCGTACGTGAAGTCGGCGGCCGCGAACTGCTCAAGATCCCCTTCACCTGGCCGGCGACCTCCGCACAGAGCGGCAAGGCGCAGGGCAGCACCGAACTGGGCCTGGTCACGCTGTCGGCCAAGCCCTGATGCTTTACTGCCCTGCCGGGCAGGTACCCACCGGGCCGTCGCCCTGCGACGGTGGCATGGCCCCCCGGCCATCCTCCCCCTCATCCCTACATGGAGTTTTTCGATGAAGCGCTCGCTTGTCCTAGCCGCCGCCCTGGCCGCCGCACTTCCGTTCTCCGCCCTGGCCCACAAGGCCTGGCTGCAGCCCTCGCAGACCGTGATCGCCGGCAACAGCCCGTGGATCACCGTCGATGCGGCGGTGTCCAACGACCTGTTCTACTTCAACCACGTGCCGCTGCGCCTGGACAGCCTGGTCATCACCGCCCCCGACGGCACCGTCGTGCAGCCGCAGAACGCGGCCACCGGCAAGTTCCGCAGCGTGTTCGACGTCGAACTGACCCAGCAGGGCACCTACCGCCTGGCCTCGGTCAACAACGGCCTGTCGGCCAGCTGGGAAGAAGACGGCAAGCCCAAGCGCTGGCGCGGTACCCCGGCCACCTTCGCCAGCGAAGTGCCGAAGAAGGCCAAGAAGCTGCAGGTGGCCCAGTCGGTCGGCCGCATCGAAACCTTCGTCACCAACGGCACCCCGAACGACACCGCGCTCAAGCCGACCAAGCAGGGCATCGAAATGATCGCGCTGGGCCATCCCAACGACCTGGTCGCCGGTGAAGCCGCGCGCTTCCGCGTGCTGGTCGACGGCAAGCCGCGCGCCGGGCTGGCCTTCGAGATCACCCGCGGTGGCACCCGTTACCGCAACGCCCAGGACGAGATCAAGGTCACCACCGACAAGAAGGGCGAGTTCTCGGTGACCTGGCCCGAAGCGGGCATGTACTGGCTGGAAACCGGCAGCGAAGACAAGAAGACCTCGCTCAAGCAGGCCAAGACCCGCCGCCTGAGCTACGTGGCCACGCTGGAAGTGCTGCCGCAGTAACCGTCGTTTGCGGTTGTTGCGCGCACCTTCCCGCTCCCCTCCGCGCCCCCTTGCACAGCAAGGGGGTGCCTACCAGACCCTTTTCGGCGCAGGGCGGCACGCCCGCCATGCCCACCCCCATGAACGACGCAGATATCGACATCGCCAGCCTCGGTGGCCACACCATGGGCACCACCTGGCAGGTAAAACTGGCCGTGGCGCGCACCCGCGACCTGCACCCGCTGCACGCCGGCATCCAGGCCCGGCTCGACGCCATCGTGGCGCAGATGAGCACCTGGGAAGCCCATAGCGACATCTCCCGGTTCAACCGCGCAGCGGCGGGAACCACCCACACCCCGCCGACGCTGTTTGCCCGCGTGCTCGACTGCGCCACCGACGTGGCCCGGCGCAGCGACGGCGCCTTCGATCCCACCGTCGGCCCGCTGGTGGCGCTGTGGGGCTTCGGCGCGCAGGCACAGGCCCGGCGCATCCCCGATCCCACCCTGCTCGCCGCCACTCGCGCCCGCTGCGGCTGGCAGCGCCTGCATTGGCAGGCCGGCCAGCTGCTGCAGCCCGGCGGCCTGGAACTGGATCTGTCGGCCATCGCCAAGGGCTTCGGCGTGGACCAGGCCAGCCAGTGGCTGCGCCAGCAGGGCGTGCCGGCCGCATTGGTGGAAGTAGGCGGCGAACTGCACGGCTACGGACGCAAGCCCGGTGGCCAGCCGTGGCGCGTGCTGGTCGAAGCCGGCCCCGAAGAAGAGGCCGACACCGATTTGCCGGCACGCGTGCTGGCGCTGGACGACCTGGCCGTGGCCACCTCCGGCGACCGCTGGCACCATTTCGAACAGGACGGCGCGCAGTTCAGTCATACCCTGGACCCGCGCACCGGCGCGCCGGTGACGCGCGCCGCCGCGGCGGTCACCGTCGCCGCGCGCGATGCGATGCACGCCGACGCCTGGGCCACCGCACTGACCGTGATGGGCCATGCGCAGGGCCTTGCCTTCGCCCAGGCCCATGGCCTGGCCGCGCGCTTCGTCTGCCGCGGCGCGCACGGCATCGAAGAACATCTCAGCCCGGCCTTCGCGCGGCTGCTCGATGCGCCCCAGGCGCAGCCGGCATGAGCCGCCCCTCGCGCGCCGCCGTTGGCAACCTGCTGGCGATCACCCTGCTGGCGGTACTGGCCTGGCTGTTGCTGCGCCTGCACCTGCAGGAAAGCTGGTGGCAGGGCGCACCGCTGGCCACGCGCTGGCGCTGGGCCGCCGGTAGCGTGGCCGGCTATGCCGCGCTGTGCGCTCTGATCTGGTGGCGGGGGCGCCCGCGCGAAGATGCCATCGCCGCCGACGGACCCGCGCCGATCCTGCTGGTCTGGGCCAGCCAGACCGGGTTCGCCCGGCAGCTATGCGAACGCAGCGCCGAAGCCCTGCGCGCGGCCGGGTTGCCGGTGCGGCTGCGCGGCCTGCACCAGATCGATGCCGGCACGCTGCAGCAGGCCTCGCGGATACTGTTCATCGCCAGCACCACCGGCGAAGGCGATGCGCCCGACCACGCGCTGCCGTTCCTGCGCAACGTCATGCCGCAGGCCCTGGCCGTGCCGCAGTTGCAGTACGCCGTGCTGGCCCTGGGCGACCGCAGCTACGGGCATTTCTGCGCCTTCGGCCATCAGCTCGATGCGTGGTTGCGCCAGCACGGTGCGCATCCGTTGTTCGACACGGTCGAGGTGGACAACGCCGACCCGGCCGCGCTGCGCCACTGGCAACAACTGCTGGGCCAGCTGGGCGGCAGCGCCACCGACCTGCCCGACTGGAACCCGGCCGAGTACCAGCACTGGCAGCTGCGCAGCCGTGCGCTGCAGAACCCGGGCAGTCCGGGTGCGCCGACCTGGCAGGTGGCGCTGGTGCCGGCCGACGGCGTGCTGCCCGCGTGGCAGGCCGGCGACGTGGTGGAGATCGGCCCGCGGCACGCGCCGGCGGCGGTGGAGGCGTGGCTGGCCGAGGCCGGAATGGACGGCGCCGCGATGATCGACGGGCAGACCCTGCGTACCCATCTGTCGCGCGCGCACCTGCCGGGCGCGGATGAGTGGCCCGCTAGCGAGTCGGCCGCGCTGGTGGCCAGCCTGCGCCCGCTGCCGCACCGCGAGTACTCCATCGCCAGCATGCCCGTGGAAGGCCAGGTGCTGTTGCTGCTGCGCCGCCAGCTGCGCCCGGACGGCACGCCCGGGCTGGGCAGCGGCTGGTTGTGCGACCACGCCGAACTGGGCGGCCGCATCGACCTGCGCTTCCGCAGCAACCCGAATTTCCATGCCCCGGCGCATGACGCACCGTTGATCCTGATCGGCAACGGCACCGGCATCGCCGGGCTGCGCGCGCATCTGCGCGCCCGCATCGATGCCGGCGCGCGACGCAACTGGCTGCTGTTCGGCGAGCGCACCCAAGCGCACGATTTCTTCTTTGGCGATGAACTCAGCGCCTGGCATCAGGCCGGAGGCATCCAGCGCCTGGATACGGTGTTCAGCCGCGACGGCGGTGAACACCGCTACGTGCAGGACCGGCTGCAGGCGCGCCTGGGCGAGCTGCGCCAGTGGGTACGCGACGGTGCCACCGTCCTGGTCTGCGGCAGCCTGCAGGGCATGGCCCCGGCGGTGGACGCGGTGATCGAACAGGCGCTGGGACGCGAGGGCAAGGAAGCATTGATCGTGGCCGGAAGATATCGGCGCGACGTGTATTGAGCAACGGCCATCGCGTATCGCCGGTAGGGTCGGTTCCCAAACGACTGCCGGTAGCAGTGACCGGCGTGACGAACGCATGACCCGTGCCGGAGCCGCCTTCGATCGAAGGTCATGCCCTTATCGAATGTTGCCCAGCGTATCGGCGGTCGATCGGGATGCGACCCTACCAGGGCTCCAATGCACCGAACACCGCCGGTAGGGTCGGTTCCCAAACGACTGCCGGTAGCAGTGACCGGCGTGACGAACGCATGACCCGTGCCGGAGCCG
>NZ_JACWUO010000011.1 GCF_020857975.1 Stenotrophomonas rhizophila
TGGAGCGGGAAACGAGACTCGAACTCGCGACCTCAACCTTGGCAAGGTTGCGCTCTACCAACTGAGCTATTCCCGCAGACTTTCGCTTGCCCCGACCGCACCGCACCCTGGGGCGCTGGAGGCTGTCGGCCCCTCGACCTGCGTCGAAGGAGCGCCATTGTGTCGATTTTCCTTCACGCCGTCAACAGCCCGGAACTGCCCGGACCACACAATCGAGACGACTCTGCCGATCCCCCGCCACCAGGAGCCGTACCAGCCCAGCGGTGCGGCCAGGTGCAGCACGTATGCCAGGGACTGCGCGCCAACGCCGACCGTACGCGGCCATTCCAACACCCCAAGCCTCAACAAGTTGCATGGTTTGGCGCGGGACGTCACGGGAAACTGGCACGCCTACCTACCAAGACCGGAATAGTGCCCCTTCCTTTGCCCAACCCACTGTTTGGCCGCCGTGATGCAGTCGGCAATATCGAATCGTTGCTTCTGGCTGGCGCGCGCCACTACTTCGGCCACGACCCGGACGCTAACCAGGTGCTGTCGCCGCTGTTCCAAGACCCGGCCGAAATGGCCCACTTCGCCGCCTGCTTCATGCGCAAGCCCGCCGGCCCGCAGGATGTCGCCCTATGGCGGAAAGAAGTGGACAATTCCAAGGTGCACTCTCACCGCTGGCCGACTCCATTGGTGATCGCTGAAGTCGAACCGACGATGCTCTGGATGTCGCTGTTCATGGCCACGACCCACGACATCGGCAGCCCCGCCGATGTTCCGTGGAACATGCTGCACCTGCTACGTGCAGTCTATGGCGACATCGCAGACGGAAGGCTGGATGCGATGTTCGATTGGGCCACCGCTACGGGCCACAGGCAGCAGCACGACGATGCAATCGGCTGGGCGTTCGATGCCATTCATGGAGCGTGCCCGCCCCCCCTGTCACCTCGGGAGATCGCCAATGCCTTGCAGAGCTGTCTTGGCCGGCTGGCAGAGGTGGATGTTGGTAATTGGAGCGAGCTGTTTGGTGAAATCATCCACTCCTGCAACCGCGCTGAAGTCCTTCCACCCACTCCAGAGCAAGTAGCAGACACCCTGCTGGCAGGCTGCCCCTTCACCGTACTGGGCTATGCCGAAATCGCGGACAAGGTGCCCGAGACCTCCCTTTTCCACCTTGACGATGTGAGTAGCCGCTCAAGAGAGAACATCGTTCTCTGCGTTGAAGGCGATCTGCGTCTTGACCGCCTGGATCTGGACGATCCACTCTCTCCATGGCGAAAGCCGGACGCCGAGCAAGTACTTCCCTGGTTCATCCTGGTCACCGGCAGCGTCTTCATCGAACGGCATATCTGGAGCCTGGAGACCGACGGAGCCTGCGGCCTGGTCGCATTGGGCGATCTAGCGACCTGCAATGCCATCGTCGGCGGCCAACAGATCCATGTCGGCGGTAACCTGACAATCGACGAACTGTACTGGGGCGACTACAACCACGGCTGCCTGCATGTCAGCGGTGACACGAAGGCAGACCTTTTGATCCAGACCGACTACCACATGGATCTGCTCGGCAAGGTCAGCTGTTTGAAACGCGTGGATGACCTGGACGCACTGCACGGCGACGAACTCAGGCAGATCATCGCCGCCGAATGCCTGATACAGCACGAATCCGAGCCGGAACTGGAATGGTCGCTGGATGCCGCCGCGATGCTCGAACGGTTGCAGGCCGGTCACAGCGTCATATGCAAGGATGCACTGATTCGGCTGTCCGAACCTTTCACCATTCCCTCGCTGTTCGCCGACGCCAATATCAGTCCCGAGAATTTCCTTCGGGTGTCCGACCCGGACCTGCTGCCGGACGGGAGGTGCCTGCACAGCTTTCAACACGACGGACTCGAGTTGACCTCGATGGCCTATATATCGGAAGAAGAGCGCATACCAAGGCGTTCGATCTTCATCAAGGACCTGGCCCGCGGCATCGGCGTCAGCTTCACCCAGCAACGGGAGACGACGCCCCGGTCATGGACGGACGTGCTGCTGCTGCGCAAACCGCAACAAGGCTGGGTTCTGTTCAAGGCAACCTGCAGCAATCTGCATGCGGCAGACCCCGACTGGGTGGGGCTTGATGGCGTTTTCTTCGCGCCGGAGTTCAACGCACTGATCCTCAATGGATGGGCCGCCCTGCAGCAATGGGCGTCAAACCGGCACTGGATTGCCAGCCAGATACCTGCCAGCCAGGTGCGGTCCCTGCTGGCATTGCCGGTTGCAGCCCCCTATGACGACTACGAAGATAGCGACCGCAACGGGCTCTGGCTGGGCCATTTCCATGCCGCCTTCCGCCAGCAGGGCATTGATGCCGATGGCGATACGAGGCTTCCGATCCTGCGACTTTCCCGCAGCTATTACTGCAACGCCTCGCATGAAACCAGGATCGAGAGCTACTACTACGACATCGAACGTTGCGAGGATGGGGTAGAACGCGTACGGGTTCGACACCTCGTCGACCAGGACGGCGACCAGACGTCTTCCCCACTCGATGCCGTCGGAGGCCAGCGGCTACTCGACGCAGCACGACTGTTTCAGCACGCCGCTGCCCGCCTGCAGAAAGTCAATGCCGCATTGATGGAGGGCAACCCACCATTCCACGCAACCGATGATGAATTCGCAATGCGTCATTGGCGTGACCTTGGCTATCTACACTCCTGACAGCTTCTGCAAAGCCACCTGCCATGCCGAGCCTCCTCGTGCGCCGCCCTCTCAAATCGAGCCTAACCAAAATGTTCATTCCAAGCCCGCAGTGCAAGGCAGTCGCCAAGCACACGTTCACGCTCGACATCAACAGGCTATCCGTAGTAACGCCAGCAGTTGCGCAGCCGCACTTCCCATGAGCTCGTCGTCGTCCCGTCCCTTCTGGATCCTGGCGATCCTGGCTTGGCTGGCAATGGTCACCGTCTACATATCCTCCGGCTTCCAGCCGGACTACTGGCCACCTCAGAATGACGACCGCCCGGCCCCCTATCCGCTTGCCCAAGTGATCGTGTTTTGCATCATCACGGCGCTGGAGATAGCCCTGGGCACCCTGATCGCCCGCCCATGGAAGCTCCCGCGCCTGCGGCGGCTGAGTGCCCTGCTGATTGTCCTACTGCTGTGGTCCGTGCCCTGGGCAATGGCCGGAATGCATCAGCCACCCGTGCGCGGCAGCCACATGAACTGGTTGTTGTTGTTCAATGCAGCCGTGTTGTTGGCCATTTGCACAGATGCAACCATCAATACGGCAGGCGTTGTGCGCCGGTGGATACGCACAAGGCGCCTGCGCTAGTGAACTTGGCTGGTCGGACAGCCCGCAAAGGCCCCTGCACCGGCCCCACAACTACGGCACCATCCGCATCCCGCGCCGATGGAAGTAGATCTGCTCGGCCACCCGCCGCAGCGCGCGCGAGTGCAGGGCCAGATTGAGCGGCCAGTCCATCTGCAGGTGATCCATCGCCCAGCGCAGCGCGCGCTTGGCGCGGAAGCGCGGCGCGGCGCGAACCGCGACGGCTTCGGGCGACGGCCCCTTGCCGCGCAGGTGCAGGGCGACCGCATCGCCCACCGCCCAGCCGTGCCGCCAGGACGAATGGATGCCGCCCGCCGACAGCGGCGAGACGATGCCGGCCGCATCGCCGGTCAGGATTACCCCCGGCGCTGCGATCGGGCCATCGGGCAGGCCGCAGGGCACCAGCCCGGCGCGGGTGGCACTGGGCCGGGCCGCGGCCGGCAGGCCCACCACGCTGCGCACGTGCTGCGCAAAGCCCTCGATGTCCGGCTGGCGGGCACGGGCCGGATCGTGGCGCAGGGCCAGGCCGAGCTGGATCCCGGTGGGGTTCTGCGCCACCCAGCCGATGTAGCCGGGCGCGAAGCGGGTACTGGCAAAACAGTGCAGCGCGCCGGCCTCGGGCAGCTGCACCCCGGAAAATTCCTGCTCGACGCCATACAGCGCGTCCTGCACCCGACCCAGCCCGGTGCGTTGGGCTACCCGCGAAGTGGCGCCATCGGCACCCACCAGATAGCGCGTACGCCCTGCCCCGTCCACCTGCCAACCCTCGCCATCGCGCCGGGCCTGGGTGAAGGACTGCTGCAGGCGCAGGTCCACGCCGCTGGCCTGCAGTTGCGTGGCCAGCCAGCGCATCAGGTTGGGCGTGTCGGTGGTCATGAAGTAATAGCCCGGCGCGGCCAGCAGCACGCTGCGCAGGTTGGGCGCATACAAGCGCACCCGCTCCACCCGCTGCACCAGTTCGGCTGGCAGGCGCCGCAGCCAGGTCTGCTCGACCACTTCCTTGACCAGGATGCCGGTGGTATGCAGCCGCGCGCCCGGGTCGGCCTTGCGCTCCAGCACGCACACGCGCAATCCGTAGTGCGCCGCAGCCAGTGCACAGGCTGCACCGGCGAAGCTGGCGCCGACCACGACCAGGTCGTAGTCGTATGCCGAAGAAGTACTGTTCATGGGAAGTGCCGTCCTGCGCAAGCGGGGTGCGCAGGATCCAGCGCCACGGCGGTGAGGCCATGAAGCGTCGGTGAAGTGGGAATGAAGTCATCGACCTGCGTTGCAGATTGCCAACCATTGCATTGCCAGGCCGTAGCGCAGCTGGCACGATTTTGCGTGCACACCAGCAGACATCGCCATGCAACCCGGCTCGCGCAGAAACCTCAAACTGATCCTCGCCGCGGCAGCCGTCAGCGCGATCATGACCAGTTGCACCTCCAACCTTGCCTCCAACGCGTGGCTGCTGCTCACCGACCGCAGCAATTTCATCCCGGCCGAGTCGTCGATATTCTTCTTCAACCCGTACGTCATCGACTCGGGATCCGGGGGCTACTGGCACTACGGCAAGGACCGCAAGCACTACTACCACTTCACTTACGACCCTGCAGCCCCCTATCTGTACATCCCCATCGACAACAAATGCCCGCACTTTGATCGAGAGAATTTCCGCACGTGGTGCAGTGCACGCAAGGGAAAGCCGCGCTGACGGGGTGAACCGGCTGACCGGGCCCGGCAGCAATGAGCAGCATGCCCATGCCACTGATGCCCGTGGCGCTCCGCAACCGGAGATGTGTCACTGCATGGGCTCAGACCGCGCTCAGCATTCGGTCCGCTCAGGGTGCCCTGGCCAATCTTCCCGCTGCAGGGTCGAGGTCAATATGCCGCGCAGATGCAGTGCGACAGGATGGGCTGCGTCTGTCAGCAGGCAGAGGTGATGCTCGGGAAGGGTGGGTAGATCCAGCCCTGCCGCCAAGGCCGGCCAGATATCGGTGGCGGCGCCTCCTTCGACGATGCCAATGGCCAGCCCACTGTCCATGCAGGCCAGCACCGCCTGCCAGTTGGCGCTTTCCAGCAGGATCCGGTACGGGATGCCGCGCGCCTTCAACGCCGTGATGGCCACCTCCCGATACGGGCAGCCTTTGAGCTGCAGCGCCAGTGGCAGCGGTCGATGGGGATCGGGGCGGAAGTCGGCCGCCGCCGCCCAGCGCGGCCGGGTTGAACACAGCCGTTCGCCCGGCCCCGGCGTATCGGCACTGACGGCCAGGGCCAGGTCAAGCTGTTGTCGGCCAAACAGGTCGACGAGCTCGGCACTGGAGCGTGCGACTACCTCCAGCTCCAGGTTCGGGTGGCGGGCAACAAACCGCGGCAGGAAATCGCGCATGAAATCGGCGGCATAGCCGTCGGGCACGCCCAGCCGCACCTGGCCGGTCATCTGCTGCGGCGCCAGCGTGGCCAACAGCCGGTCATGCGCGCTCAGGAAGCGCGATGCCTCGCCCAGCAGCTGCCTGCCCGCCGGCGTCAGTTCCACGCACTGGTTGCTGCGCACCAGCAGTTGCTGCCCGACCTTTTCCTCCAGCCTCTGGATCTGCGAGGTCACCGCCGAAGGGCCGCGATGGACATACTCGGCCGCCGCCTTGAAGCGCCCCAGCCTTGCCACGGCCTGGAAGGTTCGCAATACATCGACATCGAAGCCTCTGCCCATCAGGTCACCTGATTTGATCGTGCCGAATCACCGGTCCACTTAATTCGTCTGTACAGCATTTTTCTCCGCGCCTAGGGTGGGGTCAAGGTGGATCGGCTACCGGAAGCGGCATTGAACGCGGGCGAGAACCGATCCCAGTCACAGAAATGGAGGCAGCCGGATGAGCTTGAACGCCGTCGTTGTCGATTCGCTCACGCGTCGTGGCCCGTATCAGGGCGATGCCCTGTGGACCGTGGAGAATCACGCCAAATACTCGACCCTGCAGCCGCCATCGGACCCCGCACAGGATCATCGCATCCACCATCAGATCTTCCTGCTGATGTGTGCGCTCAACGAGCAGGGCATCGGCGCCGACGGGCTGTGCACCGACCGGCAGGGCCACGGTTCGTTGAAAAGCCTGCTGACGCAATTGACCCAACGGCTCGCCGCGTTGAGCGACGGCAACCACGTGCACTATGTCGAGCTGGGACCCGAGCCGGTCAAGACCCGCTGCATCCTGGCCCGGCTCACCCGGGCAGCGGCAACCCTGCGCTACACCGCGATCGACATCAACAGCACCTCCGAACCCGCCATGCGCGCAACGCTGATGCCGATCATCGCCGACCCGGCCCGCTTCCACTACCTGGCTGCGGACTATCGCAGTGTGACGCAGGAAACGCTGCGCCACGATCAGGACCTGACCCTGATCACGATGTTCGGTTTCCAGGAAGGCAACGAGCCGCCGGCCGCCACCGGGCGCCTGATCCGTACCCTGGCCGATGAGCGCACCTGCATCATTTCGGAAATGCAGATGTACGAGGAAGGCCTGGAAAGCTGCATCACCGCCTTCTACGCCCATCCGGGCATGCGGCAGTTTTCCAGCCTGGTCGCGCTCCAGCAGGGTTTTGTCGCCCTGGGCGACCACCACGTCCACCTGGTTCGCCTGAAGATCGGCGGCGAGTTACTGCATGTGGCCGTCACCCTGCAACCGGTCGAGCAGCGGCAGCAACGCGGCTATCTGCTGACCAACTGCTGCATCAAGTACACGCCCGAGCAGTTCCGCCGGGTCAGGCGCCTGCATGGCAACTGCACGGTGCTGGACGAGCTCGCCAGCGGCGATGGATCGGTGCGCTGCCAGATCGCCCAGCACCTCCCATCCCCCTGACCGCGGGAGCGACACGCCATGCACCGCACCACCCCACTCCCCCTGTTCGCACGCGGCCTTGGCCGGGTGAAGCTGGCGCTGAAATCGACGCTGCAACGCGCGCCGTCGCGCACAACTGCCCCGCTGGACATACCGTGCCGGTGGCAGGACACGTTGCTGTCCCCGGCCGGCCCGGTCATCAGCGACAGCCGCAGCCTGGCCGACCTGGGTTATGCCCGCAGCCCCCACCCCAACATCGCGTCGGGGGCCATCACCGGCCTGAGCGTGGTGCACCGCCTGTTGACTGCCGAGGCGGTGGCCACATTGCAACGCATCTGCACGGGCCTGGAACACTGTGCAGGTAACAGCGACTGGATCATCTCGCGCCGCACCCGCGGGGCGACTGCGCTGTCGCCGTTCCTGCACGGCATGATGCACAGCCGCGCGTTCCTGCTGGCGGTGTCGCGCATCGCCGGGGTGCCGCTGCTGCCCTACCCGATGGTCAACGCCCGCGCCCAGGTCAATTATTTTTACCCGGCCTGCGCCGGCCAGCCACGCGAACAGGTCGGCATGTGGCACACCGACGGTACCAACTACGTGCTCAACCTGGTGCTGTCCAATGCGGCGGACTACAGCGGCGGCCAGTTCCTGTTCCACAACCACACCATCGACACCTTCGACGTGCAGGACTGCCGCAGCGTCGAGGCCGCGCCGTTGAACGAGGCCGGTGACGCGCTGTTCCTCTACGGCAGCCGGGTGTTCCACGGCGTGTGCCCGGTACAGCGCGGGCGGCGCATGTCGCTGGTGTTGTCGTTCCATTGCCCCTACGCGCGGCAGGACTCCAACCGTTTCTGGCACCTGGCCTCGGACGACGGCATCGCCGCCACCCTCCCGCATTGGCTGCGCCTGCGCTGGACCGTGCTCACCCCGGCGCAGCGCCAGTTCGCCGCGCTGGGCATCGTGCCGATCACCTTCGAAGAGCTGGGCCGCGCCGAGGCGCGCCGGTGCTGATCCGCCCGCTCTCGCTGCTGGCGCTGCAGGCGGTGTTCGTGCTGTCGTGGAGTTCGGGCTTCATCGGCGCGCGGCTGGGCACCGCCGACGCAGGTGCAATCAACCTGCTGTTCTGGCGCTTTGCGCTGGTCAACCTGTGCCTGCTGCCGCTGGTCTGGCACCGGTTGGCTGCCCTGACCTGGGCGCAGGTGCGCTACAACGCGGTGATCGGCCTGCTGGCCCAGTTCGCCTATCTGGTCAGCGTCTACATCGCCATCCGCGGCGGCCTGCCGGCCGGCATCGCCGCGGTCATCTGCGCCCTGCAACCGTTGATCACCGCATCGCTGAGCCGAGGCCGGCAGGAGCGCAGCGGCCTGTACGAATGGTTGGGGCTGGGGATCGGCTTTGCCGGGGTCAGCGTGGTGATTGCCGGTGAGTACGGCCTGGCCGCCCGGCCACTCAGCCCGGGGGTGTACGCATTGCCGCTGATCGCGGCGGTCACCTTGTCCATCGCCACGCTCTACCAGCGTCGGCAGGCGGTGCTGGCCACCGGCCACAGCCAGGACGGGCTGCTGCTGCCGCTGTTCCTGCAGTCGGTGGCCACCTGGATGCTGCTGGCGGCCACCGGCGTACCGTTGGGTTTGATCGCGGTGCCGGGCAGCACGCAGGTATGGGTGTCGGTGGCATGGCTGACGGTGTTCTCCACCTTCATCGCCTACCTGAGCCTGTGGCGCCTGCTGAAATGGATGTCGGCCACCCGGGCGTCGGCACTGGTCTACCTGGAACCGCCGGTCACCCTGATCTGGGCTGCCCTGATGTTCGGCGAGGTGATCCAGTGGACCACCTATCTGGGCATTGCGGTGGTGGCGGCGGGCATCCTGGTCGCCCGCCGGCAGGGTCGCGCCGAGGCGGCCGGCCGACGCCTGCATGCGCCGGCCGACAAGCGGTAGTGACGGGACGGTGGGCATGGCGATGGAGCTGCGCATCTGCCGTCCGGCAGCGCATGAACGATCACGCAGGCGGTGCTGACGAAGGGAGAGGAACAAACGCAAAAAAGCGACCCGAAGGCCGCTTTTCGCGTTTGCGCCGCACTACGGTGGAACCGCAGCGAACGCCTTGTCTGGAGCGGGAAACGAGACTCGAACTCGCGACCTCAACCTTGGCAAGGTTGCGCTCTACCAACTGAGCTATTCCCGCTTGGGAGGCGAAATTCTACAGCCAAACACGGGGCTGTCAACAGCCCTCAGCCGTTCTTTTTCGCCCGGGCGTTTTCGCGCGCGGCACGCTCGTCCTCGCGCAGGCTCGGCCACGCCGCGTGCAGGTACTGCAGCCCGGAGAACAGGGTCAGGATCGAGGCGATGGCCAGGGTCCAGTCGCCGATATGGAACACCGGGATGCCCATCCAGATTTCCTGCATCGGCGTATGCGGCGCCACCGAATACAACAGGCACAGCAGCGCCACCATCTGCGCGGTGGTCTTGATCTTGCCGATCAGCGCCACCCGCACCTTGGCGCGCTGGCCGATTTCGGCCATCCATTCGCGCAGCGCCGACACGGCGATTTCACGGCCGACGATCACCGCCGCCCACACCGCCATCCATGCGGTGGGATGCCCCTGCACGATCAGGAACAGGGCCACGGCCACCATCAGTTTGTCGGCGACCGGGTCGAGGAAGGCGCCGAAGGCCGAAGCCAAGTCGTAGCGGCGGGCGATCCAGCCGTCCAGCCAGTCGGTCAACGCGGCCAGGCCGAAGATCGCCGCCGAGGCGAAATTGGTCCACTTGTAGGGGAGGTAGAACACCAGCACCAGCACCGGGATCATCAGGATCCGCAGCAGGGTCAGCCAGGTGGGGAGGGTCAACTTCATTGCGTCTCTCTACTCGCCCGCAGTGGGCGTGGGCAGTCCATGCAGGTTAGCGTAGATGCGTGCGGCAAGGGCGTCATTGATGCCCTCCACGTTGGCGATTTCCGCCTCGCCGGCGGCCTTGAGCCCGGTCAGGCCGCCGAAATGCTTGAGCAGGCTGGCGCGGCGGCGCGGGCCAATACCGGGGATATCCTCCAGCTTGCTGGTCATGCGCGCCTTCTGGCGGCGCCCGCGATGGCCGGTGATGGCAAAGCGGTGGGCTTCATCGCGCACCTGCTGGATGAACTGCAGCGCCGGGGAGGCCGCGCCGGGGCGCAGCTCGCGGCCATCGGGCAGCACCAGGGCCTCGTGCCCGGCCCGGCGTTCGGCGCCCTTGGCCACGCCGACCAGCACCACCCCTTCCACCCCCAGGTCGGCCAGCGCGGCCTGCGCCTGGCCCAACTGGCCGGCGCCACCGTCGATCAGCAGCAGGTCCGGCAGCACGCCGTCCTCTTCGACCGCGCGGCGGAAGCGCCGCTCGATGGCCTGGCGCATGGCCGCGTAGTCATCGCCCGGCTCGATGCCGCTGATGTTGAAGCGACGGTACTGGCTGCGCACCGGGCCGCTGGCGTCGAACACCACGCACGAGGCCACCGTGGCCTCGCCCATGGTGTGGCTGATGTCGAAGCACTCCACCCGCTTGACCGGCTCGGCCAGGCCCAGCATCTGCCGCAGGTCTTCGCTGCGCGCATGCTGGGCGCTGCGGCTGGTGAGTTCGCTGACCAGGGTGATCTGCGCATTGCGGCTGGCTAGTTCGACGTAGCCGGCGCGCTCGCCGCGCACGTTCCACTTCAGCTGCACCTTGTGCTCGGCCGAGGCCGACAGCGCCGATTCGATCAGGCCGGCATCGGGAATCTCGCGGTCGAGCAGGATTTCGCGCGGCGGCGAATGCTCGACGTAATACTGCGAAACGAAGGCGCCCAGCACCTCCTCGGCGCTCTCCTCGCCATTGGTACGCGGGTAGAACGGGCGCGTGCCCAGGTTGCGGCCGTCGCGGAAGGCCAGCAGCATCACGCAGGCGTTGGCGCCCTGGGTGGCACAGGCCAGCACGTCCAGGTCGGCGGCACGGCCATCGACGTACTGGCGGGTCTGCATGCTGCGCAGCGCGGTGACCAGGTCGCGCAGGCGCGCGGCCTGTTCGAACTCCAGCGCGTCGCTGGCCGCCTGCATCTGGCTACCCAGCTCGCGCGTCAGCTGGTCGCTCTTGCCTTCCAGGAACATCGAGGCGCGGCGCACCGATTCGGCGTAGTCCTCGCTGCTGACCAGCTCCACGCACGGCGCGCTGCAGCGGCCGATCTGGTATTGCAGGCACGGCCGGGTGCGGTTGCGGAACACGCTGTCTTCGCAGCTGCGCAGCTTGAACAGCTTGTGCATCAGGTTGAGCGTATCGCGCACGGCGGTCACGCCCGGGTACGGGCCGTAGTAGCGCCCCGGCACTGCGCGCGGGCCGCGGTGCAGCGCGATGCGCGGCCATGGCTCGCGAGTGAGCAGCACCTGCGGGTAGGTCTTGTCGTCGCGCAGGGACACGTTGTAACGCGGCGACAGCGACTTGATCAGCTGGTTTTCCAGCAGCAGCGCCTCGGCCTCCGAACGGGTCACGGTCACGTCCATGCGCGCGACCTGCGACAGCATCGACATGGTCCGGGTGGCCTTGGGCGTGCCGTTGAAATAGCTGCCGACGCGGTTGCGCAGCGCACGCGCCTTACCGACGTACAGCAGGCTGTCGTCGGCAGCGTACATGCGGTAGACGCCGGGCGCGGTACTCAGGTGCGCCGCGAATGCCTTGCCGTCGAAGGCCGGAGCGGTGGACACGGTCATTCGCTGATCGGGACGTCGCTCAGAACGCCGCTGACCGGGTCGAAACGCAGCACGGCGTGCGCGTCGGTTTCGGCAATCCATACCGCACCGCCACCCAGCGCCAGCCCGGCCGGCCCATGCAGGCGCCGCGGCAGCTCCAGGGTGTTCAGCTCGCCGCCGCCCAGGCGCAGGGTGCGCAGCCGGCCGTTGCCGGCGTCGGCGATCCACAGCAGCGGCGCATCCGGGCTCAGTGCGATCGCCTGTGGGTACTGCAGCTGGGCGATGGCGCGCGCGCCATCCTGTTCGCCGAACGCCCATGGGCCCTGACCGACCAGGGTCTGCACCAGGTCGCCGCGCAGCTGCATGGCCCGGATCGAGGAGCCCAGCGCATCGCACACGTACAGCACCTGCTGCACCGCGGCCACCGAGGCCGGCTGGGCGAACGCGGCCAGGTGGCCGCTGCCGTCGCGTTCGTCGATGGCGCCCGAGCCGGCACGCCAGTTCAAGGTGCGCTGGCCGAGGTGGTAGCTCCAGATGCGGTTGTCGCCGGCCATGGCGATATGGATCTGGTTGTCGGCCACCGCCAGCCCCTGCGGGTGGTTCAGCGCGGTCTGCCGCGGCTGGGCGACCACCCCTTCGGTGGGTTCGCCCGGGCGGCCGGTGCCGCACAGGGTGTCGACCTGGCCGGTCAGCAGGTGGATGCGGCGCAGCGCATGGTTGCCGGTGTCGGCCACGTACAACCACTCGCGCTCCAGGGCCAGGCCCTGGGGGCGGTGGAAGGCGGCCTCGCCGGGGCCACCGTCCATGAAATCGGCGGTGCCCAGCCCGAACTGGCGCAGCACGCGTCCGCCGTGGCTGCATTCCAGCACCCGGTGGTGGCCGCTGTCGGCGATGTACAGGCGCTCGGTGGTGACCACCAGCCCCATCGGGAAGCGCAGCGGCAGCCGCGGTTCGGGGTGCAGTTCGCGGGCCAGCGCCAGATCGCCGTCGACCGGGCGCGCGCCGCCCTCGCACAGCGCGCTGAGCGCACGTTCCAGTTCGCCACCGAAACCGACCAGGCGCTCACGCTCTCGGCCCTGCGCATCCAGCAGCACCAGTGTCGGCCAGGCGCTCACGCCGAAGCGGCGCCAACCATCCCAGTCCGCATCCAGCAGGGCCGGGGCGGTCAGGCCTTGGCGGCGCAGCAGCTTGAGCGCCTGCACCGGGTCGCGTTCGCAATCGAAACGCGGCACCTGCAGCACCAGCACCTGCAACTTGCCGGGATTGCGCGACTGCCACTGGGCCAGTTCGGCCAGCCGTTGCGCGCACCACACCGAGGCGGCGTTGACGAAGGCCAGTACCACCGGGCGCCCGCGCAGCTCGGTCAGGGTGGTCGGGGCGGCGTTGAGCCACGTGGCGAATTCGGGCAGGTCCTGGACAGGCTGTACGTTCATGCCCCGATTATGCCGGAGTCGGCGTCATGCAATCGTCGCGGCCGCGCCAGATTTGCGACGGCAGCCGCAGTTGGCCGCCGCGGCGGCACCGGGCCGGCCGGCTCAGGCCTGCGCGGCCAGCCAGGTTTCGGCACGTTCCAGGTCGTGCGGGGTGTCGATGCCCGGCGGGAACTCGGCCGGCGACAAGGCCACGCTCAGCCGGTAGCCGGCTTCCAGCACCCGCAGCTGCTCCAGCGATTCCAGCTGTTCCAGCACACCGGGCGGCAGCGCGGCGAACTGGCGCAGGAAGCCGGCACGATAGCCGTAGATGCCGATATGGCGCAGCCAGTGCGGGCCGGCCAGGGTATCGCGCGACTGCGCGAAGGCGTCGCGGTGCCAGGGGATCGGCGCACGGCTGAAATACAGCGCGTCCAGGTTCTGCTTGCGCACCACCTTGACCACATTGGGATCGAACAGGGTCTGCGCGTCTTCCACCGGCGTGGCCAGGGTCGACATCTCCGCGCCGCTGTAGACCAGCGCCTCGGCGACCGCACGGATGCCTTCGGCCGGGGCGAACGGCTCATCGCCCTGCAGGTTTACCACCAGGGTGTCGTCGGCCCAGCCGGCCTGCGCGGCGCACTCGGCCAGGCGGTCGGTGCCGGAGGCATGCGCGGCCGAGGTCATCGCCACCCGCACCGTGGACAGGCCCTGCAAGGCCTCGGCGATGCGGCTGTCGTCGGTGGCCACCCATACCTCGCGCGCGCCGGCCTGCAGCGCACGCTCGGCCACGCGCAGCACCAGCGGCTGCCCGCCCAGCAGGCGCAGCGGCTTGCCCGGCAAGCGCGAGGCGGCGTAGCGGGCGGGGATGGCGACGACGAAATCGACGGTTTGGCTCATGCGGGGGCTCTCGGCGATGTTGCGGGTTGCAGGATTGCAGGCGCCCTGGCCTGCGCGAAATCGAGCGTGGTGTGCCGCCACGGCGGCGTAGCCGTCAACGTTTGCCGAGCTTGTCCAGCCGGTCCAGCAGGTTGACCCAGAACGCGGCCGGCAGGTCGGCCGCCAGCGGCACGGCGAAATGCCATTCGTTGGCGAACACCTTGCACTTCACCGCGTCCTTTTCGGTCATCAGTACCGGCAGTTCGCTGCCAAAGCGCAGGTCGGCGGGCTGGTAGGCGTGGTGGTCGGCGAAGGCGTGCGGCACCACGCCGATGCCCTGCGCGCGCAGCATGTCGAAGAACCGCTGCGGATGGGCGATGCCGGCCACGGCATGCACGCGCTGGCCGCGGAAATGGCTCAACGCGCGCGGGCGGCCGCCGCTCAGCGGCTGGGCGGTATCGATGTGCAGCTGCATCGGCCATTCGCCGAAGCCGCAGGCCGGCTGCGCGCCGACGCCATCGCTGGCCTGGCCCATGTTGACCACGCGGAAGTCGCAGTCCTGGGCGCGGCTGGCCGGCTCGCGCAGCGGGCCGGCGGGAATCAGCCGGCCATTGCCGTAGCGGCGCTGGGCGTCGACCACTTCGATCTCGATGTCGCGCGCCAGCCGGTAATGCTGCAGCCCGTCGTCGCAGACGATGATGTTGCAACCCGCTTCGACCAGCGCCCTGCCGGCCGCCACGCGGTCGGCGTCCACCCGCACCGGCACACCGGTCTTCCAGGCGATCAGCACCGGCTCGTCGCCACCGATGCCGGTGGCGGTGCCGGCCTCGACCCAGCGCGCCACGCCGGCATCCTCGCGGCCGTAGCCGCGGCTGGCCACGCCGGGTTTCCAGCCGGCCTCGCGCAGTCGGTTGACCAGGGCGATGGTCAGCGGGGTCTTGCCGGTGCCGCCGGCGGTGACATTGCCGACCACGATCACCGGCACCGGCAGCGAATGCCGCTTCAGCCAGCGCCGCCGGTACAGCAGCCGGCGCAGCGCGATGGCCGCGCCGTACAGCGGGGCCAGCAGCCGCGCCGGCCACGGAACCGTGCTGCCGTCATACCAGTACGACGGCGTCTGGGCGCCCTTGGCCGCCATCAGGCCTGCCTGTCGCGGAACTGCATCTTGTGCAGGTGCTCGTACAGCCCGCCCAGCGCCAGCAACTCGTGGTGGGTGCCGCGCTCGACGATGCGGCCATGGTCCATCACCAGCACCTGGTCGGCATGCTCGATGGTGGACAAGCGGTGCGCGATCACCAGCGTGGTGCGCTCGGGCATCAGCCGTTGCAGGGCATCCTGCACCAGCCGCTCCGATTCGTTGTCCAGTGCGGCGGTGGCCTCATCCAGGATCAGGATCGGCGCATCGCGCAGGATCGCGCGGGCGATCGCCAGGCGCTGGCGCTGGCCGCCGGACAGCAGCGCACCGTTTTCACCGACCGGGGTCTGCAGCTGCTGCGGCATGCGCGCGATGAACTCCCAGGCGTTGGCCGCTTCGGCCGCGGCACGGATCTGTTCTTCGGTGGCGTCCATGCCGTAGGCGATGTTGGCGCCCACGCTGTCATCGAACAGCATCACCTTCTGCCCGACCATCGCCACCTGCCGGCGCAGGTCGGCCAGCGGGTAGTCGTCCAGGGCCACGCCATCGAGGGTGATGCGGCCGCCACTGGGTTCGTAGAAGCGCGGCACCAGCCGGATCAGGCTGGTCTTGCCGCTGCCGGAGCGGCCGACGATCGCGGTCACCGTGCCCGGCCTGGCCACGAAACTGATGTCATCCAGCGCAATCCCGGTGTCCTCGCGGTAACGCAGCATCACGTGCTCGAAGGCCAGCTCGCCGTGCGCGCGGCCGATGCGCCGGGTGCCCTGGTCGCGCTCGACCGGCATGTCCAGGATGCCGAACAGGCGCTCGGCGGCGGCTACGCCGCGCGAGATCGAGGTCTGCACGCTGGTCAGGCGCCGCAGCGAAGGAATGATCGCCATCATCGAGGTCATCAGGCCCATGAACTGGCCGGCGTTGAGCTTGCCGGCCAAGGCCTCGCGGGTGGACACCCAGACGATCACCGCCAGCGCCAGCGCGGCCAGGAACTGCACCGTACTGGAGGCCAGCGCGCGGGTGGTTTCCACCTTCATGTTCAGGCCGAGCATGCGGTTGGCCAGCCGTGCATAGCGCGAGATCTCGTGCGCCTGGGTGCCATGCACCTTCACTTCCTGCTGCGCGGCCAGCGACTGCTCGGCGGTCTGGGCCATGCTGCCCATGCCATCCTGGATGCCACGGCTGATGCGCCGGTAGCGCTTGCCCACGAACGAAACGATCACCCCGATCAGCGGCACCACCACCAGCATCGCCACGGTCACCTTGACGCTCATCTGCAGCATCACCACCAGCATGGCGATGATGGTCAGGGTGTCGGCAACCAGGGTCTTGAGCGCATCGGCACTGGCCTGGGTGACCTGCTCGGTGTCGAAGTTCAGGCGGCTGACCATCACCGGGGTGGCTTCGGAATCGAAGTGCGAGGACGGCAGGTGCAGGTACTTTTCCAGCACCTGTTCGCGCAGGTCGCGGACCACGCTGCGGCCGGTGCGGGCCAGCGTGTAGTCGCTGACCAGGGTGGCCAGGCTGCGCATCATGAACAGGCCCAGGATGGTCAACGGCAGGATCACCGCCATCTTCGGCTCGGGGTTGACGAAGCCGCGGTTGACCAGCGGTTCCATCAGCTTGGTGAAGTGGTAGCCGGCCAGCGCCTCGATGATCATGGCGATCACCGCCGCCACCATGAACACCCAATAGGCGCGGGTATAGCCGAGCAGGCGCTTGTAGATCGGCCAGATCGGCGGGTGTTGGTTACTCATGGATGCACCTCCGGCGCAGTAGCAATGGCAATGCGGCGGAAGCCGAGCTGGCCCAGGGCATCCTGGGCGGTGACAACGGCCTGGTACGGGGTGCGCGCATCGGCGCGCAGCAGCACGGTCTGCTCACGATCGCTGCCGGCCACGGCGGCGATGGTCTGCTTGACCGACTCCACGTCGGTGCGCAGCACTTCCTGGTCGTTGATGAAATAGCGCCCTTCGGCGTTGACCAGCACGCTCAGCGCGCGCGGCGGCTCGGCGTGGTTCTGCTGGCTGGCGGTCGGCAGCTGCAGCTGCAGGGTCGACCGCGCGTCGAAGGTGGTGGTGACCACGAAGAAGATGATCAGCACGAGGATCACATCGATCAGCGGGACCAGATCGATGTGCGGCTCGTCCTGGACCCGGTCATTGCGGATGCGCATCCGTCAGCCCTTGGCCGTGACCGGCGCCGCGCCGGCGGCGGGGTTGGCGCGGGCGGTGGCGTTCATCACCCCCGGGCGGCCGTCGAGCGCGTCCAGCAGGGCGCCGGCTTCCTGTTCCATCTCGATCACATAACCGCCGATGCGGCCCTTGAAATAGCGATGGAACATCAGCGCCGGAATCGCCACGATCATGCCGGTGGCGGTGCAGACCAGCGCCTTGCCGATACCGCCGGCCAGCTGGTTCACATCGCCCACGCCGTGGTCGAGGATGCCCAGGAACATCTGGATCATGCCCACCACCGTGCCGAGCAGGCCCAGCAGCGGGCCTGCCGAGGCAATCGTGCCCAGGGCGTTCAGGAAACGCTCCATGCGGTGTACCAGGTGCCGGCCGGCATCCTCGATGCGCTCGCGGATCTGGTCGCGCGGCCGGTTGCGCGCTTCCAGCGCGACCGCCAGCAGCGCGCCCAGCGGCGAATTGGCCCGCAGCGACTGGATGTGGCTGGGGTCGAGCTTGCCGCGTGCGGCCCAGTTGCGCACTTCCTGGCCCAGCCCGGGGGGCAGCACCTCGTTACGCCGCAAGGTCCAGAAACGCTCCAGGACGATCGCCAAAGCCAGTACGCCCAACAGCAGCAGCGGCACCATCGGCCAGCCACCGGCCTTGACCAGTTCCCACACGTTTCAACCCTCCGGCCCATCGGCCGCCTGTTTGACCGCCGATAGGATAGCAGCCGACCGCGCCCGCTCCGCGGCATCCCACCAACGCGGCTGAAAAACCCGCTGTTCACGCACCTGCAGGCCTTCACGCCCCAGCCACACGCGCAGCGCGCCGCTGTCGGCGGTACTTAGCACTTCGGCGCCCACGCCCTGCCAGCGCGCCACCACGGCGGCACGCGGATGCCCAAAGCGGTTGCCATGCCCGGCCGAGACGATCGCCAGCTGCGGCGCCACCGCCTGCACCCAGGCCGGCGTGGAGGAACCGGCACTGCCGTGATGCGGCACGATCACCGCCTGCGCGCGCAGCGACTGCGGCGCGGCCTGCAGCAGCAGCGCCTCGCTGCGCGCGCCGATGTCGCCGGCCAGCAGGATCGCCCCATAGCCGGTGTCGATGCGCAGCACGCAGCTGCTTTCATTGCCCACGTAGCGGGCCGGGCCGGGCGGATGCAGGTAACGGAAACCCACCTCATCCCAGCGCCAGCCCTGCCCGGCCACGCACGGCTGGCTGAGGGCGACCGGCGCGCCGGCCGGCGCCTGCAGCGGCGGGGCGGCAAAGGCCCGGCGCACCGCCGCCACGCCGCCGGCATGGTCCTGGTCGGCATGACTGAGCACCACCCGGTCCAGCCGGCCCTCGCCCAATGCACGCAGGGTCGGCACCACGATCCGCTCGCCGGCATCGAAGCCTGCCTCGGCGGCCGGCCCGGCGTCGTACAGCAACTGGTGCCGGGCCGTGCGCACCCATACCGCCAGGCCCTGCCCCACATCCATCACCAGCAACTCCACCTCGCCCGGGCCTGGGCGCGCGCGGGCCGGCCACAACAACGGCAGGCACAACAGCAGCGCCGGCAGGCGCGCGCCACCACCCCGCGGCAGCAGCAGCCAGAACACCCCCAGCAATGCCGCCAGCAGCGCCATGCGCCCGGCCTGTGGCAACCACCACAGGGCCAGTTCGCTGCGCGCGGCCCAGCCGAACAGCCACCAGCTGACCTGGAAACACCACCCGGCCAGTTGCCAGGGCCAGCGCCCGGCACCGTCGACCAGCGCCTCCAGCGCGGTGCCGAGCAGGGCCAACGGCACCACCACCAGGCTCCACCAGGGAATCGCCAGCAGGTTCACCAGCGGCCCGGCGCGCGAGGCCTGGCCGAACCAGGCCACCCCCAGCGGCAGCAGCGCCAGCGTCGCCACCCCCTGCGCGCTCAGAAAGGTGCGCAGCCAGTGCTGGTCGCGCCCCGGCAGGCACCAGACCAGCCACAGCACGCCGGCAAAGCTGAGCCAGAACCCCGGCGCCAGCACCGACAGCGGGTCCAACAGCAGCATCGCCAGCGCTGCCAGGGCCAGTGCCTGCCCCACCGTGGCCCGCCGCCGCGTGCAGCGCGCCGCGGCCACCACCGCGATCATCAGCACCGTGCGCACCGTGGGCAGCGCGAAGCCGGCCACAGCGGCGTACAGCGCCGCCCCGGCCACCGCGCCGATGGCCGCCGCCAGCGGCCGTGGCCACACCCGCCCCAGCAGCGGCAGTGCCCGCCAGCCCAGGGCGGCCAGCCAGGCGGCGACGCCGGCCACCAGACCGACATGAAAACCGGAGATGGCGACCAGGTGGGTCAGCCCCAGTGCGCGCAGATCGTCCCAGTCGGCCTGGCTCAAGCCCCGCGTATCACCCAGTGCCAGTGCCTGCACGAAGCGCGCGCCGTCGCCGCGCACCTGGCTGGCGATCGCCGTGGCCATGCGTTCGCGCCAGGCCGGCAGCCCGGTCGGCTCACCCAGTGCCTGCGCCGCCGGCGCCGGCCGCACATAGCCGGTACCGGCGATGCCCTCCAGCAGCGCGTGGCGCTCGGCGTCGAAACCGCCGGGATTGAGCAGGCCGCGCGGCGGCCGCAGGCGCGCGCTCAAGGCCCAGCGGGCACCGCCCTGCAAGTGCCGGCGTGCAGGCGGCGCAGCGCGCGTCCCCAGGTCATGCCAACCCAGCGCGAACACCCGCCCGCGCACCGCCGGTGGCATCGCGGCGGTGTCATCGACCTGGAAACGGAAGCGGGTACTGCGCGGCCCATGCTCGGGCAGGCCGACCACCCTGCCCTGCAACGCGTACTCGGTGGCCGCAGCATGGGCCGGCAACTGCCGCTCCAGCGCGGCATGGCCGTGGACACCGGCCCAGCCCAGGCCGAACAGGGCCGCGCCCAACCAGCGCAGGCGTGACGGCCACAGCCACAGCGCCATCCCGGCGGCGACGCCGGCCAGCGCAGGGCCGCGTGGCAGCAATACCGGCGCGAACACCAGCAGGCACACCCCGCACAACAGTGCGGCCGCGCAGGCCTTGCCGAACACGGGCACAGGCGCAGGTGGTGGACTGTTTGCGATCTGATGCGACACTGACATGCCGGTAGCCGGGCTGAAAACCGCATGCTTGGACAGACCGCGAAGCATCGCTATCGGCACGACCCGTGCGTGGGCGTCGGTGATTACCGCGTGTGGGGACCGCCTGAGGCAGCATAGGCACAGCGGGCTGCACCTGGCGTTGCATCGCCCACCGTTACAGCAGCACCTGCCGGGTCGAACGCAGGAACTGGTGGATGTCGTCCTCGGCCTGGGTATCGATCATGTACACCGGGCGCTGGCCGTTGGGGCACAGCAGACGCGGCGTGGTGCCGAACAGCCGGCAGATCAGCGGCCGCTCGTGGTACACCTCGCAGCCGTGCTGGCCCAGGTAGGGGCAGCTCAACTCGGCCAGGGCCGCAGCGTGCTCGGCCTCGGTCTTGACCGGCAACCGCGCCATCTCCTCGCTGGCCACCGTCACCGGCCCGCAGCAATCGTGGCAGCCGACGATGCAACGGAACGAAGGAATGCGCTCGCGCAGCTGCAACAGCTTTTCGGTGTTCGCATACGGCATTGGCAGGCACCCCAGAAGCAAACGATCGCCGGCACGGGAATCGCGCCGGCAGGCAGCGCCGCCGAGCGGACCGGAACAACAAAAAGGCCAGCGCGATGGCTGGCCTTCTTCGTTTCCACCCGCGCCTGCTGGAGGCCGGAGTGGTGGGCGGTACAGGGTTCGAACCTGTGACCCCTACCATGTCAAGGTAGTGCTCTACCGCTGAGCTAACCGCCCGTTTCTTCCCGCTGCGCCGGCGCAATTGCGTCGGTGCAGGCCGCGTATATTACGGGCGCCTCCCGGGAAGCGCAACTGTTTTGTGAAGGTATTTCGCCACCGGGGTTCAGCGCAGGCTGGCCTCTTTCAGCTGGCGGATCTGGTCGCGGACCTGGGCGGCATCCTCGAATTCCAGGTCGCGCGCATGCTGGTACATCTTCTGTTCCAGCGCCTGCAGGCGCTTGGCGATCTGGGCCGGGCCAAGCGTACGGTAATCCACTGCTTCCTCGGCCACCTTTCCGGCGCGCCCCTTGCCCTTGCCGCGCGACTCCTTCTCGGCCGCCTCCGAACGCGCGCCTTCGAGCACATCGGTGATCGGGCGCAACACCGACTTGGGGGTGATGCCATGCAGCGTGTTGTACTCCACCTGCTTGGCACGGCGGCGGTCGGTCTCGTCGATCGCCGCCTGCATCGAGCGGGTAGTCTTGTCGGCGTACAGGATCGCCTTGCCGCGCAGGTTGCGCGCGGCGCGGCCGATGGTCTGGATCAACGAACCGGTGGAGCGCAGGAAGCCTTCCTTGTCCGCATCCAGGATCGCCACCAGCGACACCTCGGGCATGTCCAGGCCTTCGCGCAGCAGGTTGATGCCGACCAGCACGTCGAACTTGCCCAGGCGCAGGTCGCGGATGATCTCCACCCGTTCGACGGTGTCGATGTCCGAGTGCAGGTAGCGCACGCGGATGCCGTGTTCGGTGAGGTAGTCGGTGAGGTTCTCGGCCATGCGCTTGGTCAGGGTGGTGACCAGCACGCGGTCGCCGAGCTTGATGCGCTCGTTGACCTCGCTCATCAGGTCGTCGACCTGGGTACCGACCGGGCGGATCTCCACCACCGGATCGATCAGCCCGGTCGGGCGCACCACCAGTTCGGTGATTTCATCGGCCGCCTCGCGCAATTCGTACGGGCCCGGAGTAGCGGAGACATAGATGCTGCGCGGGCAGCGCGCCTCCCATTCCTCGAACCGCAGCGGCCGATTGTCCAGCGCCGACGGCAGGCGGAAACCGAACTCCACGAGGGTTTCCTTGCGCGAGCGGTCGCCCTTGAACATCGCGCCGATCTGCGGAATGGTCACGTGCGATTCGTCGATCACCAGCAACGCGTCCGGCGGCAGGTAGTCGAACAGGGTCGGCGGCGGCTCGCCCGGGGCCTTGCCGGTGAGGTGCCGGGAATAGTTCTCGATGCCATTGCAGAAGCCGACCTCGGCCATCATTTCCAGGTCGAACTGGGTGCGCTGGGCCAGGCGCTGCGCCTCGACCAGCTTGTTCTGCTCATATAGCTGTTCCAGGCGCGGCTTGAGCTCGGCCTTGATGGTCTCCACCGCGGCCAGCACGCGCTCGCGGGTGGTGGCGTAGTGGGTCTTGGGATACAGGGTGTAGCGCATCAGCTTGCGCAGGCTCTCGCCGGTGAGCGGGTCGAACATGCTGATCTGCTCGACCTCGCCCTCGAACAGCTCGATCCGTACCGCCTCGCTGTCGGACTCGGCCGGGAACACATCGATCACCTCGCCGCGCACGCGGAAGGTACCGCGCTGCAGTTCGTACTCGTTGCGGGTGAACTGCAGCGAGGTGAGGTGGTTGATCAGGTCGCGCTGGTCGATGCGCTCGCCGGTGGACAGGATCAGCCGCAGCGACAGGTAGTCTTCCGGCGCGCCCAGGCCGTAGATCGCCGACACGGTGGCCACCACGATCGCATCCGGGCGCGACAGCAGGGTCTTGGTGGCGGCCAGGCGCATCTGCTCGATGTGCTCGTTGATCGAACTGTCCTTCTCGATGAAGGTGTCCGACGCGGCCACGTAGGCCTCGGGCTGGTAGTAATCGTAGTAGCTGACGAAATACTCCACCGCGTTGTTGGGGAAGAACGCCTTGAACTCGCCATACAGCTGCGCGGCCAGGGTCTTGTTCGGCGCCATGATCAGCGTCGGCTTCTGCACGTTCTGGATGACGTTGGCGATGGTGTAGGTCTTGCCCGAACCGGTCACGCCCAGCAGGGTCTGCTTGGCGATGCCGGCCTGGAAATTGGCCGTCAGCTTTTCGATCGCCGCCGGCTGGTCGCCCGCCGGTGAATACGGGGATACAAGTTCAAACCGATCGCTCATGGTGCCGCCAATGCCCGGGCCCTCCAGTATACCGGGGGCAATGGTGACGGCCGGCTGAGAAGGTCGCCGACAACCGCGTGCGGCGGTCCCTGATGGGACGCGTTGGCTGTCCAGCGCAGGCTGATCTCCCGCCCCAACCTGCCGAGCCCGGCCATGACCCGATCCGGACCCCCGCGCGCCGCCCCTGCCGGCGGCTGGACCCTGCTGGAGGCCATCACCGCGATGGTGGTACTGGCCACGCTGGCCTCGCTGGCCCTGCCGGCCGGCCAGCAGCTGCTGGACCGCCAGCGCGCGGCCAGTGCCCGGCACCTGGTCAGCAGCCACCTGGCGTTCGCCCGGCTGGCCGCGATCCAGCACCACGCGGAAATCAGCATGTGCCCGAGCAGCGACGGCGTGCGCTGCAGCGGCGACCCCAGCGGCTGGGCGCAGGGCTGGATCATCCGGCCCACCCGCGCCGGCGCGGCCACCGAGGCCACGGTGCTGCGCCACCAGCAGCTGGACTACCCGCCCGGCTGGCACATCCAGTCCAGCATAGGCCGCGCGCATATCCGCTATCTGGCGGACGGCCGCGCACTGGGTACCAACCTGCAGTTGAAGATCTGCAGCGGCGATCATCTCTGGGGAAAGGTGGTGGTCAACAACAGCGGCCGGATCCGCTCCGAGCGCCTGGAGCAGGCCGGCGGTTGCCTGCCCTGAAGGTGCGGCGGCCGTTGCCGCACGGACACGAAAAAGCCGCGATTTCTCGCGGCTTTTCAGTATCTGGCGCCCGAAGTTGGACTCGAACCAACGACCCCCTGATTAACAGTCAAGTGCTCTAACCGGCTGAGCTATTCGGGCGGGGAGGCGCATTGTAATGGCGCTTTTGCCGAAGGGCAACACCTTCGGCGTTGCCTGCCCTGCACGCGGCCGCGCCCTGCCCGCACCGGTTTACCAGCACTCGCTCAAGGTGGTCTCGGCAGTCTTGCGGTTGGCCTGGTCGATGGTCATCTCGCCGCACTTGTCCTTGGCCTGGCTGCCCTGCGGGGTGGCGGTGATGGTGAAGGTGGACTGGGTCGTATCCACCTTCAGGTTGTAGTACGCGGTGCCGCCCTCGCGCGGCGACACCGTGTACGGCAGCGCGTAACCGGCGTAGGTGTTGGAGGAGGAATGCTGGCGCTCGGCGCGCTGGGCGTATTCCACCAGGTCGGCCTTGACCGCGCCGCGGCGGCTTTTGCGCACCTGGTCCAGGTACGACGGATAGGCGATGGCGCTGAGGACGGCGATCACCCCGATCACCAGCATCAATTCGATCAAGGTGAAACCGGCCACCATCGACGGGGCTTTGCGGAGGCGATTCATGGTCGTGAGGTCCTGTTCTTTCATGGTCACTGCACCTGGCGCCAGGATTGGCGGCCACAGGGGTATGGCGCGTACATCGGCTCGCCACCGGCGACGCTGACCACCATCCAGCACGAGTTGCCGCCCGGCGGACCGGAGCCGCCGCCACTGCGCAGGCGTGGGATCGCCGAGACACCGACATCCTTGACCGGCGCAGTGCCGTTGGTCTTCAGCCCGACCGCGGCCGTGCCCTTACCCGGACTGGTACCCTCCGGGCTGCCGAAACGCATGTCCGACATCGCGCCGGCACCGGTCAGCGCCTCCACCCCGAACAGCCAGTTCGAGCCGCTGGTCGAGCAACCCACGGTCTCCCGGTTCGGCACATAGGTCGGCATGAACAGGGTGCCGCCGACGATGCTGGGGTTGCCGACGAAACGCTCGCCGGTGGTCGATGGCAGCACGATGGTCCAGCCACGCGCGTTGGCTGGCACGCTCCCGGCGGTCAGGGTGCGTTCCTCGCCGGTGGTCACCACCGAGTAGACCTGCAGGTTGGACGGCCCCAGCGTGGTGGCCGGGGCGCCGTTGCTGACATCGTTGACCCCGTACAGCGCCTGCTGCGAAGTGTCGGCCGTGTCGTTGTAGAAGGAGAAGCTGCCAGTACCGAAGAACAGCATCACCCCACCGCCGGCGCCGGTGGCGGCGGTCAGGCCGCCGGTGATTGGCTGGCGGTAGGTCAGCGTGTTGCTGCCCGAGGTTTCGGTATGGGTGGCGGTGGTGAACACCGGGGTGGTGATGCTGGTGGCCGCGCTGCGTAGGTCGAACTTCCACAACGCGCCGCGCTGGTCGGCCGCATACACGGTGTCGGCGGCGCCATCACGGCCGCGAGCGGTCTGGGTGGTACCACTCCAGCGGTCGATCGCCACGATGTTGCCCAGGCCGTTGCTGCCGGCCACAGTGGAACTGGCCTCAGCGGCCTCGATCATCGAGACGCTGCCGGTGACCATGTCCACCACGAACAGCACGGCCTTGCCGTTGACGCTGCCGTAACCGTTGCCGAAGATCGCCTTCCACACCACGTTGGCACCCGAGCGGACCGGCACGATCACCGGCTTGCCCAACACGTGGCCGATGCTGTTGCGCACATCCAGCGACAGGCTGGTGTTGCGGTCGTTGATCTCCCACAGCACGTTGCCGGGGCCGAATTTGGTGGGATCGGTGACATCCAGCGCAAACACCGAGCGGCCGCCGGCGCCGGCAGTGCCGACCACGGCAGTGCGCCAGTTGACGCCATCGAACATGTCCGACACGGCCACAGGGCCATCGACGTAATAGCGGTGCTGGAATTTCTGACCGCTGGCGGAGGACTTGTACGGGAACAGCAGGTTGCCCATATGCCCCAATGCGGTGGCCGGGATATAGGCCAGGCGCTCCTTGCCGCCATCGGTGGTGTCCTGGCTGCTGCCGTTCATGCCGCCGTCGAAGCCGTGCAGCATGCCGTCGTTGGCGCCCACATAGACCATGTAGTTCTGGGTCTTGACCTTGGTCGCCAGGTAGTTGCCGTACGAGGTGGCCAGGCTGCCGCCGAGCTGGCGGAAACCGTAGTCGTCCAGCGGCGAACTGATCACCGGGTTGGAATTGATGATGTCCCCCAGCAGCGTGGTGCGATCGCGGAAGATGCCACCATTGCGTACTTCACGCGAGGCATCGCCGCGCAGGTAAGCAACCGCAGTAGCACTGGTGGCGCCGAGGGCGGTGAGGTTCTGCTCCTTAGTCGGGTCCTCAGTGCAGACCGCCAGCGGGCCCTGGCACAGATCGGCCAAGGCCACGTTGGTGCTGCTGAAATCCACTGCGGTGCCGTTCTTGTTCAGCACGATCTGGCGGCCGGTGGAACTCAGCTGCGTCGCCGCGTCCCAGACCTCGGTGTATTCGGCCACCTGGGTCTTGGGGTTGACGCTGACCTTGGAGGCGCGCAGCCGGCTGTACCAGTCGGTGCCCTCGTTGGCGATGTCGTAGCGCGGGATCACGCTGAGCGAGCCGGCGCCGATGCGCGCACCGGTCGACCCAATGCTGCCCGAGGGCGAGCCGCCGGCGCTGATCGAGGACAGCACGCGGCGCATCGCCGCGGTGACCTCGGCCGGGGTCTGCGCGTTGATGAATTCGCCGCGGCTGTTGATCGCCGCGTGCCACAGTTCGTCGATCACGGTACCGTCGTCCACCGCCACCGGGTTGCCGTTGCCGTCCCAGTTCGGCGGATTGGCATAGGGGTCGTCGGTCGCGGCCTGGTTGACGCCGTAGATCTTGCCCTGCGCACCCAGGGTGACGCCGTAGAAATTCATGTGCAGGTTGGTCTGGCAATCCAGCCGCTTCCATGCCGGGGTGGTGGGATCCAGCGTCTTGCATTGGTTGCTGACCGGTACCAGACCGGCCGGGAAGTCGGTATCGCTGCGCAGCGGCGTCCACGCGGCGCCGCCGTAGTAGGCCGCGGCCACGTCGGCGATGGTGTTGCTGTAGGCATCCTTGAACGGCGCGCCGACAAACGGCGTGACGCCGGTGCCGTCGGCGTTGGCATAGCCACTGACCGTACTGGAGGTATTGGTGTAGCCGTCGGTGAACAGCATGCCGCCGTTCTTCTGGCAGGCCAGCTTCACCGGTGCGCCGTCATCGGTGCGCCGGAACTGCTTGCCCAGGTAGTCCACCGCCTGGCGGTTGGGGGTGCCGCCGGCCGGGGCCAGTTTGTAGATCTGGGTATACAGGTCGGCCTTGTTGGAGGCCATGTCGTACATGGTCACCGGGCTGAGCTTGTTGATGGTGAAGTAGCCCACCCGCATGTTGTTGACATCCACCATCGCATGGCTGGCCGAACCAACCATGGCCAGGATGCGATTGCGGTGGTACTGGAACCAGTTGGCGAAGTTCTGGATCGCCGCGTTGTAGGCGGCGGTGCTGGCGTAGTTGGCGCTCTTGATCTGGTAGCGGCGCATGTTGCAGCTGGGGCCGCAGGCACCGGCGATCACCGGGCGATAGGTATCTTCGGTACGGTAACCGGCCGGCGCCGGGGCATTGGCCGGCAGGTAGAAGGTAGCCGGGAAGTAATCCACCGCAATGGTGGTATCACTGGTGATGCTGCGTGAAGCGGTACGCCACGCATTGTTCTGGTAGTAGCGGGTACCGGTGCCGGTCAGGTCCGGGATCGTCATGCCGGCCACAAACTGGAAACTCTCGCCGGTGGTCGTGCGATTGCTGGTCAGATCGTAGGCGACACCATTGCCATTGAAGCCACTGCGCGGATCGGCACGCGCGGCGGTAATGCTGGCATTGGCCCACAACGTACCGTTGGCATTGCGCCAGGGCTCATAGACTTCGCCGGGGTTGTAATAGCTGGCGTTATAGGTGGGCGAGCGCGCGAAGCCGAAGATGTCCAGCGGCGGAATCGCCCGGCCCGGGGAATAGCTGGTGTTGAAGTTCGCGTGCGGATACAGGTACAGGTAGCAGTCGGTGGAATTATTGGAGCAGGCTTCACCGACGCTGGAGAACACCCCGGCCGAACGGAAGAAGCTGTGGGTGGTGGTGTTCCAGCGCATGCGTCCGTCGCCGCCGGGGAACATGCGCTCGAAGGTCATCGAGTTGGAGTCATCGACGGCCATGATGAACGCTGGCGGGGTCTGCACCAGGTTGTTGAGCGGCGCCTGGGCGAGTACGCCCTGGGCCTGGGCCGCCATCAGGCTGTAGATAAGGTAGCCGCCACCGGCCAGCAGCACCGCCGACGCGGCGAGCAGGGACTTGAACTTGCGCGACATCATTGCGGCGGCCCTCAGAGCTTGAACACGGTATCGATCGCCGATGACGAAGTGCCATCGGCGTTGGTATCTGCGGCATAACCGGTGATCTGGTAGACCGGGGTGGGTGCATCGAGCGGCTTGCCCATGTCCAGCGCGCCTTCGCCCTGGATGCAGCCCTGGATCTGGCGCACCTTGACCAGCGGCTTGCTGCCCAGCCGGGAGCCGCGCACCCACGCCACCGGGTCGTAACCGTCATCGCAACGTTGTTCGATGTCGGCGCTGCTGACGATCGGGTCGCTGCCGGCCGCTTCGCGGTTGGCGATCTTCTCCACCGCGTCCTCGGCGCTGCGCACCGCGCCCTCGGAATTCTGGAAGGCCAGGTTGGTGGCGCGGTAGTTGGACGACATCTTTTCCTGCATGCCGGCCACCTGCATGCCGACCACGCCCAGCACCGCCAGCAGGATCAGCATGATCAGGGCCACATACAGCACCGCGCCACGCTGATGGCGTGCCGGTGCTGCGCGCCGGGACCGGATCGAAGGGGTATGGGTGTTCATGGCGGTCAGTTCCCGAACAGGCGGTTGCGCAGCGCCACCGAGACTTCATAGCTGGCGCGGAAGCGCTTGTCGTCGGTGGCGGGCGGGACGATGGTGGTGCCCAGTACGCCCAGGTAGTTGTCGGCCACCTTGGGCGCCTCGGCCGCGGCCTGCTGGGGGCTGCGCGCGAGCAGGCCGACCTGGACCAGGCCGACCCGGCGCCACTGGCTCACCGCGGCGGCGGTAGTGGCGGTGCTGACACCGTTGCCGGCCTGCTGCTCGTTGATGTTGCCGGTCGGCGGGGTGGCGCGGCTGATGTTGGTGGTGGCGTCCAGGCCGTACAGCAGCTGCAGGCTTTCGATGCCCTCGACCAGTTCCTCGCCGGCGCCATAAGCGCCACCGGAACCGGCACGGGCACGGTACAGCGCCGGCTCGGTGCCGTTGTTGGCCACGTAATAGACCACCGCCTCGGCCCGGTACAGCATGGTCACCGCGTTGTTGGCCGCGTAGCGGGACAGGTCGGTGGCATTGGCAGTGACGGTGGTTCCGTCCAACGTGCCGGTGAACACTTCGGCGCGGTTGCAGTCGGCGACGCCGAACACGGTGGGACCGCCGCTGACCCCGGCCGACAGGCGCTGGGCGCCGTCGCTGCTGATGCCGACCTTGGACTCGGTACTGGCCGAGGTCAGGCTGGCGATCGGCACGCCATCGGGATGGAAGAAGCGCAGCACCAGGATGTCGCTGCCCGGGCTGGGGGCCGGCTTGAGTCCGGTGATGCTGGCCGGCGCGGCGATCGCCGGCTGCCAGGCCGCACCGATGGTCAGCGAATTGGTCGGTGCGGTACCGCCGGCCTCATAGCCCTGGATGGGCACCGAGAAATCCAGCGGCACGCCGCTGCCGGGGACCACGCCGGCGATGTGGTAGCCGATCGAGTCGGTGCCCTTGACCACGTGCGCCTGGTCGTTGACGCAGCCGAAGTGGCCGGCCATGCGCAGGTCGCGCTGCAGGAAATCCAGCGCGAAGCGCGCGTTTTCCTGGGTACGGGCCAGGCCTTCGGACAGCTGCGAGGCCGCGCGCGAGGCGATGAAAATCTGCACCACGCCCAGCATCATGATCAGGCCGATGACCATGGCGATCATCAACTCGATCAGCGACAGGCCGACCATGCGGCGGCGGGAGGAGATCGCGGGGCTCATAGCTGGGATACCAGGCCGAAGGAGGTAAGTGCGTCGGGATCCTTGGCGTCCCAGCGCTGGTCGCCCCAGCTGATCGCCACGGTGACCTGGCCGTTGTTGTACTGCACCTGGGCACTGGCCTTGTCGCCCAGGGTCTTGACCACCTGGCACTGCCAGCGCGCCACGTTCTGCTGGGCGGTGATCACCTTGCCGGTCGGCCAGGCGCAGGCACCCTTGCTGGTGATCGAGCCGGCAGCGAAAGACGCATCGACATAGCCGCCGCCGTTGAGCGTATCGGCACGCTGGGCGCGCATCAGGTCGATCAGGTCGTAGGACAGGTTGGTGGCCTGGGTACGGTAGTTGGCGCTCTGCACGAAACGCACGTTCATGGTCTGCAGCAGGGCGAAACCGAGCAGGCCGAAGGCCAGCACCAGCAGCGCGATCAGCACTTCGAGCAGGCTGAAGCCACGCGCACGCTGGCCAAACCCGGTGATATTCCTGCGTTTCATGAACATGTCCCTCGTGCAACCCGGACCTGGCCGGAGAGATTCACCGTCAAGGTGCGGTTGGATTCGCCGGCCTTGCACTTCACCGGGGCCAGCGCGATCTGCTGGTTGGCGGCGCTGCGGCGGCGGCCGCGCGCGTCGAAGGCGATCAGCGCCGGCGCCGATCCGGTCACGGCCAGCTCGGGCGAGCCCTGGGCGAAGCGCAGCACGGTGTCGCCGCCGTTGAAGCTGCCGTTGCCGTCCAAGTCCGACCAGGCCATCAGGCCGTCGGACCAGGTGCCGTCGCAGGCGGTGCCCTTGGTACTGGCGCAGATGCCGGCGCCCTGCTTGTTGCGGACCGCCTCGCTGCGGGCCAGCGCCAGCATCCCCATGATTTCATTGTTGGAGGTGCTGACCCGGTTGGAGCGGATGGTGCTGGTGAAGTTCGGGAACGCGATTGCCGCCAGCACGCCCAGGACCACCAGCGTGACCATCAGCTCAACCAGCGTGAATCCCTTGGAACGGCGTGCAGACATGGAACGCTCCCCAGCGTGATGGCATAGAAGATGGACGACCGGCCGGCCGCCGGCAAGCGGCGGCAGGACGAACGGTCGCCCGGGGGCGACGGGCGTCAAGGCGTTGACGCCCTTGGCCCGTGGCGGGCGGTACCGGCCCCTGCCCGCTCCCCCGCCGCTCCCGGGCCGGACGGCCCGGGGCTCAGCCCGCTGCGGTCAGGCCAGCACCTTGTAGCAGGGCTGGTATTCGCCGGAGATCTTCATCCGGCGCTGCTCGACGAAGCCGCGCAGCAGTTCGTCCAGGGCCTGCATCATGTCGGCATCGCCATGGATCTGGAACGGGCCGAATTCCTCGATGCGGCGCATGCCGTCTTCCTTGACGTTGCCGGCGACGATGCCGGAGAACGCGCGGCGCAGGTCGGCCGCCAGCGCATGCGGGGCGCGGCCGTGGTGCAGGTCCAGCGCGGCCATGGCCTCGTGGGTGGGCACGAACGGCTGCTGGTACTCCCACGGAATCTCGATGGACCAGTTGAAGAAGAACGAATCCTTCTGCGCCAGGCGGTGCTCGCGTACGCGCTTGATCCCGGCCGACATCTTGCGGGCCACGGCCACCGGGTCGCCGATGATGATCTCGTAGCGGCTGGCGGCCTGTTCGCCCAGGGTCAGGCGGATGAAGCGGTCGATCTGCTCGAAGTACGGCGCCGCCACGGTCGGGCCGGTCAGGATCAGCGGGAACGGCAGATCCTTGTTTTCCTCGCGCAGCAGGATGCCCAGCAGGTACAGGATCTCCTCGGCGGTGCCCACGCCACCGGCGAACACGATGATGCCGTGGCCGATGCGGACGAACGCCTCCAGGCGCTTTTCGATGTCTGGCATGATCACCAGGTGGTTGACGATCGGGTTCGGCGACTCGGCGGCGATGATGCCCGGCTCGGTCAGGCCGATGTAGCGCGTGGTGGTCTTGCGCTGCTTGGCATGGGCGATGGTAGCGCCCTTCATCGGGCCCTTCATCGCGCCCGGGCCGCAGCCGGTGCAGATGTCCAGGCCGCGCAGGCCCAGCTCGTAGCCGACCTGCTTGGTGTACAGGTACTCATCGCGGCCGATCGAATGGCCGCCCCAGCACACCACCAGGTTCGGATCGCCCGGGTTGAGGATGCGCGCATTGCGCAGCAGCCCGAACACCGCATTGGTGATGCCCTCGGAGGATTCCAGCTCGGCCGCGTAGGCCGGGCCCATTTCGATGGCCATATAGGCCAGGTCGCGGACCACCGCGAACAGCAGCTCGGCCACGCCGCGGATGATCTCGCCATCGACGAAGGCCATCGCCGGGGCGTTGACCAGGTCGATGCGCACGCCGCGGTCCTGCTGCGCCACCTGGATGTCGAAATCCGGGTACAGATCGCGCGCCGCGCGCGGATCGTCCGAGGCACTGCCGCTGGTCAGCACCGCCAGCGCGCAGCGCCGCAGCAGCTCATGCATGCCGCCGCCGGAGGCATCGCGCAGGCGCGCCACCTCGGCCCGCGACAGCACATCCAGCCCACCGCGCGGGTAGATCCGCGCATCCTGCACCGGCAGCGTACGCGCCGGCTTTTCGGTGATCGTCATTTCCATTTTCTATGCTTTCCTCAAGGTTTCCGACTGTACCGCTGCCCCCTTAAAAAGCAAAACGGCCGGGGAGACCCGACCGTTGGATATGTGGTGCCCCGGCACTGCCGTGGGGCCGCCGCATGTGCACGTTTTCCGTGCAACCGGTGGAATATACATGGCTCGAGCCAATCCAACAAGGGATTCGGCGCCCATGATCAAGCCCACCAAAAAAAGCGGCCGGGTCTCCCCGGCCGCTTCCATCTACTGCTTCAGGTTCTGACGAATCAGAACTTGTACTTCAGGGTCAGCTGCATCGACCAGCGCGACACGCCGGTGTTGCCCTTGTCGTTGTTGTTTTCCTGGATGGTCGGAGCATCGGCAGAACTGAAGTTGTAGATGTACTTGCCGGTAGCCGGATCGATACCGGCATAGCTGGCCACGCGGGCGGTCGAGTTGAAGCCGTAATCCTCGATCTTGCCCCACTTCTTGTTGATCAGATTGCCGACATTCATGATGTCCAGCGCCAGCTCACCCTTGTGCTCCTTCATGAAGCCCGGGAATTCCTGGGCGATATGCACGTCGAAGCTGTTGGTCCACTTGGTGCGGAAGGCGTTGGCCGGGGCGATCTGACCCTGGTACTTGCCCAGCTGCGGGTTGGCCGCCAGCCAGTCGAAGAAGGCCTTTTCCATCGCCGCGCCGCCGGTGAACTTGACGTCGCCGTAGCCGTTGGGCACGTAGAAAAGGTCATTGAAGACGCCGGCACCCGAAGTGGACGCAGCGTCGCCGTTCATGTCGTTGTAGTAAATGTAGCTGAACGGACGACCCGAACGGCCTTCATAGAACAGGCCCACGGAGGTGTTGTAGTCGCCGAAGAACGCCTTCTTCCAGTTGATCGAGCCGGTGATGCGGTCCTTGATCGCGTAGCGAGAGTCATAGGCCACGTTCTCGTTGGCGGTGCCGATCAGGGTACTGCCCCAGTTGGAGGTGTTCTGCGAGCTGGTCAGCGGGCTGACTTCCTTCGCGGCGGTGTAGGTGTAGGCCAGCGACCAGCCCCAGTTTTCGGTCAGCGGCTTGTTCAGGCCGGCGGTGAACTGGCGGCTGCTGCCCTTGTCGGTGTTCTTCATCAACAGAACGTCGCCGATGTCATCCGGACGGTTGTACTTGCCGCCAACGACACCACCGCCGGGTGCAGTCGCACCCTCTCGGATCGAGCAGGTGGCGCCCACGCACGGGACGTAGCCCTGCGGGTTCCAGTACAGCTCACGCCCATCCTGACCGATGCGGGTAGCCGCAACGTCGCCATTCTTGCCACGCAGGTCCAGGCGCTCGAAATAGATGCCGTTGTTGACCTTGGTGTACAGGAACTCGGCCGACGCAACGATGCCGTACCACGGCAGCTCATGATCGAAGGCCAGGTTGGTCTTCCACACCGACGGCAGCTTGAGGTCCGGCGCGGCAATGTCCACGTTCTGGCGCGCACCCGCACCGGACGCCGGGATGTACGGCGGATCGGTTTCCGGCGTGAAGATACCGTTCTGGTTGCGGACCGTGTACTCGATGTAGTTCAGGCCGGTGTTCTGGTAGGCACCTGCCAGCCACACGTTCGGGGCCGCGCCGCCGAACAGGCCGACGCCACCGCGCAGCTGGGTCGGGCGATCGCTGTCGAAGGTGTAGTTGAAGCCGAAGCGCGGCTGCACCAGCTTGTTGTCCGGCATCTGGGTGTTGTCGTACCCGTACAGCTGCATGATGCGCGGGTTGTACAGCTTCTGCGTGCCGAAGTCCGGCATGTCGACGCGGACGCCGGCCTGCACGGTCAGGTTGCTGTTGACCGCCCAGCTGTCCTGGATGAACACACCGGTGTTCTTCAGGGTGTACTTGGCCGGAATGTCGTCGTAGCTGCCGCCGGCACGCGGGGCACGCACGACGTACTGATTGACGCGGTTTGCTTCGAAATCAGCCAGGGTGTTGAAGGTGTACGCGCCATTGACGTTGCGGCCGTAGTAGTTCAGCAGGTCGTTGTCGGAGTAGTCGAAGCCGAACTTGACGGTGTGGTCGCCCACGTACCAGGTGGCGGCACCGAAGGCGCTCAGTTCCTTGCTCTCGATCGCATTGACGTGCGAGTTCTGCTCGGTACCGAAGTACAGCGAATCGTTGCCACCGGCACCGAAGCCACGGATCTGGATCTGCGGCAGGCTCGACGGGGTGGTACGGACTGCGGTGTATTCCTTGTGCGAAACCTTGAACTCGGTCGAGAAGTTCTCGGACCAGTCACTGAACAGTTCGCCCATCCAGGATTCGTAGGTCTTCGGCTGCTGGTACCAGAAGGTGCTCAGCGAGACCGCACTATTGCTGATCTGCGGGAAACGGACCACGTTCTGTTCGAGCTTGTTGTAACGCACGGCGGCACGGTGGTTGTCACTGATGTTCCAGTCGATCTTCAGCGCGTACTCTTCGACCTCGGTCTTGTTGGCCGGGGGGGTGAGCGAACCGGCGTCGAAGCCGTAACCGGTGGCGATCTGCTGCGCGCGGGCAATGTCGGCGTCGGTGATGCTGCCCTTGCCGTACGGCGAGTCGGTCAGGCTGACGCCCGGAGCCGAACGCTCCATCTTTTCGTAGTTGGCGAAGAAGAACAGCTTGTCCTTGATGATCGGGCCACCCAGGGTCATGCCATAGGTCTTCTCGTCATCGAAGCCGTTGAAGCGGACGCCTTCCAGATCCTTGCGGACCATGTCCTTGTCGCGGTACGCGTAGTACACGGTGCCGCCGAGGTTGTTGGTGCCCGACTTGGTCACCGCATTGATCACCGCGCCGGTACCGCCAGCAATGGTGGTGTCGTAGTTGGCGATGTCGATGTTGATTTCCTGGATCGCATCCATCGACACCGGCTGACGTTCGGTCGGCAGGTTGTTGGATTCCAGGCCGAACGGATCGCCGGCACCGATGCCGTCGATGCGGATCGCGTTGTAACGGGTGTTCTGGCCACCGACCGAGATCGCACCGTCGGCCTTGCTGACCTGCGAGATGCGCGGGTCGAGGCGGATGTAATCCTGGATGTTGCGGTTCACCGACGGCAGCGACTCGATGGTCTGCCGATCAACGTTGGTGCCGGTGCCCATCTTGTAGGCACTGAAGACTTCAGAACCACCGGCCACGGCCACGACCTGCACGGCATCGAGGTTGGTGGCACCGGCCACGTCACCGGCAAGATTGGCGTTGATGGTGTTGACCTGATTCAGGTTCAGGTAAACACCCTCTTCGGTCTTGGTGCCCTCACCGGACTTGTTGATGGTGATGGTGTACGGCCCACCCACGCGCAGACCACGCGCGGCGTAACGACCCGACGCGTCGGTGGTAGCGCGGCTGACCGTGCCCGACTCGGTATGCGTGATGGTGACTTCTGCACCGGCAACAGGCGCGCCTGCTGCGGAGGTGACCTGACCGCCGACACCGGCAGAGGTGCTCTGGGCGAAGGCGGGGGCGGCAGCAAGTGCAGCCACGAGACCAAGGGTGAGCTTGGACATCCGGAGACAACGTGGGTGGGTCATTTGGGGTGGCCTCGATGCGAGATTGGCGATGGCGGAAAAAAAACGCGCCCAAGCAGCCTTGCTGGCGGCTGACTGGACTTTTATCTGGGTTCCCTTGCCGCGGGCTGGTTTCAGCCGCAACGGTTAACACTAGATTAACACGGTAGCGCCGGATTGTGACGGTTTGGCGACAGAACACACGCCATCACAACGCTATCGTGACGGGATCTTCACATCACCTGAAGACATCCCCATGACAGGCCGGTCGACCGGCGCCGCGCCCTGTCAGCGCCCCATTGACAGCAAAGGGATTCGGCACGCCGCTGGACCCACCGCCGGGACAACCGGCCAGGGCCGGCGTTATGCGGCGTCCAGGACCTGGCCGCGATGGGCGGCGCCGGCCGCCGACAGCAGCAGCACCGCCGCGGCGGCGCAGTCGGCCGGCTCGCGGGCACTGCGGTCTTCGTCCAGCGAGAACGCGCGGGCGCGCAGCGCGGTCCGCATCGGGCCGGGCTGCAGGCCGCTGACCCGTACCGGGCTGCGCCCCAGTTCGTCGTGCAGGGCCGCGATCAGGCCGCGCAGGCCATGCTGGGCGGCGCCGTAGCCGCCCCAGTAGGCCTGCCCTACCCGCGCCGGGTCGTCCACGCAGAACACCAGCGCGGCATCCTCGCGCTGGCGCAGCAACGGCAGGCAGGCCTGGGCCAGCCAGGCCGGCGCGGTCAGGTTGACGTGTACGGCCCGCGCGAACGCGGCCGGGTCGGCCAGTTCGAACGGGGTCAGCCCGGCGAAATCGGCCGCGCAGTACAGCACCCCGTCCAGCCGCCCCAGTTCCGACCCCAGCCGCTCGGCCAGGGTGGCGTAGTCGTCCGGGGTGGCCCCTTCCAGGTCCAGCGGGTACAGCAGCGGCTCCGGGCCCGCCGCCTGCACGGCGGCATACACCCGGTCCAGCCGGCGCGGCTTGCGCCCCAGCAGCACCACGGTGGCACCGGCCTGGGCACAGGCCACCGCAGCGGCACTGCCCAGGCCACCACCGGCGCCGGCGATGAGAATCACGCGGTCGGCCAGCGGCCCGGTCCCGGCCACGACGGACGGGACCGCATTCATGGCTGGGAGGCCTCTTCGACGATGCGCTTGAGCTCGCCGGATTCGAACAGCTCCAGCACGATGTCGCAGCCGCCGATCAGCTCGCCATGGATGAACAGCTGCGGGAAACTGGGCAGGTTGGAGAACCGCGGCAGGTTGGCGCGGACCTCCGGCTCTTCGAGCACGTTGACGGTACGCAGCGCCGCCGCGCCGGCGGCCATCAGGGCCTGGATGGCGCGGCTGGAATAGCCGCACATCGGGTACTGCGGGGTGCCCTTCATGAACAACACGAGGGGATACCGCTCGACTTCGGACTGGATCTGCTGCATCACCGCCACCACGACTCTCCCTCCAATGCGGGACAACCCGACCTCGCCGGTCGGATAGACTTCCCTACCCGCTCATTCTAATCCTACTGGCCCATCCCCGGCGCCCGTTCCCAATCCGCACAGGCCCATGCCCCTCGAACAGCCCCGTCTTCCCTACGATCGCACCGCCCTGCAGCCGCACCTGTCGGCGCAGGCGCTGGACCTGCACCACGGCCACCACCATCGCGCCTATGTCGAGGCGGTGAACGCGCGGATCGAGGGCACCGAGCTGGCCGAACTGCCGCTGGAGGACATCGTGCGGCAGAGCCAGGGCAGCCTGTTCGATGCGGCCGCCCAGGCCTGGAACCATGCCTTCTATTTCCAGTGCCTGCATCCGCGCGGCGGCGGCGACCCCAAGGACCGCCTGGGCGAACTGGTCACCCGCCAGTTCGGCGACGTGCGCCGGCTGCGCGAGGAGTTCGAGCGTGCCGCATTGGGCCTGTTCGGCTCGGGCTGGGTATGGCTGGTGCAGCACCCCACCGGCGCGCTGGCGATCCAGGTCACCCGCAACGCGGGCACCCCGCTGACCGGCCAGAGCACGCCGCTGCTGGCCTGCGATGTGTGGGAACACGCGTATTACACCGATTACCAGAATGAGCGCGCGCGCTATCTGGAGGCGTTCTGGAAGATCGTCAACTGGGATTTCGTCGCCGCGCAGTTGCGGGATTGACGGGCGTACCGACCGATTAGGGGCGTACCGACCAACGGTCGGTACCTACCGCCGACGTGGCCGGAATCGGGGTAGGTCACGACCGTTGGTCGTGACCGGGGCGACGGGTGCCGCCCTGCCCCGTTACCGGCGCAGGGCCTCGACCACCGGAGCGACCTGGTCGGCACGGCCCAGCTGTGCGCCCACCTGTTCCAGCGCCGCGGCCAGCGCACCGGCATCGTCCTGGCGCAGCGTGGCGTGGCCGACCTTGCGGCCCTCGCGCGGCTGCTTGCCGTAATCGTGCCAATGCCCACCGGGCTGCCCGAGCACGGCCGCCGCAGCGGGCATCGCACCCAGCCAGTTGAGCATGCAGGCCTGGCCGAGCATGCGGGTATCGCCCAGGGGCAGGCCCAGCACCGCGCGCAGGTGGTTCTCGAACTGCGAGGTCTCGCTGCCTTCGATGGTCCAGTGACCGGAGTTGTGTACGCGCGGCGCCATCTCGTTGACCAGCAGCTCCTCGCCGCGGCAGAACAGCTCCAGCGCGAACACCCCTACGTAGTCCAGGCGCTCGGCCAGGGCGCGGGCATGGCCGATCGCCGCCGCCTGCTGGGCCGAGCTCAGCTGGGCCGGCGCCAGGCTGGCCGACAGTACGCCGTCGACATGCCAGTTGCCGGTCACCGGCCAGGCGCGGAACTCGCCGTCGCGGCCACGCACGGCCACCACGCTGACCTCGCGGTCGAAGGCGACAAAGCCCTCCAGGATCAACCCGGTCCGGTCGACGTAGTCGCCCAGCGCGGCCCAGGCGGCGTCGATGTCGGCCGCGCTGCGGATGCGGAACTGGCCCTTGCCGTCGTAGCCCAGGCGGCGGGTCTTGACGATGCAGGGCATGCCGAACTCGGCGACCTTGGCGGCCAGCTCGTCGCGGCTGCGGATGTCGGCGAACGGCGGCAGCGGGATGCCCAGCTGCTGGAACAGGGTCTTCTCGCTGAGCCGGTCCTGGGCCACCGCCAGGGCATCCGGGTTGGGATACACCGGCACGCGTTCGGCCAGGAAGCGGGCGCTGTGCGCCGGCACGTTCTCGAAATCGAAGGTGACCACGTCCACGCGGGCGGCGAACGCGGCCAGGGCCGCCTCGTCGTCGAAGGCAGCCACCTGCAGCGGTGCCAGCTGGGCGCCGCAGGCATCGGCCGCCGGGTCGAACAGCTCGAAACGCAGCCCCAGCGGCGCGCCGGCCAGCACCATCATGCGGGCGAGCTGGCCGCCGCCCAGAATGCCAACGGTCTTGTGGCTCATTGACGCGGGTCGTCGTGGGCCATGACGTCTTCGGTCTGGCGGGCGCGGAAGGCGTCCAGCGCCTGGCCGATCGCCGGCTGGTCGCCGGCCAGCATCGCCGCGGCGAACAGCGCCGCGTTGGAGGCGCCGGCATTGCCGATGGCGAAGGTGGCCACCGGGATGCCGGCCGGCATCTGCACGATCGACAGCAGCGAGTCCATGCCGTTGAGGGCCTTGGACTGCACCGGTACGCCCAGCACCGGCACCGCGGTCTTGGCCGCGATCATGCCCGGCAGGTGGGCGGCGCCGCCGGCACCGGCGATGATCGCGCGCAGGCCACGCGGGCCGGCCTGCTCGGCATAGGTGAACAGCACGTCCGGCGTGCGGTGCGCCGAGACCACTTTCACTTCATAGGGAACACCCAGGGAATCCAGCTTCTGGGCGGCGTGCTGCATGGTTTCCCAGTCGGAGCGGGAACCCATGACGATGCCGACGAGCGGCGCGGTTTGGTTGAGGGTCATTGGCCGTCACCTGCCTTAAAGACGTATTCTAGCCATCTTCCACGCAAGACGAAGAATCCATGGATCGCAAGCTGCTCGACCTGTTGTGCTCGCCCGACACCCGCCAGCCCCTGGCCCTGCTCGACGCCAAGGGCCTGGAGGCGCTCAACCGCGCCATCGGCGCCGGTGGCGTGGTCAAGGCCGACGGCAGCGCACAGGCGCTGGCCCTGCGCGAGGCGCTGCTGACCCGCGACCGCAAGCAGGTGTTCCGCGTGGACGACGGCATCCCGGTGCTGCTGGCCGAAGAGGCCATCGCCACCGCCCAGATCGCCGACTTCCCGGAAAAATGAGCCGCGCCCCGCTGCTGGCCCCGGCCGATGCCGTGGTGGCCGCCGATGTCGCCCGCGCCCTGGCCGAGGACATCGGCAGCGGCGATGTGACCGCCGCGCTGCTGCCCGACCGCCCCGACAGCGCCTACCTGCTGTGCAAGCAGGATGCGGTGATCGCCGGCCGGCCGTGGTTCGATGCCACCCATCGGGCGCTGGACCCGGACGTGCGGATTGACTGGCAAGTGTCCGACGGCGATGCGGTCCGCGCCGGTACCGTGCTGGCCATCCTGCACGGCCGCAACCGCAGCCTGGTCAGCGCCGAGCGCACCTCGCTGAACTTCCTGCAGACCCTGTCGGGCACCGCCACCACCACCGCGCGCTACGTGGCGGCGGTGGCCGGCACCGGCACGCGCATCCTGGACACCCGCAAGACCCTGCCCGGCCTGCGCCTGGCGCAGAAGTACGCGGTGCGCTGTGGCGGCGGCGACAACCATCGCATCGGCCTGTTCGACACGGTGATGCTGAAGGAAAACCACATCCGTGCCGCCGGTTCGCTGACCGCCGCGGTGCAGGCCGCACGCGCGCAATGGCCGCAGCTGCCGCTGGTGGTCGAGGTGGAAGACCTGGGCCAGCTCCAGGAGGCGCTGTCGGTGGGCTGCGATCGCATCCTGATCGATGACTTCGATGTGGGCATGCGCCGTGAGGCGGTGCGCATCGCCGCCGGGCGGATTCCGCTGGAGGTATCGGGCAGCGTGGACCTGGCCGGGCTGCGCGCGATCGCCGAAGACGGGGTGGACTGCATTTCCATCGGCGGGCTGACCAAGCATGTGCAGGCGATCGACCTGTCGTTGAAGCTGGGCCCGCCGCCGGGCTGAGCACCGCGTACCGACCGACGGTCGGTACCTACCGCGCCCCACCCGCGGTAGGTACCGACCGTTGGTCGTGCGGGCATTGGTCGTGCGGCATTGGTCGTGCGGACATTGGTCGCGCGGTCGATCGCTACGCGATATTCACGGCCCCGCCAGACCCGGTCTGCGAGGCTTGCCCTGCCCCCATCCGGAGAGCGCGCATGCGCCCCCTGCTCCTGCTTGCCTGCCTGTCACCGTTCACCGCGCTGCTGCCCGCCACCGCGTCGGCGGCCGAGGTCTGCGACATTCCGCCACGCTTCGGCCTGAGCCCGCTGGCGGTGAACATCGTGCAGACCGCCTGCAACGAGCACCGGCTGTGGTACCGCCCCTTCATCGATCGCGATGGCCGCGCCGCCAGCCTGAGCGCGACCGAAGCCGAGGACGTGGATCTGGCCGACAGCGGCCTGGTGGCCTGGCAGCGCGTGGTCGGTTACTGGCGGCAGAGCGGCACGTTGTCGCCGCTGGGCGACCAGCCCGGTGCGTCCAGCTGCCTGGCGCCGCCGGGCGCGCGCTATACCGACAGCGACTGCCGTGCCTTCCTGATCGACACGCCGTGGTCGGCAGCATTCATTTCCTGGGTGATGACCCGCGCCAGCGTGCCCGGCTTCACCCGCTCGCCGCGCCATATCGACTACATCCGCGCCGCCTACCAGAACAGCGGCCCGTACCGCATGACCGACCCGGCGCAGGAAAAGCCCGCCCCCGGCGACATGCTGTGCTACCTGCGCGACCGCCGCCAGGCCCTGAGCTACAGCGGGTTGGTGCAATCGCTGGGCAGCGGCGCGGTGGCGCACTGGAAATCGCATTGCGAAGTGGTGATCGCCGCCAACATCGGCGGCGACCGCACCCTGTACCTGATCGGCGGCAACGTGATGAACACCGTGGCGATGCGTAAATTGTCGCTGGACCGCAGCGGCCGTATCGAACTGCCGCCGGCCAAGGCCGGTGCCGCCGACGGGATGGAACTGGGTTGCACGCCGGGGCGCGAGGAAGAATGCAGCTTCAACCGCCAGGATTGGGCCGCGCTGCTGAAACTGGTGGCCACCGCCCCGGCGGCGCTGCCCACCGTAGTGCCCAATCCGACGCCGGCGCCATACCCCGCGCCAACCACGCAGACCCCGGCATCACCTCTGCCCGCGCCACGCCCCGGCGCACCACAGCCGCCGCCCACACCCGCCCCGGTGCCGGCCACCTTGTGATGCAGGCGCGGCCGCCGGCTTGATCCGCGGCGCATTCGTCGCCATCTTGTAGGATCCACCCGTCCTGCCCGCGCCGAGTCACCGATGCCCAGCCTGATCCTGTTGATGATTGCCGGCGCGTTCGCCTACGCCTTCTGGAATTCCTCGCGCGCCGCCGCCGAGCGCGCCGGCGTGCTGGGCCGCAACGCCTGCCGCGCCGCCGATGTGCAATGGCTGGACCAGGCCGTGCACGCCACCGGGCTGCGCGTGGTGCGCAAGGACAACGGCTGGCTGGGCTGGGAGCGCACCTTCAAGTTCGAGTACTCGCACGATGGCGTGGACCGCCACAGCGGCCGCATGGTGCTGCGCGGGGATGCGCTGGTGTCCTTCGTCGGGCCATCGGCGGCGCGGATCAGCGAGATCCGCCGCGGCGTGGACACCAGCGGTGCCGAGGATGTGTGATCGGGGGCGTAGTGCCGGATCGTAATGGTGTCCGGTCCGACGACGTCCGACCATGGGTCGGACCTACCGGGGGAAAGGCCGCCTTGCGGCGGCCATTTTTTTTATTTGACCACCCGCAGATGCGGGCGACCGCTGGGCTTGGGCGGCGCATCGTCGGGCGGGGTCGGGCTGTCGTCGGGCGGCAGCTCGTCGTCCGGGCCCGGCTCGTGCCCGGGAATGTCGTCCGGCAACGCCATGCCCTGCCCGGTCTCGCGCGCGTATACGGCCAGCACGGCCGAAATCGGCACCTGCACCGGATGGCTGGTGCCGGAGAAACGTGCCGAGAAACTGACGTGGTCGTTGTCGATATGCAGCTGCACCACCGCGCGCTCGGCGATGTTCAGCACCACCCGGCCGTCCTTGACTGCGCTCTGCGGCACCTGCACGCCGGGCATCCCGGCATCGACCAGGATGTGCGGCGTCAGGTCGTTGTCATTGATCCATTCCACCAGGGCCCGCAACAGGTACGGGCGGTGGCTGGTCATGCGAAAAGTGTCTTCAGTCATGTGGGTAGCGCCAAGCCATGCTCGGCTGCGGGGATCCGATTGCGTAGTGGCAAGTGTACGCGCCCGCCTACCCGCAGGTCAGCCTCCGGGCGTGCCTGCCCTGCCATTGCGTTCAGTGCGGCCGGGCCCGTAGCGGCCCCGGCGGCATCGCTCACACAGGCAGATCGCGCAGTTTCTTTTCCTGGTCGGTCAGGCTGCGGATGAAGCCGGGGTGGCGGAAGATGCGGTTACCGTAGTCTTCGATCGACTTGCCATCCTTGGGCAACGGCACGTCCAGCGCCTTCAGCCGCCAGATGATCGGGGCCATCGCGCAGTCGGCCAGGCTCATTTCCGGGTTGAGGAAGAATTTGCTGGCCTTGAACAGCGGCACCGCGCTGGTCAGCAATTCCTTCAGGCGCTTGCGCCCGGCCTCGGCCTGGGTCTTGTTGCCCAGCTGGATGGCCTGCACCTGCGGCACCCAGTCGTGTTCGATGCGCAGCATGGCCAGGCGGATGCGCGCCCGCGACAGCGGATCGACCGGCATCAGCGGCGGGTGCGGGTAGCGTTCGTCCAGGTATTCGCTCACCACCGACGCCGCGTACAGCACCAGCTCGCGCTCCACCAGGGTGGGCACCGAGTGGTAGGGGTTCAGATCGATGAGGTCTTCGGGCGGGTTCTGCGGGTCGACCGGGACGAAGTCGTAGCTCACGCCCTTGGCCGCCAGGACCAGCCGTACGCGATGGCACAGGACATCGTCGTTCGAGGAAAACAGCGTCAGGGTATTGCGCATGCGTACGCTCGCCGCCATCAAAGGCTCTCCAACGACCGGTAACCGCCGGTCGTATCGGCGCCGCCAGCCCATTGCCGACGGTCGTCACAGTACCCGAGTGTGCAACCGACCATCACAAAAGCCAATAGGCTTGTCGACCCGGTCCCGGATCGACCGCCCAAGGCCTGCGCGATGGTGCTCAGTGCACGTCCTTCCAGTATTCCTTCTTCAGCAGGTATGCCAGGAACGTCAGCAGCGCCAGGAACAGGATCACCCACACCCCCAGCTTCTGGCGCTTGAGCACGGCCGGCTCGCCGGCATACTCCAGGAAGTTGGTGATATCGCGCACCGACTGGTCGTACTGGCCGGCATCGACGTTGCCGGGCTGCACGATCTTCAGCCCGATCACCGGCGGATCGGCGCCGGGGCTGTCCGGCTTGCCATGGATGGCGTGCTGCATGCCCTGCATTTCCCACAGCGGGTTGGGCATGGAGGCGTTGGGGAACAGGCTGTTGTTCCAGCCCAGCGGCCGCGACGGGTCCAGGTAGAACGACTTGAGGTAGGTATAGACCCAGTCGCTGCCACGCACGCGCGAAATCAGGCTCAGGTCCGGCGGCATCTTGCCGAACCACTTCTCGGCCTGCGCCTTGGGCATGCTGACCGGAATCTGCTCGCCGATCGGGGTGCCGGTGAAGTTGAGGTTGTTCATCACCTCTTCCTCGCTCAGGCCCAGGTCCTCGGCCATCCGCGAATAGCGCAGGTACTTCAGCGCATGGCAGCCGGAGCAGTAGTTCATGTACAGCTGCGCGCCGCGCTGCAGCGAGGCGCGGTCGCCCAGGTCGTTGCCGGCCTGCAGGGTCTTGCCGCCCTCGGCGGCACCGGCCAGGGCGCTGCCGAGCATCAGCGCGGCCGCACAGGCCAGCCGGACAATCCAGTGGTCAGTCATGCGTGGTCACCCGGTCCGGTACCGGCTTGGTCCTGTCCAGCTTGGTCCATAGCGGCATGGTGATGAAGAAGGCGAAGTACAGGAAGGTCAGCACGCGCCCGACATAGGTCTCGTGCGCATCGGTACCGGGGCCCGAGCCGATCACCCCCAGCCAGACGAAGCACACCGCGAACATGCTCAACAGCGCGCGCGAGAGCGCCCCGCGGTAGCGGTAGGACTTGACCTTGGCCCGGTCCAGCCAGGGCACCAGGAACAGGATGGCGATCGCCGAGAACATCACCAGCACGCCGCCGAGCTTGTTGGGCACCACCCGCAACATCGCGTAGTACGGGGTGTAGTACCAGACCGGCTTGATGTGTTCGGGGGTGACCAGGCGGTTGGCCTCGGTGAAGTTGTCGTGTTCCAGGAACAGGCCGCCGAAGGCCGGCGCGAAGAAGATGATGAAGGCGGCGATGATCAGCAGGAACCCGGCACCGACCGCATCCTTGAGCGTGTAGTACGGGTGGAACGGAATGCCGTCGGTGGGCGCGGTGGCCGACCAGCGGTTGCCCTTCGGGCCCTTCTTGATCTCCACCCCGTCGGGGTTGTTGGAGCCCACCTCGTGCAGCGCCCCCAGGTGCAGCACCACCAGCAGCAGCAACACCAGCGGCAGGGCGATCACGTGCAGGGCGAAGAAGCGGTTGAGGGTGGCATCGCTGGGCAGGTAGTCGCCCATGATCCATTCGGTCAGGCCGTTGCCGATCACCGGAATCGCGCCGAACAGCGAGATGATCACCTTGGCGCCCCAGAACGACATCTGGCCCCAGGGCAGCACGTAGCCCATGAAGGCTTCGGCCATCAGCACCAGGTAGATCAGCATGCCCAGGATCCACACCAGCTCGCGCGGCTTCTGGTAGCTGCCGTACAGCAGCCCGCGGAACATGTGCAGGTAGACCACGATGAAGAACAGCGAGGCACCGGTGGAGTGCATGTAGCGGATCAGCCAGCCCCATTCGACATCGCGCATGATGTATTCGATGGAGGCGAACGCTTCGGCCGCGTTGGTCTTGTAGTGCATCGTCAGGAAGATGCCGGTGACGATCTGGTTGACCAGGATCAGCAGCGCCAGCGAACCGAAGTAGTACCAGAGGTTGAAGTTCTTCGGCGCGTAATACTCGCTGACGTGCTTGCGGTAGACCGGCATCAGCCCGGGCGCGCGCGCGTTGACCCAGTCGAATACCCCGGTGGCGGTACGGGTAAGGATATTGGCCATGGTCAAGCCGCCCCCTGCGGATCAACGCCGATGATGATGGTGTTGTCGTCCTGGTAATGGTGCGGCGGCACCAGCAGGTTGATCGGCGCCGGGACATCCTTGAACACGCGACCGGACATATCGAAGCGCGACTTGTGGCAGGGGCAGAAGTAGCCGCCCTTCCACTGCGGGTCGTAGGGCTCGGGGCGGATCTCGGCCACCATTTCCGGCGAACAGCCCAGATGGGTGCACAGCCCGACCAGCACCGAGACCTCGGCCTTGATCGAGCGGAATTCGGGATTCTGCTTGAGCACGTACTCGGGCTGCTGTTCTTTTTCGCCCGACCCGGGGTCCTTCAGGCGCCCGTCAAGGCCGTGCAGCGCCTCGAGGATGGCCTTGGAACGCTTGACGATCCAGATCGGCTGCCCACGCCACTCCATGACCAGTCGCTGGCCTTCCTGCAGGGCGCTGATATCGGCAATCACCGGGGCACCGGCCAGTTTGGCGCGGGCACTGGGATTCCAGGACTTGATGAACGGTACCGCTGCAAATCCGACGCCAACCGCTCCGACCACCGCAGTGGTTGCTGAAAGGAACCGTCGACGTCCAGTGTTGACTGGATCGTTTACCCCATCGTTGGCCATCCGGCACTCCGATATTGATTAGGTAGCTTGAGGCTGCCAGCAGACCGGTGGGGGCCAGTCCACATTGAATCAGCCGCGAGTGTAGCTGAACCGAAGTCGGCCACACAACGCGGTATCACCGAACCACATTACTGCAGGACATTACGCCATGAAGGCCCGCCAGCGCCATGGGCAGCACCGGCGCGGCCGGTCACTGGCTGCTGACCGGCGCGGCGCGGTAGCGGTCGGCCAGCTGCGCCACCCGCTTCACGTAGTACTGGGTTTCGCTGTAGGGCGGCACCCCGCCATGGCGATCGACCGCGCCTTCGCCGGCGTTGTAGCCGGCCGCGGCCAGGGTCAGGTTGCCGTTGAAACGCTTGAGCAGCCACGACAGGTATTGCACGCCGCCGCGGATGTTCTGCGCCGCGTCATACGAATCGGTCACGCCGAAGCGGCGCGCGGTCGGCGGCATCAGCTGCATCAGGCCCTGCGCGCCGGCACGGCTGAGCGCGGTGGGGTTGTAGGCCGACTCGGCGTGGATGATGGCGCGCACGATCGCCTCTTCGACGCCGAACTCACGCGCCGCGGCGCTGATCTCGGACTGGAAGGCGGTGGTGTTCAGGCGCACCGAGCCGAAGTTGACGCCCGGGTTGGCGCCGCAGGCGTAGCAGCGTTCGATGAAGCTGTAGTGGATGGTGCGCACCGGGCCGAGGCTGGCCAGCTGGGCCGGGCGGGCGCTGGTGTAGTGGCGCACGCCGTCCTTCATGTACGAATAGACCTGGCCGTTGACCACCCGCCCGGCCTTGCCGGTGCGCGGCTTTGCGGGCGCGGCGGCCGGGACCGGGGCGCCCACGGCCACGGCGGTGCCGGCAGTGGCGCCATCGGCCCGGGCCGGGCTGAGTGCGGCGGCGGTGGCAACTGCGGGTGCGACGGCCGGAGCCGGGGCCGGCGGCGGGACATAACGGCGCGGGGCATTGCGTTCGGGACGGTAGCTGCTGACCACGCTGCAGGCCGCGCCGGACATGCGCTTGCTGACATAGCTGGGAATGCCGTCGGCGCCGACGCACTTGTACAGCGTGCCCGCACTGGCCGGCACAGCGGTCAGCGCAGCCAGGGCCAGCGCGGCAATCCCCAAGATTCCCCTCATGGGCGCGAGTGTCCCAAGTTCGCCCGGGCTTGCCAAGGGGTTGATGCGCCAGACCTCCCCCGCCCGGGACCAACCCGGACGGCCGTCACAGCCGCCACGGCGGGCGCCCGCGCGCCTTGCCCTTCCCCGTTACAATGGCCGGCTCCCCGGCAGCCGTTGCGGTTGCCTGCCCGCCCACCCGACTGGAATAAGCGCCATGACCGGGACGCCAGCTTCGACCGCGCCGACTTCGGCCGGCTCCGCCCTGCCTGCCTCTGCCCCCGCCACCCCCGCCGCCCGCCCCGACCTGCTGCCGCTGCCCGGCGCCAGGCCGCAGGTGACCGGTCCGGTGCGCGGCAAGCTGTACATCAAGACCCACGGTTGCCAGATGAACGAGTACGACTCGTCCAAGATGGCCGACGTGCTGGCCGCCGCCGAAGGCCTGGAGCTGACCGACGACCCGGCCGAGGCCGATGTGCTGCTGATGAATACCTGCTCGATCCGCGAAAAGGCCCAGGAGAAGGTATTCAGCCAGCTGGGCTACTGGAAGGCACTGAAGAACAACGGGCGCGGCGTGATCATCGGCGTCGGCGGCTGCGTGGCCTCCCAGGAAGGCGAGGCGATCATCAAGCGCGCCCCGCACGTGGACCTGGTGTTCGGCCCGCAGACCCTGCACCGCCTGCCCGAGCTGATCCGGCAGCGGCGCGAATCGGGCAAGTCGCAGGTGGACATCAGCTTCCCGGAGATCGAGAAGTTCGACCGCCTGCCCGAGCCGCGCGCCGACGGCGCCTCGGCCTTCGTGTCGATCATGGAAGGCTGCTCCAAGTACTGCTCGTTCTGCGTGGTGCCCTATACCCGCGGCACCGAGGTCAGCCGTCCGTTCGAGGACGTGGTGGTGGAAGTGGCGCAGCTGGCCGCCCAGGGCGTGCGCGAAATCAACCTGCTGGGCCAGAACGTGAACGCCTACCGCGGCCCGTATGGCGATGGCGCCGACGCGAGTCCAGGCTCGAGTGGGGAGGTGCACTACGCCGATCTCGGCCTGCTGATCCGCACCATCGCGCAGATCGACGGGGTCGGCCGGATCCGCTTCACCACCTCCCATCCGCTGGAATTCAGCGATTCGCTGGTGGATGCCTACCGCGACGTGCCGCAGCTGGCCAACTTCCTGCACCTGCCGGTACAGGCCGGCAGCGACCGGGTGCTGTCGGCGATGAAGCGCGGCTACACCGCGCTGGAGTTCAAGGCCAAGATCCGCAAGCTGCGCGCGGTGCGCCCGGACATCTCGATCAGTTCGGACTTCATCGTCGGCTTCCCCGGCGAGACCGAGGCCGATTTCGAGAAGACCATGCAGCTGATCGAAGACATCGGCTTCGATCACAGCTTTTCCTTCATCTACTCGCGCCGCCCCGGCACCCCGGCCGCGGATCTGCCCGACACCCTCGGCGACGCCGAAAAGCACGCACGGCTGTCGCGGCTTCAGGCACGGATCAACCAGCAGGCCGCGGCGATCTCGGAAAAGATGGTGGGCAGCGTGCAGACCGTGCTGGTCGAAGGCCCCTCCAAGCGCAATCCCAACGAGCTGACCGGCAAGAGCGAGAACATGCGCTCGGTGAACTTCCCCGGCCACCCGCGCCTGGTCGGCCAGTTCGTCGACGTGGTGATCACCGAGGCGTACAGCAATTCGCTGCGCGCGCGAATGGTGGTGGCCTGAGGGCGTACCGACCAACGGTCGGTACCTACCGGATCTGCCGGATGCCGGTGTTTCCGCTTCGCGGCCCGCGCAGATCGCCCGAGGACAATTTTTCACCACCCCGTCACAACCCTTGCAGCGCAAGGGCTGGCACGGGGTATCCACAGGTTGCTGCAGCGTCCTTGCACAGCCGCTGTGGAGAACCCCCCACGCAGGCCCGCCAGCCCCGCGCATGGCCGGCGTTGTAGCGGCGGCCCCACGCGCGCGCTACCCTGTGCTTCCTTTCCCCAGCTTGCGGCCCAGTCCCCTGGATTGACGGCCGCCGGACGCAATGACGGCACTGGCACAACGCGATTTCACCCTGGCCCCGGAAGACAACGAGCGCCTGGCCAACCTGGCCGGCCCCTTCGACGAGCACCTGCGCCAGATCGAACTCAAGCTCGGCGTGGAGATCGCCAACCGCGGGCACGTGTTCCGCGTGACCGGCCCCAGCCGCGTTGCCGAAGAGGCACAGAAGCTGATCGAGGCGCTGTACCTGGAAGCGGCCGACACCCCCTTCGACAACCACGCCATCCACCTGCGCCTGAACCAGGCCAACGTCGAACACGTGGTCGAGCGGGCCTACGAAGCGCAGGAAGTGGCGATCAAGGTCAAGCGCGGCACGGTGCGCGGGCGCGGCGCCAACCAGGCGCGCTACCTGCACCAGATCACCACCCACGACATCAACTTCGGGATCGGCCCGGCCGGTACCGGCAAGACTTTCCTGGCCGTGGCCAGCGCGGTGGAGGCCCTGAACGAGTCGCGCGTGCAGCGGTTGATCCTGGTGCGCCCGGCAGTGGAGGCCGGCGAAAAGCTCGGCTTCCTGCCCGGCGACCTCAGCCAGAAGGTCGACCCCTACCTGCGCCCGCTGTACGACGCGCTGTATGAAATGCTGGGCGTGGAAAAAGTGCTCAAGCTGCTGGAAAAGAACGTCATCGAGATCGCGCCGCTGGCGTATATGCGCGGGCGCACGCTCAACGACGCGTACGTGATCCTGGACGAGGCGCAGAACACCACCATCGAACAGATGAAGATGTTCCTGACCCGGCTGGGCTTCGGCTCGACCGCGGTGGTCACCGGCGACCTGACCCAGACCGATCTGCCCAAGCACGTCAAATCCGGCCTGCGCGATGCGATCGAGGTGCTGCACGACGTCGATGGCGTCAGCTTCACCTTCTTCGAGGCGCGCGACGTGGTCCGCCACCCGCTGGTGGCGCGCATCGTCAGTGCCTACGAACGCCGCGACCTGCAGCAGGTCAAGCCGGGCGCGGAATGACCCGGCGGCCCGCCGCCGTGCCCGCCCCCGCTCCCCCTGATTACCCGGAACTCACGCCATGACCAAAGGTCCCGTCCGCCTCGATGTCGCCGTCAGCTACGCCCTGCCCCGCGCCGGGCTGCCCTCGGCGGTGAGTTTCCGCAAGTGGGTGGCAGCCGCACTGAAGGGCCGCATCCGCGAAGCCGACCTGGCCATCCGCCTGGTCGACGCCAAGGAGGGCCAGTCGCTGAACCGGCACTACCGCGGCAAGGATTACGCCACCAACGTGCTCAGCTTCCCGGCCGAGCTGCCCGAAGGGTTGCCCAAGGGGGTCAAGTTCCCGCTGCTGGGCGATCTGGTGATCTGCGCGCCGGTGGTGGCCAGCGAGGCGGCCGAGCAGGACAAGCGGCTCAACGCCCACTATGCGCACCTGACCGTGCACGGCGTGCTGCACCTGCTGGGCTGGGACCACGAGGACGACAAGGAAGCCGAGGCGATGGAACAGCTGGAACGCGAGATCCTCGCCGACCTGGGCATCGACGACCCCTACGCCAACGAGCAGTGAGCCGCCCGGCATGCCGACCTTCCCCCTCCCGATGACCACCTGCGCAGGCCTGTGCCTGGCCCTGTCCGCCCTGCTGCCGGCCACCGGCTCGGCCGCCGCGCTGGACCTGCCGGCGCTGATCGAATGCCGCCAGGGCCTGGCCGACTACAACGCCCTGGCGCCGGTAGTGGCCGACCCGCTCAAGGCGGTGGCCAACGGCCTGCAGCCGCTGCCGCAGACCAACGCGTTCATGAGCGAGTTCCGCCTGGCCACGCCGCTCACCGTGTTCGGCCAGCGCACCGAGTACCTGGCCATCGCCGGGGCCAGCATCATGGCGATCCTGGACCTGCCCGACCCGCGCCCGCTGGCCCGCACGCTGGCGCTGGAGGACGGGGTGGATACGCCGGAAAAGTTCATGGCCGGGCGCGAACTGGTCAGCCGCGATGTCACCGACCCGGTCACCGGCGAACCGATGATCGAATCGGTGATCCTGAGCCTGTCCACGGTCAAGACCCACCCGGGCAAGACCCTGGCCGGCTGTACCTACAGCCTGGACCTGCCGCCGGAAGCGCCCGAAGCGCCGCCGGCCCCGGTCCCGGCCGCCCCGCCAGCGGCTGCCGCCGGGCGCTGACAGCGCCCCGCATCCTGCTAGACTCCCCTCCAACGCCCGGCACGCCGGGTGCCTTTTTTTCCAGAGATGTCTGAAGACGACAGTAGTAGCTCCGCCCTGGAGCAACATGAGAAGAAGCGCAGCTGGCTTGAACGCCTGACCTCTGCCTTCTCCGGCGAACCCCACACCCGCGACGAGCTGGTGGCGGTACTGCACACCGCAGAGGAAGACGGCCTGATCGCCGCCGACACCCTGCGGATGATGGAGGGGGCGATCGCGGTGGCCGAGCTCACCGTGGGCGATGTGATGATTTCGCGCTCGCAGATGGTCTCCTTGCCGGTGGAAGCCCCGTTCCTGGACCTGATGAAGCAGGTGGTCGAATCGGGCCATTCGCGCTTCCCGGTGCACGGCGACAACAAGGACGACATCCTCGGCATCCTGCTGGCCAAGGACCTGCTGCGCGGCGTGGTCGCCGACCACGGCCCGGCCAACATCCGCGAGCTGCTGCGCCCGGCGGTGCTGATCCCCGAAGCCAAGAAGCTCAATGTGCTGCTCAAGGAGTTCCGGCTCTCGCGCAACCACATGGCGATCGTGGTCGATGAGTACGGCGGCGTCGCCGGCCTGGTCACCATCGAGGACGTGCTGGAGCAGATCGTCGGCGAGATCGACGACGAACACGACGAGGCCGAGGACCACACCGCGCAGATCGCGATCCAGGCCGATGGCCAGTACGTGGTCGACGCGCTGACCCCGATCGAGGATTTCAACGAGCGTTTCGGCGCCGGCTTCCCCGACGACGACTACGACACCATCGGCGGCCTGGTCACCGAGGCGATCGGCCACCTGCCCGAAACCGGCGACGAGCTCAGCCTGGACCGCTTCGTGTTCCGGGTGGCGCGCGCCGACGCCCGCCGCGTACAGGCGTTCCATGTGACCGTGCTGCCGCCGGACACGAACAACGAGGATTGATCCACGCCATGCGGCCCCTGCTGAAGCGGTGGCCGTCGTGCCGCCTGTTGTTCCTGTCCTGGATGCTGGCCCTGGCCAGCCTGCCGTTGCCTGCGCTGGCGCAGGCTGCCCCTGCTCCGCCGGGGCACGCGCCTGCCGAACCCTCGGCGGCGGTGGACGGCGTGAACATGCCCTCTGCACCACGCGTCGGCGTGAACATGCCTTCCGCACCACGCATAGGCGTGGTGACCATGCAGCCGGGCGAGATCTTCTTCGAACGCTTCGGCCACGATGCGCTGGTGGTGCTGGACCCGGCCAGCGGCCAGGCGACCTCGTACAACTTCGGCTATTTCGATCCGGGCGAGCCCGATTTCGTCGGGCGCTTCGTGCGCGGCGACATGATGTATTACCTGGTGGCGCTGCCGCTGGACGAGGACCTGTCCTACTACCGTGACAGCGGCCGTGGCGCCAGCCTGCAGTGGCTGGACCTGGACCCGGCGCAGGCGCGTGCATTGGCGGCCTCGCTGGCCGAACGCGCCAAGCCGGAAAACGCGCGCTACCACTACGATTACTACACCGCCAACTGCGCCACCATGGTCCGCGATGCGATCGACCAGGCACTGGGCGGCGGATTGCATTCGCAGCTGTCCGGGCGCTCGCGCGGCAATACCTACCGCAGCGAATCGGTGCGGCTGGCCTCGCCGTCGCCGTGGATGTGGCTGGGCTTCGACATCGGGCTGGGCCCGTATGCCGACCAGCCGCTGTCGCGCTGGCAGGAAGCCTTCGTGCCGATGCGCCTGGCCGATGCGCTGCGCCAGGCCCGCAACAGCGACGGCCGCCCGCTGGTGCAGGCCGAGCAGGAACTGCTGCCGCACCGGATCGCGGCCGAACCCACCGAATCGCCGCGCCACTGGTGGCCGTGGCTGCTGTGCGGGCTGCTGGCCGCGGCCGGGATCGTGGCCCTGCGTGCACGGCGGCGCCTGCTTGGCGCCGTCGCGCTGCCGCTGTGGCTGCTGTGCGGCATCGCCGGCGCCCTGCTGACCTACCTGTGGGGCTTCAGCGCGCACCAGGCGGCCTGGGCCAACCGCAACCTGCTGCAGCTCTCGCCGTTGTGCCTGCTGTTGCTGCCCGGCGCGATCACCCTGCTGCGCGGGCGCACCCCGCGCGCGTGGTTCGCCGCGGTGCTGTGGGCGGTGGCGCTGCTGTCGGCGCTGGGCCTGGTACTGCATTGGCTGACCCTGCAGGCGCAGGTCAATCTGCAGTGGATCGTGCTGCTGTTGCCGGTGCACCTGGCGCTGGCCTGGGTGCTGGGCCGCCGTGACTTGCCCGTCACGGCCGGCTGACGCACGATGCCGGCCATGGAAAATACCCCCGCACCGGTCAATCCGCCCTGCGTCATCAACTGCGTGCACTACGATGACCAGGGCAAGCGCCACGACATCAGCCTGGATGCGATCAGCGATGTGATCGAAAGCGGCAACGGCTTTGTCTGGGTCGGCCTGTACGAGCCGGCCGACAGCGTACTGCTCAAGCTGCAGGAAGAATTCTGCCTGCACTCGCTGGCCATCGAAGACGCCCGCAACGCGCACCAGCGGCCCAAGGTGGAGGCCTACGGCAATTCGCTGTTCGTGGTGGTGACCACCGCGCAGATGGTCGATGAGCGCATCGAGTACGGTGAAACCCACGCCTTCCTCGGCCCGCGCTTCCTGGTCACCGTGCGCCACGGCGCCTCGCTGTCCTATGCCGCCCCGCGCGCACGGGTCGAGCGCGAGCCGGAACTGCTGCGCACCATGGGCCCGTCCTACTGCCTGTATGCGGTGCTGGATTTCGTGGTCGACAACTACCTGCCGATCACCCAGCGTTACCGCGAGACCCTGGAGCTGCTGGAAAAGGACATCTTTTCGGACAGCTACAAGCGCCAGACCGTGGTGCGCCTGTACGAGTTGAAGCGCGAACTCAACAAGATGCGCATGGCGGTGGCGCCGTTGCAGGACATGCTGGCGCAGATCAAGCGCTACCAGGGCGAGCTGGTACCCGACGAGGTCAAGCTGTACCTGCGCGACGTACACGACCACGCGGTGCGGATCAGCGATGTGATCGATACCCTGCGCGAGATGCTGGGCACCGCGCTGAGCGTGAACCTGTCGCTGGTGACCCTGGCCCAGGGCGAGACGGTCAAGCGCCTGGGTGCCTGGGCCGCGCTGCTGGCCGCCCCGACCCTGATCACCAGCTGGTACGGGATGAACTTCACCCACATGCCCGAGCTGGAGCAGCCCTGGGCGTACCCGGCGATGATCATCGGCGTGGGCGCGATCTGCGTGGGCCTGTACCGCCTGTTCAAGCGGGTGCGCTGGCTGTAACCGGTGTCTGTAAGCGGTGTCGGCGATTGCCGGTAGTGCCGGCCGCTGGCCGGCTCCAGGCGATGCCGGGTTGACCGCAGAGCCGGCCAGCGGCCGGCACTACCGGATCATTCTCAGGCCACGTAAACGCTCTTGATGTTCATGAACTCATGGATGCCGTGATCGGCCAGTTCGCGGCCGAAGCCGGAGCGCTTGGTGCCGCCGAAAGGCAGGCGGGGGTCGCTCTTGACGATGGCGTTGACGAAGGCCGCGCCGCATTCCAGCCGCTTGGCGATCGCCTCGGCACGCACCACATCCCCGCTCCAGACACTGCCACCCAGGCCGAAGCTGGTGTCGTTGGCCACCCGCAGCGCCTCGGCGTCATCGCGCACGCGCACGATCGCCGCGGCCGGGCCGAACAGCTCTTCCTCGTAGGCCGGCATGCCCGGCCCCACGTTGTCCAGGATGGTGGCCGGATACCCGGCATGCGTGCCGGCAACCGGCTCGCCGCCCAGCAGCAACGTGGCCCCTTTGGCCACGCTGGCCTGCACCTGCTTGTGCAGCTCATCGCGCAGGTCCGCGCGCGCCATCGGCGCCAGCGTGGTCTGCTCGTCCTGCGGATCGCCATACACGCGCTCCGCGGCGGCGGCGACGAACTGTTCCACGAACGCATCGGCGATCGCATCGACCACGATGAACCGCTTGGCGGCGATGCAGGTCTGGCCGCTGTTGTCGAAGCGCGACTTCACCGCTGCGGCCACGGTCTTGCCCAGGTCGGCATCTTCAAGCACCACGAACGCGTCGCTGCCACCCAGTTCCATCACGCATTTCTTGAGCTGGTCGCCGGCATTGGCCGCGATCGAGCGCCCGGCGCGTTCGCTGCCGGTCAGCGTCACCGCCTTGATCCGCCGGTCGCGCAACACCTCGGCGGCCTGGTCGTTGTCGATATGCAGCACGTCGAACACCCCCTCGGGCAGGCCGCCATCGCGGCAGACCGCCAGGATCAGGTCGGCGCATTGCGGCACATTGCTGGCGTGCTTGAGCAGGGCCACGTTGCCGGCCATGAACGCCGGCGCCAGGAAGCGGAATACCTGCCAGATAGGGAAATTCCACGGCATCACCGCGAACACGCAGCCGATCGGCTCATAGCGCACGTAGCTGCGCTGGGCCTCGGTGTCGATCAGCTGCGGCTTGAGGTAGTCGGCGGCGTGGTCGGCATAGAATTCGCAGGCCTGGGCGCACTTCTCGATCTCGGCCAGCGCCTCGACCTTTAGCTTGCCCATCTCGCTGGTCATGGCCAGCTGGATATCGGTGCGGCGGTGGCGCAACTGGGCGGCGATCGCGCGCAGGATGGCGCCGCGCTCCTGCAGCGAGCGCGCCGACCACAGCGGGAAACCGGCCGCGGCGGCGGCCAGGCGCTGTTCGATCTGGGCGCTGTCCAGCAGTTCGTGGCGGTAGGTGACCAGGCCGGTGGCGGGGTTGACGATTTCAGCGGTCATCGTGGTGCTCCGGAAGACAGGCCACCATTCTGCGCCCGGGCCTGTGATCCGGATGTTGCCGCCTTCAGCCCTTGTCCTGCAGCGCCATCTGCATATCGCGCTGGCGCCGCTTCTCCCCGCGCGCGGTGATGAACCAGCCGACCACCGCCGCCACCGACACCGCCAGCACCATCAGCGTGGCCAGCGCGTTGATCTCCGGCTTGATGCCCATCCGCACCGACGCGAACACCTTCATCGGCAGCGTGGTCGAATTGGGCCCGGCCACGAAACTGGCGATCACCACATCGTCCAGCGACAGCGTGAACGCCAACAGCCACCCGGCCACCAGCGCCGGGGCGATGATCGGCAATGTGATCTGGAAGAACACCTTCAACCGGCTGGCGCCCAGGTCCATCGCCGCCTCCTCCAGCGACCGGTCCAGCTCCTGCAGCCGCGAGGACACCACCACCGTCACGAACGACAGCGTGAAGGTCACATGCGCGATCCAGATGCTGGTCAACCCGCGGCTGGGGAAACCCGGAATGCCGCCCATCGCCACCAGCAGGGTCATCAGCGAAAAGCCCAGGATCACCTCGGGCATCACCAGCGGCGCGGTGATCAACGCACCAAACAGCGTCTTGCCCGGGAAACGGCGCATCCGCACCATCGCCATCGCCGCCATCGTGCCCAGCACCGTGGCCGCGCAGGCGGTCCAGAACGCCACCTTCAGGCTGATCCACAACGCCGCCAGGATCTGCCGGTTGTTGAACAGCTCCCCGTACCAGCGCGTGGAGAAGCCCGACCACACCGTGGCCAGCTTGGACGCGTTGAACGAGTACACCATCAACAACAGGATCGGCAGGTACAGGAACGCAAAGCCCAGCCCCAGCACCGTCCATCCCAGCCAACGATTGCGCCGTACCATGCTCATGCCAGCCGCCCTTCCAGCTCGCGCTGCTGCAGCCGGTTGAACAGCAGGATCGGCACCAGCAGCAGGACCAGCATCACCATCGCCACCGCCGAGGCCGTCGGCCAGTCGCGGTTGTTGAAGAACTCGCCCCACAGCACCCGCCCGATCATCAGCGTGTCCGGCCCGCCCAGCATTTCCGGAATCACGAATTCGCCCACCGCCGGAATCATCACCAGCATGCAGCCGGCGATGATGCCGGTGCGCGACAACGGCAGGGTGATCCGCATGAAGGCCTGCCACGGCCGCGCGCCCAGGTCGTAGGCGGCCTCCAGCAGCCGGTGGTCCAGCTTGACCAGGTTGGCATACAGCGGCAGCACCATGAACGGCAGGTAGCAGTACACGATGCCGATATAGGCCGCCGTCGGCGTATACAGGATCTGCAGTGGCGCATCGATCAACCCGATCTTCAGCAGCAGCTGGTTGAGCAGGCCGTTGCGGTCCAGGATGCCGATCCACGCATAGACCCGGATCAGGAACGAGGTCCACGACGGCAGCACCACCAGCATCATCGCCACGTTGCGCGCCGCCGGCGGCATCCGCGAGATCACATAGGCCATCGGGTAGCCGATCAGCAGGGTCAGCACGGTGGCGATCAGCGCGATCCTGATCGAGCTCAGGTAGGCCAGCACGTACTGGTTGTCCTTGACCAGGGCCGTATAGCTGCCCAGGTTGAGCTTCAGCGAAAACGCGCCGTCCACGTATTCCAGCAGCCAGGTATACGGCGGCGAGCCGACCTGGGTGCGCGCGAAGGAGATCATCAGGATGATCACGAACGGCACCGCGAAGAACAACAGCAGCCACAGGTACGGTGCTGCGATCACCCCGGCCCGGGTGCCGGGCAGCCAACGCTTCCAGCCGGTCGCGTTCATGCGGTCAGCACCACGCCGTCGTTGTCGCGCCAATGCACCCACACGCTGTCGCCCCAGGTCAGCCCATCGCTGGCCCAGCGCTGCGAATTGGCGAAGTTGGACAGCACCCTGGCGCCACTCGGCAGGCGTACGTGGTAGACCGAATGGCTGCCGAAATAGGCGATCTCCTCGATCACGCCCTGCGCCTTGTTGGTATCCCCGGCCGGCTCGTCCTTGCCGATCATCACCTTCTCCGGGCGCAGCGCGAACGCCACCGGCTGGCCTTCGTAGCCGGTGATACCGTGGGCCACGTAGATCGGCGCGGGGAACAGCGGCGTACGCACGGTGACGTACTCGGGCAGGTCCTCGTCGATCACCCCGTCGAACAGGTTGACCGAGCCGATGAACTCGGCCACGAAACGGTTGGCCGGCTGCTCGTAGATTTCATCCGGCTTGCCCACCTGCTGGATCCAGCCGGCGTCCATCACCGCAATGCGGGTGGCCATGGTCATCGCCTCTTCCTGGTCGTGGGTGACCATCACGCAGGTCACCCCGGAGGTTTCGATGATGTTGACCAGCTCCAGCTGCATCTGCGAGCGCAGCTTCTTGTCCAGCGCGCCCATTGGCTCATCCAGCAGCAGCAGCTTGGGCCCCTTGGCCAGCGAGCGCGCCAGCGCCACGCGCTGCTGCTGGCCGCCGGACAGCTGGTGCGGCTTGCGTTTGGCCAGCTTGCCCAGCTGCACCAGCTCGAGCATTTCGCCCACCCGCCGGCCGATCGCATCGCGGGACAGGCCGTCCTGCTTCAGCCCGAAAGCGATGTTCTGCTCCACGCTCATATGCGGGAACAGCGCATAGGACTGGAACATCATGTTGATCGGCCGCTGGTAGGGCGGCAGGTCGTTGATGCGCTGGCCGTCCAGTTCGATGCTGCCCCGGGTGGGCGTCTCGAACCCGCCCAGGCAGCGCAGCAAGGTCGACTTGCCGCTGCCCGACCCGCCCAGCAGGGCGAAAATTTCGCCCTTGCGCACGTCCAGGCTGACGTCGTCGAGCGCGACGAACCCGTCAAATTCCTTGCGCAGCGCGCGGATGGACAGATAGCCCGGTTCCAGCACCGGGGTGACCACGCCTTCGGGCTTGGCTTCAAATGGCATGGGCAGCGACTCCGGGAGCGGTGGCGGGACGGCGGGGGAGGCGCCCATTTTACATGGGGGGCCGGCCCCGGCCGCGGGCCCCTGCCCTGCACCGGGGCCCGATACGACGACGCCGGCCCCGGGCCGGCGTCGCAGGGCACTCAGCGCCCGGTCTTCACCTCGGTCCACAACCGGGTGTAGAGCTTGTCCACCTCCGGGGGATTGATCGAATAGGTGAACATCTTCGCGGCCACCTCGGCCGGCGGGTAGATGGTGGCATCGTTGCGGATGGCCGCATCCACCAGCGGCGTGGCCGCCGTCACCGGGTTGGCGTAGTGGATGTAGTTGGTGTTGGCCGCGGCGACCTTGGGTTCAAGCAGGTAGTTGATGAAGGCATAGGCGGCCTGCGGGTGCTTGGCATCCTTGGGGATGGCCAGCATGTCGAACCACTGCGGGGCGCCTTCGCGCGGAATCGAATAGGCCACGGTCACCCCGCTGCCGGCCTCGGCGGCGCGGTCGCGGGCCTGGATGATGTCGCCCGACCAGCCCACCACCAGGCAGGTGCCGCCGTTGGCCAGCGAGCCCACGTACTGGGAGGAATGGAAGTTCTGCACGTATGGGCGGATGCTCTTGAGCAGGGCGGCGGCCTTTTCGATCGTGGCCGGGTCCTTGCTGTGCGGATCTTCGCCCAGGTAGTGCAGCGCGATCGGGACCATGTCCGATGGCGTGTCCAGGATGGTGATCCCGCAGTCCTTCATCCTGGCGATGTTTTCCGGCTTGAACACCAGGTCCCAGCTGTTGGCGATCTCGGTGCTGCCGCCGAAACGCTGCTTGAGCATGTCCACGTTGTAGCCGATGCCGGTGGTGCCGATCATGTACGGCACGCCGTACTGGTTGCCCGGATCCTGCTGGGCGATGCGCTTCATCACCTCCGGGTCCAGGTTGGCCAGGTTCGGGATCTTGCTCTTGTCCAGCGGCAGGAACACCCCGGCCTGGATCTGCCGGCCGAAGAAGTTCAGCGTCGGCACCACCACGTCATAGCCGCTGGCGCCGGCCAGCAGCTTGGTTTCGACCATTTCATCGCTGTCGAACACATCGTAGGTCACCTTGATGCCGGTGGCCTTCTCGAAGGCGGGGATGGTGTCTTCGGCGATGTAGTCGTTGTAGTTGTAGACGTTCAGCACCTTGCTGTCGTCCTGCTTGGCGCCACCACAGGCGCTGAGCAGGGTCACGGCAATGCCGAGGGTGAGGATTGGCAGTTTCATCGGACTCTCCACAGGTCAGGTGCGGGATGGGCGAACCGGCCGGACCGGCGCAACGGGTGCCAGCCTAACGGGCGGGCCGCCATTTTCCCAGCACGCGGCCATCACAGCCATGCCGGGTCTGGCGGTGCGGCCGGCTCAGACGTTGAGCAGCAGGAACTCACGTTCCCACGAGCTGATCACCCGGAAGAAGGTTTCGTACTCCTTGCGCTTGACCGACACATAGGCCCGGCAGAACCGCTCGCCGAGCATCTCGCGCAGTTCCGGGCAGCCTTCCAGCCCGTCCAGCGCCTCGCCCAGCGAACGTGGCAAGTCATAGCCCAGTTCCTTGGCGCTGCTGGTGATCGGCGCGGTCGGCGAACCCTGCTCGCGGATCCCGAGCAGGCCGGCGGCCAGGGTCGCGGCGATGGCCAGGTAGGGGTTGGCGTCCGAGCCGGCAAAGCGGCTTTCCACCCGCATGTTCTCCGGGGTGTCCAGCGGCACGCGCAGCCCGCAGGTGCGGTTGTCGAAGCCCCAGTGCACATTGCTCGGCGAGACCTCGCCGAACATCAGCCGGCGGTAGGAGTTCACGTTCGGTGCGAAGAACGCCATCGCCATCGGCACGTACTTCTGCAGCCCGGCCAGGTAATGGCCGAACAGCGGACTGAAATCCTCGCCGCCATGTTCGCCGGTGAACACATTGCTGCCATCGCTGATGCGCAGCAGGCTCTGGTGGATGTGCATGGCGCTGCCCGGCTCGTTCTCCATCGGCTTGGCCAGGAAGGTGGCATACACCCCATGGCGCATCGCCGACTCGCGCATAGTGCGCTTGAACAGGAACACCTGGTCGGCCAGGTCCATCGCATTGGCGTGGGTGAAGTTGACTTCCAGCTGGGCCGCGCCGGATTCGTGGATCAGCGTGTCCACGTCCAGCTTCATCGCATCGCAGTAGTCGTACATCAGGTCCAGGATCGGATCGAATTCGTTGACCGCATCGATCGAGTAGGACTGGCGCGCCGTCTCCGGTCGGCCCGAACGCCCGGCCGGCGGCAGCAGCGGGAAATCCGGGTCGGTGTTCTTCTGTACCAGGAAGAACTCCAGCTCCGGCGCCACCACCGGGCGCAGGCCAAGCTCGGCATAGGCATTGAGCACCCGGCGCAGCACATTGCGCGGGGCCAGCTCGTGCGGCTCGCCGGTCTTGGTGAAGCAGTCGTGGATGACCTGGGCGGTGGGGTCGGTGGCCCAGGGCACCATGCGCACCGTGTCCGCGTCCGGGCGCAGGATCATGTCCGAATCCGACGGCGAGGTCAGCTCGTAGTAGTCGTCCGGGAATTCGCCGGTGACGGTGGTGGCGAAAATGCCTTCGGGCAGGCGGGTACCGTAGTCGTGCGAGAACTTGTCGGCCGGGATGATCTTGCCGCGGGCATTGCCGGTGATGTCCGGTACCAGGCATTCCACCTCGGTGATGCGCCGCTCCTTGAGCCAGCGCAGCAGTGCGCTTTCCTGCGCTACGGGCGGGGTGGAGGCTTTGCGCGAACGCGTTCGGGTGTTCATGACCGCTCTGCTTTGGATGGGTAGCGGCGACAAGCTTCGCCGAAGGCATGGAAAATAAGGTGATGGAACCGGCAGGCCCGCCATGCCCGTGGCGCTGCCTGCCAGCGCTGCCGACAGGTGCATCGCATGGGCCCGCCGCCAGCCGATGCCCCGGCCGTGCACGCAACCGCGAACCGTTGGTGGCCCGCTGCGGCGATCGGTGGCAGCCGGTCCAAGGGCGATACGCGCGGCCGTCGCCGGATGCGCTGCCTGCACGTTACCCCCGGGCCGTGACCGGGCGCAACTCGCGGCGGCCGTCACATACCGGCCGCGCTGCCTGCGACAGACTGTCTGCTGTCACCGTTGCGCGTTGCTGGCATGCTGTCCCCATGATTGCCATCCCTTCCCTGCGTTGCTGGTGCATGGCGTGAGCCAGGCCGGCCAGCCCCACGCCTCAAGCTGGTATGCCGACAGCCTGCCGGCCAGCCCGCTGCGCCCAGCCCTGGCCGGCGCGCACAGCACCGATGTGTGCGTGCTCGGTGCCGGCTATACCGGACTGTCGGCGGCACTGTCGCTGGCCGAACGCGGCTACCGGGTCACCGTGCTGGAGGCGCAGCGGGTCGGCTGGGGCGCGTCCGGGCGCAATGGCGGCCAGGCCATCGTCGGCTATGGCTGCGAAGTGGACACGCTGGAACGGTTGGTCGGGCCGGCCGATGCGCGCCGCTTGTTCGACTTCTCGCGCGAGGGCATGGCGCTGCTGCGCCATCGTCTGCAGCACTACCGGATCGACTGCGACTGGCGCGACGGCCACGCCAGCGTGCCGATCCGGCCCCGCCAGGAACGCGCGCTGCGCGCCGGGCTGATCGAACTGGCCGAACGCTACGACTATCCGCTGCAGTGGTGGGACCGCGCGCAGCTGCGCCAGCAACTGGACAGCCCGCGCTACCGCGGGGCGATGTTCGATGCCGCCAGCGGCCACCTGCAGCCGCTGGCCTATGCGCAGGGGCTGGCACGTGCGGCCGAAAGCCTGGGCGTGGTCATCCACGAGCAGTCGCCGGTAGTGCAGCTGGAGCGCGGCACGCGCCCGCAGCTGCGCACCGCGCACGGCACGGTCACCGCCGGCCACGTGGTGATCGCCGGTAACGCCCTGCTGCAGGGCATCGCCCCCGAACTGGAGGCGCGGATCATGCCGGTGGGCACCTATGTCGGCGCCTCGCCGGTACTCGGCGCCGAACGCGCCCACGCGCTGATCCGCAACGACATGGCGGTGGCCGATGTCAGCTGGGCACTGGATTATTTCCGGCTCAGCGCCGACCACCGGCTGCTGTTCGGTGGCCACGCCAGCTATTCGGCGCTGCCGCCACCGGGATTGCGCGCCCTGATGACCCGGCGCATGCACCAGGTGTTCCCGCAGCTGGCCGACGTGGGCATGGAGCAGGTCTGGGGCGGCTACGTGGACATCACCCGCAACCGCGCCCCGCACTGGGGCCGGCTGACGCCCAACGTGTATTTCGCGCAGGGCTTCTCCGGCCACGGCGTGGCCGCCACCGGGCTGGCCGGTGCGGTGCTGGCCGAGGCCATTGCCGGCCAATCGCAGCGACTGGATGTATTCGAACGCATCCCCCACCGCCGCTTCCCCGGCGGGCGCCTGCTGCGCACCCCGCTGCTGGTGGCGGCGATGTCCTGGTACAAGCTGCGCGATGCGTTGTGGTGAGTGGCGGTGCCGACCAGTCCCGCCAGGCGCCTGTCGCCGGCCGCGCCGATTGCGCACCTAAAGTTGCAGGCGGAAATGCCGCTAACACTGCGGACCGACTTCACTCCGAGCGTACGCCCCATGCCGGCACTGTTGCAGGGCGCTGTCGACAGCGACCCCGGTGATGCCCTGCCCCAGCGGATCCTGCTGGTGGAAAACTCGCGCACGTTCACCAGCATGCTGGGCGAGGCCATCGAGCAACGGCTGGAACTGCCGGTATCGGTGGCTACCAGCCTGGCCGAGGCCGGGCGCCTGCTGGATGAGGAACAGGGCTGGTTCCTGGTGCTGACCGGGCTGGTGCTGGCCGATGGCGACCGCGACAAGGTGGTCGAGTTCTTCCTCTCGCGCGGCCTGCCCACGGTGGTGGTCAGCGGCGTCTACGACGAAGACCTGCGCAAGCGCGTGCTGCAGCAGCAGATCATCGACTACGTACTCAAGAACACCCCCGGCAGCGTCGACTACCTGGTGTGGCTGGTGCAGCGGCTGGAGCGCAACCGCCGCATCGCCGCCCTGGTGGTGGACGATTCGCTGTCGGCGCGGATGTATGCCGCCTCGCTGCTGCGCATGTACGGGCATACCGTGTACGAGGCCGCCGATGGCGCGCAGGGCCTGGAGGCGATCGAGGCGCACCCTGCGATCCGGCTGGCGGTGGTCGACCAGGAAATGCCGGGCATGGAGGGGGTGGAATTCAGCCGCCGGCTGCGTACCCTGCGCTCGCGCGACAAGGTGGCGGTGATCGGCATTTCCGGCAACACCGATCCTTCGCTGATTCCGCGCTTCCTCAAGAACGGTGCCAACGATTTCCTGCGCAAGCCGTTTTCGCGCGAGGAGTTCTTCTGCCGGGTCTCGCAGAACGTGGACCAGCTGGAACTGATCGGCACCCTGCAGGACCTGGCTACCCGCGACTTCCTCACCGGGCTGCCCAACCGTCGCTGCTTCCTGGAGCAGAGCCAGCGCCAGCTGCCGCAGCTGCACCTGACCGGTGAGCCGGTGGCGGTGGCGATGATCGACATCGACCACTTCAAGCACATCAACGACACCCACGGCCACGAAGCCGGCGACGACGCGCTGCGCGCAGTCGCCGCGGCGGTGGCCGGGCATGCGCGCGAGCAGGACCTGATCGCGCGCTTTGGCGGCGAGGAGTTCTGCCTGCTGGTTCCGGGGCTGGAGGAAGACCAGGCGCGTGGCTACTTCGAACTGCTGCGCCAGCGCATCGCCGCCCTGGAGGTGAAGCTGGGGACGGCCACGCTGCGCATGACCGTCAGCATCGGGCTGTGCTGCCTGCAGCCGCAGCGCGATTCGCTGCACCGGTTGATTTCCGAGGCCGACCGCCAGCTGTACCTGGCCAAGGCCGGCGGCCGCAACCGGGTCAGCTGCACCAGCGTGGTCGACAACGCGCGCGAGCCCGCACTGGCGCCTTGATCCAGATCAACGCGGGCCGGCAGCGCCGGCCCTAGAGTCGCTCCCAGTTGAACAGCACGGGGAACGCAGCATGGCACTTCTGGTCTGGCAGGACGACCTGAACATCGGCATCGAGGTCATCGACCACCAGCACATGCGGATCGTGGAGATGCTCAACCATCTGCACATGGCGCAGAGCAGCCTGCAGCGGCTGGCGGTGGCCGAGGTGATCGACGAACTGGTGGACTACACCATGTCGCACTTCGCCTTCGAGGAAGAGCTGATGGAGGAAGCCGGCTATCCGTTCTGTGCCGCGCACAAGCGCGTGCACGAAATCTTCGGCAAGCGCGTGTCCGAGTACCGGCTGCGCTTCCAGGCCGGCGAAGACGTCACCGACGAACTGCGCACGATGCTCTCGCGCTGGCTGTTCAACCACATCCGCGGCGATGACAAGGCCTATGCGCCGCAGGTCAAGCAACACCTGAACCAGTTCGCCCGCGAGCACCAGCAGGGCAGCTGGCTGGGCCGTACGCTCAAGCGTTTCTTCCGCTGAGCGCGGCGCGCCGGCTCATCGCCAGTAGGGCCAGGATGGTCATCAGCGCGGTCCCGCACAGGTACAGCCCCACCGCCAGCAGGCCGAAGCGTTCGGCCAGCCAGGTCGCCACGTACGGCGCCGGCGCCGCGCCGAGGATGCCGGCCAGGTTGAACGACAGCGAGGCGCCGGTGTAGCGCACCTGCACCGGGTAGATCTCGGCCAGGAAGGTGCCGCAGGGGCCGTAGGTCAGGCCCATCAGGAACATGCCCAGCGACAGGAAACCCAGCACCAGCCACGGGCTGGATGCCTGCAGCAGCGGCGCGAACAGCACGCCGAAGCCCAGGATCAGGCCGCTGGCCACGATCATCGTACGGCGCGTGCCCCAACGGTCGCCGTACAACGCCGACAGCGGGATGCCGGCGGCGAAGAACAGCATGCTGATCATCTGCAGCAGCAGGAAATCCGAGCGGGTGTAGTGCAGTACCGTGGTGCCGTAGCCCAGGGTGAACACCGTCATCAGGTAGAACAGCACAAAGGTGGCGAACGCGCCCAGCGTCCCCAGCATCAGGGTCAGGCCGTGCTCGCGCATGACCGTCCACATCGGCAGCCTGACCCGCTCGTTGCGGTCCAGCGCCGCCTGGAACTGCGGCGTCTCGTGGATGTTCAGGCGCACCCACAACCCCACCGCCACCAGCAGCGAACTGGCCAGGAACGGAATGCGCCAGCCCCACTGCAGGAAATCGGCATCGCTCATCACCCCGCCCAGCAGCAGGAAGATGCCGGCCGACAACAGGAAGCCCAGCGGCGCCCCCAACTGCGGGAACATGCCGTACCAGGCGCGCTTGCCCGGCGGTGCGTTCTCGGTGGCCAGCAGCACCGCCCCGCCCCATTCACCGCCCAGCCCCAGGCCCTGGCCGAAACGGCACAGCGCCAGCAGCGCCGGGGCCAGGATGCCGATGCTGGCATGGGTGGGCAGCAGCCCGATCGCCACGGTGGATACGCCCATGGTCAGCAGCGCGGCCACCAGCGTGGCCTTGCGCCCGATCCGGTCGCCGTAGTGGCCGAACACCGCCGAGCCGACCGGACGGGCGATGAAGGCCACCGCGAAGGTCGCCAGCGACTGCAGCAGCGCCGCGCCATCGCTGCTGTCGGGGAAGAACAGGTGCGGGAACACCAGCACCGCGGCCGTGGCGTAGATGTAGAAATCGAAGAATTCGATGGTGGTGCCGATCAGGCTGGCCAGCAGGATGCGGCGGGGCGAATTGGCGGCAGGTGCGGCGGGAGTCGACATCGGGCACACGAAGAAGGGCAGCTGCCGGATTCTGCCACGGCCACGCCGTGCTGCGGGCCGATGGTTGCAGACGTGACCGCCTCGCCCGCCCGGCACCAGGCGTGGCCGACGCCTCAGTCGCCCAGGTGGATCCAGGTGGCCTTGAGCTCGGTGTACTTGTCGAAGGCGTGCAGCGATTTGTCGCGGCCGATGCCGGACTGCTTGTAGCCACCGAACGGGGCGGTCATGTCGCCGCCGTCCCACTGATTGACCCAGACGCTGCCGGCCCGCAGCTGGCGCGCCACCCGGTGCGCGCGGCCGAGGTCGCCGGTCCACAGGCCGGCCGCCAAACCGTAGCTGGAATCGTTGGCCAGGCGCTGCGCGTCGGCCTCGTGGTCGAAGCCGAGTACCGCCAGCACCGGGCCGAAGATTTCCTCGCGGGCGATCGCATGGCCTGCATCGACCTCATCGAACACGGTCGGCTGCACATAGCTGCCGCCGGCCACCACCTCCACCCGCTTGCCGCCCAGCAGCAACCGCGCGCCCTCGGCCTGGCCGCGGTTGATGTAGGCCAGCACGTGCTCGGCGTGGGCTGCATCGACCAGCGCGCCCATCGGCGCGTCCGGGTCGAACGGATGGCCGGGCTGCATGCGCCGTGCGTGGGCCAGCACCCGGGTTACGAAGGCGTCCTGGATCGAACGTTGCACCAGCAGCCGCGAGGCCGCCGTACAGACCTCGCCCTGGTTGTAGAAGATGCCGGTGGCCGCCGCTTCGGCCGCCTTGTCCAGGTCCGGCGCATCGGCGAACACCAGGTTGGGGCTCTTGCCGCCGCACTCCAGCCAGGTGCGCTTGAGGTTGGACAGGCCCGCGCACTGCAGCAGACGGCGGCCCACCGCGGTGGAGCCGGTAAAGGCCAGCGCGTCCACGTCCATGTGCAGGGCCAGCGGTTCGCCGGCTCGCCTGCCAGTGCCGGGCAGCACGTTGAACACCCCATCGGGGATGCCGGCCTCGGCCACCAGCGCGGCCAGCCGGATCGCACTCAACGGCGAGCGCTCGGACGGCTTGAGGATCAGCGAATTGCCGGCCGCCAGCGCCGGGGCGATCTTCCAGCAGGCCATCAGCAACGGAAAGTTCCACGGCACGATCGCGGCCACCACGCCCACCGGCTCGCGGCTGATCAGGCCCAGCGTATCGGACGCGGTCGGGGCGATTTCCCCGTATACCTTGTCGACCGCCTCGGCGGTCCAGCGCAGGCAGCGCACCGCACCGGGCAGGTCGCCCTGGCGCGCGTCGCGCACCGGCTTGCCCATGTCCAGGCTTTCCAGCAAGGCCAGCTCATCGGCATGCTGTTCGACCAGGTCGGCCAGTCGCAGCAGCACCTGCTTGCGTTGCACCGGCGCGGCGCGCGACCAGTGCCCGGCCTCGAAGCTGCGCCGCGCGGCGGCCACCGCGCGCTCGACATCGTTGCTGCCGCAGTCGGCCACCTGGGCCAGCACGCGCCCGTCGATCGGGCTGATGCAGGCAAAGCGTGCGCCGTCCACGGCGTCCACGTAACGGCCGTTGATGAAGGCCTGGCCCTGCACGCTCAAGGCATCGGCCTGGCGCTGCCAGTCCTGGCGGGTGCGCACGCTGGTCATCGAAGGTCTCCTGCAGCGGGTATCGACCGCCTTTATACCCGGCGCTTTCACCCCGCGCCGTGACGCATCTGCGATAGAGTCGTGACCATCCGGTCTGCTGCGGAGTCGTCGATGCGTCGTACCGAAAGCGGGTTGTCGTCCCTGTCCCAGCAGCGCCCGGTATCGATGGAGGCGTACTGGATGCCGTTCAGCGCCAACCGCCAGTACAAGGCCGCCCCACGCCTGCTGGTACGCGCCGAAGGCATGTACTACCACGATGTGGACGACCGCCCGATCCTGGATGCCGCCGCCGGGCTGTGGTGCTGCAACGCCGGCCATGCCCGCCCGCGGATCGTGCAGGCCATCCAGCAGCAGGCGGCCACGCTGGATTTCGCCCCGCCGTTCCAGATGGGCTCGCCGCTGCCGTTCGTACTGGCCCAGCGCCTGGCCGCACTGGCCCCGGCGCCGCTCAACCATGTGTTCTTCAGCAACTCCGGCTCCGAAGCGGTGGATACCGCGATGAAGATCGTGCTGGCCTACCACCGGCTGCGCGGCCAGGGCCAGCGCACCCGCTTCATCGGCCGCGAGAAGGCCTACCACGGGGTCGGCTTCGGCGGCCTGTCGATCGGCGGGCTGCCCAACAACCGCAAGGACGCCGGCCCGCTGCTGGCCGGCAGCGATTTCCTGCGCCACACCCTGGACCTGTCCCGCAACGCGTTCAGCCGTGGCCTGCCCCGCCACGGCGCCGAACTGGCCGAGGACCTGGAACGGCTGATCGCCCTGCACGATGCGTCCACCATCGCCGCGGTGTTCGTCGAGCCCATCGCCGGCTCCGGCGGGGTGATCCTACCAGCGCCCGGTTACCTGCAGCGGCTGCGCGAGATCTGCGACCAGCACGGCATCGTGCTGGTCTTCGACGAGGTCATCACCGGCTTCGGCCGGGTCGGCAACGCGTTTGCCGCACAGCGGTTCGGGGTCACCCCGGACCTGATGACACTGGCCAAGGGGCTGACCAACGGCGCGGTGCCGATGGGCGCCACCCTGGTGTCCGACGCCGTGCATGCCGCCTTCATGCAGGGCCCGCCGGGCGCCATCGAACTGTTCCATGGCTATACCTATTCGGGCCACCCGCTGGCCTGCGCGGCGGCGCTGGCCACGCTGGACACCTACGCCGAAGAGCACCTGTTCGAACGCGCCATCGAGCTGGGCGACTATTGGCAATCGGCCCTGCACAGCCTGCGCGGCCTGCCGCACGTGATCGACATCCGCAATTTCGGGCTGATCGGCGCGGTCGAGCTGGCCCCGCGCAAGGATGCCCCGGGCGCGCGCGGCTACGAGGTGTTCGAACGCTGTTTCCGCGACGGCAGCCTGCTGGTGCGCTGTACCGGCGACGTGATCGCCTTGTCGCCGCCGCTGATCATCGACAAGGCGCAGATCGACCGGATCGTGGAGATCCTGGGCGACATGATCAATGCCACCGGCTGACCCCCACCCCCATTACAATGGTCGGTCACGTTTGCTCGCGTACCGGATTGCATGGACATTGTCGTCAAAGAAGAACTCAAGGCCTACATCGATCCGCTGACCGCCGACGAGCACGACGCGCTGGAGCGCAGCATCCTGGCCGAAGGCTGCCGCGATGCACTGGTGCTGTGGGGCGATGTACTGGTGGACGGGCACAACCGCTTCGGCATCTGCCAGAAGCATGGCCTGCCGTTCCAGACCGTGCAGAACAGCCGCTTCCAGTCGATGGACGATGTGCATCTGTGGATGATCGAGCAGCACCTGGGCCGGCGCAGCGTCTCGGACTTCCAGCGCGGCGTGCTGGCGCTGCGCAAGCGCGACATCCTGGCCGAGCGGCATCGCGCCGAGCAGGCCCAGCTGCAGAAGGAAAGCGACGGCGAGATCGCCGACGCCGGCCCGCAAGGCGATGAGGACAGCCCGCCGTGGGCGGCCGCGCCCAAGGTCAGCCGCGCCGACATGGCCCGCGAAGCCCGCCTGAGCAGCAGCCAGGTGACGATGATCGAGCGCATCCACAAGCAGGCGGCGCCCGAACTGGTGGAAGCGGTCAAAAGCGGAGTGATCTCGATCAGCGCCGCCGCCGCGGTGTCGGCCCTGCCCGAAGACGAGCAGCGCGCAGCGGCGGTGGCCGGCAAGGACGAACTCAAGCAGGCCGCCAAGCGCGTGCGCGAGGCCAAGCGCAAGCCGCGCAAGCCGGTGCAGGACGTGCTGCACAGCGCCGACGACGATGCCGAGGCGGACCCCGGCCGCGCCGCCGAGATTGCCGAGGCGCTCGCGTCACTGGGCGAGGGCCCGGCCGAACTGCGCCAGCGAGTGATCGCGCTGACCCTGGAAAACGACGCCCTGCGCCAGCAACTGGCCGCGTTGCGCAGGCAGCTGGCCGAGGTCTGAGGTAGTGCCGGCCGCTGGCCGGCACACCGCGCGCTCATGCGGCGATGGGTAGACTGCCGGCATGACGCCGATATCGCCTCCCGACCCGCGCCGCGCCCAGCTGCGCCGCCTCAAGCTGATCGCGCTGGCCATGCTGCTGGCCATGCTGGCCGGCTTCGTGATCAGCCACCTGCAGGGCGAACGCGGCATCTGGGCCTGGGTCTCGGCGTTCTGCGAGGCCGCTGCGGTAGGCGCGCTGGCCGACTGGTTCGCGGTGGTGGCGCTGTTCCGCCGCCCGCTGGGCCTGCCGATCCCGCATACCGCGATCATCCCGCGCAGCAAGGAACGCATCGCCGACAGCCTGGCGTTGTTCGTGCGCGACCAGTTCCTGGAACCGCAGGCATTGCTGGCACGGCTGCAGGTGTTCGACCCGGCCAGCCGCCTGGGCAGCTGGCTGGCCGATCCGGCCCGCTCCCGGCTGCTGGCCGACATGGCCCGCGGCTGGGCCCTGCAGGCGCTGGACTTCCTCGACGAAGCCGCGGTCCGGCGCAGCATCCAGGGGTTTGTGATCCAGCAGCTGCGGCGGTGGAACGCAGCGGCCACCGCCGGTGAACTGCTGGGCCTGCTCACCGCCGACAACCGCCACCAGCGCGTGCTCGACGAGGGCCTGACCCGGGTCGGCCAGTGGCTGGACAACCCTTCGGTCAAACAACGCGCCTCCGAACTGATCGTGCGCTACCTCCAGCGCGAGTGGCCCAAGCTGGCCAGCACGGTGAACTGGGTCAAGCCGATCGACGAGATCGGCGACAGCCTGGCCGAACGCATGGCGCACGCAGTGCTGGCCGAACTGCAGCAGATCCTGGCCGAGCCTGCGCACCCGCTGCGCCGCGACTACGAAACCTGGTTGGCCAACTACATCCAGCGCCTGCGCGGCGACCCGGCGCTGGCCGAAAAGATCGACCAGATCAAGCAGCAGGTGATCGACCACCCGGCCGTGCAGGAGTACGTGCAGGGCCTGTGGGAACGCATCCACGCCAGCCTGCGCGCGGACCTGTCCAGCGTCGATTCGGCACTGGCCGGCCACCTGCGCCGCAGCCTGGCCGCCGTCGGCCAGGCATTGCAGGACGACCCCTCGCTGCGGCAGGCGCTCAACCAGCACCTGATGGACGGCGCCGAACGCTTGACCAGCCGCCTGCGCGAGGGCGTCACCACCCACATCGCGCAGACCGTCAAGGGCTGGGACGAACGCCACCTGGTCGAACAGCTGGAACTGAGCGTGGGCCGTGACCTGCAGTTCATCCGCTTCAACGGCACCCTGGTCGGCGGCCTGATCGGCCTGCTGCTGCATGCGCTGACGGTGTGGATGCACTGGTAGCGGCCGCTGCTGCGGGGCTACCCCGCCGCGGTGCCGCTTGACGGTTTGACCGGGTGTGTTTGTCCGGCCGCTGGCGTATTCTGCCGCCCATCCCGGGCCAAGGGGCCCACAGGGGGGATCGATGCGCAGGACCATTCTCACGCTGGCGCTGTGCGCGCTGGCCAGCCACGCCCATGCCGGACGCGTCTACAAATGCGCCGCCGGCGGGCAGACCATCTACCAGACCGTGCCCTGCCCGCCCGAGCAGGACACCGGCATCACCCGGCCGATCACCCGGGACCCGAAGCTGAGCTGGGAAGAACGCAGCCGCGCCCAGCGCGACCTGCAGGCCGCGCGCCAACGCATGCAGGCAGATGCCGGCCGTGGCCAACCGATGGTGCGCGGCACGGTGATCGACGGCTCGGTCGACCCCGAACAATGCGAGGACCTGCGGGGCCGCCGCGAACTGAGCGAAGCGTTCGGCCGTACCGCGCCGCCACATGTCGAAGCGGCGATCAAGAAGGCCTGCGCCAGGCGCTGAACCACCGCGATCGCCGCGTCTAGCCCGCCACCGCCCGTACCGCCCGGACCAGCGCCTGCATCTGCGCGGGGGTGCTGAAAATGCCCGGCGTGGCGCGCAGGCAGGCGCCGGAGGCCAGCCCTTCGCGGGGCACCACGAACACGCCCGCTTGCTTGACCATGGCGGTGGCCGTGGCCGTGTTGGCTGCCAGCGTGGTCTGCCCGCGCAGGCGGAAGCCGGCGATCGCGCTGGACAGGCGCGGGTCGGCCGAGGCCAGCAGTTGGACCCGGTCGTCGCCGCGCAGCGCATCCAGCAAGAGGTTGCGCAGGTGCAGCAGCCGCGCGCGCTTGTTGGCCACGCCGATCCGCTGGTGCAGCTGCAATGCCAGCGGCAGCGCCATGTAGGCGGCGAAATTGACCGTGCCGGTGTGGATGCGGGTACGGATATCGTCGTGGTCGGCCTCGCCCATGTACGGGTCCAGGTCGCGCACGCGGCCACGGCGCACATAGATCGCGCCCACCCCGACCGGTGCGCCGATCCACTTGTGCAGGTTGATGCCGATGAAATCCACGCCCAGCGCGCGTACCGGCGTGTCGACCTGGCCGATGCCGTGGGCGGCATCGAGGATCACCTCCGCCCCGGCCGCCCGGGCCAGCGCGGCGATCTGTGCCACCGGCAACAGCATGCCGTTGCGGTGGTTGACCTGGGTGAGCAGCAGCAGGCGCGTGCGCGGGTGCCGCGCCAGCGCCTGCCGGTAGGCGTCGACGATGCTGTCATGGTCGAACGGCTCGGGCAGCACCAGGCGCTGCACGTCCACGCCGCGGCGGGCGCGCAGCCACTGCATCGCAGCGATCATGCTGTCGTAGTCGGTATCGGCGTACAGCACGGTATCGCCCGGGCCGAGCTTGTTGTAGCCACCGATCAGGGCCTGCATCGCCTCGGTCGCGCCGCGGGTCAGCGCGATTTCGTCGGTGTCCACGCCCAGCGCCTGGGCCAACTGCACCCGCGCCTGTTCGAACAGCGGCGGGAAGGCCAGCCGCCCGAACCAGGCATTGCCGGCGTTCACCGTGGCGGTGGCCTGCTGGTAGGCCTGCAGCACCGGGCGCGCCATCGCGCCCCAATAGCCGTTGTCGAGCATCACCACCTCATCGGTGAGGTCGTACAGTGCCCGCACCTGGCCCCACCACGCCTCATCGCCGGCCAACTGCGCCGGCGTGCGTGCATCGACCGGCGGCAACGCGGGCAGTTCGGCGGGCAGCTCAGCGGACATGGCCGTGCCCATTGCCGCGCCGGCACCGGCCACGGGCAGCGCCAGCGCGCCGCGCAGCAGGTGGCGTCGTTGCCGGTCCATCAGTAACGGATCCGGTATTCGGCGTAGACGTTGCGGCCGTCGGTGTCATACGGCGCGTTGCGCGAGTAGATCAGGCCGCGGCTGGCCTGGAACGTGGCCTGGTCCGGATAGCGGTCGAACAGATTGTCCGCGCCGATGCGCAGGGTCTGCTGGTCGGTCACGCGCAAAGCGACCGCCAGGTCGAAGAACGCCATCGCACCGAAGCGCTGGAAAATATCGCCGGTGGCATTGCCGGAGGAATCGGTCCATGCCCCGTAGTATCGCAGTTTGCCGAGCAGGCTCCAGCGGCCCAACTCGTAGCTGCTGCTCAAGGTGGCCTTGTGCTCGGGCAGGCGCTCTTCGAAGATGCGCCGCTGGCTGTCGTTGGTGGCCACGCCGGTGCGCCCGCCATCGACCCGGGTCTGGTTGTAGTTGTAGCCCAGCGTGGTGTTCAGGCGCCCTGCCCCAAGCGCGGCGGCATGGCTGGCGACCACGTCGATACCGCGCGTGGTGGTGTCGAAATCATTGGTGTAGAAGCTCACCGAGGTATAGCCCAGCGGGTTGGGCACCCCGGCCGGCACCGCGAACGAGGCCGACTGGCTGAAGCGGTCGGTGACCTTGATGTCGTAGACATCCACCGAACCGGAGAAGCCCAGCGCGGTCTTCCAGGTCAGGCCGAGCGAGGCGGTACGCGACTGTTCCGGCTTCAGCGGCTGCGCGCCGAGCTGGATCGCCAGCGGGTCGCCCGGCGACAGCCGGCCGGTGGTGAATACCTGCAGGGTCACCGTATCCAGGCCCTGCTGGGTGCTCTGGGTGAACAGCTGGCCCGGCGTGGGCGCGCGGAAACCGGTGGATACCGAGCCGCGCACGGCCAGGCCGGGGGTGAATTCGAAACGCGTGGACAGCTTGCCATCCACGCTTTCACCGAACGCGGAGAAATGCTCGTAGCGGGTGGCCGCGCCCACGGTCCAGCGTGCGGTCAAGGGCGCCTCCACGTCGATGTAGGCCGCGCGGCTGCGCTGGCTCCAACGCCCGGCATTGGCCGCGCTGAAGCCCGGCGCGCCATTGGCGCCACCGGCCAGGCCGGTCACCGCGCCCGGACCGATCGCATAGGAGGCCGGATCGCCGGCGTCCACGCCGTAGGTTTCCTCGCGGGTCTCGGCGCCAAAGGCGATGTTGATCGGCGCGGCCAGCGCGCTGACCGGCAGCGCGTAGACGATATCGGCGTTGAGGTTCTTCTCCTGCTGCGACAGGCGGCCCAGGTAGAACGCGGTCGGGCTGGCCGGGCCCAGCGAGGCGTTGATCGAGTTGCCCAGGGTGTAGTCGATGCGGTTGCGGCCGTAGGACCCGCTCACATCCCAGCGCCAACGCTCGCCCCAGGTGCCGCGCAGGCCGAGCACGCCCTGCAGGTCGTCCTGCTCGTTGCCGTACTTCGGGCTGAAGCCGGTCGGGTACACGCTGCGCACGTTCCAGCCGGGGAACACCCGGCTGGGGTTGTAGACCGAGGCGGTGCCGTCGGGATTGCGCCAGTTGAAATCGCTGACCCCTTCGCTGTGGCCGTACAGGCCGAAGCTGTACAGATCGATGCGCGCGTTCAACGGCAGGTTGAGATTGAAGCCGAAATGGCGGTTTTCCAGATCCGGCTGGCCCCAACGCTGGACCGGATCGGGCACCGCCAGGTCCGGGTGCGCCTTCTGGAAGGCGATCGCGTCGGCACGCTGGCGGCTGCGCGAGGTGGCATCGGACTTGTCCCAATCGGCAAACAGCGACAGGCTGCCGGTGTCGCCCAGGGCGAATCCGTGGCGGGCGCCGACCTTGCGGCCACGGCCATCGCCGGCACTGTATTCGGACAGGCCCAGCGAGACCTCGCCGCCCACGCTGTCATCCAGGATGATGTTGATCACCCCGGCGATGGCATCGGAACCATACTGCGCCGAGGCACCGTCGCGCAGCACTTCGATGCGCTGGATCGCATGCAGCGGAATCTGCGCCAGGTCCGGGCCCTGCGCGCCGCGCGCGCCCAGCAATGCCGAACGGTGGAAGCGGCGGCCGTTGACCAGCACCAGGGTCTGGTCCGGCGACAAGCCGCGCAACGTGGCCGGGCGCACGAACACCAGGCCATCGTTCATCGGCATGCGCTGCACTACGAACGAGGGCACGAGCTGGGCCAGCACGTCGTTGAGGTCGGACGACTCGATGGCCTGGATTTCCTGCTTGGAAAACACATCCACCGGCGCCAGCGTGTCGAACTGGGTGCGGTTGCTGCCGCGCGTGCCGGTGACGATCATCGTGTCCAGGGTGGCGGGGGCCGCGGCAGTCCCTGCCGGGGCGGTTTCGGCATGCCCTTCGGCGACCGCAACCAGGGAAACAACGGACACAACGGCTACCGCCAACGCACTGCGCTTCACATGCAACTCCAGTCACTGCTCGAAGGGAGCGCTGCAGACGCCAATGGCCCGCAGCGCGTGCGCATTCTGTGCAGGGGATGTGTCCCGGCAGTGACACCGGCGCGCAGCGCCGATGACATGCGCGCCGGCGCAGGCCGGCATCGCTTCGGCCTGGCACTGGCCATCACCGGCGCGCTTGAATAACGAAATGATAATGACTATCATTCACGCATTGGGTGCACGCCCAGCCCGCCGCCGTCCGGACATCGTCCGCGCACGTCCCCGGCACGCCCCGCGTGCATTCCCTGGTACCCCACTCCCGTGCCTGCGTGCCGCCGACGGCGGCAACGCCGTGCGCAGGAACCATCCCATCGGCGTGCAGGCCCAGCCTGCCCGCCCCTGCAGTGATGTGGCGCCGCGCGCTGCGCGCGCAATGGATTGCATGAAGCCGCTTGTCCACCTGGAAACCCTGCCATGACCACCACCACCGTGTCTCCCGTTGTCCGCCCTTCGCTGCTCGCCATCGCCCTGCTCGCCGCTATCGCCGGCCATGCACCGCTGGCGCGGGCCGATGCAGGGCCGGGCGATGCGACCACGCTGGACACGGTCAAGGTCACCGCCGACGGCGACATCCCCACCTCCTACACCGTCAAGCAGGCGCGGACCGCGACCCGGCTGGACCTGTCGCTGCGGCATACCCCGCAATCGGTCACCGTGATCACCCGCCAGCGGCTGGACGACATGGGCCTGTATGCGCTGTCGGACGTGATGGGCCAGGTCACCGGCGTGCATGTGGCCGTCACCGACAGCGAGCGCATCAACTATGTGTCGCGCGGCTACAACATCACCAATTTCCAGGTCGATGGGATGCTCAATACCTTCGGCGGCTACGTCAAGACCAACACCGACAGCGTGATCTACGACCGCATCGAGGTGGTGCGCGGCGCCACCGGCCTGACCACCGGCGCCGGCGATCCGTCGGGCACCATCAACTTCGTGCGCAAGCGCCCGACCGCCGACGTGGCCATGAGCGCCAACCTGATGCTCGGCCGCTGGGGCAACCAGCGCCTGGAAGTGGACATGGGCGGCCCGATCGCGCTGGACGGCCGCGTACGCGCCCGCGTGGTTGCCGCCAAGCAGCAGAGCGATTCCTTCCGCGATGTATACCGGCTGGACAAGGACGTGTTCTACGCCATCGTGCAGGCCGACCTGACCGACAGCACCCTGCTCGAAGCCGGCTATGAATACCAGTCGCCACGCACCACCGGGGTCACCTGGGGCGTGCTGCCGTACTGGGGCGCGGACGGCCAGCCGGCCAACCTGCCGCGCTCGACCAATCTGTCGGCCAGCTGGAGCAGCTGGCCGATCGTGGAAAAAACCGCCTTCGCCCGCCTGGAACAGCAGTTGGGCAACGGCTGGGCGATCAAGGGCAGCTACACCCGCTCCAAGCGCGATACCGAAGGCAGCGTCTGGTACGGGGCCTCCGGCTACCCGCGCGCGGACGGCAGCGGAGTGAAAGCCTTCCTCGGTGCCTTTGCCGAGCGCGGCGACATGCAGGTATTCGATGTCAACGCCGGCGGACCGTTCCGCCTGTTCGGGCGCGAACACGAACTGGTGGTCGGGCTTGGCCAATCGGTACGCAAGGGCGAAGTACCCGCTCTGTCCGACATCGTCTATGGCCCCGGTTACGACCAGGTGCCCGACTGGCACCACTGGAGCGGCGATGTCGCCCCGCTGGGCGTCACCCGCTACAACTGGCTGCAATCGCGCGACGAGCTCAAGCAGCGCGCCGCCTACGTGGCCGCGCGCCTGCAGCTGGCCGATCCGCTGCTGGCGGTGCTCGGTGCGCGCTACGGCAGCTGGGAAACCCGCAGCTGGAACTACGACCACGACGCCAACGGCACCCTGCTGCGCACCACCCGCGGCGGCTACAAGCCCGACGACTCGCTCACCCCCTATGTCGGCCTGGTCTACGACTTCGGCGGCAACTTCAGCGCCTATGCCAGCTATACCGACATCTTCCAGCCGCAGAACTACCGCGACCGCAGCAACAACTACCTCGAACCGGTGGTCGGGGACATGTGGGAAGCCGGGGTCAAGGGCGAATTCTTCGGCGGCCGCCTGAACACCTCCGCGGCGCTGTTCAAGGGCCTGAAGGACAACGTGGCCGAAGTCGACGATTCGGTCCCGGAAGGCTCGCTGCCCGACGGCAGCACCGCCTACCGTTCCACCGGCAAGGGCAACAAGGTCAAGGGTTGGGAACTGGAAGCGCAGGGCAGCATCACCGCGAACTGGAACCTGTCGGCCGGCTACGCCCACACCACCATCCGCAACCAGCTCGGCGTGCGCCAGAACACCACTACCCCGGTGGACACTTTCCGGCTCAACACCGGCTGGCGCCCCGGTGGTACCTGGAACCGACTGTCGCTGGGCGGCGGGGTGACCTGGCAGAGCGGCATCTGGCGGATGAGCAACCGCCCGGCGGCCGACTTCGCCAGCAGCGGCAAGACCTACAAGTCGCCGATCACGCAAGACGCGTTGTTGCTGGTCAACGCCTTCGCCGGCTACCAGTTCAGCGACAACTTCTCGGCCCAGCTCAACATCAACAACCTGCTCGACAAGAAGTACTACAGCAACGTCGGCTTCTATGACGGCGTGTACTGGGGTGAACCGCGCAATGTGCGGCTGAGCCTGCGCTGGAAGCTGTAACCGCTCTCCAAGGGAACCGCAGCCCCACGCTGCGACACGGCCAGGGACGGCCACCTTTCCCCGCAGCAACGGCCTTGGCCGGGGCTGCCCATTGTTGGACATGACATTGCAGGTTTCCGTGGACAGCACGCCTTCTGCCAGCTGGTACAACCGCATCGCCCCCTGGTTCGCCCGGCCATGGCTGGGTGTGTTGTCGCGCACGCTGGCGGCCATCTTCGGCGGCTACGCGCTGGCCGCGACCTGCGCGATGTTCTTCGCCGCCGCCCTGCCGATCGCACGCGGCCAGGCGGTACTGACCGGCATGCTGGTGGCCATCGTGCTGTGCGCGTGCGCAGCGCTGTGGGCCTTTGCCACCCGCACCGCGCTGCGCGCGTGGGTAGGCATCCTGATTCCCACCGCGCTGTTCTGGGTGGGTACCGAAATGCTGAGGGCTGGCGCATGAAGAACGGATTCCGCCAGTCGATGGCCTGGCTGCACACCTGGACCGGCCTGCTGGTCGGCTGGCTGCTGCTGTTGATCTTCATGGCCGGCACCGCCAGCTACTACCGCGAGGAAATCAGCCGCTGGATGCGCCCGGAACTGCCGCGCAGCACGGTCAGCAGCGATGTCGCCGCCGAGCGCGCGCTGGGCTTCCTGCAGCACAAGGCGCCGCAGGCCGAAAGCTGGAATGTCAGCCTGCCCGACCCGCGCACCCCGGCGATGCGGATGTTCTGGCGCAATCCCGAATCGATGGTCAAGCCACCGGCCGAAGGCGAGCGCCGGCGGCGCGGCGGCGGCCGCTTCGGCGATGCCACCGTGGACCCGGGCACCGGCCAGGAAGTGGCCGCGCGCGAAACCCGCGGCGGCGACTTCTTCTACCGGCTGCATTTCGACCTGCACTACCTCCCGGTGCTGTGGGCGCGTTACCTGGTCGGCTTCTGCGCGATGTTCATGCTGGTGGCGATCATCACCGGGGTGATCACCCACAAGAAGATCTTCAAGGACTTCTTCACCTTCCGCCGCGACAAGGGCCTGCGTTCGTGGCTGGATTTCCACAACGTCAGCGCGGTGATGGCCCTGCCCTACCACGCGATGATCACCTATACCGGCATCGTCACGCTGATGTTCATGTACCTGCCATGGGGCGTGGGCGTGGCCTACCCCAAGGATGAGGAGGCGTTCTTCAGCGAGGCATTCGCGCGCCTGGCCGAAATCCAGACGCCCGCCGAAGGCCACGCGGTGGCGCTGCCGATCCAGCAGTTGCTCGATGGCGCGCGCCGCCATTGGAAGGGCGCCGACGTCGCCGGCTTCACCCTGTACCACCCCGGCGCGGCCAACGCGGTGATCGACATCCAGCAGCGCGACGGCAAGCGCCTGTCGGTGGATACCCCGTCGCTGCGCTACAACGCGGTGACCGGTGCGCTGATCCAGGCCAGCCCGGCCTCCGGCGGCGCCACCCAGACCCGCGGAGTGATGTACGGCCTGCACCTGGCCCGCTTCGCCGACTGGGGCCTGCGTGCGCTGTTCTTCCTGTCCGGGCTGGTCGGCTGCCTGATGGTGGCCAGCGGCGTGGTGCTGTGGGCGGTCAAGGAACGCCCCAAGCACGCCAAGTCCGGCCGGATCGGCTTCGGCCTGCGCCTGGTCGATGCGCTCAACATCGGCGCGGTGGCCGGCCTGCCGATCGCGTTTGCCGCCTACTTCCTCGGCAACCGGCTGCTGCCGCTGCAGCTGGCCGAACGCGCCGACGCCGAAATCAACGTGTTCTTCTATGCCTGGGGCGCGGCGCTGCTGGCCGCCTTCGTCTGGCCCAAGCGGCTGATGTGGGCTTGGCAGCTGTACCTGGGCGCGGCGCTGTTCGCGCTGATCCCGCTGGTCAATGCGCTGACTACCCAGGCGCACCTGGGCGTGACCCTGCGCAACGGCGACTGGGTGCTGGCCGGCTTCGACCTGGTGATGCTCGCCTTCGGCGCGATGCTGGCCTATTGCGGCCTGCGCATGCAGCGCTGGCAGCCGGCGCTGAGCCCGGCGGAAAAGAAGAAGCGGCAGGTCGCCGCGGCGGCAGCCAAGGTGCAGGAAGGCGCGAACGTGGAGGCCAAGGCATGATGCTGCTGGCCCTTGCCGTGAGCTTCTCGGCCTTTACCGCGCTGTCGCTGGCCATGGACAGGCACCAGCTGGAGCTGTACGGCAGGACCCCGGCCAGCCCGGCAAGGATGCGGCGATGGCGCTGGCTGGGCTGGGCGCTGCTGACCCTGTCGTTTGTGCTGTGCGTGTGGGACCACGGCTGGGCCGCCGGGCCGGTGCTGTGGCTGGGTGCGTTGACGGTCAGCGGCATCCTGATCGCGTTCGGCCTGTACCCGTTCCGGCCCCGCTGGATCGCTCCCTTGGCGTGGGCCTTGCCGGTGATCGGACTGGCGGTGGCGCTGCTCGGACGTTGAAGGAGCTTGCCGCGCGGGCAGGTCGCAGGCAGGGACCGCGGTGGCCCAGCCACGCATGGCGTGGCTCTGCCGGGGCAGCGGTCAGGGAACCAGGGAGAACATGTGCGCCGGCGCGGGACGGTCGTCGATGACCAGGCGATTGCGGGCCACGCCCTCGCGCAGCGCGCCGGACTTCACCGCCACCCGCTCGCTGGCCAGGTTGCCCACCGCCACCACGATCTCCACCCGCTGCAGGCGCAGCGGCCCGAACGCCTGGCCGGCAAGTGCGTGCACGACCCGGGTGGCGACGCCCTGGCCCTGTCGCGACTGCCGCACCCAGTAGCCCAGGTTGCAGAACCGGTGGTCGTGCCGGATCTCGTTCAGCCCGGCCCCGCCCACGAACGCACCCGTGTCCTGTTCGAACACGCCGTACTCGTACGCCGTATCGCCGGCCCGACCGGTGCGGCACGCCTGGAACCACTGCAGTGCCTGCTCGACGCCGTAGTCGTCCGAGCACCACGGCATCCAACGCCGCATGCCCGCGGCCGACTCGCGCACGGCCGCGGCGAACGGGTCCGCATCGGCGTCCACGAAAGGACGCAGCAGCAGCCCGTCGGCGTGGATGAGGCTATCGTCCATGCTGGCTCCCGGCGGTCAGGCGCCGTAGCGGCGCAGTTCCCAGGCGCGGTGAATGCGCGGGTTGCGCTCGAAGTCCTCGCCGATGGTCTCGGCGGAAATCTCCTTGCACTGCGCAAACTCCTTGATCGCCTCTTCGTCCAGCTTGAAGCGGCGGAAGTTGTTGGAGAAGTACAGCACGCCTTCCGGGCTCAAGCGCCCGACCGCCGCACGCAGCAGGCGCACGTGTTCGCGCTGCACGTCGAAGTCTTCGGCGCGCGCAGAATTGGAGAAGGTCGGCGGATCGCAGAAGATCACATCGAAGCGGTGCCGCTCGGCCTCCAGCCAGGCCAGCGCATCGGCCTGGATCAACTGGTGGGCGCTGCCGCCCTTGCCGTTCAGGGCCAGGTTGTCGGCGCACCACTGCAGGTAGGTACCGGACAGGTCCACGCTGGTGGTGGAGGCCGCACCGGCCACCGCCGCCTGCACCGTGGCCACGCCGGTATAGCAGAACAGGTTGAGGAAGCGCTTGCCGACCGCTTCCTGGGCCATGTGCCAGCGCAGCGGGCGATGGTCCAGGAACAGGCCGGTGTCGAGGTAGTCGAACAGGTTCACCCGCAGCAGCGCATCGTTCTCGCGCACCAGCACGAACTCGCCACGCTGCTCGAAGCGGCCGTACTTGCTGCCGCCCTTGCCACGCTCGCGCGACTTCAGCGCGACCTGCTCGGCCGGCACCTGGAACACCTCGCGTGCGGCCGACAGCAGCTCGTTGCGGCGGCGGCGCACGTCCACGTCCGGGATGGTCGCCGGGGCGGCGTACTCCTGCACGTGCAGGAAGGTGCGCCTGGCACCGCCATCTTCCTCGTATACATCGATCGCCGCGGCGTACTCGGGCAGATCGGCGTCGTAGACGCGGTAGCAGGTGATCGCTTCGCGCGCGCGCCAGTTCTTGAACTTCTTGATGTTCTTGCGCAGGCGGTTGGCCACCATCTGCGCGCCTTCGCTGAGCTCGCGCGGCTGGCCGGCATTGTCACGCTGCGGCACCGCGATCGGGTCGCAGACGATCAGCGCGCACTCGATCGCGCCGTTGAACAGCTGGTATTTCTTGCCGGCCCGCAGGCCGGTGGCGAAGGCCAGTTCGGCATTGCCACACAGCAGGCTGGCGCGCCACTGCGGCACCGCGCGCTTGAGCGCATCGCCGAGCCGGCGGTACAGCACCGCATCGGCGGCCAGGCGCTCGTCGTAGGGGGGATTGCACACCACGCAGCCGGTTTCCTGCGGCGGCACCTGCAGGTCGGCCACGTCGCGCACGCCGAACCAGATCGCCTGCGAGACGCCGGCGGTTTCCGCGTTTTCCTTGGCCGCGCGGATCGCATGCGGGTCGACGTCGCTGCCGTGGATGACCTGCTTGAGCGCGGCACGGCCGGCGGTTTCGCGGATGCGCGCCTGCTCCATCAGGCTGTTCCAGGCATCGCGGTCGAAGCCCAGCCAGCGGCTCGGCGGAATGCTGCCGTGGCGCTGCAGGCCCGGGGCGACATCGGCGGCCATCAGCGCGCCTTCGATCAGCAGCGTGCCGCTGCCGCACATCGGGTCGAGCAGGCCACCGCCCTCGCGGTGGATCTTCGGCCAGTTGGCACGCAGCAGCACGGCGGCGGCCAGGTTTTCCTTCAGCGGCGCCTCGTTCTGCGCCATGCGCCAGCCGCGGCGATGCATCGGGCCGCCGCCCAGGTCGATGGAGATGGTGGCCCGGCCCTTGCGCAGCGACAGGTTGATGCGCACATCCGGGAACTCGGTGTTCACCGATGGCCGCTCCAGGCCCTGCGAACGCAGGCTGTCGACCACGCCGTCCTTGACCCGCTGCGCGGCAAAGCGCGCGTGGGTGATTTCGGTACCGGACACATGCGCATCCACCGACAGGGTCAGCTCGGGGCTGATGTGCTTTTCCCACGCCATCGCCGCGACGCCCTGGTACAGCGAGCCTTCGTCGGGGCAGTCGAACTCGGTCAGCGGCCACAGCACCCGGCTGGCCAGGCGCGACCACAGCACCACCTGCAGCGCCTGCGGCAGCTCGCCCTCGGCATTCACCCCAGAAATGGTGGCGGTGGCCTTGTCCAGGCCAAGCGCCAACAGTTCGTCGGCAAGCAGGTACTCCAGGCCCTTGGCGCAGGAAACAAAGAATTTCACGGAATCGGTATCGCAGGTCAGCGGAGAAAGGGTGCCCTCGGGCACGACAGGCAACCCGGCGCAGGGCCGGGAGGGCCATTGTACGTGACGTGGGTTGGGCCCATGGGCTGCGGCTGTACCGGCCAACCGCCGGTGCGACCTGCGCCTCGGCGGTAGGTACCGACCGTTGGTCGGTACGGCCGTGACCAGGGCCGTTGGTCGCCCTCCCTTACAGCGACAGCAGCAGTTCCTCGAACGCCCTGGCCGAGGCCTCCACGTGGTTGTTCAGTCGGTGCCCGTCATCCACCATCAAAAGCCTGGCCGAGCGGGCCTGGGCCCAGGCGATGACCTGGGCGGCCGGGATCAGTTCGTCGTGCCAGGCGTGGACCACGCTGATCGGTACCTTGGCCGCATCCAGTGCCGGCATCGGGCCCATCGTGGTCGGCGGTACCATCAGGAACAGTCCGCCGGTGGGCACCTGCAACGAGGCGATCGCCGAGATGTAGGCGCCCAGGCTGGACCCGGCCAGCACCACCGGGCCCTGCGCCGCGGCAGCGCCGGCACGACCGAGCAGGCGCTGCAGGCGGGCGCGCACGTCGCCCACGCTGCTCACCTGGCGCATCGCGTCCAGGTCGGTGTAATCGGGGCGTTCATGGGTCCAGCCCAGGCGCTGGGCGACCTCGGCCAGCGCGGTCACCTTGGTGGCGTCCGGGCCGCTTTCGAAACCATGGGAAAGAATGCAGTGGCCGCGGCTCATGCCCGCACCACGCCGGAATCAATATGAGCGTTCATGCCGGAATGCTAGCATCGCCCCATGCCCGGCCGCGCCCCGCCCCCGATCGATCTGCAGCCCCTGCCCTATGCCGGGCAGCTGGAGCAGCGCGCCGCCGCGGCCATCGACCTGGCCGTGATCCACTGCACCGAACTGCCGGACCTGGCGATGGCCCGCCAGTACGGCGAACGCGTGCTGTACCCCAGCGGCAGCGGCAACAGCGGGCATTACTACATCGACCGCGACGGCCGCATCGTCCAGTACGTCGGCGTGGAGCGCATCGCCCACCATGTCAGCGGCTACAACCCGCGCTCGGTCGGCATCGAACTGGTCAACACCGGCCGCTACCCGCACTGGCTGGATTCGCGCCACCAGGCCATGGACGAGCCCTACCCGGATGCGCAGATCGCCGCGCTGATCGACCTGCTGCAGCACCTGTGCGAACAGCTGCCGGGGCTGGTGCATATTGCCGGCCATGAGTGGCTGGACACCCGCCAGGAAGTGGCCAGCGACGATCCGGAACGGCGCGTGCCGCGCAAGCGCGACCCCGGCCCGCTGTTCCCCTGGCCGCGGGTGCTGGCGGCGGTGCCGCTGCGGGAATGGCGCGGTTGATCCGGCCGTACCGGCCGACGGTGGGTATCTATCCAGAGCTGTACCGACCAACGGTCGGTACCTACCCGGTGCCGTAGGACCAACGGTCGGTACCTACTCGGCGCCGTGGGATCAACGGTTGGCACCTACCGCGACTATGGGCCGGTGGCGACCGGACGCGAGGAATCGCTGACCCAGCCGCTCCACGAATCGGCATAGATCCGCGCGCCGGACAGACCGGCCACTTCCAGCGCCAACAGCAGGTGGCAGGCGGTCACGCCCGAACCGCACATCAGCACCACCTGCTCGGGGGCATGGGTGCCGAGCAGCGGCTGCAGCGCCGCGCGCAGGTCCGCGGCCGGGCGCAGCCGCCCGTCATGCACGTTCAACGCGAACGGCCGGTTGACCGCCCCGGGCACGTGCCCGGCAACCGGATCCAGCGGCTCCACTTCACCACGGAAACGTTCGCCGGCGCGGGCGTCGAGCAACCAGCCCGGCGCGTGCTTGAGGCGGGCTTCGACCTCCCCGGCCGAGGCGATCTGGCGCGGATCGAAGCGGCCCGGGTAAGGCGGCAGCGCCGTCACCTGTGGCAGCGCGGTGGTCAGCGGCAGGCCGGCGGCCTGCCATGCCGCCAGCCCGCCATCGAGCACTGCCACGCGGGCATGCCCGATCAGGCGCAGCAGCCACCACAGGCGCGCCGCGGCCATGCTGCCGTCGGCGGCGTCGTAGACCACCACCTGGGTGTCCGGGCCGATTCCCCACTGGCCCAGCCGCGCAGCGAACACATCGCTGTCCGGCAGCGGGTGGCGGCCCTGGCCGAGCTTGCCCATGTCGGCGAGGTCGCCGTTGAGGTCGGCATGCAGCGCGCCGGGAATGTGGCCCTGCGCGTAGGCGCCTGCGCCCGATTGCGGATCGGCCAGCGAAAACCGCGCATCGACCACCCTCAACGCGGTGCTTGCAGTGGCGCGGGCATCGAGCACGCTTGCATCGCCCTGCGCCAGCAGGGCGGCCAGGGCGGGCACCTCGATCAGAGTGGTCCAGGAGGAGGAAGCGGTGGTCATGGGGTCTGCTCCAGGCGGCGTCGCAGGTTGTAGAGGATGGCGGCGGTGGCGCCCCAGATGCGTTGTCCGGGCCAGCCGTATTCCAGCACGTGGCGGACGCGGCCGCGGTGTTCGATCTCGATCTGGTGCAGGTTGCCCGGGTCCATCAGGTAGGCCAGCGGCACTTCGAAGACTTCGGCCACCTCCTCCGGCTGCGGCACCGGCACAAAACGCGGATCGATCACCGCCACCACCGGCATCACCCGATAGCCGGTGATGGTCACGAACGGATCCAGGTAGCCCAGCACCTGCACCTGGCTGGCCGGCAGCGCGATTTCCTCCTCGCTTTCGCGCAACGCCGCGGCCACCGCATCGCGGTCGTCCGGCTCGGTGCGCCCGCCGGGAAAACCGACCTGGCCGCCATGCTGGCGCAGGGTTTCGGTACGCCGGGTCAGGATCACCTGGGCGCCGTCGGCACGCGGCACGATCCCGGCCAGTACCGCCGCCTCTACCGGTGGGCCGGGCGGCAGCAGGTCGATCAGTTCACTGCGGTTCCAGCCATCGCCGGCCGGCGGCGCGTCCAGCGGGTGCAGCGCGCGCAGCAGGCGCTCGTGTTCGGCCAGCGAACCGCGCAGCGACTGCCGCAACTGCTCGCGCAGCGGCAGGGTCTGCTGGATGAAGTGATGCTGTTGGTGTCGGCTCATGCTCGGCCAGCAGGCGATTTCATCCACGCTGCGCAGGCAGCCCCCGCAGTATCCGGCGCGGTCCAGCGCGCAGATGCCGATGCAGGGAGTGGGGATGGCATGGGTGGAATGTTCCGTGGAATTCACCGCACAACAGTAGCGCGATTGGCCCGGGTTTGTGCAGGATCCTGTCCGGCGACGCGATGTCCTGGCGTGGCTTGGGGCTGCCGGTTTCGTTTTGTCCGAGCGTGGCTCGGACCTACCGCTTTCGTTTGTCCGGGCGTGGCCCGGATTACCGGTTGCGCCAAACAAAAACGCGCCGGTAGAAACTACCGGCGCGTCGTTGCAATCTGGTTTATTACTTGACGCTGATCAGCTTGATTTCAAACTGGACCGCAACGTTCGGCGGGAACGGCGTGCGCGGGTCGGCGCCATAAGCCTGTTCCGGCGGCAGCGTCACTTCCCACTTCGAACCGGCCGGCATCTGCAGGAGCACTTCGCGCATGGCCTTCATTTCGACTTCGCTGACCTTGATCGACGGGATCTGCTGCGCCGGGCGGGCTTCGGCCGGACGGGTGCCGTACGGGTACGGGCCGGCCACTTCCAGCTGCACGGTGCTGGCCTGGGTCGGCTTGGCGCCCTTGCCCGCTTCGACCACGCGGTACTGCACGCCGCTCGGCAGCGCCTGCACGCCGGCCTTGGCCTTGTTGGCGGCCAGGAACTGGGTGCTCTTGGTCTTGTTCTCGGCGGCGGCCTTGTCGTATTCGGCCTTGGCGGCCTGCGCACGACCCTGCTCGCGCTTCTGGAAGGCTTCGACGGCCGGCTTCAACTGGTCAGCCGTGATTGCCGGCTGCTTCTTGGCGTAGGCATCCTGCAGGCCCTTGACCACCGAGTTGATGTCCAGCTGCTCGCCGCGTGCGGTGAGCTCAGCCAGGTTGTTGCCGTAGTCGTAACCGAAGTAATAGCTCAGCTTGCCCTTTTCGGACGAGGTGTCCTGGGCGAAGGCATTGCCCGTCAGGGCCAGGGCCGCGACGGCGACCGCGATAGAACGCAACTTCATCAAACATTTCTCCAGGGGTGGTAACTCAGGACGCGTTGGGCCGCCCTGAGGCGACGGGTTAGGATAGCCGCCGCAACGTGGATCCGCCACTAACGACGCAGGCTATGACCTGACTTCGTTTCAAGAGTTCAACATCACTTTTTTTTAACCTTATTCAGGAGCCCCGCCGTGGCCGACGCCCCCCTCGCCCCCGCTCCGATCCTGATCGGGGATGACGCTGCCATCCGCACCGTCACCGTAAACCGCCCCGACAAGCTCAACGCGCTCGACCGGGCCACCCTGGAAGCCCTGGATGCGGCCTTTGCCGAGGCCGCGGCCGACCCGCAGGTACGCGTGGTGGTGCTGACCGGCGCCGGCCCGAAGGCCTTCGTGGCCGGCGCCGATATTGCCGAAATGAACGGATTGAGCGCGGTTCAGGGACGTGATTTCTCGCTGCTCGGCCAGACATTGATGCGCCGCATCGAACGCATGCCCAAGCCGGTGATCGCCCGGATCAACGGATTTGCGCTGGGCGGCGGGCTGGAGCTGGCCATGGCCTGCCACCTGCGCATTGCCGCCGACAGCGCCAGGGTCGGCCAGCCGGAGGTCAATCTGGGCCTGATCCCCGGTTTCGGCGGCAGCCAGCGGCTGCTGCGCCTGTGCGGCCGCGCCGCCGCGCTGGAACTGTGCCTGCTGGGCACCCCGATCAGCGCCCAGCGCGCCCTGCAGTTGGGCATCGTCAATGAGGTGGTCGGCGCCGACGCGCTGGATGCACGCGTGGCCGACCTGGCCGCGCAGCTGGCCCGCGCCGCGCCGCTGGCCCTGCGCGGCATTCTCGATGCGATCCATATCGGCGGGGAATGCGCGCTGGGCGAGGGCCTGGAATATGAAAGCGCGCAGTTCGGCCTGATGTTCGCCACCGAGGACATGCGCGAAGGCACCGCCGCCTTCCTGGCACGGCGTCCGCCGGTCTTCCAGAACCGCTGAACCATGCCCGATACCCACACCGCCCTGCCGGCACGGCTGTTGCTGCTGGTCCTGGACGACGACCTGGACGCCGCCCTGGCGGCCGGGCTGATGGACTACGTGCCCGGCCCCGGCGATGCCGCCCTGCTGCCGGGCCACCCGGAACTGCCGGCCCGGCTGTTGCAGGCCCAGCAGCAGTTGCAGCGCGCCTGGGCGGCGCGCGCGCGCCACCAGCAGCGCGCGCAGCGGCTTGCCCGCCGCGCCGCCGAGCGTGACGCGCGCCGTGCCCCGCCCGCCCCCACCCCCGAACTGAAACCGACCTTGCCACCCGCGGCCGCGGCGATCCTCGCCCGCGCCCGGGCCAAGGCTGCAGGAAAGCCGCCCCGATGAGCACCGCTGCAAAGAACGCCACCCCCAGGCCCGCCCCGCGCAGCGCGCGCATGCCCAAGGCCGACGTGGTCGAGATGTTCACCCGCCTGCGCGAACTCAACCCGCACCCGAAGACCGAACTGGAATACAGCTCGCCGTTCGAACTGCTGGTGGCGGTCACCCTGTCCGCGCAGGCCACCGACGTGGGGGTCAACAAGGCCACGCGCAAGCTGTTCCCGGTGGCCAACACCCCGCAGGCGATCCTGGCCCTGGGCGAGGAAGGCCTGAAGAAATACATCGCCACCATCGGCCTGTACAACGCCAAGGCCAAGAACGTGATCGCCGCCTGCGCCATGCTGGTGCAGCTCCACGGCGGCCAGGTCCCGCGCGATCGTGCCGCCCTCGAAGCCCTGCCCGGGGTCGGCCGCAAGACCGCCAACGTAGTGCTCAACACCGCCTTCGGCGAGCCGGTGATGGCGGTGGACACCCACATCTTCCGCGTCGCCAACCGCACCGGGCTGGCACCGGGCAAGGACGTACGGGCGGTGGAGGACCTGCTGGTCAAGGTCATCCCCGCGCAGTTCCTGCTCGATGCCCACCACTGGCTGATCCTGCACGGCCGTTATGTGTGCAAGGCGCGCAAGCCGGACTGCCCGCAATGCGTGATCCGCGACCTGTGCCGGTACAAGCAGAAGACCGCCGCCTGAATCGCGGCGGCGACTGCCATCTGCACGCAACCGGGCGGTCATCTGCGACAGGCATCAATGGCACCCCCTGACGGCCCTAGGGGTGGCCGGGGCGACGGTTTGTCCGAAACTGTCATATTTACGCAATCTTCACTACTTAGCCTGCGCAGCAACTTCCCACCTGCCTGCAAGGCTGACTCTCCATGAAACTGCATCGCCAACTTCTCACTGCGGCCGTGGCGGCTGCGCTGTTCGTTCCGGCCGCTCACGCAGAAGTGGCCATCGATGTGATCGGCGGTTCGGAGATCACCTTCGAAGGCCTGGTCCAGGCCGACGGCAACTGGTTCGACAACGACCTGACCGACCTCAACGGTGGCGATGCCGCCAACGGCAAGAACAGCGAATTCGAACTGCGCCGCGCCGAGCTGGTGCTCAAGGGCAAGGGCCCGGGCAACATCGAGTGGGTGGTCGGCTACGACGCCAAGGCCGACAAGTTCCTGGACACCAACCTGAAGTACAAGCTGGCCGGCAACGCCAACCACTTCGTGCAGTTCGGCCAGTTCAAGCAGCCCAACAGCCTGGAAGAACTGTCCAGCACCAAGAACAACGACTTCATCTCCAAGGCCACGGTCACCAATACCTATGCCGTGGCCCGCCGCCTCGGCGCGGCCTACAGCATCGGCGATGCGAACTGGTCGGTCACCGCCAGCGCCTTCGGCCGCGAGCTGACCCGCAACCTGGCCCACGGCAGCGGCTACGGCGCGCGCGGTACCTGGGCGCCGATCAACGACAAGGGCCAGGTGCTGCATTTCGGCCTGAGCTATGTCGACTACGACACCGATGCGGACACCCTGCGCGTGCGCGCCCGTCCCAACGCCGACCTGGCCACCGCGCGCCTGGTCGACAGCGGCAACCTGGTCGACACCGACCGGGTCAGCACGATCGGCGCCGAAGCGATGTACATCGGCGGCCCGTTCAAGGCCCAGGCCGAGTACTACACCAGCAAGGCCAAGCGTTACACCCGCGACAACTACACCAGCGACGGCTACTACGTCAGCGGCCTGTGGAACATCACCGGCGAAACCTGGGGCTACAAGGGCGGCACCCCGACCACCGGCCTGCCGGACGAGCCGGGCCGCGGCATGTGGCAGCTGGGCGCGCGTTACGACCACATGGACCTCAACGACGGCAACGTCAACGCCAACCCGGTTGCCGGTCGCCCGCCGATCGTCGATGGCGTGCTCGGCGGCAAGATGGACATCTGGACGGTGGGCGTGAACTACTACTGGCGCTCCAACACCAAGTTCGCCCTGAACTACGTGATGGTGGACAGCAAGAAGTACAGCTCCAGCGCGCGCACCTTCGTCAACGACGACCCGAACATCCTCGAAGCGCGCCTGCAGTTCTTCTGGTAAGCGGCGGTTCCAGGCACGTATCGCCTGGGGCGCACAGCAAAGGCACGGCTTCGGCCGTGCCTTTGCGTTTCTTCCTCACCCCGCCGCCCGGCGCCGTGCCAGCCCCTGCAGCAGCAGGCTCAGGCTGACCAGCGCGATCCCCAGCCACTGCCGCAGCCCCAATGCCTCGGCATAGAACAGCGCGGCGAACGCACTGCCCAGCACCGGCACCAGCACGGTGAACCAGGACGCGCGCAGCGCGCCCAGCCCGGCAATGGCGAAGTACCACAGCCAGAACACCAGCGCGCCGTTGAACAGGCCCGCGTACAACACCCCCACCACGTCGGCCACACGCGGCATCGGCAGCGCATGCCCCGATGGCAGCAGCTCGATCAGCAGCAGCGGCACGCTGGTCACGAAGGCGATCAGCATCTGCAGCGTCACCGCCGTGAACGGCTGGCAGTGCGCGCCGACCTGGCCCGACCACCAGGTGCCCAGCGCCCACAGCAGCGCATTGGCCAGCACCAGCAACGCGCCGGCCCCGACCAGCGCATCGCCGGCATAGACCGCCACCCCGGCCAGCGCCGCCAGCGGTGCGGCCACGCCCAATGGCGACCACTGCCGCGTCTGCAGCGCGACGATCACGCTGGTGAACGCCGGCATCGTATACATCATGGTCAGCACGCTGGACGCCGGAAACCAGGCCAGTGCCAGCATGTTCACCGACGACACCACGGTGCCGTTGACCGCCACCGCCAGCAGCAGCCGGCGCCGCGGCCGCGGCTCCATCCGCCGCGCATCGGCGATGCTGCGCCGTACCCAGGGCAGCAGCGGCAGCAGCCCCACCGCCATCGCGCAGAACCGGAACACCCACGGCCCCAGGTGCACGATCGCGTCCTTGGCCAGCGAGAAGCTGGTGCTCCAGATCAGCACCACCGCCAGCGCCGCGGCGATGCTGCGGCGGTCACTGACCATCGGCCTCTCCGGTGGCGTAGCGGGCGATCGCCGCCAGCCGCGGCACTGTCGGCCGCGCGGTCACCATCGACACACAATGCGGAACCTGGCGGGCACTGGTATCAAACAGCAGGGCCTGGAAGCGGGTTGGCACCAGGCAGGCTCGTACCGCGGTGCGGTCATCATCAAGCACCAGTGTCAGCCCACCATGGTTGGGGTCCCAGCGTCGGGTCAAATTGACCGCCAGGCCGAAGCTCTGGCCCGGGTCGCAGTGCGTGGACAGGAAGTTGCCCTGGTCGAACCGGCTCACATAGAACTGGCTGACCGCCAGTGGCACCCGACCGGTCACCGTGGCCAACAGCTCCAGCACCGCTGTGGAACCCAGCAACACCCGCAGCGCGGCAAATGCGGGCACCCGGCGGTTGGCAGGGCTGTCCTGCAGCCGGCGGAACGAGAAGGCGAACCGGCCGGCCGCATAGTCCTGTTCGGCAAGAGCATGCGCACGCGATGCCTGCTCGATCCCGCCGGCAGGCAGATCGGCCTCGCCGCAGCGGTGCTTGATAATGAATGACCATGCGCGCTCATCGATGGCCTCGATGCCGTCGGCCAGCCTCGCCAGGCCCGGCACGAACATCGACAAGTCGAAGCACACATAGCCCTGCGCCACGAAAGCCGCATGCAGCGTGTCAGGAACGTGCAAACACCACCTCCTCCCGGAACTGGTAGGTCTGTAGCGAAAAATGCAGGCGCGTGCCGACCAGGTTGCAGCGGTCGTAACCGGTCAGCAGGTTGACCGCCTGGTCGGCCGCCAACCCAGCCATCACCCCCAGCGATGGTGCGCTCTGCCATGCATTGACGGTGCGGTTGCCATCGCAGAAGGCGTTGCGCAGCCGCGCTTCCTGGAAGGCGCGCAGCAGCGGTTCGGCGCTGTAGAAACGCTGCTGCGCCGGCACCCGAAGCTGCTCGAAGTCCGGGTGGCTGCCGTCGTATGGATAGATCGGGCCGACCGCGATGTCCAGCGGATCACCACCCAGCTCCATCACCGCAATGCCGCGCTCGGCGGCCAGCCGGTGCAGCACCCGCTCCACCGTGCACTGACGGTAGTAGCCCAGGCTGGCCCAGGCCAGCACCACCAGATCGACCTGTTCCAGCAACCCGGCCAACTGCTGCGGATCGGCCTCGGCGAACGCGGCCACGCCCTCCACCCGCACATTCGGGTTGTGCGCGCGCAGGCTGTCGGTGGCGGCGGCCACCTTGCTGCGGCCTACGTCGGCGGCGGTATACAGAATCTGTCGATTCAGGTTGGAGGTCTCCACCGTGTCGCCGTCCACGATCCGCAGCGTGCCCACCCCGCAACGGGCCAGCTGCAGGCAGCACCAGGTGCCCCATCCGCCCATGCCGAGCACCAGCACCCGCGCCTGCTTGAGCCGCTCCTGGTAGATCACCGCATTGGCCACCCGCTGCTGGTCGACCAGGGCGAACTGCAGGATCTGCCGGTCGTAGCGCTCCAGTTCCTCGGCACCGAGCACGGCCGACACCCAGGCGTTCTCCTCCACCAGCCCGAACCCCACCAGCGCATCGATGAAAACGGTCACCTCCTCGGCGGCAACCCCCAGCCCCTGCGCCGCCACTTCCTTGAGGATGCGCGGCACGGTGTGCTGACCATCCAGCAGCCCCAGCACCACCGCCACCCACGGCGGTGGCTGCGGAATGATCTTGGATCTGCCGGGAATCTCCCCTATGCACAGGTCTCCCTCGTCGGAGACCAGCACGTGATGCGAACGCTTCAGCAGCGGCTTGATCAACCCCATGCGCCCCTCCCTGCACTTCAGAGGGGAGGCAGGGCCAATGGCCCTGCCTCCCTGCCATGGTCAGGCAAGCGCGATGCGCTCACCGGCCCGGTACATCGCATCCTCCTCGCTGATCGCTGAGATGCGCTCACGCAGATCGACAAATACGATCGTGGACATGGTCAACTCCTCGTTGGGTTACGCGCCGGTATCGACGCGCCAGCGACGTTGCGCACGGATCGGGGCCAATGCAAGGAACCCGATCAAAAAAACGCCGCGGATATCCCGATTCGTGAAGGTGTTCGCACGATGGCGGCAGGTACGCGCGGCACCTGGATGCAGCGCAGCACGGACTGACCGGCATGCTGTATATGGCGCTGATTATCGATCGCCAACAATGGATTCACGGCCACGATCAGCACGCAGCCCGGCTATCTGCACCGGTTATTCTGTACGGCCCCGATCCGGAACGATGCAATGCGCGCTGCGCTGTTGAACCTGCTGCTGCCGGCCTTGTGCGCGCTGGCCCCGCTGGCGCACGCGCAGGCCTGCGCCGGGCCCATCGCCGCGCTGGCCGAACGCGCCTATGCGCAGCGGCCCGGCACGGCCCTGCCCGACCGCGCCGGCTGGGTGCGTGAGCCGCTGGAAGGCGCCTGCCGGGTCTGGCCGGCACGCCCGGAGCTGACCCTGCTGGCGATTCCGGTGTGGCGCCAGGGCGCCGAGCCGGACCTGCGCGACGGCGACCTGGAGGTGATGGTGCTGGATACCGCCAGCGCGCGCCCGCAGGCCTGGCTGCGGGTGCCCCACGCGCTGGACAGCGATGCGATCCGGGCCACCGGGCTGCAGCTGGATACGGCCGCCTATCAGCTCGATGCCGCCACCCGCGCCTTCGGCGTGCGGGTGGATCGCAGTGGTTCATCCATGCCCAACCCTTTCGGCGAAACCAGCCTGCGCCTGTTCGTGTACCAGCCCGGTGCGCTGCGCGCGGTATCCGCGCCGCTGGTGGTGGAGCGGATGAACGGGGAATGGGATACGCGCTGCGCCGGGGACTTCGTCCAGATCGAACGCAGCGTGGCGATCGGGCCGGCACGGGCCGGCGGCTATGCCGATCTGGTGGTGCGGCAGCGCGGCACCCAGCGCAGCAGTCGCGACGTGGACGGCCAATGCGAGGAGACCACCACGCCCACGGCCACGGTCCGCTACGTGCTGCGCCATGACGGCCGCCGCTATCCGGTGCCGGCGGCACTGGCGCCGTTGTAACGCCGGGCAGCGCAATCCAGGCGCGGCGGGTCACCGGGGCGTGGCGAGGCGCCCTTCCAATGCGGGTTTGATTGTTACCAAAGCGCGGCCAGTCCACCCTGTCACGTATGCGTCACATGACAGACGTCGCACTGTCATCGAACCGTTATGGAATGAGCGCCGGGCGGGAAACCCCGCACCGTCATCCATCCCAGGAGCCACCCCGTGATCCACGCCTTCAAGTCGCGCGCCGCCGTTGCCGTCCTCGCCGCGTCGTCCGTGTTCGCCGCCAATGCCGCCGATGTGACCGGCGCGGGCGCCTCGTTCATCTACCCGGTCATGTCCAAGTGGTCGGCCGACTACAGCACCGCGACCGGCAAGAAGGTCAACTACCAGTCCATCGGTTCCGGTGGCGGCATCGCCCAGATCAAGGCGGCCACCGTCGACTTCGGCTCCTCCGATGCGCCGCTCAAGCCCGAAGAACTGGCGGCCGCCGGCCTGGCCCAGTTCCCGTCGGTGATTGGCGGCGTGGTCCCGGTGATCAACGTGGCCGGCATCGCGCCGGGCGCGCTGAAGCTGGATGGCCCGACCCTGGCCAACATCTTCCTGGGCAAGATCAAGACCTGGAACGACCCGGCGATCGCCGCGCTGAACCCGGGCGTCAAGCTGCCCGACGGCAAGATCACCGTCGTGCACCGCTCCGATGGTTCGGGCACCACCTTCAACTTCGTCAACTACCTGTCCAAGGTCAACCCGGAGTGGAAGAGCAAGGTCGGCGAAGGCACCTCGGTGCAGTGGCCGGTCGGCATCGGTGGCAAGGGCAATGAAGGCGTTGCCGCCTACGTGAAGCAGATCAAGGGCGGCATCGGCTACGTCGAACTGTCCTACGCGCTGCAGAACAAGATGTCCTACGCCGCGATGAAGAACGCCGCGGGCAAGATCGTGCTGCCCAGCGACACCTCCTTCGCCGCCGCCGCGGCCAGCGCCGACTGGGCCAGCGCCAAGGACTTCTACCTGGTCATGACCAACGCCCCGGGCGCCGAAGCCTGGCCGATCACCGCCACCAACTTCATCCTGGTCCGCAAGCAGCCCAAGAACGTGGCCAACGCCAAGGCCACCCAGGAGTTCTTCCGCTGGGTCTACAAGAGCGGCGATGCCCAGGCCAAGCAGCTGGACTACGTGCCGCTGCCGGACACCCTGGTCAAGCAGATCGAAACCTACTGGACCCAGAACCTGAAATATTGATCGGCCGTCACCACCAACGGTGGTGACCTACCGGCAACGGCGGCGTCACCACAACGGTGGTGGCCCACCGGCAACGGCGTCACGACCATCGTAGTGACCCAGCGGTAGGTACCGACCGTTGGTCGGTACCGGCAACAGGCAATGGCGGCGGCAGGACCTCTCTCCCCTGCCGCCGCCGGGGCGCGGATCGCAAGATCCGCGCCTTCTGTTTTGGCCACCGCGCCACCCCCGAGCCCCGCCCTGCGGGGCTTTTGCGTGCTGCCGGTCACGCCGTCATACGGCTGTAACAAAAACATCATTTCATAGTCGCGTCGCCGGAAAGACCGGCCCCTACCCCGCTACGGAGTGACGCATGAAACTGCACACGGCTGGCTTGACCGCCCTTTCCCTGGCCATCGCGCTGGGTCTTTCCGCCTGCAAGCCGGGCGCCGAAGGCCAGGCCACCGCGCCGGCCGCCGACGCCCCCGCTGCCACCCCGGCCGCTGGCGACCGCCTGACCGCCGAGATCTCCGGCGCCGGCGCTTCCTTCATCTTCCCGCTGGTCTCCAAGTGGTCGGCCGACTACAACACCGCCACCGGCGCCAAGATCAACTACCAGTCGATCGGTTCCGGTGGCGGCATCGCCCAGATCAAGGCCGGCACCGTCGATTTCGGTTCCTCGGACAAGCCGCTGAGCAGCGAAGAGCTGGCCCAGGCCGGCCTGGGCCAGTTCCCGTCGGCGATCGGCGGCGTGGTCCCGGTGGTCAACATCGAGGGCCTGGAAGCGGGCAAGCTGCGCCTGAGCGGCGCGCTGCTGGCCGATATCTTCCTGGGCAAGGTCAAGACCTGGAACGACCCGGCGATCGTGGCCGCCAACCCCGGCGTCAAGCTGCCCGACGGCAAGATCACCCTGGTCCACCGTTCGGACGGCTCGGGCACCACCTTCAACTTCTCCAACTACCTGTCCAAGGTCAGCCCGGACTGGAAGGCCAAGGTCGGCGAAGGCACCTCGGTGCAGTGGCCCGACGGCGTCGGTGGCAAGGGCAACGAAGGCGTGGCCTCGTACGTGAAGCAGATCAAGGGCTCGATCGGCTACGTCGAACTGGCCTACGCGCTGCAGAACGGCATGCCGTATGCGGCCATGCAGAACGCCGCCGGCAACTGGGTGCAGCCCACCGCCGAGACCTTCGCCGCCGCCGCGGCCAGCGCCGACTGGACCAGCGCCAAGGACTTCAACCTGGTCATCACCAATGCCCCGGGCGACCAGGCATGGCCGATCACCGCCACCAATTTCATGCTGATGCACAAGCAGCCCAAGGATGCCCAGCGCAGCAAGGACACCCTGGCCTTCTTCAAGTGGGCCTTCGAAAAGGGCCAGCCGCAGGCCAACGAACTGCACTACGTGCCGCTGCCGGCGCCGCTGGTGACCCAGATCGAAGCCTACTGGGCCGCCGAGTTCAAATGATGAAACCAGGCCCGCGCCCAGCGCGGGCCTGACCGGTCGTAGTGCCGGGCTCTGCCCGGCAGCACCGCGCTGCGAACCTGTTGCCGGGCAGAGCCCGGCACTACGTCTCTTTCTCTTCGGGCCCCTGCCTTTCCCATGAATGCCATCGCCCAGCCTGTACCCGCACCGTCCACGCGCGACCTGCGTGACGCCCGCAACGACCGACTGTTCCGCTGGGTGCTGATCGCCACCGTGTTCCTGGTGCTGATCGCCCTGGCCTGCGCCGCGCTCTCGATGCTGTGGGGCGGCCGCCATGCCCTGCAGGAGCAGGGCCTGAGCTTCTTCTACTCCTCCGAATGGAATCCGGTGGAAAACAAGTTCGGTGCGCTGGCGCCGATCTACGGCACCCTGGTCACCGCGCTGATCGCGATGGTCATCGCCGTGCCGGTCAGCTTCGGCATCGCCTTCTTCCTGACCGAAGTGGCACCGCGCTGGCTGCGTGGCCCGGTCGGTACCGCGATCGAACTGCTGGCCGGCATTCCCTCGATCATCTACGGCATGTGGGGCCTGTTCGTGCTGGTGCCGGTGATGACCGAATACATCACCCCGTTCCTCAACGACCACCTGGGCACCCTGCCGGTCATCGGCGTGTTGTTCCAGGGCCCGCCGCTGGGCATCGGCGTGCTTACCGCCGGCTTCGTGCTGGCGATCATGGTGATCCCGTTCATTTCCTCGGTGATGCGCGAAGTGTTCCTGACCGTGCCGACCCGCCTGAAGGAATCGGCTTACGCGCTGGGCTCGACCAAGTGGGAAGTGAGCTGGGACATCGTGCTGCCCTATACCCGCTCGGCGGTGATCGGCGGCATCTTCCTCGGCCTGGGCCGCGCCCTGGGCGAAACCATGGCGGTGGCCTTCGTGATCGGCAACAGCGTGCGCCTGTCGCCGTCGCTGCTGGAGCCGGGCACCACCATCGCCGCGCTGATCGCCAACGACTTCGGCGAGGCCACCGAAACCTACCGTTCGGCGCTGCTGCTGCTTGGTTTCGTGCTGTTCATCGTGACCTTCGTGGTACTGGCGATCGCCCGCCTGATGTTGATGCGTCTGTCCCGCAAGGAGGGCAACTGATGTCCACCGCCAACGCCCAACCGCTGTACCTGCGCCGCCGCATCGTCAACGTGGTGGCCCTCGGCCTGTCCTGCCTGACCGCGCTGTTCGGCCTGTTCTTCCTGGGCTGGATCCTGCTCACGCTGGCCTCCAAGGGGCTGGCCGGCATCAACCTGGACCTGTTCACCCAGATGACCCCGCCGCCGATGCAGGACGGCGGCCTGGCCAACGCCTTCTTCGGCAGCGCGGTGATGTGCGGCCTGGCCATCGCCATCGGCACCCCGCTGGGGGTGCTGGCCGGTACCTGGCTGGCCGAGTACGGCAACTTCCGCAAGGCCGGCACGGTGGTCCGCTTCGTCAACGACATCCTGCTCTCGGCACCGTCCATCGTGCTGGGCCTGTTCGTCTACACCCTGTATGTGATGCAGACCGGCGGGCAGTTCTCGGCGTTCGCCGGCGCCTTGTCGCTGGCCTTCATCGTGCTGCCGGTAGTGGTGCGCACCACCGACGAAATGCTGCGCCTGGTGCCTTCGCAGATGCGTGAAGCGGCGCTGTCGCTGGGCATCCCGCAGTGGAAGGTGACCGTGCAGGTGCTGTACCGCAGCGCCGCTGCCGGCATCGTCACCGGCATCCTGCTGGCGCTGGCGCGCATCTCCGGCGAAACCGCCCCGCTGCTGTTCACCGCCTTCGGCAACCAGTACTGGAACAGCAATGTGTTCCAGCCGATGGCCTCGGTGCCGGTGGTGATGAACCAGTTCGCCGGCAGCCCGTACGAATCCTGGCAGACGCTGGCCTGGGCCGGCGCGCTGGTGCTGACCGTGTTCGTGCTGCTGGTCAGCCTCTCCGCGCGCGGCATCCTGCTGCGCAACCGTATCTCCCATGACTGACCTTTCCGCGGACATCGCCATGAACGATCTTTCCAATGCCGTGCCGATGCAGCGCATCGTGGTCCCGGCCTCGCATGAGAGCCTGCACACCCCCGCGCCGATCAAGCTGGCCGCGCGCGGGCTGGACTTCTACTACGACAAGTTCCACGCACTGAAGAACATCGCGCTGGAAATCCCCGAAAAGCGCGTCACCGCGCTGATCGGGCCATCGGGCTGCGGCAAGTCGACCCTGCTGCGCATCTTCAACCGCATCTACGCGCTGTACCCCAAGATGGAAGCGCGTGGCGAAGTGCTGCTGGACGGCGAGAACATCCTCTCGCCGAAGTATCCGATGAACCGCCTGCGCAGCAAGGTGGGCATGGTGTTCCAGAAGCCGGTGCCGTTCCCGATGACCATCTTCGAGAACGTCGCCTACGGCATCCGCCACCACGAAAAACTGTCCAAGGCCGAGATGACCGACCGGGTCGAGCAGGCGCTGCGCCAGGGCGCGTTGTGGGACGAGGTCAAGGACAAGCTCAACCAGAGCGCGCTGGGCCTGTCCGGCGGCCAGCAGCAGCGTCTGTGCATCGCCCGCGCCGTGGCGTTGCGCCCGGACGTGCTGCTGCTGGACGAACCGACCTCGGCACTGGACCCGATCTCCACCAGCCGCATCGAGCAGCTGGTCGAAGAACTCAAGCACGACTACACCATCGTGATCGTCACCCACAACATGCAGCAGGCCGCGCGCGTGTCCGACTACACCGCCTTCATGTACCTGGGCGACCTGATCGAACACGACCGCACCGAAGTGATCTTCTCCCAGCCCAACAAGCAGCAGACCGAAGACTACATCACCGGCCGGTTCGGCTGAGCCAGGCCGGCCTGCACGGCGCGGCCCAACGGCCGCCCGGCGATGGCCGGACTGGACCACCCGCAGCGACGCCGATGGCACCGCAGGCGATCGAACCTCCGCGTTGTTCCCACCGCAGTTCAAACGATTCAGCGAGAACACCATGAACACTCCCAACGACCACATCGTCAAAAGCTACGACGAAGAACAGCAGCGGCTGGTGGCCGAAATCGTGCGGATGGGCGAGATGGCCGTCGCCCAGCTCGAGGCATCGATGGACGTCATCGAAAAGCGCGACGAGAACGCCGCCCAGCGCATCATCGCCAACGATGAAGCCATCGACAGCCTGGAACAGCAGATCAGCCACGATGTCATGCGCCTGGCGCTGCGCGGCCCGATGGCGCGCGACCTGCGCGAAATCCTGGCCGGGCTGCGCATTCCGGCCGACATCGAGCGCATCGGCGACTATGCGGCCAACGTGGCCAAGCGCTCGATCGCACTGAGCAAGGTGCCGCCGCTGCCGCAGATCCAGGGCCTGCGTTCGCTGGGCCGGCTGGCCGCCCAGCAGGTGCGCCGTGCCATCGAAGCCTACCGCGACAACGATGCCGCCGCCGCGCTGGCGCTGCGCGACGACGACGCCCGGCTGGATGCGCAGTACACCGCGCTGTTCCGCGAGCTGCTCACCTACATGATGGAAGACCCGCGCAACATCACCCCGTGCACCCACCTGCTGTTCATGGCCAAGAACCTGGAGCGGGTCGGCGACCACGCCACCAACATCGCCGAGAACGTCTGGTTCCTGGTGCATGGCGAACAGGCGCTGCCGCCGCGCGAGAAGCGCGACGAAACCAGCAGCGAACAGCTGTAAGCCACCCGCTGGGCACTGCTAGATGCTCAAGGCCGGTACCGAGGTATCGGCCTTTTTTTGGTTCTTCGCCGATTTGCGGGTAGTCAGCTGCGAACTGCAGCAGCGTTAGGTCAAAGGCAGCGACCGACGTACGCGCTGATTGGGTTGGCGCGGGTGGGTTGGCGGGACACGCCGTGAACCCATCCGTGGGGGCTTGGCGAAAACATCCATGTTTTCGACAGTCCCGCCAACCCACCCACGCCAACCCTCCACACATGGCTGGCACGCATGGAAAAGCGTAGGTCCGAGCCACGCTCGGACAGCGCGATGCCGAGACGATGCGTGTCCGACCATGGGTCGGACCTACCTGTGCTGGGGTTGCCAGGGTCTGGAGCAACGTCAGACCGTGGTCGGATTGCTGTTGCTGTTGCTGTTGCTGTTGCTGTTGCTGTTGCTGTTGCTGTTGCTCGTGATCTTGATCTTGATCTTGATCTACCTCCCCATTGGAGCGAGCCGAGCATCGCAGCGGCATCGGGGGCGAAGAGGCGCGGGTGTCTGAGCGCAGCGAGTTCCGCGCCGTCCCCCGATGACGCGAGAAGCGCAGGGCACCGGCGGGCGTAGCCCGACGGCGAGCGGACGGGGGCGTGTTCTTTGGTTACTTTCTTGCACGAGCAAGAAAGTGACTCGCGCCCCGAAGGGGCACGAAACGCTTTGGACCTTGACATCATCCGCGAAGCGGAAACAGCAGCGGCAACAACCGGACAACGGCCGGCCCCGCCCCGGTGGCATGCCCCCCGCAATGCCACAGCATTTGACGGGCTGTAGCCCGCAAATCGGCGAAGAATCTATTTTCCATCCGGCGTTGTGCCACGCCGGGCGCCCAAGGCGGCGGCAGCGAAACGTTGAGTTGGCAACTGCGATGGGTTCCCCCGGCGCGCAAAGCAGAAGCGCCTGGCTCTGCGATGACCACCGACCCACCGTAGAGGTGGGCCCACCCAGCCAGGGAGAACAACGCCCTTGCTCCGGCTGCCGCGCCGAGCCAGCAACCCCATGCTGCATCGCGACGCAAACGGCCCGCTGGACGCAATCGGCCCGGTGGCACTGAATCGCAGCTGTCTCTGTCCGTCACCCCGCGCATCCTCCGCCCCCCCTGCCCGCTCTTATCCTGTGACCACGCCCGACAGGATCCCGGAGCACCCGATGCAGACCCTCTGCCAGCACGAACTTGACGCCGCCCACCGCGGCGACCGCGACGCGCTGGAACGCGTGCTGCGGCATTCGCGCCAGCACCTGCGCCGCTATGCCGAATACCACTGCGTGATCAACGATGTCGAAGATGCGGTGCAGGAAAGCCTGATCACCGTGTCGCGCCGGCTGGCCGACCTGCGCCTGCTGGAATGCTTCACCTCCTGGGCGTTCCGCATCGTCAAGCGCGAGTGCAACCGGCTCAAGCGCGCCCGCTGCCACTGGCGGCACGAGGAGCTGCGCGAGGAAATCCTGCCGGCGGCCCAGCGCGAGGACCTGGACCTGCGCCGCGACTGCGCGGCCGCGCTGGAGTCGCTGCCGGCCCACTACCGCGAAGTGATCCTGCTGCGCGACCTGGAGGGCCAGTCGATCGCCGAAATGGCCCGGCAGCTGTCCACCACCCCCGAAACCATCAAGGCCAGGTTGCACCGCGCCCGTGTCATGGCGCGCGAATACCTGGCCTGATGCTCCCCGCATGCCCGGCATTCGGGCATGCTCCGCTGGCAAGATCCCTGGCCCACGGGCCATTCCAAGGAGTTTCTGCATGAACAAGATCAACAAGCGCGTTTCCCTGCTGACCTGCGCCGCCCTGGCCGGCGGCCTGGGCCTGGCCGGCACCGCCTCGGCGCTGTCGATGACCGACCTGGCGCAGGGCTATGCCCTGGCCGCGCAGGCCGCCCCCAAGACCGAGGCCAAGGCCGCCGAAGGCAAGTGCGGTGAAGGCAAGTGCGGCGCCGAAAAGGCCAAGGCCGGCGACAAGAAGGGTGCCGAAGGCAAGTGCGGCGAAGGCAAGTGCGGTGCCGACAAGGCCAAGGCCAAGGCCGGCGACAAGAAGGGCGCCGAGGGCAAGTGCGGCGAAGGCAAGTGCGGTGCCAAGCACTGACCCGGGCGGCCGCGTGAGCGCCCCACCGCCGCTGCCTGCAGCGGCGGTGGGGCTGGGCCTGCGCCGTGCCCTGCTCGACGATCTGGAGGCCGCGCCGGCGGGCGATTTCGACTTCGTGGAATGCGCGCCGGAAAACTGGATCGGGCTGGGCGGGGCATGGGGCGAGCGGCTGCATGCATTGTCGGCCCGATATCCGCTCAGCTGCCACGGGCTGTCGCTGTCACTGGGCGGCAGCGCCCCGCTGGATCTGGCCTTCATCGACCAGGTCGGCCGCTTCCTGCAGCAGCACCAGGTGCGGCTGTACAGCGAACACCTGAGCTACTGCAGCGACGACGGGCACCTCTACGACCTGCTGCCGCTGCCGTTCACCGACGAAGCGGTGCACCACACCGCCGCCCGCATCGCCCAGGTCCAGGACCGGCTGGGGCGGCGCATCGCGGTGGAGAACGTGTCCACCTACCTGACCCCGCACCAGGCCATGAGCGAACTGGATTTCACCTGCGCGGTGCTGGCCGAGGCCGACTGCGACCTGCTGCTGGACGTCAACAATGTCTACGTCAATGCCGTCAACCACGGCTACGACCCGCAGGCCTTCATCGACGGCCTGCCGGCCGGACGGGTCGTGTGCATGCACGTGGCCGGCCACTACGATGAAGCCGACGACCTGAAGATCGATACCCATGGCAGCCCGGTGATCGACCCGGTATGGGCGCTGCTCCGCCGCGCCTGCGCCCGCTTCGGCCCGCGCCCGACCCTGCTCGAACGCGACTTCAATTTCCCGCCCTACGCCGAACTGCGCCAGGAACTGCAGCAGGTACGGTGCATTCTCGATGCCGCTGCGCGCGGCCAGGCGGCGGCATGACCACCGTCCTGCAACAGCAGCAGTGGGCACTGACCCGGCACCTGCGCGATCCGCAGCACCAGCCGGCACCGGCCGGGCTGGAGCAACGCCGCCTGCAGGTCTACCGCGAGCTGCTGTTCAACAACCTGCAGGCCCTGCTGGCAGCGACCTTCCCGGTACTGCTGCAGGTGCTGGACCAGGACGAGTGGGACGCGCTGTGCCGGCGCTATTTCGTCCAGTACCGCTGCGCCAGCCCGCTGTTCACCGAGGTGGCCGGCGAGTTCGTGCAGTGGCTGCCGGACCTGGACGGACTGCCGCGGCCGTTCCTGGCCGAGCTGGCGCACTACGAATGGGTGGAACAGGCCCTGCAGGGCCTGGATGCCACCGCATTGGCCGCACCCGCGCCCGGCTGCGATCCGTGGCGCGATGCGCTGCAGCGCTCGCCGTTGGCCTGGCCGCTGGCGTATCGCTGGCCGGTGCAGCAGCTGGGCCGCCAGTACCAGCCCGACAGCGCCCCGGCGCAGCCGACCTTCCTGCTGGCGCGGCGCGAACCCGGCGGCCACGTGGTGTTTTCCCAACTCAGCGCATTGGCCTGGCAACTGCTGGAACAGTTCGAGGAGGCGCCGCCGTGCAACGGCCACGGGCACCTGCAGCGGCTGGCCGAGCAGAACCAGCTGGACCTGCCCGCGCTGGAAGCCCCCGGCCGGGCATTGCTGGCGCAGTTGCTGGACGCTGGCGTGATTGGACCGGTTTCACCGACTGCGGCCTGAACCGGCAACCGCGCGGGCGCATCCATCGGCGCCCGCACCGACTCTTGTCGGCACACTCCATCCGACGGTGACCCCGATGACCTTGCTGCATACCGCTGTTCCCGCCGCGCGCACCCGCCTGGACGGGCTAGGCCAGTGGCTGGCCCCGCTGGGCCTGCGCCTGCTGCTGGCCTGGGAATTCTTCGAATCGGGCCTGGAAAAATGGCGCGGCGAGAACTGGTTCGGCAGCATCCAGGACGCGTTCCCGCCGCCGCTGCGCTGGTTGTCGGCCGAGGCCAACTGGCAGGCGGCCACCTGGCTGGAGCTGGTGGGCGCGGTCTGCCTGCTGCTGGGCGTGGCCACCCGCGCCAGCGCGGCGATGCTGATCGGCGTGACCGTGGTGGCCACCGCCGCCGTACATTGGCCGGCGGACTGGGAGTCGCTGGCCGGCCTGGCCGGAGGCTATGCGATCACCGACAGCGGCCAAGGCAACTTCAAGCTGCCGCTGCTGTTCATCGCGATGCTGCTGCCGCTGCTGTTCCACGGCGCTGGCCGCTGCAGCGTGGACGCGCTGCTGGCCGGACGCCGGCAGGCGCACGGCGGCCGCAGCGATCCGCTCGGCTGGGGCATGCTGGGCGTGTTGGCGGCCGGGCCGGTGAGCTGGCTGCTGCCCGGCGCCGGGCTGACCCTGCTGCTGCTCGGTGCGGCCCTGCTGGCCTGGGCCTGGCGCAGCGCGCGCCACGCCGTGTAACCGGGCCGGGCGGGCCGCTCTGCTAAACTGCGGCGATGACTGAACCCCTCCCCCTGTCCGCCGGCATCCCGGCGGACGCCGCAGACGTGCCCTCTGCCGCCCAACGCCTGATGGCGACCCGCTTCCGCGGCTTCCTGCCGGTCGTTGTCGACGTGGAGACCGGCGGCTTCGACTGCAACCGCAACGCGCTGCTGGAAATCGCCGCGGTGCCGATCGAAATGGACGACAACGGCCTGCTCTACCCGGGCAAGACCACCAGTGCCCATGTGATCCCGGCCGAAGGCCTGGAGATCGACCCGAAGTCGCTGGAGATCACCGGCATCATCCTGGACCATCCGTTCCGCCTGGCCAAGGCCGAGAAGGACGCGCTGGACCACATCTTCGCGCCGGTGCGCGCGGCGGTGAAGAAGTACGGTTGCCAGCGCGCGATCCTGGTCGGCCACAACGCGCACTTCGACCTGGGCTTCGTCAACGCCGCGGTCAACCGCGTCGGCCACAAGCGCAACCCGTTCCATCCGTTCAGCGTGTTCGACACGGTCACCATGGCCGGCATCGCCTACGGCCAGACCGTGCTGGCACGCGCAGCGGCGGCCGCCGGCCTGGGCTGGGATGCGGACGAGGCGCACAGCGCGGTGTATGACACCGAGCAGACCGCCAAGCTGTTCTGCACCATCGCAAACGCATGGCCGCGGTAGGCGCTTCGCCCCTACCGCCCCACATTTTGCTGCGCAAAACGCGGGCCCCGGCGCCTTGCTTCCACATCCCCTGCGCCTGTCGGCGCGCCCCCCTTGACTCAAGGGGGGCTCCTGCTCGGCTAGATCCCTCGCGCCGCATGCCACATCGTCGGCCACGGTGAATGCCCATTGGACCCGCTGGAGGAAAGCCCCCTTGTTGTTCAAGGGGGCGCGCCGATAGGCGCGGGGATAAGGTGGAATGCATGGCCAGCATTGGTTGAACCTGCAAGGTTCAACCAATGCTGGTCCTGTCGCGGCCGTCGCTCTTGGCCCGGTACAGCGCCCGGTCGGCACGCTGGTAGAGCAGCATCGGGGTACGGTCGTCGGCATCCAGTTCGACCAGGCCGGCGCTGAAGGTGACCTTCAGGCCCGGCACGCCGGCCCAGTCGGGGTGGTCGTGGAACAGGCCGCGCAGCCGCGCGCAGACCTGCGCGGCCTCGTCCAGCCGGGTGTCGTTGAGCAGCAGGGTGAACTCTTCGCCGCCGGTACGCGCCGGCATGTCCGAATCGCGGCAGGCCGAGGCGATCACCCGTGCCACTTCGATCAGCACCACATCGCCGACGCTGTGGCTGTGGCTGTCGTTGACCTCCTTGAAGTGGTCGATGTCCAGCACCACCAGGCACAGCGGGTGGCCGCTGCGCTGGGAACGGGCGAAATCGCGCGCCAGGGCTTCATCGAACGCGCGCCGGTTGGGCAACCCGGTCAAGGCATCCTCGCGCGCCTGCCGTTCGAACTGTTCGGCCTGCACTGCCAGGCGGTCGGCCAGCTCGGTCTTTTCCAGGTTCAATGCCTGCAGGTTCACCGTCTGCGCCTGCAGGTCGCGGGTGGCCGCATCCACCAGCCGCGCCAGGCGGATGTTGCTGGCCTTGTAGCGGTTGATCAGATAGCGGTACAGCGCGATCAGCCCGGCCAGCAACAGCAGCACCGCCACCACCTGCACGCTGCGGCGCTGCCACAGGAACGGCTCGACGGTGAAGGACCACACCGCTTCGCTGCCGCTCCAGGTACCGCCGGGGTGCGCGGCCGAGACATGCAGGGTGTAGTCGCCCGGCGGCAGCCCGATGAACTCCACGCTGCGCTGCTGGCCGCGCTCGATCCAGCCATGGTCCAGCCCGGCCAGCCGGGTGCGGTAGCGGATCCGCTCGGACATCAGATAGCTCAGGCCCACGTAGCTGACACTGAGCCGGCGCCCGCCGGGAATGGTGTTGTGGTTGCTGCCCTGCCAGTGCAGCGGCTTGCCGTCCACCTGCACGCTCTCGATCACCGCCGGCGGCGCCAGGCGCTCGCGGAAGCGTTGCAGGCGCAGCGGGTCGACCGTGCTCAGGCCACCGGCGGTGACCACCCAGAAGGTACCGTCGTGGCGCAGGATCGCCGACGGCCCGGAACTGCCGTTGGCCTGCGAATTGGCCATGCCGTCGATTTCGTTGTAATGCTCCACTTCCACCCGCGCCCGGCGGCCATCGGCCACCTGGTCGAGCATGGCCATGTCGGTGCGCAGCACGCCGCGGTTGCTGCTGATCCAGACATTGCCTACCCGGTCGGGCACCAGCTGGAACACCGTATCCACCGGCATGCCCTGCTCCAGCCCGACCCGCGCCAGCCGGCCGTCCTGCCAGCGGTACAGGCCGCGGTCGCTGCTGACCCACATCGCATCGCCGATCTGCTGGAAGCCGAACACACTGCGCCCGCCGCCGAGCGGGGCCAGGTCGATGGCCTGCACCCGGTCGCCGCGCAGCACCCGGATGCCTTCGATGGTGCCGATCCACAGTGCGCCCTCGGCGTCATGCGCCAGCGCGGTGATCAGGCCGCCGGGCATGCCGGCAATGGCCGGCACTTCCACTCCGTGGGCATCGATGCGGACCACACCCTTCTGGGTGCCGGCCCAGACCACGCCCTGGCGGTCCACGCTCATCGCGCGGATGTTGCCCCCGGGCAGGCCGTCGGACGTGCCGTAGCGGTGCAGGGTGCGCCCATCCGGGGCCAGGCGGAAGATGCCGTCGCCAAAGGTGCCCACCCACATATCGCCCTGGTGGTCCTGGGCCAGGCTCAGCACCGAGGGCGCCTTGCCGCCGCTGTTGCGCAGAACAACCGGGGTGAAGCGGCCGTCGGCGCCGCGCCGGTCCAGGCCGCTGGCACTGCCGATCCACAGCTGCCGCTGCTGGTCCTCGAACACGGTGCGGATGTAATCGCCGCTGAGGCCATCGCGCTCGGTATAGCTGCTGAACAGGGTTTCGCGCAGCCGGTACAGGCCGCCGTTGGCGCCGGCCCAGATGCTGCCCTCGGCATCCTCGCGCAGGCTGACCACGCGCCCGCCGGGCAGCGACAGCCCGGCCGGCAGCCGTTCCAGCCCATGCCGCGACAGGCGCAGCAGGCCCTGGTTCTCGGTACCCAGCCACAGGTCGCCATGCCGGTCCTGCAGCATCGCGGTGATGTGCATCACCCCGGGCAGGCGGTGCTGCAGTTGCGGCACGCCGTCGACCATGCGGTAGATGCGCTCGCCGGCGACGATCCACACCACCCCATCCGGGGCGCGGTACGGCCACACCAGGCCGCGGCCCAGGCCAAAGCGCTCCGGGGCGCGGCGCAGCACGCCATCGTTGTCGCGCAGCACCAGACCATCCAGGGTGCCGACCCAGACCCGGTCCTGCGCGTCGACCACCAGCTTGGTGAAGCTCATCGCCATCGGCACGTCGGCCGGCGGCGGCAGGTAGGTGAAACGACCGTCCGCGTCCAGGCTGCCGATGCCCTTGCCTTCATACAACAGCCACAGCCGGCCGTGGCTGTCCATCTGCATGGCCTGGATCAGCACCTGCGGGTTGTCCGGCTGGTGCCCGAACACCTTCCACACCCCATCCGGCCCGCGCCGGGTCACATTGCCGCGCGAATCGCTGATCCACAACGCGCCGTCGCGGTCCACCAGCAGCGCGCCCACGCCGTTGTCGCGCAGGCCCGGCCGGGTACCGCGGTCGTAGACGGTGAAATCCAGCCCGTTATAGCGCACCAGCCCTTCCCAGGTGGCGAACCACAGGTGGCCTTCGGGGGTCTGGGCGATGTCGCGCAGCGAGTTGTGCGGCAGGCCGTTGCGCGAGGTCCACACGTCGATGGCGTAGTCGCGCAGCGGCGGCGGGCCGTCGTGGGCCCAGGCCGGCCACGGCAGCGCGCACAGCAGGCACGCCCACAGCCACAGCGCGCCAAGGCGCTGGATGCTGTGCCGCGCTGCCGGCCGCCACCGGGTGCCGCGCCCCCCAGGACTCATCCGTCCGGACCTGCCGCAGAAGGCACGCGGCCGCGCGCGATGGGCGGCGCGGCAGCAGGGGGGCGGGCAACGAACAGGGGCGAGCTCATGCAGAAAAAAGCTGGCGAAGTTGCCCATAGTAGGCAAATCCGCACGCACTGTGTCGTGAAAACTCAGCCCGGGCGGCTGCCCGGCGCGCGCAGCGTGGCCGGCCAGCGCACCACCGCTTCCAGCCCGCCCAAGGGGTGGTTGCGCAACTGCAGCCGCGCGCCATCCTTCTCGGCCAGGGCGCGGGCGATGGTCAAGCCCAGTCCGGCACCACCGGTCTCGCGCGAACGCGAGCCCTCCAGCCGCACGAACGGATCGAACACGGCCTCCAGTTCGTCCTCGGCCAGCCCCGGCCCCTTGTCGCGGATGCGCACCACCACTTCTTCGGCGGTCTGGTCCACGCTGACCCGTGCCGCGCGGCCATAGCTGACCGCATTGTCGACCAGGTTGGAGAACAGGCGGTGCATGGCCAGCGGACGCAGCATCAGCACCGCCCCGCTGGGCTGGTCGAAGCGCACGTCGGCGCCGGCTTCGGCGGCATCTTCGACGATGCTCTCCAGCAGCGAGTCCAGGTCCAGCGCGGCGCGCTGTTCGGCGCTCTCGGCGCTGCGCGCCAGCTCCAGGCCCTCGCGGATCAGCGCCTGCATCGCACCCAGGTCGCCGACCAGGCGCTCGCGCAGCGCTTCGTCGGCGACGTTTTCCAGGCGCAGGCGCAGCCGGGTCACCGGGGTCTGCAGGTCGTGGGTGATCGCCGCCAGCATCTGGGTGCGTTCGCCCAGGTGCCGCTGCAGGCGCTTCTGCATGGCATTGAACGCTTCGGCGGCGCGCTGCACTTCCAGCGGGCCGGTCACCGGCATCGGCGCGCCCTGCAGGTCATCGCCCAGCGCGGCGGCGGCCGCGGCCAACCGCTGCAGCGGCGCGCTGGCCATGCGCGCCACCACATAGGCAAGCACCGCGATGGCCAGCACCAGCAGGGTCAGGAACAGCGGGTCCACCGCCAGCACGCCGTTGTGCGCCACCGCCGGCGAATCCAGCGCCAGCTGCAGCGCGGTGCCGTCGCTGAGCTGCACGCTGACCATGCGGCACTTGGGCGGGATGAAGGCCGGGTCGCGCTCGCGTGGCGGGCCGTTGCGCGGCTTGTCGCGGTGCGGGAACGCGGGCAGTCGCGGCAGGCAGGAACGGAACGAGGTGAAAGCCACCCTGCTGCGCGCCACCGGGCCGGGACGGTCGTCCAGGACTTCCATCAAGGCCTGGTCCGCGCGGCCCACGCGGGCGCCTTCGGGCAGCCGGCGCACGCTGGGGCCGCCGCTGTCGAGCAGGCGCTCGCGCAGTTCCGGGTTGCCGTCGAGCATGTTGACGAACCCTTGCAGGCGGTCGGCGATGCGGTTGAGGTTCTGCCGTTCGAACTCCTGCTGGCGCTTGGCGCTGGCCAGCATGGTCGCGCCGATCGCCGCCACGCTCATGCCCAGCAGCAGGATCACGAACAGCCGCCCCACCATCGAGGCGAAGAACCGCTGCAGCCGCTTCATTCCAGGGTCACGGCGGTGGCCAGCACATAGCCTTCGTTGCGCACGGTCTTGATCAGGCCATCGCTGCCGCCGTCGTCGGCCAGCTTGTTGCGCAGCCGGCTGACCTGCAGGTCGATGGCGCGGTCCTGCGATTCGTAGCTGCGGCCACTGCTCAGCGCCACCAGCTGTTCGCGCGAGAGCACCTTGTTGGCGTGCCCGACGAACACCCGCAGCAGCCGGAACTCGGCGCCGGACAACACCACCACGCGGCCATCGGGATCGAGCAGGTGGCGGTGTTCCAGGTCGAAGATCCAGTGCGAGAAGCGCGCCCGGCGGATCGCCAGCGGTTCCAGGTTGGCCGGCAGCGCCTCGGTCCGGCGCAGCACGTTGCGGATCCGCGCCAGCAGTTCGCGCGGCTCGAACGGCTTGCCCAGGTAATCGTCGGCGCCCATTTCCAGGCCCAGCACGCGGTCGATCGGCTCGCTGCGCGCGGTCAGCATGATCACCGGCGTGCTCGAGCGCGCGCGCAGGTCGCGGCACAGGGTCAGCCCATCTTCGCGCGGCAGGTTGAGGTCGAGCACGATCAGGTCCACATGTTCGCGCTCCAGCAGCTGGCGCATGCCGGCGCCGTCGCTGGCGGTGCTGACCTGGTAACCGGCGCGGCCGAGTTGTTCGGCCAACAGCTGGCGGATGTCATGGTCGTCGTCGACGATCAGCAATCGATGCATCGGGGTGTTGGTCTCCATGCGGTGATGATCCCTTGTCCGGACCTGAACCGCATCCTCTGGTTTGCGTACGCATGTCTCAAAATCAGCGCGGGATACGTGGCGAAACGTGGTGCAGTGCACAGGGTTACAACTTGATACAGAGCAGGCATTGAGTGACTTGTCGGCGGTATTCACAATGCTGACAACGCCGCACCCGCAGCCCGCCGAGTAGACGATCATCATGAAGCACCGCCTGCCTACCACCCGCCGCGGCCGTGTGCTGCTGTTGATCGCCGTGCTCATGGTGCTGGCCGCGATTGTCGCATGGTCCCTGCGCAAGCCGGCCGCCCCGGCCCTGGCCACCAGCCCGGTCAGCCGCGGCGACATCGCCCAGACCGTGGAGGCGACCGGGGTGGTCGACGCCTACAAGCTGGTCAGCGTAGGCGCGCAGGCCTCCGGCCAGGTCAAGTCGCTGAAGGTGCAGCTCGGCGATACGGTCAGGGAAGGCGACCTGATCGCCGAGATCGATGCCACCACCCAGCACAACCAGGTGCTCAACGCGCAGGCCACGCTGGACCAGGTCAAGGCCCAGCGCGCGGTGCAGCAGGCCAGCCTGCGCGAGGCCGAGCTGGAATTCGCGCGGCAGCAGCAGATGCTGGCCGCAGAGGCCACTGCGCGCGCGGAGTACGATGCCGCCGATGCCAGGCTGAAGACCGCACGAGCCCAGGTCCAGTCCTTCGACGCACAGATCAAGGGCCGCCAGACCGAACTGGATACCGCGCGCGCCAACCTGGCCTACACCCGCATCACCGCGCCGATGAACGGCACCGTGGTCGCGGTAGTGACCGAGGAAGGCCGCACCGTCAACGCCAACCAGACCGCCCCGACCATCGTGATGCTGGCGCGGCTGGACCTGGTCACGGTCAATGCCGAAGTCTCCGAGGCCGACGTGGTCAAGATCAAGTCCGGCATGCCGGTCTACTTCACCACCCTGGGCGATCCCGACCGCCGCTACCACGGCACGCTGCGCCAGATCAATCCGGCGCCGGCATCGATCACCAAGAAGGACTCCACCTCCAGCGACACCAGCACCACCACCGCGATCTACTACAACGCATTGTTCGACGTGGAGAACCCGGACGGTAGCCTGCGCATCGACATGACCGCGCAGGTATCGGTGATGCTGAGGCAGGCCAGCGGCGTGCTGATCGTCCCGGCGGTGGCACTGGGTCCGAAGAGCCGGGATGGGCGCTACTTGGTACGCATCGCCGATGCCGACGGCATGCCGGCACCACGTCAGGTCAAAATCGGCATCAACAACGGCGCCTTCGCCGAGGTGCTATCCGGGCTGGAGGAAGGCGACAGGGTCGTGGTCGGCGAGGGCGGAGCAGCCGGTGGTGGCCGCAGCAGCACATCCATGCGCATGGGCGGCGGCGCGGTACGCATGGTGAACCAATGAGCCAGCCGCTGCTGCGGCTGCGCGAGCTGCGCCGCGAATTTGCGGCCGGTGAGGACACCATCGCGGTGCTGCGCGACATCAACCTGGACATCGCCGCCGGCGAAATGGTTGCCATCGTCGGCCAGTCCGGGTCGGGCAAGTCGACCCTGATGAACATCCTCGGTTGCCTGGACCGACCCACCCGCGGCAGCTACCAGATCACCGGCCGCGAGACTGGCAGCATGCGGCCGGACGAGCTGGCTGGACTGCGCCGCGAGCATTTCGGCTTCGTGTTCCAGCGCTACCACCTGCTGGGCGACCTGGATGCATGCGCCAACGTGGCCATGCCAGCGGTGTATGCCGGCAGCCCGGGCCCGATCCGCACCGCCCGGGCCGAACAGCTGCTGCAGCGCCTCGGCCTGGGCGAACGCATGCGGCACAAACCCGGCCAGTTGTCCGGTGGCCAGCAGCAGCGCGTGTCGATTGCCCGTGCGCTGATGAACGGGGGCGAGGTGATCCTGGCCGACGAACCCACCGGGGCGCTGGATACCCGGTCCGGCGAAGAGGTCATGGGCATCCTCGGCGAGCTGCATGCCGAAGGCCACACCATCATCATCGTCACCCACGACATGAACGTGGCGCGACACGCCCAGCGCATCATCGAAATCCGCGACGGCGCGATCATCGCCGACCGCGCCAATGCGGATGCGCCACGCTATCGCGCGCAGCGCCAACCCAGCGTTGCCGCCGGCAAGGGCAGTAGCTGGCGTGCCACGCGCGACCGCTTCACCGAAGCGTTCCGGATGGCGCTGCTGGCGATGAACGCCCACCGCCTACGCACCTTCCTGACCATGCTCGGCATCATCATCGGCATCGCCTCGGTGGTATCGGTGGTGGCCATGGGCAACGGTTCGCAGCAGCAGATACTGCAGAACATCAGCACACTAGGCACCAACACCATCGACGTCTATCCCGGCCGCGGCTTCGGCGACATGCGCTCGGCCCGCGTGCAGACGCTAAAAGCCAGCGATGCCTATGCACTGGCCCAGCAGAGTTACGTCGACAGCGCGACCCCCAATGTGTCCTCCTCGCAAACCGCGCGCTACCGCAACCAATCGGCCGGCGCCCAGATCAGCGGGGTTGGCGAGCAGTTCTTCCGGGTCAAGGGGCTGCAATTGAGCATCGGCCGCTTTTTCGATGCCGATGCGGTCAAGCAGCTTGGGCAGGTGGCGGTCATCGACGAAAATACCCGCAACCAGTTCTTCCCGGCCGGAGAGGATCCGATCGGCCAGGTTATCCTGCTCGGCAAGGTGCCGGTGCGCGTGGTCGGAGTGGCGCATCGACAGAACTTCGGTTTTGCTGGCGGCACCAGCCTGAGCGTGTGGGTGCCCTACACCACGGTGATGTCGCGCATGCTCGGCCAGACCCATGTCTCGGGCATCACCGTGCGCGTAGCCGATGACACCCCAATGGATGCGGCGCAGGCAGCGATCACCCGGGTGCTGGCCATGCGTCACGGCACTGAGGACTTCTACCTCAGCAACAGCGCCGAAATCCGCGAGATGATCGAAAGGACCACACGCACCATGACCCTGCTGATCGGCGCGATCGCCGCCATCGCCCTGCTGGTCGGCGGCATCGGGGTGATGAACATCATGCTGGTGTCGGTGACCGAACGTACCCGCGAGATCGGCGTGCGCATGGCCATCGGCGCGCGCCAGAGCGACATCCGCCAGCAATTCCTGATCGAAGCGGTGCTGGTCTGCCTGCTCGGCGGTCTGCTCGGCGTGGGCCTGTCGCTGGTGGTGGGCTGGCTGTTCGGCAAGTTCGCGCCCGACTTCACCCTGCTGTTCTCCACCGCCTCGATCGTGGCCGCCTTCGCTTGCTCCAGCCTGATCGGCGTGGCATTCGGCTTTCTTCCGGCACGCAACGCCGCCCAACTTGATCCCGTGGAGGCGCTGGCGCGCGAATGATGAACCGTATGTCCCCGATCACCCGTTTGCTCCTGCAGGCCCGCCCACTGGCCCTGGCCGGCGCCACTACCCTGGCCCTGTCGGCCTGCGTCAGCACCGGTAGTTACGCGGTGGATGCACCGGCCGTACCGGCCGGCTACGGCCGCGGCGATGCCGCGCGCAATGCGCCCACGCAAACCGTCGATGCCCTGCCGCAGGCGGCCACCGCCGACGTGCGCGACGATCGCTGGTGGACCCGGTTCAGCGACCCCGGCCTGGACCGGGTCATCGACCGTGCACTGGCCGCCAACACCGACCTGGCCTCGGCAGGCTTGGCCGTGCAGCGCGCGCGCCTGCAGGCCGGGCTGGCCGGCAACGCGCTGTGGCCGCAGCCCTCCGGCAGCATCGGCGGCGGCGCCAACCGGCCGCTCGACCACGGCGCGGACTGGAACCGCAACAGTTTGGCCGGCGTATCCCTGCAGTGGGAAATCGACCTGTGGGGCCGGCTGCGCACCCAGCGCGACATCGCCGGCTGGGAAGCCCAGGCGCGCGTGGAGGACCTGCAGAACACCGCATTGCTGGTGATCGGCGATGTCGCCACGCAGTACTGGACGCTGGCCTTCCTCAACCAGTCCATCGCCGCCGGGCAGGCCAACCTGGACCGCCTGCAGCGCACCCGGCAACTGGTGCAGGCGCGCTTCGATGCCGGCGCGGTATCGCGGCTGGACGTGCGCCAGGCCGTGCAAAGCCTGGAGGCGCAGCGCGCAGCGCAGAGTGCGCTGGAACAGCAGCGCGTGGCCAGCCGCAACGCGCTGACCGTATTGCTGGACGGGGTGCCGCTGGCGCTGGCCGACGAACCGCAGCAGTTGCGCGGCGATGCCGCGCCGGCGATCGCCGAAGGCCTGCCGGCCGACTTGCTCGGGCGCCGCCCGGACCTGCGCGCGGCCGAACTGCGGCTGCGCAACAGCCTCAAGGACATCCAGGTCACCGCGCGCCAGTATTACCCGGCGCTGAGCCTGACCGGGGGCGTCGGTACCGGCGCCACATCGCTGTCGGAGGTGCTGAAGAACCCGGTCGCCACGCTGGGGGCCGGGTTGTCGTTGCCGTTCCTCAATATCGCCCAGGCCCGCTTGAACACGCGCCTGGCCGGCACCGATTACCAGATCGCCGCCAACGACTTCCGCCGCACCCTGTACACCGCGCTGTCGGAAGTGGACAACGCGCTGTCGGCGCGCACCCAGTTGATCGCCCAGGTGGCGGCCTCGCAGGCGTCCTATGAGCAGGCGGTGGAGATCGAACGGATGTACGAAGTGCGCTACCGGGTCGGCGCCACCGACCTGCGCACCTGGCTGGAAGCGCAGCAGACCCGCCGCGACGCCGAACTGGCGTTGGCATCGGTGAAGCAGAAACAGCTGATCAACGGTGTGACGTTGTTCAAGGCGTTGGGGGGGAACGCGGGCTGATCTCGCTCCCGACGCAGGTAGAGCCACGCCATGCGTGGCTGCTTCTGGATCTCCGGCACCGCTCAGCCACGCGTGGCGTGGCTCTACCCTGGGCCTGTGCGCGGCTTACAGCCCGCGCTGACGCACCGCTTCAAACAGGCTCACACCGGTGGCGACCGAGACGTTCAGGCTTTCGATATCGCCCGGCATCGGGATCTTGACCAGGCCATCGCAGTTTTCGCGGGTCAGCCGGCGCAGGCCGTCGGCTTCGCCACCCAGCACCAGCGCCACGTTGCCCTTCAGGTCGATCGCATACAGCGATTCGGTCGCCTCGCCGGCCAGGCCGTAGATCCACACGCCCAGCTTCTGCAGGTCCTTCAGGCAGCGCGACAGGTTGGTCACCGCCACCACCGGAATCCGGTCGGCCGCGCCGGCCGAGGTCTTGCGCACGGTGGCGTTGACCGTGGCCGACTTGTCCTTGGGAATGATCACCGCCGTGGCCCCGGCCGCCGCCGCGCTGCGCAGGCAGGCGCCGAGGTTGTGCGGATCCTGCACTTCGTCCAGGACCAGCAGCAGGGCCTTGCCTTCGGCGGCCTCGACCAGCCCTTCCAGTTCATTCTCGCTGTAGGTGCGCGCGGCTTGGTAGCGCGCGGCCACGCCCTGGTGCCGCACCGAACCGCCCACGCCGTCCAGCGCCTGGGTGTTCACCTTGCGCACGTCGATGCCCTTGCGCCGCGCCTGCTCCTCGATCTCGGTCAGACGCGGATTCTTGGCGCCGGCCTCGATCAGGACTTCGCGGACGTTCTCGGCATCGTTCTCGATCGAAGAGGCGACGGCGTTGACGCCGACGATCCACTGGCTTTGCTTGCTCATTGCGGGGGCACGACCGGTACAGGGGGTGGTAATGGTAGAGCATCAAGGCCCGCCCTGCCCCGCCGGGCGTTCACGCCCTGCCCCGCAGCACCGCCAGCGGCAGGATCGGGCCTGGTCCACGGCCATTGCCACGCCCGGCAACCCATGCCCCCGGCAGCAGCCGATACCGGTAGGGTCGGATCCCAATCGACTACCATTGCCGCTGCCGCGCCCGGTAACGCATTGCCCCGGCCGAAGACGGCCTTGCATTGCAGCGGCTGCAGCAACCAGCAGCGTCGACCAGGGTCATGCCCGATCACTCTCACGTGCGGGACGAAATGGGCGCGTGGCGACGCGTTCGTCGCTGCGGCGCCCCATGGCCGGGAAGGCGCGACACATCCGGCAATGGCAGACCGAACAGTCGGTGAGTTCGCCGCGGATGTGGAAACGCACCGCGCCACATTGGCAACCGCCCCTGTATTCGGGGATGAGGCTCATGTGTCGGTCCTCACGTGGAGTACCGACCAACGGTCGGTACCTACCGAAGGAAGGCGGCCTGCGGCCGCCCGCGATCAATATTTCTGCTTCTGGCGCTTGGCCGGCTGGCCGCTCGGCGGCAGTTCGACCTCGCCGTCGTCCTTCTCTTCGACCAGGCGGAAGTCGATCTTGCGCTCCTCCATGCTGGCCTTGAGCACCAGGATGCGCACCCGATCGCCCAGCCGATAGGCCTTGCCGCGGCGTTCGCCGCTGAGCGTCTTGCGGGTCGCATCGAACTGGTAATAGTCGTGCGGCAGCTGGGTCACATGGACCAGGCCGTTGACCTTGGACTCGTCCAGCTCGACGAACAGGCCGAAGCTGGTCACCCCGCTGATCACGCCATCGAACTGGCCGCCGACGTGTTTTTCCATCCACGCCGCGCGGTAGCGCTCGTCGACCTCGCGCTCGGCCTCGTCGGCACGGCGCTCGCGCTCGGAACACTGCAACGCCAGCGCGGCCATCTCACGCGGTGAATAGGTGAACTTGTCCACGGCCGCGCCGCTGAGCGCATGCTTGATCGCACGGTGCACCAGCAGGTCCGGGTAGCGGCGGATCGGCGAGGTGAAATGCGCATACGCATCCAGCGACAGGCCGAAGTGGCCCAGGTTGTCCGGCGAATACACCGCCAGGCTCTGGCTGCGCAGCAGCACCGATTCCAGCAGCGCCGCGTCGGGGCGCTCGCGCACCTTCTTGAGCAGCTTGGTGTAATCGCCCGGCTGCACCTTGGACCACGGCGGCAGGCTCAGCTTGAATTCCTTGAGGAATTCCAGCAGGTCGTCGTACTTGGCTTCCGGCGGCTTGGCGTGGTCACGGAACGGCGCCGGCACCTGCTTGTGCAGCAGGTAACGGGCGGCCTGCACGTTGGCCGCGATCATGCATTCCTCGATCAGCTTGTGCGCATCGTTGCGCACCAGCATGCCGGCCTGGGTGACCTCACCGGTGTTGTCCAGCACGAAGCGTACTTCGGAAGACTCGAATTCGATCGCACCGCGTCGGGTGCGGGCCTTGGCCAGCACCTTGTACAGCTGGTGCAGGCGTTCGACCTGCGGCAGCACCGCGGCGATCTGGTTGCGCACGGCCACGTCGTTGTCGCCCACCGCCTGCCAGACCTGGGTATAGGTCAGGCGCGCATGCGAGTTCATCACCGCTTCGTAGAAGCGCGAGTGGATCACCTCGCCATCGCGGTTGACCTGCATGTCGCAGACAAAGCACATGCGGTCGACCTTGGGCATCAGCGAGCAGATGCCGTTGGACAGGGTCTCCGGCAGCATCGGCACCACAAAGCCCGGGAAGTACACCGAGGTGGCGCGCTTCTGCGCTTCATCGTCCAGCGGGGTGCCCGGACGCACGTAGTTGGATACGTCGGCGATGGCCACCACCAGGCGGAAGCCTTCGGCGTTGGGTTCGCAGTAGACCGCGTCGTCGAAGTCCTTGGCATCCTCGCCATCGATGGTGACCAGCGGCGTGCTGCGCAGGTCGACGCGGCCGCCGATCATGTCCGGCTCGACCACCAGCGGCACCGCCGAGGCTTCGTTGAGCACCTCCTGCGGGAACTCGAACGGCAGCTCATGGCCGTGGATGGCGGTTTCGACGATCAGCGAGGCGGTCAGCTTGTCGCCGAGCACCGCGATGATGCGGCCGATCGGCGGACGCCGGGTATCGGGGGCCTGGGTCAGTTCGCAGACCACCAGCTGGCCGTCGCGGGCATCGCCGGTCTGGTCCGGCGGGATCTGCACGTTGCGCTGTACGCGTTTGTCGTCGGGCACCACGTAGTTGATGCCGAACTCGACGCTGAAACGGCCGATCAGGCGGGTCATGCCGCGCTCGAGCACGCGTGCGATGCTGCCTTCGCGGCGGCCGCGGCGGTCGATGCCGGTGACATTGGCCAGCACCCGGTCGCCGTGCATGACCTTGCGCATTTCATACGGCGGCAGGAACAGGTCGTCGCCGCCTTCCACCGGGCGCAGGAAGCCGAAGCCTTCCGGGTTGGCGATGACCACGCCGGTGATCAGGTTGGTCGCCTGCACCGGGGCGAAGCCGCCGCGGCGGTTCTGCACCAGTTGGCCGTCGCGCACCATCGCGCCCAGCCGCTTGCCCAGCGCATCGGCGCGGTCGGGCTCGGTCAGGCCCAGGTGGATGCCGATTTCCTCGGCGGTCTGCGGGCCGTCGCAACGCTCCAGCAACTGCAGGATGGCCTCGCGGCTGGCGATCGGCTGCGCGTAACGTTCAGCTTCGCGGGCGGCATGCGGATCGACCAGTTCGCCATCGGCCAGCGTCGGATGCGGGCGGCGGCGGGTCGGGACCGGGGCAGCGGCGTCCGGCCTGGGGCCGGATCGCTTGCCGCCGCGCGGTGCGGCGGGATGGGTCATGGATTCGGGCATCCAGGGCGGCAGCTTGCCAGGCTTGGCAGCAGCGCGGGGCTTGCCCGACGGACCGGCTGCCTGGGGCGCCGGGGACTTGGGGGCTTTCGCGCCCCGGGTCGGTTTCTTTGTTTTCATCGGCCCCCATGGTAACCGCTGATGGTGTGCAGAATGGGTCAGCGCGCGTGCATATGCAGGTTTGTGAAGATTTTTCGGAAAAGCGTTGACAAGTGCCCGGCACATGCCCAGAATCCCCCTCCTGAGTCGCCCAGGTGGCGGAATTGGTAGACGCACTAGCTTCAGGTGCTAGCGGGGGCAACTTCGTGGAGGTTCGAGTCCTCTCCTGGGCACCACGACTCAGTAAATGATCAAACCCGCGCAAGCGGGTTTTTTCGTTTCTGGCGTTTGCAACGGATGGAAGCCGATGTGCGGGAGCGAGCCGCCCCATGTCGGCGATCAGGTCGCCAGGCCTACCGATCCATCCGGCATCGCAGTGCAGGTCCACCTGCATCGCGGGCATGGCCGGGGGCCATCCGATCGTGTGCGCCACAATCGCTTCACCGTGCATTGACAGCCCTTCGGTGCATCTGCATAATTCGCCCCCTGAGTCGCCCAGGTGGCGGAATTGGTAGACGCACTAGCTTCAGGTGCTAGCGGGGGCAACTTCGTGGAGGTTCGAGTCCTCTCCTGGGCACCACGACTCGGTAAATGATCAAACCCGCGCAAGCGGGTTTTTTCGTTTCTGTGGTTCGATGGCAGGCTCCGCATCTCACGCACGATTCGCGCTGCATCGGCCGCGCTGATGCGGCAGCACGCGAACAACAGATTCCCGCGAAATCGTGTTGACACAATCGTCGTTCTCCCGCAAAATTCTCCTCCTGAGTCGCCCAGGTGGCGGAATTGGTAGACGCACTAGCTTCAGGTGCTAGCGGGGGCAACTTCGTGGAGGTTCGAGTCCTCTCCTGGGCACCACGACTCAGCAAATGATCAAACCCGCGCAAGCGGGTTTTTTCATGTCTGGCATGCGGCGGCCCGTCCTCCTCCGACAGGGGAAAACCAAGACGCTGCTCTTCACCATGGATGCATGAGGAGCCGGCCAGCGGCCGGCACTACCGTGCGTGGCGCCAACGAAAAACCCGCCTTTCGGCGGGTTTTTCGTTTCAGCTCAACACCGCATCAATGCCCGCCGGCCGACGCCGCGCCCGCCCCCGCACCGAACGGCGGCTTGGCCAGCCACAGGAAGGTGATGATGGCCAGGAAGATCCAGCCCAGCAGGAAGAAGATGTCGTTGAAGCCCATCTGCGAGGCCTGGTGGTTGATCATGTTGTTCAGCGCCGCCGCTCCATGCTGCAGGTCGCCCTGCCCCATCGCGGCCACCTGATCCTGCATCCCCGGGGTGTAGCCGGAAATGTGTTCGGTCAGGTGCGCGTGGTGTTCCTGGCTGCGCCGTGCCCACAGCCAAGTGGTCAGCGATGCCGCGAAGCTGCCGCCCAGGGTGCGCAGGAAGGTGGCCAGGCCCGAACCGGCGGCGATCTCGCGCCCGTCCAGGTCCGACAGCAGGATCTGCAGCACCGGCATGAAGAACAACGCCACGCCGATGCCCATGATCAGCTGGATGCCGGCCACGTGGCCGAAGTTCACCTGCAGGTTGAAGCCCGAGCGCAGGAAGCTGGTGAAGGACAGGAACACGAACGCGATGGTGGCCAGCATGCGCATGTCGAAGCGCGAGGCATACTTGCCCACGAACGGGGTCATGATCACCGGCAATACGCCGATCGGCGCGGTGGCCAGGCCGGCCCAGATCGCGGTATAGCCCATGTCGCGCTGCAGCCACTGCGGAATCAGCAGGGCCACGGCGAAGAACGCTGCATAGGCCACCACCATCGCCAGCGTACCGGCGCGGAAATTGCGGTGGCGGAACAGCCGCAGGTCCACGATCGGATCCTTGTCGGTCAGCTCCCAGATCAGGAACACCGCCAGCGCCACCACCGACACGCAGGCCAGCACCACGATCTTGGCCGAACTGAACCAGTCTTCGTCGTTGCCCAGGTCCAGCACCAGCTGCAGCGCGCCCACGCCGATCACCAGGGTGACCAGGCCGACGTAGTCCATCTTCGGCTTTTCGATATGCTCCGGGCGGCCCTTGAGCTGGTTGCCCACCACCAGCGCGGCGAAGATGCCCAGCGGCACGTTGATCAGGAAGATCCATTCCCAGCTGTAGTTGTCGGTGATCCAGCCGCCCAGGATCGGGCCGGCGATCGGCGCCACCACGGTGATCATCGCCAGCAGCGCCAGCGCCTGCCCGCGTTTCTCGCGCGGGTACAGCGACACCAGCAGGCTCTGGGTGATCGGGTACATCGGCCCGGCCACGAATCCCTGGATCGCGCGCGACACCACCAGCATGCCCATGCTCTGCGCCAGCCCGCACAGCAGCGAGGCCATGGTGAAGGCCAGCGTGGCCCACACGAACAGCTTGGTCTCGCCGAAGCGGCGGCTGAGGTAGCCGGTCAGCGGCAGCGCGATGGCCGTGCTGACTGCAAACGAGGTGATGACCCAGGTGGCCTGCTGCGAACTGGCACCGAGGTTGCCGGCGATGGTGGGCAGCGACACGTTGGCGATGGTGGTGTCGAGCACCTGCATGAACGAGGCCATCGCAAGGCCGGCGGTGCACAGGGCGACATTGGCCGGCGCGAAGCCGACCACCGAACCTGGCGCGCCCGGTGTGCCGGGCGCGGCGGGAGCTTGTGCGGACATGGTGGCCTCAGCTCGCCTTGGCCTGCTGCGGCAGGTTGCTCTGGATGATCTGGTGGATCACATCGTCGGCGCTGTGCAGCTGCTTGGCGTAGACATCGGTGTCGAACACCTGGCCCTTGGCGGTTTCGGTAGGCAGCACGGTGCCCTTCTGGTCGCGCAGGCTGACTTCGGCCTTGATCGACAGGCCGATGCGCAGCGGATGTTCGGCCAGCTGCTTGGTATCGATGGCGATGCGCACCGGAACGCGCTGCACGATCTTGATCCAGTTGCCGCTGGCGTTCTGCGCCGGCAGCAGCGAGAACGCCGAGCCGGTGCCCAGGCCCAGGCTGTCGATGCGGCCCTTGTAGGTGACATCGCCGCCGTACAGGTCCGAGCGCAGCTCCACTTCCTGGCCCAGGCGCATGTGGCGCAACTGGGTTTCCTTGAAGTTGGCTTCCACCCACATCTGTTCGGTCGGCACCACCACCATCAGCGCATTGCCCGGCTGCACGCGCTGGCCCACCTGCACCGAACGACGGGCCACATACCCGGCCACCGGCGCGACGATGCCGGCGCGGGCGTTGTTGAGGTAGGCCTGGCGCAGCTGCGCGGCGGCGGCCTGCACGTCCGGCTGGGTGGCGATCACGGTGTCATCGACCAGCGCGTTGTTGCGCTCGAAGGTTTCGCGCGACCCGGCCACGGCCGCTTCGGCGGCGGCCAGTTCGTCACGGGCGTGGGCCAGTTCTTCGTTGGAGATGGCGCCGGTGGCGGCCAGCCCCTTACGCCGGTTGAAATCCTCACGCACGCGCTTGAGGGTGACCTGGCGCGCGTTCAATTCGGCCTGGGCGCCTTCCACGCTGCGGTACAGGCCGCGGGTCTGGCGCACGGTCTTGGCCAGGTTGGCTTCGGCCTGCTGCAGGGCCACTTCGGTGTCGGCCGGGTCCAGCTGCACCAGCAGCTGGCCGCGCGCCACGCGCATGCCGTCATCGGCGTTGATCGATACCACGGTACCGCTCACCAGCGGGGTGATCTGTACCTGGTTGCCCTGCACATAGGCATCGTCGGTTTCTTCGAACCAGCGGCCGAACATGAAGTACCACAGGGCCAGCGCGGCCAGCAGCAGCACCACGATGACCAACAGGCCGCGCAGCAGCTTGCCGCGACGGGAGGGAGCTGCCGGGGCGGCAGCAGGAGCGGATGTCTGGCTCATGGAAGGCGTCTCAGGAATGCGTGGAATCAGGGGCGGTGGCGCGCGTGGCGGTATCGCCGGACGGGGTGAAGCCACCGCCCAGCGACTGGCTCAGCCGCACCGAAACAAGGATCTGCCGGGACTGCAGGTCGGCCAGCCGCTGCTGGGATGCCAGCAGCTGCTCTTCGACGGCCAGGACCTCCAGGTAGCTGCCGATCCCGGCGCGGTAGCGCTGCCCGGCCAGGTCGTGCGCGGCGCGGGCGGTGTCCAGCGCCTGTTGCTGGGCGGCGGCCTGGCTGGCCAGCGAACGCACCGCGTTGACCTGGTCGGCCACATCGCGCAGCGCGTTGAGCACCGACTGGTTGTAGTCGGCCACGGCCAGGTCGTACTGCGCGTCGGTCTTGTCCAGGTTGGCGCGCAGGCGGCCGCCGTCGAAGATCGGCAAGCTCAGTGCCGGGCCGAGGAAGGCGAAGGTGGAACCGCTCTTGAGCAGCTGGTCCACTTCACTGGACACCACCCCGCCCAGCGCGGTCAGGTTGAGGCTGGGGTAGAACTGCGCCTTGGCCGCGTGGATCTGGCGGTTGGCCGCCTCCACCCGCCAGCGCGCGGCCACGATGTCCGGGCGGCGACCGAGCAGCTCGCTCGGCAGCACGCCGGGCAACTGCAGGGCCAGCGGGTTGAGCGGTCGCGGGCGTTCGATCTGCAGGCCGCGGTCCGGGCCCTGTCCGACCAGCGCGGCCAGCGCCGTGCGGGCCTCGTCGATCTGCTGGCGGGCGGCCTGTTGCTGCTGCTGCGCGGCGGGAATGCGCGCTTCGGCCTGGCGGGTCTGCAGGTCGCTGTCGATCCCGGCACGGCGGCGCTGGGCGGTCAGCTCCAGGGTCTTCTGCGCGCGCGCCAGTTCTTCGCCGGCCACATCGTGGAGCGCCCAGGCATAGCCCAGTTGCGCGTAGGCCTCGGCGATGGCCGCCGACAGGTTCAGGCGCGCGGCCTGGGCGTCCACTTCGGCGGCATGGCCGCTGTCCACGGCCGCTTCCCAGGCGGCACGCTTGCCGCCCCACAGGTCGATGCCGTAACTGAAGCTCAGGTAGGCCTGGCCGCTGCCGGCATAGCTGCCGCCAAGCTCGTCGCCGACCATCGATTCGGGCAGGCGCACTCCCGTATAGCCGCCGGAAGCGGACACGCTGGGCAGGCGCTCGGCATGGGCGGTGCCGATCTGCGCGCGGGCCTGGCGCAGGCGCGCATCGGCCGCGTCCAGGCCCGGGTTGCGCTGCAGGCCTTCGGCGATCAACGCGTCCAGTTGTGGGTCGCCCAGCGCGCGCCACCAGTCGGTGGCCGGCCAGCCGGGCTGGCTCAGGCCATCGGCGGCCAGGGTGCGCTGGGTCTGCAGGCTATCGGCATCGAGCAGCCGGCCGCTGGGCTCGAGCCCGCCGTGGCTGGCGCAGGCGGCCAGGGCCAACGCCAGTGCGGAGACCAGCAGCGGGCGTAACGAAGTAAGGCGATCGGGGAAGGTGGTCATGGCGTAATCAGGGAGTCGCGTACACGGGTCATGAGGGAAAGCAGCTGCGCGCGCTCGTCGGTGGACAAATCGCGCATGGCGTCGTTCATCGTCTGGTCGCCGCGCTGCTTCAGCCGGGCCCACAACTGGCGGCCCTCGTCGGTCAGCACGATCTGCAGTGCCCGCCGGTCCTGGGCATGCGGCTCACGCCGCACACAGCCCATCGCTTCGAGCTTGTCCAATAGCCGGGTCACCGCACTGGGCACCTGGTCCAAGGCCTGGGCCAACTCGTTGGCGGTGCACGGGGCCTTGGCCGAGAGCACCTTCAAACCGAGGTAGTGGGTGAAACCAATGCCGAGGTTTTCCTCGGCCATCGTCGTGTCGAGCTGACGGACCAGGCCGTCGCGCACCTGGCGCAACAGCAGACCGAAGCTGGGAGGCGTGGTTTCAGGACAGATCATCATGGGGCGGCACTTTACTTCCAAAAAATATATTTCTCAATGGAAATATTAAATCTGGAACAAAATGCTGTGTTGCAACAGCCAGAACAATGCAGGGGCGCCCACCTTAATGGCCTATTCCAGTGGCCCGGTATTACAATCTGGACAATGAATAACGTTTTCAGGCCAGAGCAGGCTGCCGCCCTCCCGCCGGCCCAGGTGCGGCATGACGTGCTGGACTGGCTCGAACGCGACGATGGCCAGGCCGTGCTCGGCTTCCAGATCGAGAGCGCGCGCGGGCTGGACCGGGAAATCGACTGGCACACGCATCGCCGCGCCCAGCTGATCAGCGTCGAGGCGGGCCTGCTGAACATCCGTACCCGCCACGGCAACTGGTCGCTGCCGCCGGGCTGCGCCGGCTGGATGCCGCCCGGCGAGCCCCACACCGTGGGCATTTCCGGGCCGTTGCGGGGCTGGGGCCTGATCGTCACCGCAGCGGCCGCCCACGACCTGCCCGAGCAACCGTGCGTAGTGGCCATCTCCGACCTGCTGCAGGCCCTGGCGGCGCGGGTGACACGCTGGGTGCCCGGCGCCGGCACCGACCTGCGCCAGCAGCACATGATCGAGGTGCTGCTCGACGAGATCCGCAACGCCCCGCGCCAGCGCATGCACCTGCCGATGCCGCAGGACCGGCGCCTGCTGCGGATCGCCTCGCAGCTGATCGCCGCGCCGGCCGACGGCCGCAGCCTGGAACAATGGGCGCAATGGGCCGGGCTGTCGCCGCGTACACTGACCCGGCACTTCCGCGACGAAACCACGCTCAGCTTCGCCCAGTGGCGCCAGCAGGCCCGCCTGGCCGAGGGCCTGCGCCGGTTGTCGGACGGCCGCAGCGTGTCCGACATCGCCCACGAACTGGGGTTCAGCAGCCCCAGCGCCTTCGTCACCGTGTTCCGCCGCCACTTCGGCTGCCCTCCGGGGCGCTACCTGGCACGCAACGGACACCCCCTGAATCCATCACGCGGCTTGGCATCCCCGGCCGCATCCGGATAATCGACCGCTGCGAGGGCGACAGCCGTCGCCGTCCCTTGCCACAGGTAACAATCCCGCATGACCGATCTTGCCCGCCCCGCCTTCCACGGCTTTGAACAGCTGCCCCTGCGCGAGTACGCCGAACGGGCGTACCTGGACTATTCGATGTACGTGGTGCTCGATCGCGCACTGCCGTTCATCGGCGACGGCCTCAAGCCGGTGCAGCGCCGCATCATCTATGCGATGAGCGAGCTGGGCCTCAATGCCGCCTCCAAGCCGAAGAAGTCCGCGCGCACCGTGGGCGATGTGATCGGCAAGTACCACCCGCACGGCGACAGCGCGTGCTACGAGGCGCTGGTGCTGATGGCCCAGCCGTTCTCTTACCGCTACCCGCTGATCGAAGGCCAGGGCAACTTCGGTTCCACCGACGATCCCAAGTCGTTCGCGGCGATGCGTTACACCGAATCCAAGCTGACCCCGATCGCCGAGGTGCTGCTGGGCGAAATCAACCACGGCACCACCGACTGGACCCCGAACTTCGACGGCACCCTGGAAGAACCGACCTGGATGCCGGCGCGCCTGCCGCACCTGCTGCTCAACGGCACCACCGGCATCGCCGTGGGCATGGCCACCGATGTGCCGCCGCACAATCTCAACGAGATCGTCAGCGCGCTGCTGCACCTGCTGGACGACCCCGACGCGAGCATCGCCGCGCTGTGCGAACATGTGAAGGGCCCGGACTACCCCAGCCACGCCGAGATCATCACCCCGATCGCCGACCTGCGCACCATGTACGAGACCGGCTACGGCAGCGTGCGCGCGCGTTCGACGTTCTTCAAGGAACACACCAACATCGTGATCAACGCGCTGCCGTTCCAGGTATCGCCGTCCAAGGTGATCGAGCAGATCGCCGCGCAGATGCGGGCCAAGAAGCTGCCGTGGCTGGAAGACATCCGCGATGAATCCGACCACGCCAACCCGGTGCGGGTGGTGCTGGTGCCGCGCTCCAACCGCGTCGATGCCGACCAGCTGATGGGCCACCTGTTCGCCACCACCGACCTGGAGCGCAGCTACCGGGTCAACCTCAACGTGATCGGGCTGGACGGGCGTCCGCAGGTGAAGAACCTGAAGATGCTGCTCAGCGAATGGCTGCAGTTCCGCGCCACCACCGTCACCCGCCGCCTCAACCACCGCCTGCAGAAGGTCGAGCGCCGCCTGCACATGTTGGACGGCCTGCTGGTGGCCTTCCTCAACCTGGATGAAGTGATCCGCATCATCCGTACCGAGGATGAAGCCAAGCCGGCGTTGATCGCGCGTTTCGCGCTGAGCGAGGAGCAGGCCGAGTACATTCTGGAAACCAAGCTCAAGCAGCTGGCCCGCCTGGAGGAAATGAAGATCCGTGGCGAGCAGGAGGAGCTGGCCAGGGAGCGCGACAAGATCCTGGCGATCCTGGACAGCAAGGCCAAGCTGAAGAAGCTGATCCGCGACGAGCTCACCGCCGATGCCAAGAAGTTCGGCGACGCGCGCCGCTCGCCGCTGGTGCAGCGCGGTGCGGCGCAGGCGATCGACGAGACCGAACTGGTGCCCAGCGAGCCGATGACCGTGGTGCTGTCGGAAAAGGGCTGGATCCGTGCGGCCAAGGGCCACGACATGGACCCCTCCACCCTGTCCTACCGCGATGGCGATGCCCTGCTGGGTTCGGTGCGCGCACGCAGTACCCAGCAGGTGGCGTTCCTGGACAGCGAGGGCCGCGCCTATTCGACCCTGATCCACACCCTGCCCTCGGCGCGCGGCAACGGCGAACCGCTGACCGGCCGCTTCTCGCCGGCGCCGGGCAGCCAGTTCATCACCCTGGCCAGTGGCGAGAACACCACCCGCTTCGTGCTGGCCTCCAGCCACGGTTATGGCTTTGTGACCCGCTTCGAGAACCTGACCGGGCGCAACAAGGCCGGCAAGGCCATGCTCAACCTGACCTCCGGTTCCAAGGTGCTGACCCCGGCGGTGGTCGCCAACCCGGACACCGACCGCATCGTGGCGGTGACCAGTTCGGGCAACCTGCTGGCGATCGCGGCCAGCGACCTGCCGGAACTGGACAAGGGCAAGGGCAACAAGATCATCGACATCCCCAAGGCCAAGCTCGCCACCGAGCGCGTGGTGGCGGTGGTCTCGGTGTCGCCAGGCAATACCCTGCTGGTCCGCAGCGGGGCGCGCACCATGAACCTGTCGTTCAAGGACCTGGACACCTACCTGGGCACGCGCGCCACGCGTGGCCATCTGCTGCCGCGCGGCTGGCAGAAGGTGGAAGGGTTGGCGGTGGAATAGCGCCGACCGCTGGTCGGTTGCGGTTCTTTCCCTCACCGCGGGGAGCCGGCCAGCGGCCGGCACTACCGATCAGACGCGCACAAAAAGGCCGGGTTTCCCCGGCCTTTTTGCTTGGTGCAACGTCGCTGGCGGGCGGATGCTGGCGGGCGGACGATGGGTTGTGCGGCTGGCTGGCGAATCGCTGGCTGGCATGCATACCCGGATCAAGTGGCACGGGTAGTGCCGGCCGCTGGCCGGCTCCACCGCAATGCCCTGATGCACGCGATCAATGCGCCGGAGAACCTTTGGCATCGATCTTGCTGGTCTGGTACAGCGCCAGCCCGATCCGCTTGATCAGGCCCAGCTGCTGTTCCAGCCACCAGGCATGGTCTTCTTCGGTGTCCTTCAACTGCACCAGCAGCATGTCGCGGCTGACATAGTCCTGGTGCTGCTCGCACAGCTTCATGCCGGCGGCCAGGTTGTGGCGCACGCTGTATTCGGTGTCCAGGTCCTTCTGCAGCATCTCTTCCACGGTCTTGCCGGGCTCGAAGGCATGCGGGCACATGTCCGGGTCGCCACCCAGGAACAGGATGCGGCGCAGCAGCGCGTCGGCGTGCTGGGTCTCTTCTTCCATCTCGTGGTTCAGCCGTTCGTACAGGGCGAACAGGCCCTGGTCTTCATAACGGCGCGAATGGATGAAGTACTGGTCGCGCGCGGCCAACTCGCCGCGCAGCAGTTCCTTCAGGCAGGCGATGACGTCCGGGTTGCCTTTCATGGGGGTGCTCCTGATGAATCGATGGGCGCCATGGTGCCCCATCCGAAATTCCAATGATCTAATCGGAATCAGTTGCAGTTGCGCTTGGCTCGGTATCCACACGATCTTCACATCCGCGCCGCTGGCCCGTAGGCGCCGCACCTGTACCGGGCGGGATGCAGGGCTTCGGTGATGTTCCTGCGTTTCCCTGCCGATCAGCGTTGTCGGCAGTCGTTTGGGAACCGACCCTGCCAGTGGGTTGGCCGGTCGCTGCATCCGGCGCGGATTGATAGCGCCGCCGTATGCGCGCCGCGCCATCGGCATGGCGGTAGGGTCGGATCCGGATCGACTGCCGACCCAGCCGATGGGTGCAGTGACGCATGGAAACGGCCGAAGCCATTGGGTGGGTCGTGCGCGGGGATGCAGGGCTTCGGTGATGTTCCTGCGTTTCCCTGCCGATCAGCGTTATCGGCAGTCGTTCGGGAACCGACCCTACCGGCGGTGCCTGCAGGTCGCGTTGCCGATCATCCCGGTTGACAGTCGTTTGCGAACCGGCCCTGCCGCGAGTTTCCGTTGCGCCCGGCCGCCCAACGCCGGGCGCAGGTCGGCTACCGGCGCTTCCACCGCTCCATTCCGTTCAACAGCGGCCCGGTCATCGCGGTGGTCACCAGCGCCATGATCACCAGCACCGCGAACAGGCGGTCGCCCAGGAAGCCCAGTTCGTAGCCCAGGTTGAGCACGATCAACTCCATCAACCCGCGGGTGTTCATCAGCGCGCCCAGCTTCCATGCTTCCGCGCTGCCCATTCCGGCACTGCGCGCCGCGCTCCAGGTTCCCAGCAGCTTGCCCAGGGTGGCCACTGCAATCACCACCACGCACAACAGCGCATCGCTGGCCTGCAGTGCATCGGCGCGCAGGCGCAACCCGGTCATCGCGAAGAACAGCGGCAACAGCAGGGTCACCGCGAACGGCTCGACCCTGCTGGCCACCGTATGCCGCAACGCCGCATTGCCCGACACCGCCACACCGGCGGCAAACGCACCGAACAAGGCATGGATGCCCAGCATCTCGGTCACCAGCGCACAGCCCAGCGCCATCAGCAGCATGATCAGCAACCAGCGGCCTTCCTGCCCGGCCGCGATCACCTGCCGCGAAAACCACGGCCGCACCAGGCCCAGCATCAGCGCAACGAAGGCGACCACGCAGACCAGGTTGATCGTCGCCGGTACCCAGCCCTGCGCCTGCGCGGCGGCCACGATCAATGCCAGCAGGCACCAGGCCGTGGCATCGCCCAAGGCCGCACAGGCGATCGCGGTCTGGCCCAGCGGCGTGCCGGTCATGCCGCGGTCGGCCAGGATGCGCAGCAGTACCGGGAAGGCGGTGATGCTCAATGAAATGCCCACGAACAGCGCAAAGCCGGTGAACCCCACCCCGCCGGGCGCATGCGCGCCGTACAGCCAGATCGCCAGCGCCACACCGAGCACGAACGGCACCGCGATGCCGGCATGGCTGACCACGAACGCGAAACGGCGACGCCCGCGCAGGCCGCCCAGGTCCAGTTCGGCACCGGCGACCAGCAGGAACATCAGCACCCCCAGCTGGCTGAGCAGGCCCAGCGACCCCAGCGAAGCGGCCGGAAACAGTGTGCCGTGCACCTGCGGCAACAGCGCGCCCAGCACCAGCGGGCCCATCATCAGGCCGGCGGCCATCTCGCCGATCACACCCGGTTGGCCCAGACGCCGGAACAACCAGCCGGCGCCCTTGGCCACCAGCAGCAGGACCAGCAACTGCATCAGGAACAGGCCCAGCGGCGCATGCAGGTGCGCGGCCCAGTCCGTCCCCAGCGACGATTCGGCGCGCGCCACCTGGGTGGCCACGCCGGGGCCGGCGTAGCGCGCCAGGCCCAGGCCCACCAGCAACGGCACCGCCACCCAGCCCAGGTAGCGCCATGCCAGCCCGCTGCGGCGCATGCCGCCGGTGGTCCCTGATTCCATTACCGATCCCCATCGATTGACGGAGCAATTCTACGGGCTGGCGGCATTCCCGCCAGTGGCGCGGTGCCGTTGCACCGCGCCGCCGCACGACTCAGGCCAGGGCCTGTTCGTGCACCCCCGCCACCGCACGGCCGGACGGGTCGGCCATCGCCGCGAAGCTGGCATCCCAGGCGATCGCCGCCGGCGAAGAGCAGGCGATCGACTTGCCGCCCGGCACCGTTTCGGCCGCCGCCTGGGTCGGGAAGTACTGCTCGAACACATGGCGGTAGTAATACGCTTCCTTGGTCTGCGGCGGGTTGTGCACGAAACGCTTGTCGGCCGCGGCCATCACCCGGTCGCTGATCTGTTGTTCGGCGTGCGCCTTGAGCCCATCGATCCAGCCGTAGCCGACGCCATCGCTGAACTGCTCCTTCTGCCGCCACAGGATCGATTCGGGCAGATAGCCTTCAAAGGCTTCGCGCAGCACCGCCTTCTCGATCCGGCGCGCGCCGTCGCCGCCCTGCCCGACCATCTTGTGCCGGGCGTCGATGCGCATGGCCACATCGAGGAACTCGCGGTCCAGGAACGGCACGCGCGGCTCAACCCCCCAGGCCATCATCGACTTGTTGGCGCGCAGGCAGTCGTAGTTGTTGAGCGCATCGAGCTTGCGCACCAGTTCGTCGTGGAATTCGCGCGCGTTGGGCGCCTTGTGGAAGTAGAGGTAGCCGCCGAAGATTTCGTCGCTGCCCTCGCCGGACAGCACCATCTTCACCCCCATCGCCTTGATCCGGCGCGCGAGCAGGAACATCGGGGTGGACGCGCGGATGGTGGTGACATCGTAGGTCTCCACGTGGCGGATCACTTCAGGCAATGCATCCAGGCCTTCCTCGAAGGTGTATTCGAAGCCGTGGTGGACCGTGCCCAGGGCCTGCGCGGCGATTTCCGCGGCGGCCAGGTCGGGCGAACCCTTCAACCCGATCGCGAAGGAATGCAGGCGCGGCCACCAGGCCTCGCTCTGGTCGCCGTCCTCGATGCGGTGGCGCGCGTAGCGCGCGGCCACGGCGGCCACCAGCGAGGAATCCAGGCCGCCGGACAACAGCACCCCATACGGCACGTCGGTCATCAGCTGGCGGTGCACGGCGCGTTCGAATGCCTCGCGCAGCGCGGCACGGTCGGCTTCCACGCCTTCGACCGCGTCGTAGTCGCGCCACGGGCGCTGGTAGTAGCGGGTCAGCGTGCCGGTGGCGCTGTCGTACCAATGGCCCGGCGGGAACTGGGCGGCGTCGGCGCAGTTGTCCACCAGCGACTTCAGTTCGGAGGCCACCACCAGCCGGCCCGCGCTGTCATGGCCCCAGTACAGCGGCACCACCCCGATCGGGTCGCGCGCGATCAGCACCCGCTGGGCGTCGCGGTCCCACAGCGCGAAGGCGAAAATGCCGTTGAGGCGGTTCAACCACGAGGCCGGCGCGTCTTCACGGTGCAGCGCGTTGATCACCTCGCAGTCCGAACCGGTCTGGAACGCATAGGGCTGGGCCAGTTCGGCCTTCAGTTCGCGGTGGTTGTAGATCTCGCCGTTGACCGCCAGCGCCAGTTGGCCGTCCTCGGACAGCAGCGGCTGCGAGCCGCCGGCCGGGTCGACGATGGCCAGCCGTTCGTGAACCAGGATGGCGCCGGCATCGGCATACACCCCGCTCCAGTCCGGGCCACGGTGGCGCTGGCGCTGCGACAGGTCCAGCGCGTGGCGGCGCAGGGCCGGGAGGTCGTCGCCGGCCTGCAGACCGAAAATACCGAAGATCGAACACATGGGAACAACTCCTGGTGATGGGGGATACACGTAGTGCATGCGTTCGAGCGGCCACAAAAAAACCCGCATCGGCCGATGCGGGTTTTCTGGGGTTCGGGCGTGTTGCTTGTACTAGCCCTGGTCGCAGTCCCGCATCGGCCGCGCACGATTGTTCGCGCGCAGATTATTGCGGTTGGTATTGATGACGGCGGTGGCCAGGAGCGAGGACATGGACCGACCGTACCCGGCTTTGGGCCGCCGTGCAACTGTTGCGATGGCAACCGATTCAGTGGGCGCGTTGGCAGCGGCGCGGATAATGGCCGCCCCCACTGCAGGACGCCATGGATGCCCCTTTTTCCCCTCCGCCGCTTGCTGCCGGCGCTGATGCTGCTGGCCCTGGCCGGCTGCGCCAGCGCCCCGCAGCGCCCGGTAAGCGACACCGAACGCCAGGCACTGGCCACTGCCGCCGATGGCAGTTTCGATTCGACCATGCGCGTGGCCAGGATGTACCAGGGCTGGAACGATGTACGTGCGCTGGACTGGTACGCACGCGCGACGGCCACCACGCCACGTACGTTCCGCCACACCGTCGCCGAGGAACAGCTCGGCACCATCCTCGAACGCGGCCGGCTGGACAGCGCCGACACCCCGCAGAAACCCGAGGCGGTGGTGCTCAAGCCCTCTGCGCGCAAGGCCTTCCACTGGTACCAGCGCGCGGCCTACCACGGCTCGCCGTATGCGATGGACGACCTGGAAAAATGGTACGAACGACGCGGCCAGATGGAGGGCGCGCTGCGCTGGCGGCTGCGTTCGGCGGTGTACATGCGCGAGTTGTACAAGCTGGATCCACTGCGCAAGGCCACCAGCGGCTCGGGCCGCTACGGCAGTCCGGCGCAGGCCGGGGCGCCCACCAACCCGGTGATCGCGCGCATCCAGCGCCGTGCGCAACGCGGCGACGCCGAATACCAGGTCGACCTGGGCGCGCTGTACGAAGCCGGCATCGGCGTGGTGCAGGACAAGGCCGAAGCGCTGCGCTGGTATGAGCGCGCCGGCGCCCAAGGCAACGTGTACGGCCAATACCTTGCCGGGCTGGCACTGGGTCGTGGCGGCGATGGGCTGGACAAGAACGTGGACGCGGCCGCGGCCTGGTTCGCCAAGGCCCAGGCGCAGGACTTCTACATGGCCGAGGAATCCTATTGGCGCCGTGCCATCGCCCCGCCGTTCTGGACGTTTGAATGATCGACAACCATTGATGCCTGTATTGCCTCGGTAGCCACCGTCCGTGGGCCGGCGGTGGCCCCGCCACAGGATGGACCGCGTTGATACCGACAGCGGTGCCGCAACCGGACACAACGCGGCAACGCGGTACACACATCGCGCGCACCAGCAAGGCTGCAACGGCAGCCGGATCTCGTCCAGAATGGATGCATGAACACTGTCACCTTCCGCGATGAATCCATTTCCCGCGAGCGCATGCAGGCGATCGTCGCCGCGCACCCGCGCGTGGCGGTGTTCGAGTCCTGCCATTTCGATGGCGGCGATTTTTCGCGGCTGGACATGGACGGTTTCCAGTTCAACCAGTGCTCGGTGGCCGGCGCCAGCTGGCTGGCCGCCTCGCTCGAGGAAAGCCGATGGGTCAAATGCCGCGGCGGCCAATGCGATTTCAGTTCCGCGCTGCTGGGCGACGCCCGTTTCTCGCATTGCGACCTGAACAACAGCCACTGGCGCCGCGCCACGCTGTCTTCGGTGCAGTTCCACGACTGCAAGCTCACCGGTGCGCACCTGCAGGAAGTCAGCGGCTGGGCGCTGGAGTTCCGCGATTGCCTGCTGGTCAGCGCCGATCTGCGCGGGCTGTCGTTCCGCAAGGCGCAGCTGCAGGGCCTGGATTTTTCCGAAGCCGAACTGTCCGGCTGCGACTTCCGCGATGCGGTGTTCAACGGTGGCAGCCTGCGCAATGCGCAGACCCGGCTGACCCGTTTCGAAGGGGCCGACCTGCGCGGCACCGATATCAGCGGGCTCAACGTGATGGATGCCAAGTTGTTCAGAAAGGCGGTGATTTCGCAGCGACAGGCCGCCGCGGCGTTGGCCGCGTTCGGGTTGATCGTGGCGTAACGGCAAACCGACCAACGGTCGGTTCCCACCTGACACGGCAGGTGTCGACCATCCGGTAGTGCCGGCCGCTGGCCGGCTCCGGGGATTGCCAAACGGAAGGAGGAGCCGGCCAGCGGCCGGCACTACCGCAATCGACCAACGGTCGATTCCTACCTCGCGCGGCAGGCACCGACCGTTGGTCGGTGCGGCGCCCCCATCAGGCCAACAACCGCTCGATCAAGCGCTGGTACAACGCCGGCAGCCGTTCCAGGTCGGCCACGCGCACGTTCTCGTCCACCTGGTGGATGCTTGCATTGACCGGCCCCACTTCAATGCACTGCGCGCCCAACGGGGCGATGAAGCGGGCATCGGAGGTACCACCGCCGGTGCTTTCCTCCGGCGGCGCGCCGGCAAACTCACCCAGCACCTCGCGCGCCACCTGGCGCAACCTGCCTTCCGGGGTATGGAACGGCTCGCCGCTGCGATGCCATTGCAGCGTGTAGTCCAGCCCATGCCGGTCCAGCAGCGCGGCGATCTCCTGCTCCAGCGCCGGGGCATTCCAGTGCGGGTTGTAGCGCAGGTTGAACAGCACCTGCAGCTGGCCGGGGATCACATTGTTGGCACCGGTGCCGGCGTGGATGTTGGAAATCTGCAGGCTGGTCGGCGGGAAGCTCTCGAAGCCATCGTCCCACTGCCGCGCGGTCAGTTCGGCCAGCGCCGCGGCGGCCAGGTGGATGGGGTTGCGCGCCTTGTCCGGATAGGCGACGTGACCCTGTACGCCGGTCACCGTCAAGGTCGCCGACAGGCTGCCGCGACGGCCGACGCGCAGCAGGTCGCCAAGCACGGCAGTAGACGACGGTTCGCCGGTGATGCACCAGTCGATCGCCTGCCCGCGTTCGCGGAAGATATCGGCCACCCGGCGCACGCCGTCGATGGCGTCGCCTTCCTCGTCGCTGGTCAGCAGCACCGCCAGGATGCCCGGATGCCCGGGATGGGCGGCGACGAACTGTTCGGCCGCCACCACGAACGCGGCCACGCTGCCCTTCATGTCCGCCGCGCCGCGCCCGTACAGCACGCCGTCGCGGATCTGCGGGTCGAACGGATCGCTGGTCCAGGCCGAGACCGGCCCGGTCGGCACCACGTCGGTATGCCCGAGCAGCACCAGGACCGGCCCGCCCTGCCCGTGGGTCGCCCACAGGTTGTCGACCTCGCCCAGTCGCAGGTGTTCGCAGCGGAAGCCCGCGCGCTCGAGGCGGCCAGCCAGCAGCGCCTGGCAGCCGGCGTCCTCGGGGGTGACCGAGGGGCGCGCGATCAGCTCGCAGGTCAAGCCGACGACATCGCTCACGCGCCCACTCCGAACCGCTGCTTGAAGCCGTTGTCCGAGAAACCCTGGGTCATCGCGCCATCGGCGCTGACCACCACCGGGCGCTTGATCAGTTGCGGGTACTCGCGCAGCAGCAGCTTCCACTCCGCGTCCGAACCGGCCGCCTTGCGGTTGTCCGGCAACTGCCGCCAGGTGGTGGAGGACTTGTTGACCAGCGCGGCAAAGCCACCGGCCTGGGCGGCCCAGTCGACCAGGGTCTCCGGCGCAGGCTTGTGGTCGCGATAGTCGACGAAGGTATAGGCCACCTGGAAGCGGTCCAGCCACTTGGTGGCCTTCTTGCAGGTATCGCAGTTCTTCAATCCGTAGACGGTCGTGGTCATCGCGGCACTCAGTCGGCCAGGCCGCGCAGCAGGTCGTTGACGCTGGTCTTGCTGCGGGTCTTGGCGTCGACCTGCTTGACGATCACCGCGCAGTACAGCGAGTGCGAGCCGTCCTTGGACGGCAGCTGGCCGGACACCACCACGCTGTACGGCGGCACCGAGCCGTAGCTGATCTCGCCGGTGGCGCGGTTGTACACGCGGGTGCTCTGGCCGAGGAACACGCCCATGCCGATCACGCTGTGGTGGCCGACCACGAAGCCTTCCACCACTTCCGAACGGGCGCCGATGAAGCAATGGTCTTCGATGATGGTCGGGCTGGCCTGCAGCGGCTCGAGCACGCCGCCGATGCCGGCGCCGCCGGACAGGTGGCAGTGCTTGCCGATCTGCGCGCACGAACCCACCGTGGCCCAGGTGTCGACCATGGTGCCTTCGCCGACGTAGGCGCCGATGTTGGTGAAGCTGGGCATCAGCACCACGTCCTTGCCGAAGTAGCTGCCACGGCGCGCGATCGCACCGGGCACCACGCGCACGCCGGCGCGGCGGAACTTGGCTTCATCGAAGCCGGCAAAGCGCGATTCGACCTTGTCCCAGAACGGCGCCGGGCGCGCGTCGACCACGGTCATGTCGTTGACCCGGAAGTACAACAACACGGCCTTCTTCAACCATTCGTTGACCTTCCAGCCGCCGTGGCCATCCGGCTCGGCGACGCGGAATTCACCGGTTTCCAGGCCGTCGATGACGCGCCCGACCAGCGGCTTGGTCGAGCCTTCCAGTTCGTGCAGGGTCAGCATCGCCCGGCGCTCGAACGCGCTTTCGATGCCGAACTTCAGTTCCTCCACGCCCGGGCTGGCCGGCTTGCGCAGCGACTTGCGCGCGATGGTGGCATCGCGGCTGGCGCTGCGCCTGGCGGCAGCCTCGGCCGGCGTGGCGAGCGGCTTGGCCGCGGCCGTCTTGTTCGGCGCCGCCTTTTTCGCGGCGGCCTTCTTCACCGCAACCGGCCTGGTGGCGGGCGCGGCCTTGGCAGCGGTGGTCTTTTTGGCCGGCGCGGGCTTGGCGGCGGTCTTTTTGGCGGGCTTGGTAGCCATCAGTGGGGGTCTCCGGCGTTTCGATCAGGGTCCAGGCAGGCCAGCATTGCATCGTGCAGTTGCTGCCTGGCGGATTCGGCAAGGGGGTGGTCGTGCTCATCGCTGATCACGAACATGTCTTCGGCGCGTTCGCCGAACGTTGCGATGCGTGCGTCGTGCACGCGCAGGCGCTGGTTGCGCAGCACGAACGCCACGTCGGCCAGCAGGCCGGGGCGGTCGGGCGCGATCAGGCTGAAACGGGTGCCCTGGCTGCCGCCGTCGCTGGCCTCGCGGAACTCGATCCGCGGGGCGAAGCGGAAATGCCGCAGCTGGCGCGGGATCACCCGGCGCGACGGGCGCAGCCGGGTCAGGTCGCCGGCAAGGGCTTCGCGCAGCGCGGCCTGCAGGCGCAGCGCGTCGCCGTCGGCAAAGCTGTCGGCCGGGGTTACCTCGAAGGTATCGAAGATGGTGTCGGCCGGGCCGTCCAGCACCCGCGCGCGATGGATGCCGTAGCCCTTGCGGTCCAGGGTCATCACGATCGCGGCGAACAGGCCGTCGCGGTCGGGGGAATGCACGAACACTTCCAGCGCATCGTCGTCGGCGGTGATCCGGCGCACCTTGACCAGGGTCTGGCCCTGCCTGAGCGGCACCAGCGCGGCGGCCTGCCAGGCCAGTTGTTCCGGGCGCAGGCGGATGAAGCTCTCATCGGGCATCACCGCGAACTGGCGTTCGATGGTGGCATCGTCGTAGCCGCGCTCGCGCACCAGCGCGCGCACCGATTCGCGCGCCTCGGCCACGCGTTCGGCGGCGGGCATCTGGTTCTCCAGGCCCTCGCGCAGCGCGCGCCGCGCGGCGAAGTACAGGTCGGCCAGCAGCCGGTCCTTCCAGGCGTTCCACAGTTTCGGGCTGGTCCCGGCGATGTCGGCGCAGGTCAGCAGGTACAGGTAGTCCAGGCGGTCGCGGCTGGCCACCAGGGTGGCGAAACGGTGGATCACCTCCGGGTCGGAGATGTCCTGCTTCTGCGCGGTCACCGACATGCGCAGGTGCTGTTCGACCAGCCACGCCACCAGCTCGGTGTCCGAAGCGCTCAGCGCATGCGCCTGGCAGAAGGCGCGCGCATCCACCGCGCCCAGTTCGGAATGGTCGCCGCCGCGGCCCTTGGCGATATCGTGGAACAGCCCGGCCAGCAGCAGCAGCTCGGGCTTGCGCAGGCGCGGCCATACTTCGTGGGCAATCGAGAAACGCTCGTCGGCGCGGCTGCTGGCGAACAGGCCGATGTTGCGCAACACCATCAGGGTGTGCTGGTCGACGGTGTAGACATGGAACAGGTCGAACTGCATGCGCCCGGACACCTGCGCGAACGCGGGGATCCACTGGCCAAGCACGCCCAGCCGCGCCATCCGGCCCAGCGTGTCGACCGCCCGCGGGCTGCGCAGCAGCGTCATGAACTGCTCGCGCGCGGCCACGCTGGCCTCGATATAGGGCGGCAGGCCGGCCAGGGCTTCGGCCAGCGCGCGCGCGGTCAGCGAATGCAGGCCGCGTACATCGGGGTTGTAGGCCCAGCTGGAGAACAACGCGAACACCTGCTCGATGTCGCCCTGTGGCCACGCGGCATCATTGGCGGCCAGGTAGCCGCGGCGCAGCGAGAAACCGACGCTGACCGGCTGCGGCACGGCTTCGCCGTCGAACTGTTCCTCGAAGCGTTGCAGCAGACGGTCGCTGATCCGCCGCACCACGGTGGCGCTGCGGTAGAAGCCCTGCATCATCTTTTCCACGCCCAGGCTTTCCGGGTCGTCGGCAAAGCCCAGCCGCGCGGCGAGGGTCTTCTGGTAGTCAAAGCGCAGGCGTTCTTCGGGACGGTTGGCGACCAGGTGCAGGCCAAAGCGCAACCGCGCCAGTGCGCAGCGTTCGCGCTTGAGCGCGGCCGCTTCATCCGGGCCCAGGTGGCCCAGCCCGACCAGGGCTTCAAGGTCGCGCACGCCGAAGGCGCGCAATGCCATCCAGCCCAGCGTATTGAGGTCGCGCAAGCCGCCGGGGCCGTCCTTGATGTCCGGCTCCAGGTTGTCGGCGGTGTCGCCGAACCGCTGGTGGCGGGCCAGCAGTTCTTCGCGCTTGGCCAGGAAGAATTCGCGCGGCGGCCACAGCCCGGCCACGTTCACTGCCGCCTTCAGGGCCTGCCGCGCAGCCTCGTCGGCCAGCACCGGGCGCGACTCGATCAGCGCGGTGAGCACGGTCTGGTCGGCGCTGGCCTGGCTGCACTCCTCGACCGAACGCACCGCATGGCTGACCGGCAGCCCGCAGTCCCAGAGCAGCGCGAACAGCCGCGCCAGCTGCGGTTCGTGCAGGCGCTGCTGCGCGGGCGCGCCCAGCACCAGCAGGTCGATGTCCGAGCGCGGGAACAGCTCGCCGCGCCCGTAGCCGCCCACCGCAAACAGCGCCAGGCCGCTGCCGGCCGGCAGGCAACGCTGCCAGGCCAGCCGGATCAGGTGGTCGGCCGCGCGCGCGCGCAAGGCCAGCAGGCGCTCGATGTTGTCGCCCTGGTCGAAGCGCCGGTACAGGCGCGCATCGGTCTGCTGCAGCGATTGCCGCGCCAGCGCCGCCCAGTCGGGGTCGGCAACCGCATCGGCCGGCGCGTCCAGCATCGGGCTCGCCGGCAGCATGCTCAGACCTGCGATTCGCCGGGCGACAGGGTCAGCACGTCCACGCCGGCCTCGGTGACCGCGACCATGTGCTCCCATTGCGCCGACAGCTTGCGGTCCTTGGTCACCACAGTCCAGCCATCGGGCAGCACCTTGTTGTAGCGGGTGCCCTCGTTGATCATCGGCTCGATGGTGAAGGTCATGCCCGGCTGCAGCACCAGGCCCTGGCCGGGCCGGCCGTAATGCACCACCTGCGGTTCGTCGTGGTAGACCTTGCCGATGCCATGGCCGCAGTACTCGCGCACCACGCTGAAGCGTTCGCCCTCGGCGTAGCTCTGGATCGCATGGCCGATGTCGCCCAGCGTGGCGCCCGGCCTGACCGCGCGGATGCCGCGCCACATCGCTTCATAGGTCGCCTCGACCAGACGCTTGGCCATTACCGACGGCGTACCGACGTAGTACATGCGGCTGGTATCGCCGTGCCAGCCGTCCTTGATCACGGTGACATCGATATTGACGATGTCACCATCCTTGAGGACCTTGGCTTCGCTGGGGATGCCATGGCAGATCACGTTGTTGACCGACGTGCACACCGTCTTGGGGAAGCCACGGTAGCCGACATTGGCCGGCGTGGCCTTCTGCACGTTGATGATGTGGTCGTGGCAGATGCGGTCCAGCTCTTCGGTGGTCACGCCCGGCTTCACATGCGGGGTGACCACGTCGAGCACTTCGCTGGCCAGGCGGCCGGCGATGCGCATCAGTTCGATTTCCTCGGGGGTTTTAAGATTCACGCTCATGGCGCCCATTATCGCCGATCCGGAGCCAGTCTGAACGGGCACGGGCGGAACGCTGACAGCCCCGGTTCGGCTCGCCACCGGGCGGGCGGCCCCTGCATGCCCGGGCCTGCCACGCGTGGGGTCGGCCTGCTGCCCTACAATGCCGGCCGTCCATACTTGGCTGATCGCCCGATGCCCGCCCGCGCCGGCGGCCACCTCCACCGGCAGCCGCCCGGCTAGGCCAGCCACGGACCGGCGTATCAGCGCCCAGGCGGGCCCCTGCCCCGCCCGCCCATGCCTGCGCAGGCGGTCGGTTCCGGGCCCGGCCGGGCGCAATTGCACCGGCGGCCGATGGCGGGCTATAATCGACCAGATCCCTCGTGCCTTGGCCCAGGATCAACGTCAACACCGGACGTCACCGGTGAATCCACACCTGCCGCCCATATCCGTGCCGGGGTGCTCCGCAAGGAGTTCGGTCACGGAAGCGACAGGGAAGCCAAACCCCGGAACCACCCGCCTTGCGGCGGACCGCCCATCTATTACCCGTGGCGGCCGGTTCCCTATCAGGAGTTACTGCAATGCCCCAGGTCACCATGCGTCAGATGCTGGAAGCCGGCGTCCATTTCGGCCACCAGACCCGTTACTGGAACCCCAAGATGGGCCAGTACATCTTCGGCGCCCGCGGCAAGATCCACATCATCAACCTGGAAAAGACCGTTCCGCTCTTCAATGACGCGATGAACTTCATTTCCAGCGTTGCGCAAAAGCGCGGCACCATCCTGTTCCTGGGCACCAAGCGCAGCGCCCGCGAATCGATCCGCGAAGAAGCCGAGCGTTGCGGCATGCCCTTCATGAACCAGCGTTGGCTGGGCGGCACCCTGACCAACTTCCGTACCGTCAAGCAGTCCGTTGCCCGCCTGAAGGAACTGGAAGCCGGCGAAAGCGACGGCACCTTCGAAAAGCTGGTCAAGCACGAAGTGCTGGGCCTGCGTCGCGAGCGCGACAAGCTGGAAGCCTCGCTGGGCGGCATCAAGGACATGAACCGCCTGCCGGACGCGATCTTCGTGATCGATATCGGCCATGAAGACATCGCCATCAAGGAAGCCAAGAAGCTCGGCATCCCGGTGATCGCCGTGGTCGATACCAACTACAACCCGGAACTGGTCGATTACGCGATCCCGGGCAACGACGACGCCATCCGCGCTGTGCAGCTGTACGCCCGCGCCGCTGCCGACGCCGTGCTGGAAGGCAAGGCCGCCGCACCGCACGCCGCCACCGTCCGTGAAGAAGAGTTCGCCGACGCGCCGGCCACCGAAGAAGCCAAGCCGGCCCGCCGCGCTCCGGCCAAGAAGGCCGCTGCTGCTCCGGCCGCTGCTGCCCCGGCTGCTGCCGACGCCGCTCCGGCTGCCGACGCCGCTGGCGAAGCCCAGGCCTGATCCAGGCCCGCGGTGGGCGCCAGACGCCCACCGCTCCTGCCCGCTGCCGATGGCGCGAGGACAGGACACTGTCACACGGGCCGGCCACCATGCCGGCCCAACCCCTTTCTTTCGTGAGGAAATCCCGTGGAAATCACTGCTTCCCTGGTCAAGGAACTGCGCGAGCGCACTGGCGCCGGCATGATGGAGTGCAAGAAGGCACTCGTCGAAAACGGCGGCAACATCGACGCCTCGGCCGAATGGCTGCGCAAGTCCGGCCTGGCCAAGGCCGACAAGAAGGCTGACCGCGTGGCTGCCGAAGGCATCATCGTGGCGGCCCAGGACGGCGGCAAGGCCGTGCTGGTCGAAGTCAACTCGGAAACCGACTTCGTCGCCAAGGACAGCAACTTCCTGGACTTCACCAAGGCCGTCGCCGCGGTGGCGCTGAGCTCGGGCGCTGCCGACATCGACGCGCTGAAGGCAGCCAAGCTGCCGTCCGGTGAGTCGGTCGAAGAATCCCGCGCCGCGGTGATCGCCAAGGTCGGCGAGAAGGTCGACGTGCGTCGCATCGTGCGCCTGGAATCGACCAACAACGTCGCGGCCTACGTGCACGGCGGCCGCATCGGCGTGCTGGTCGAGCTGGCCGGCGGCAACGAAGAGCTGGCCCGTGGCCTGGCCATGCACGTGGCTGCGATGAACCCGCCGCACAACAAGGCCGCCGATGTGCCGGCCGAGTTCGTTGCCAAGGAAAAGGAAATCGAGCTGGCCAAGATGTCCGACAAGGAAAAGGCCAAGCCGGCCGACATCCTTGAGAAGATCATCAGCGGCAAGATCGCCAAGATCGTCAACGAAGTGACCCTGTACGGCCAGCCGTACGTGCTGGACACCAACCAGTCGGTCGAGCAGGTGCTCAAGGCTGCCGGCGCCGAAGTGATCGGCTTCCAGCGCCTGGCCGTCGGCGAAGGCATCGAGAAGGTGGTGGAAGACTACGCCGCCGAAGTGATGAAGCAGGCCGGTCTGGCCTGATGCATCCAGCCAGTGCTTCGGCGCTGGCGCGATGACGAAAAAACCCGGCTTCGGCCGGGTTTTTTCGTGGATGGTCTTTTGATGCTTTTTGTGAAAAGCAGCGTCTTGATCTTCCGCGCGTGAGGAGGACGGGTAGCCCCATGCGGGACACGCCGTAAATACATCCTTGTAGGCTTGGCGAAAACATCCATGTTTTCGACAGTCCCGCATGGGGCTACCCGCCCTCCTCTGCATGGATTTCGATATGCGGAAGGGAAAGCAGCAGCATTTCTGCGCGGTAGGTCCGACCCATGGTCGGACGCTCTTCTCCCCCGCACTGCGATGTCCGAGCATGGCGCGGACCTACCGCTGTTTCTCTGCGCACCGGCAATGTGTGAAGGGTTGGCGTGGGTGGGTTGGCGGGACTGTCGAAAACATGGGTCCGGCGTATACGCCGGACGGGTTGGGCAGGACG
>NZ_JACWUO010000012.1 GCF_020857975.1 Stenotrophomonas rhizophila
GTTGGCGGGACTGTCGAAAACATGGATGTTTTCGCCAAGCCCCCACGGATGGGTTCACGGCGTGTCCCGCCAACCCATCCGCGCCAGCCCCAATCAGCGCAGACGTCGGGCACTGCCTTTGATCTGAGGCATTAATAGCTCGCAGCTGAGAAGAGCACGAAAGCCGTTGGCTTTACCTGCGAAGCGGAAAAACAACAACGTCAATCTTCTTCCGGCGCGGCGATCGCCGCTGGCGGGGCGGTATTGGCCCGGCGCTGCTCCTCGTGCGTGCGGAATGCCTGGTGGATGTGCTTGCGCAGTTCGTCATCGTTCCACGGCTTGGTCAGGAACCGGTAGATCGCGCCGCGGTTGATCGCGTCGGTCACCGTGTTCAGATCGGTATAGCCGGACAGCACCAGCCGGATCGTGTCCGGGTACAGCATCTTGACCCGGCCCAGGAACTCGGTGCCGCTCATGTCGCTCATTCGCTGGTCGGACAGAATCACCTGCACATCGTTGATCGCCAGCAGGTCGAACGCATCGCGCACGTTGCCCGCCGCCAGGATCCGGTAGCCGTCGCGGCGGAACAGCCGCACCAGCGAACGCAGCACGTTCTCCTCATCGTCCAGCAGCAGCAACGTCCGGTCCGGCCGCGTCTCGGCGAATGCCTCCGGGCGCAGGTAGCGCCGGCGCAGGGTCATCCCGGCCGCGTCGGCCGACATCGGCTCGCCGAACAGGTAGCCCTGGAACACATCGCAGTCGTTACGGCGTAGAAAGCCCAGCTGCGCCTGCGATTCCACCCCGTTGGCGATCACCGTCATGCCCAGCTGGTGGCCCATGGCGATGATCGCGCGGGCGATTGCCGCCTCGCGGTTGCCGGCCGGGGCGCTCTTGATGAAGCTGCGGTCGATCTTCAGCTTGTCCACCGGGTAGCGCACCAGCGCGCTCAGGCTGGAATCGCCGGTGCCGAAGTTGTCCAGGCTCAGGCTGATGCCTTCATTGCGCAGGTTGACCAGGGTTTCGTGCACGAAGTTGACGTTGTTGGTCAGCGCGCTTTCGTTGATCTCCAACGTCAGCATGTGCGCCGGCACCCCGGCGGTCTGCATCAACGCCATCACCTCGGCAAAGAAGTTCGGGCGCAGCAGCTGCAGGGTGGAGACGTTCACCGCGATGGTGAAATCGTCAAAGCCCTGGTCGCGCCACAACCTGGCCTGCTTCAACGCGCCTTCCAGCACCCAGGTGCCGATCTGCACGATGATGCCCAGCCGCTCGGCGGTGCGCATGAAACGTTCGGGCACCAGCATGCCCAAGGTCGGCGACTGCCAGCGCAGCAGCGCCTCCATGCCCACCACGTGGCCGTCGCGGGCGCTGACCAGCGGCTGGTAGCGCAGCTTCAGCTCGCCATTGGGAATGGCATCGACGATCTGGCGCGCGATGATGCTCTCGCTGTGCGCGCTGGACGGGGTATCCACCGCATGGATGCGCACGGCATTGCCGCCTTCGCGCGCGGCCTGGTGCAGGGCGTCTTCGGCGTGGTCGAGCAGGCGCGAGGTGCCGGTGGCGTGTTCCGGGCACAGGCTCACGCCCAGCTTGCCGGTCATGAACAGCGTATAGGGCAGCACAGACAGCGGCAGTTCCAGCTGCTGGCGGATCTCTTCGGCCAGATCCTCCGGCAGCGGCACGTCGGCCCCGCGCGGTACCGCGATCAGGAATTCGTCGCTGCCGTGCCTCCACAATTTGCCGCGCCCGCGCAGATGGTGCTGCAGGCGCTGGGCCACCAGCACCAGCGCCTGGTCGCCAACCTCGGCGCTCATGTTCTCGTTGACCGAGGCGAAGTGGTCGATGTCCACGTGCATCAGCATCAGCGGCGTACCGCCCGAGGCGGCCTCGGTGACCATCGCCTGCAGTTCGGGATTGCCCGCACCCAGTCGCGGCGGCGCGTCCTCGATGCTGACCAGGGGCAGGGAAGGGTTCCACATGGGCTCAGTAATCCAGGCTATCGGGAGTGGCCGGGTCGCTGCTGCGGTAAGGCAGGTACAGGTCGACCAGGGTGCCGGCGCCGTGCGCCGATTCAATCGTCAAGGTGCCGCCCACGCTCTGCGCGCGCTCGCGCATCACGATCAGGCCCAGCCCGCGCGGGCCGTCCGGGTCGAAACCCTCGCCATCGTCGCGCACCTGCAGGTGCAGGCCCTGGTCGTCCACATCATGCAGCTGCAGGCTGACCTGGCTGGCGCGGGCGTGGCGCAGCACATTGGTCAGGCTTTCCTGGGCGATGCGGAAGCAGGCCTGTTCGATGTCCCCGCACGGACGCCGCGGCAGTGTCTGGATGTCCGGCAGCAGTTCGATCGCCGCCGAGCGGAACAGCACGCTGGCCTGCCAGCGCAGCGCCGCTTCCAGGCCCAGCGCGTCCAGCTGCGGTGGGCGCAGCAGCATGGAGATGTCGCGCAGCTTGCCCACGGTGGCATCGGCCAGCTGGATGATCTGGGCCAGGTCTTCGTCGCGGCGCTGTGCGTCGGCCTCGTCCTGGGCGGCGTAGGCCGACAGCTTCATCGCGGTGATCGCCTGGCCGATGTCGTCGTGCAGGTCGCGCGAAATCGCCCGGCGCTCGTCCTCCTGCAGCGAGAACAACCGCCCGGCCATCGCCTGCAGCTCGCGGTTGCTGGTTTCCAGCGCCGCGCGGATCCGCTCCGGTTCGCTCAGGTCGCGCACGATCAGCAGCTTGCAGTTGCGCCCGCCATAGCGCACATCGCCCACCGCCAACCCGGCCTGGAAACGTTCGCCGTCCAGCCGCAGCATGCCGATCACCTCGGCCGCGCCGGTGCTGGGCAGCGGAATCGGCGCGAACAGCTGCGCGCGCACCCGGGCCAGGTCTTCGGCGGCCACCAGTTCGGACAACGGCTCGCCCAGCAGCGTGTGCTGGCCGTAGCCGAACTGCGCCGCCGCGCAGGCATTGGCGTACAGCACGTGCTCCTCGGACAGGATCACCACGCCATCGGGCAGCACCCGCACCAGCTCGCGGAACTGTTCTTCGCGCTCGCGCAGCAGGCGCCGCGACTGCTCGCGTTCGGTCACGTCCTGCAGCGTGCCCAGCACCCGCGGGCGGCCGGCGTCGTCGCTGCCGCTCTGCGCGCGCAGGTGCACCATCAGGGCGCGGCCATCCATCGCCAGCAGCGGCAGCAGCACATCGATCTGCACCGGCGCATTGCCCATGTCCTGCAGCAGCTGTTCGGCCAGCGCGGCGGTGGCCGGGTCGGCCGGCACCAGCAGTTCCTCGAAGCGGTGCCAGCGGCGTGCCTCGGGCGGGCGCCGGCCGAGCAGCTGATAGACCTGGTTGGAGTAGCGGCCCAGGCCGGTGGCCGGGTCCACTTCCCAGGCACCGATGCGCGCCATCTCGTGCGCTTCCTCCACCCGCGCCAGGGCCTGGTCGCGGCGGCGCAGCGCCTGGTCCTCGCTGGTACGGTCGATGGCGATCAACAGCCGCGCGCGGTGCCCGGCGTAGTCGATCGCATTGCTGCGCATTTCCATGCGCCGGTGGCTGCCGTCGCGAAGCACCAGGTCGGCGGTGATCACGCACAGCTGTTCGGGCTGGGCGCGGATCTGTTCCAGCTTGTCGGCCAGCGCCGGGGTGTCGCCGCCGGGCCACAGCGCGGTGACCGGCATGGCCATGAATTCTTCGCGGCTCCAGCCGAACAGGCTGCTGGCGGCCGGGTTCACATCCAGGATCGCCAGCGATTCCAGGTCGTAGACCAGGATCGGCCCCGGGTTGCCCTGGAACATCTGCCGGTGGCGGGTCTCCGAATCTTCCAGCCGCGCATGGGTCTGCAGCACGTGTTGGGCCAGCGGGCGCAGCAGCAGGTAGAGCAGGGTGGCGCTGGCCACCACGAAGAACGCGCCCTTGGCGGTCTGCCAGTGCGCGGCCGTCTCGATGTCATCGGTGAGCAGCTGCACCGCCGCATCGCTGCACGCGATCCACGCCAGGGCCATGACCAGGTAGGCCAGCACCACCCGCCGGCGATCGCGGCGCAGGGCCTGGGCCAGCGGCAGCTCGGGCGTGGACGGGGACGGCGGACCGGGCGGGACGACAGGCATGGGGCGGGGCGGGAACCGGAACGGGACGGGCGTTGTGCATCTTAGAGGCTGCGGTGGATTTTGGGGTGAGTGGTGCCGGGCGCTCAATAAACCGGGTGGTTTGCCGCTAACGATTGCGTTCCCGGCTGTCGGGTGCGTTATCGGAGTCATACCGCGTGGACCAAGGGATCATCGCCAGTCTGCTGCAGCACCCACTGGCATCGGCGCTGGTCATCCTCGACCGCAGCGGGCGCCCGCTGGCGGCCAACCCGGCCGCGCGCGAGCATGGGTTGCCGGCGACCGTGGCGGCCTATGGCGCGCTGCTGGACGACCTGCGCCTGCTGGCCGCCGACGGCGGCGCGGTGCCCTGCCAGCTGCCCGGCGGCCCGCGTGGCCGCTTCGACGGCTGGCTGCGCGCGGTGCACGCCGCCGATGGCCAGCTGCTGGCATTCACGCTGAGCGTGCCCGAGCCGGTGGCCAGCTATGCCGGTAGCCGTTGGGAATTGGCCCTGGACCACGCCGGCCACGGCCTGTGGGACTGGGACCTGCCCAGCGACGCGGTCACCCGCTCGCAACGCTGGGACGGCCTGCCGGCCGGCGCCGACCAGCAGGCGCCCGGCCAGGCCGGGGCGGCGCTGCTGGCGCCGATCCATGCCGATGACCGCCCCGCCGTGCGTGCCGCCCTGGATGCGCACCTGCGTGGCGAGGGCCAGGTGTATACCGCCCAGTACCGGCTGCGCCATCCCGATGGCGACTGGCGCTGGGTGCTCGACCGCGGCCGGGTGGTGGCGCGCACCGCCGACGGCCAGCCGCTGCGCATGGTCGGCACGCATACCGATATCCAGGCGCAGAAGCAGATGGAATCGCTGCTGCTGGAACAGCAGGTGCACCTGCGCGAAGCGCAGCGCATCGCCAGCATGGGCAGCTGGTCGTGGGACCCGCAGCTGCGCCAGTTCTGGTGGTCGCCGGAGTTCCGCAGCCTGCTTGGGGTGGGCGATGCGCCGCTGACCGGCCGCCGGCACTGGCTGCGCCGGCTGGAGCCGCGTTCGCGCAGCCTGCTGCGCCATGCCTGGCGGCGCATGCTGCGCGACGGCAAGCCGGCCACCCTGCAGCTGGAACTGCCGGGCCCGCGCGATGGCGCGCTGCACCTGCGGCTGTGGATGCAGCCGCTGCTGGGCGCCGATGGGCGCATCCAGCGCCTGCTTGGCCAGGTCCAGAACATCACCGAACAGCACCAGACCGATGCGCTGATCCGCTGGCGCACCGAGTTGCTCAACCGGGTCTCGGCGCTGGGCCGGATCGGTGGCTGCGAAATCGAGGTCGCCACCCGCCACATGCAGTGGACCGAGGAGTGCTACCGCATCCACGGTCTGCGCAAGGAGCCGATCAGCCTGGACCAGGCGCTGGCGCTGTATTCCGAGGATTCGCGCGCCGCGTTCGAAGCGGCCTTGCTGCGGATCGCCGAGGGCGGCCTGCCCGAGCAGCTGGACCTGTGCTTCTACCGCCAGACCGGGCAGCGCATCTGGGTACAGGTGCTGATCGAGCTGGACCGTCGCGACGGCCTGCCACCGCGCTTTGTGGTGCTGTTCCGTGACATCACCCGCGAGCGTGAAGCCAACGAACGTATTGAACTATTGGCCCATTACGATCTGCTCACCGGCCTGCCCAACCGCATGCTGCTGCGCGAGCAGACCGCCGATGCGATCGAGGAAGCGCGTGATCGCGGTACGTCGCTGGCGATGCTGTTCATCGACCTGGACGGCTTCAAGACCATCAACGACACCTTCGGCCATGCCACCGGCGATGCACTGCTCAAGGCCGCGGCCTCGCGCCTGCACCAGAACCTGCGCAACGCCGATCTGTTCGGCCGCTTCAGCGGCGACGAGTTCATCGTGGTGCTGCGCGACCTGGCCGATCCCGAAGACGCCGGCCATGTCGCGCGCAAGCTGATCGCCTCGCTGGCCGAGCCGCTGCACCGCGGGCAGACCACCTTGAAGGTCGGCGCCAGCGTCGGCATCGCCATGCTCGATGAGGGCCACGGCGATTTCGAATCGCTGCTGCGCGCCGCCGATGCAGCCATGTACGCGGCCAAGGAAGCCGGGCGCAATACCTACCAGTACTACAGCCAGGACGCCTTGGCGCGCATCCAGCGCAAGCTGGAGATCGAGCACGCGCTGCTGGGCGCGATCGAGCGCGAGGAGTTCAGCCTGGCCTACCAGCCATTGCTGGATGCCGCGCACGGCCAGCCGCCGGCGATCGAAGCGCTGCTGCGCTGGCACCGTCCCGGCATCGGCTATTGCAGCCCGGCCGAGTTCATCCCGATCGCCGAGAAATGCGGCGAGATCGTGCGCATCGGCGACTGGGTGCTGGCCGAGGCCTGCCGCCAGGCCGCCGCCTGGGACGCGGCCGGCCTGAAGTTCGACCGCGTGGCGGTCAATGTCTCGGCGGTACAGCTGCGCGACCGCGGCTTTGCCGAGCGCGTCATCGACACCTGCCATGCCCACGGCTGGCCGCCGCAGCGGCTGGAGCTGGAGTTGACCGAGTCGGCCCTGATCCGCGACACCGACGTGCTGCGGCATTGCTTCGCCGTCCTCGAGCGCCATGGCGTTCCACTGGCGGTGGACGACTTCGGTACCGGTTTCTCCAACCTGCATTACCTCAACCGGTTCCCAGTCGGTCGGCTGAAGATCGACCGCAGCTTCGTCCAGGGCATGCTGCACGACACCGGCACCGCCGAAGTCACCCAGGCCATCGTGCACCTGGGCCACGCGCTGGGCATGAAAGTGGTGGCCGAAGGGGTGGAAACCGAACAGGAGGAAGCCATGCTGCGCCGCCAGGGCTGCGACGAAATCCAGGGTTACCTGTATTCCCGCCCGCTCACCCCGCGCGACCTGGCGCAGTGGCTCAAGGCCGGCTCGCGCATTGGCCCGCGCTAAAGCGTGGCGCCCGTCGGCCAGCTCAACTGACCGGGCGCAGGCGACAGTTGCCTTGGTAGGGTCGCATCCGGATCGACCGCCGACCGTCTGTGGCACCCCGGTGAGGGCATGGAAATCATCGAAGCCGGCTTCGATTGGGCCATGCCTTCGTCGCGCCGGGCAGTGCTACGTGCAGTCGATCCGGATGCGACCCTACCAGGGGGCGTGGCGACGGCGTGGTCCATTCCTTCGGCCTGGGTCACGCCTTCGCTGCAGCGATGGCACGGTCGTCGAGGATGGGGCAGGCGTTGAACTCGGCGAACCGTTGCAGCTCCCTGCCCAGTGCCGGCAGGAACAGGCCGCGTGTGAGCCTGGCGTCTTCCAGGTGCAGGCTCAGCACCTGCAGCCTGTGCTCACTGCGGTGGGCCTTGCAGTCGATCCGGCCGACCAGCCGGTCGCCGTACAGCACCGGCAGGCAGAAGTAGCCATACCGCCGTTTTGCAGCCGGGACATAGCACTCGATCCGGTAGTCGAAGCCGAACAGAGCGCCCAGGCGCTCCCGATGAATCACCAGGTTGTCGAAGGGCGACAGGATTTTCACCGCCGGTGCGCGCCGGGGCGCGGCGTCCAGCAACGTGGTGTCCACATAGCCGGCCAGGCCGTCGGCATCGTTCAGCACGGCGATCTGCCCCGCGTCGAGGCGTTCGTCGACCACTTCCCGCATCGCCTCGCGCAACTCCGTGCCTGATCGCAGGTGCAGCAGTTGTTGCCGGGTAAACACCCCGTGCGCCCTGAGAGTGGTTTCAAACAGATGCGTGGCCTGCTCATACGGGGTCGGCACGCGCAGATCGATTCCGTCGGGCAGGCAGCGTGCGCTGAGGTCGTAGGTCTTTTCCATGCCATGGCGCTCGCAGACCATCAGATCGCCCTGCATGAACAATGTCTCGAAGGCCTTCCTGCCCGGGCCCTGGTTCCACCAGCTGCCCTTGTCCTGGTTGCGCTGATCGAGATTGCGCAGGCGCATGGGCCCGTCCACGCGGATGCGGGCCAGGATTTCCTTCATCAAGCGCGGCTCGCCCTGGCGGAAATAACGGCCTTGACCGTTGCGGATCGATTCCATCAGCGGCAACGCATAGCGGTAGTCGCGCATCGGAAGGTAGGCAGCGGCGTGGAACCAGTATTCGAATATCTGCCGCTCGCCGACCAGCTGGTTCAGGTGGGCCGGCGCATAACCGGGCACCCGGTTCCACAACACATGGTGGTGCGCCCGTTCCACCACCGACAGCGTATCGATCTGCACATAGCCCAGGTGGCAGATCGCCCGGTGCGTTGCCGATACGCCCTGGCCGAAGGCCGGTGGCGAGGTCAGGCCCTGCCGGTGCAGTGCCAGGTACCTCAGGGCGGATTGCTTGGGCATGCTGGAGTCTCTTGGTTGGTGTCGTAGCCGGGTGAACAAGCGGCTTCGGCTTGGGTCATGCCTTCGACGCGCCGGGCACTGCCACGTGCAGTCGATTGGAATGCGACCCTACCAGAGCGGGGGCTCGCCGCGCCTTTCCGGCATTTCCTGTGATGTCCGACGGTGGCGGCCGGCATTGATGCAGATGCAACTTCGGAAATCGACGGTAGGGTCGCATCCCGATCGACTGCCGACCCTCTGCGGCACCCCGGTAATGGCATGGCAAGCATCGAAGCCGGCTTCGGCTGGGGGTCATGCCTTCGACGCGCCGGGCACTGCCACGTGCAGTCGATTGGAATGCGACCCTACCAGAGCGTGGGCTCGTCGCGCCTTTCCGGCATTTCCTGTGACCGACGGTGGCGGCCGGCATCGATGCAGATGCAACTTCGGAAATCGACGGTAGGGTCGCATCCCGATCGACTGCCGACCCTCTGCGGCACCCCGGTAATGGCATGGCAAGCATCGAAGCCGGCTTCGGCTGGGGTCATGCCTTCGACGCGCCGGGGACTGCCACGTGCAGTCGATCGGGATGCGACCCTACCAGGGCGCAGCCGTTGCGCGGGCTGGCCGACGCCTAGTCGCGCCCGGTTGCTGCCGCTTCCAGCGCAGCGCCGCTCAAGCCAAGATCCCAGGCCAGCCCGGCCAGTGCCGGATCGAGGCCGTGGGGGAGGGAGGTGCTGATCGGCGCGCGCTCGGCGGCGAGCTGCACCAGCTCGCATTGCGCCAGGGCTTCCAGCTGCGCCAGCAGTGCGCGCCCCTGCAATGCAGCGGCGCAGGCGCTCTCGACGGCAGTCGGCTCGATGGCGGCGGGGGCGGGAGACACGGGGAGGGAGTTCAACAGCATCGGGCAATCATCTGCAGCCGGGGCGGGGGGCGCAAGCGCAACGGCCCCGGGGATACCGGGGCCGCTGCGGGGTACCGGAACCGGCATGGGTCATCTGGATCAGAACAGCTCGACCGCACCGGCGGCCATGCTCTGCTGGGCCACGGCCTTGTGCGGCGGGCGTTCCCACTCGCTGCGCATGTCGCGCAGGCGGTTGCCGGTGCGCTGCAGGGCAGTGGCCACTTCTTCGTCGAACACCCCGCCGTTGCGATGCAGCAGCTCCTGCAGCGCCACCGCTTCGCGGTTGATCGCGGTCAGCCGGTCCAGGTGGGTGTGCACGCCGCCCAGGGCCTGGGTGGCGATGTCCTCGAACTGCAGGGCGCGCACCGCTTCGGCCACGCTGCCGTCGATGGCCCGGGCGCACTCGGAGATTTCGCGCATGCCGTCGCCCAGCGAGGCATTGATCTGGGCCACGTTGTCCAGCATCTGCGCCGCTTCATGGCGCGCTTCGCGGGAACGGTCCATGTCGCGCGAGGCCATGTGCGACACCGTCTCGCGGACCTTGGCAATGGCGTCCTTGGAACTATGCGCCAGCTTCCGGATCTGCTCGTTGAAGGTGGTGGACCGCTCGGACAGGTTGCGCACCTCGTCGGCCACCACCGCAAAGCCGCGACCGGCCTCACCGGCACGGGCCGCTTCGATGGCCGCGTTCAAGGCCAGCAGGTTGGTCTGGTCGGCAATCGACTTGACGTCCTCCAGCAGCGCGAAGATGCCATCCAGGTGCTGGGCCATCTGGTCGATGTGCTGCACGGTATTGCTGCTCTGGCCGCTGACCTGTTCCAGCGCCTCCACCAGCTGTTCCATGCGGTGGCTGGCGTGCTGGGCGAAGCGGGCCACGTCGACCCCGGCGCCGCCGTCTTCACCGGCACGGTCGACGATGCGGGCCAGCGCCTGGCTCTGCTGGCGGGACTTGCGGTTCATCGCCTCGAAGCTGCCGCCCAGGCCGCTGACGGCATGGCGGATCAGGTCACGGGCGCGTTCGACTTCGCCGCGTGAACCTTCGACTTCGTTGCCGACGAACGAACGCAGTTCGGTCAGCAGCTGGTCCTGTTCACGCAGCATGCGGGCGTGTTCAGGCGAGCGTTGGTTCTGGGAGCGGGCGGTCCACCAGGCAAATACCAGCCAGCTGAGCGTCATCGTGGTCAGAATCGCCCAACGCAGCGGCGCGGGCCATTCAAAGCCGATGGCGAAGGGAAGGAGCAGGGTCAGGACCAGGGGGGCGGCCAGACGGATGAAGATGCGTGAGTACATGGACGTTCTCGGGAAGTGCACGGTTGATGTATCGGCCGTACCCCCGTTTGCTTTAGTGCTGCACTGCACATTCGATCAAAAACCGTACGTTGCCCCCCGTCCGCGGGGTAGGGCCACCCCATGGGTGGCTGCATGGCATGGGCAGGTCGCATGCCCCCGGATCAGCGCAGCTGGCGGTCCACCGCTTCGATCATCGCCTTGCGCGACAGCAGGAAATCCCAGTACTGCCCGCCGGTCTGGCGCCACAGCACCGCCGCGCGCACTGCCCCCAGCAACAGCGCGCGGATCTCGGCCACCACCCCGGCCTGGCCGAGGTAATGCGGGTTGCCCTGCACCATCACCCGCGGCTTGAGATGGCTGATGGTGTCGGCATACAGCCCGCCGAGCGCGGCCAGCACGTCCGGGTGGGCGCTGTCGCCCAGTTCGTCGGCCTGGCGCTGGGCGCGGGCGATGCCCTGGCTGACCTGCTCGACCACCGCCCGTTCACGCACGAAGCGGCGTTCCAGCTGCAGCACCGCCAGCGCCAGCCGCGGCAACGCGTCGTCCTGGCCCTGGTTGCGGAAATAGTTGTGCAGCAGGCGCAGGCCCGGGGCCACGTTGCCGGCATTGCCGAAGATGGCCTGGGGGCTGTCGGCGTCGATGCGCAATACGCTGTCGATCGCGGTACGCACCACGGCCGCCTCGGAATGGCCGGTTTCGGCGATGCGGCGCACCTGCTGCAGGGCCTGGGCGATGCCGGCCAGAGCAAGAACGCGGTCGTCGACGGAAAAACTCATGCAGCAGATACCTCGAAGGGGGAAGGGACGGTGCGCAGCCGCTGTTCCAGCGGCGCGTCGGTGGCGGCGATCACCGCGCCACCCAGGCAGACCTGGTCGTCATACAACACCAGGGATTGACCGGGGGTGACGGCGCGCTGCGGGCGGGCGAAGCGCGCCAGCACGGTGCCGTCGTCGCGCACCTCCACCGTGCACGGCTCGTCGGGCTGGCGGTAGCGGGTCTGGGCGGTGCAGCTGAAGCGGCGGGCGGGCGGGGCACCGGCAATCCAGTGGGCCGGTTCGGACTGCAGCTGGCTGGACAGCAGCCACGGGCTGTCGCGGTCCTGGTCCACGTACAGCACGTTGCTGGCCACGTCCTTGCCCACCACGTACCACGGCGCTGCCGGGCGGCCGCGTACGCCGCCGATGTTCAGGCCCTCGCGCTGGCCCAGGGTGAAATAGAACACGCCCGGATGCTCGGCGATCAGCGCACCGTCCGGGTCGCGGATCTCCCCGGTCCTGGCCGGCAGGTAACGGCCGAGGAACTCGCGGAAATCGCGCTCGCCGATGAAGCAGATCCCGGTGGAATCCTTCTTGGCATGGGTGGGCAGGCGCGCATCGCGGGCGATCCGGCGCAGGTCGTTCTTCTGCAGTTCGCCGATCGGGAACACGGTGGCGGCCAGCTGTTGCTGGCCCAGCTGGTGCAGGAAGTAGCTCTGGTCCTTGCCCTGGTCGACCCCGCGCAGCAGTGCCCAGCGCCCGTCCACCTTGGCGGTGCGGGCGTAGTGGCCGGTGGCGATGCGCTCGGCGCCCAGTTCGCGCGCCGCATCCAGGAAGTGCTTGAACTTGACCTCGCGGTTGCACAGCACGTCCGGGTTGGGCGTGCGCCCGGCGGCGTACTCGGCCAGGAAGTGCTCGAACACCCCCCGCCAGTACTCGCCGGAGAAATCGCGGAAGTGGAACGGGATGCCCAGCAGACCGCAGACCGCCACCGCGTCGCGGCGGTCGTCCTCGGCACGGCAGTCGCCGCTGCCGTCGTCGGCCCAGTTCTGCATGAACAGCCCGGCGACCGGCTCGCCCTGCTGCACCAGCCGCCACGCCGCCACCGACGAATCCACGCCGCCGGAGACGCCGACCATGATCCGCGGGGTACTCATGCGGTCTCCTTGACGATGGCCAGCGGGTGGCGCTGGCCGGCCAGGTAGTCGGCCACCACCTCCCACACCAGCGGGCTGCGCAGGCGCGCGGCCTGCGCCTGCAGCTCGGCCGGGGTCAGCCACAGCGCCCGCAGGATGCCCGCATCCAACGGCCGGGCCGGATCGTGCGCGATCGGTTCGGCGGCAAAGGCGAAGCGCAGGAAGGGGGTGCCATCCGGTGCGGTCCACTGGTAGACCCCGATGAAGGCGCTCAGGCGCACCTGCCAGCCGGTTTCCTCCAGGGTTTCGCGCAGCGCCGCCGCGGCCAGGCTTTCGCCCGGCTCCAGGTGCCCGGCCGGCTGGTTGAGCACCTCCAGGCCGTCGATGCGCTCTTCCACCAGCAACAGGCGCCCGTCACCCGCCACCACGGTGGCGACGGTGACATGGGGCGCCCAGCGCGGGTCCTGCACGGCATTCACCTCAGTATTCGTCCGTCTTGGTCAGTTCGTTTTCCATGGCATCGGCGGTACGCATGGCCGCATCGATGGCATCGCTCAGGGCCTCGGCACTGGCGGCGGCATCGACCTTGACCACGAACATGGCCAGCTGGTCCTGCTTGACCCAGGCGCCGAGCTTGGCGTCCTGCGAGTCTTCCAGCAGCCGGTTGGCTACCGCGGCGGGGAACTGCTTGCCCGGCGAGTTGTACCCCGGCGACCAGATCTCGCGCACCTTGTGGGTGCCGAATTCCTCCACCGACGAGCGCACGAACACCAGCTGGGTACGGTCATCGCCGGCGTCGAAGACCAGCTTGTAGTCGCCGTCCTCGTCGATCTCGTAGGGATAGTCCAGCTTGTCCAGCACCCGGCCCACGGCCTTGTCGGCCTCGGCGGCATGGGCCCCGAACACGGTGGCGGTCAGCAGCAATGCGGTGGCGATCCTTTTCATGAAATCCCTGTGAATGTGTGGAACAACAGGTGGATTGTGAAGGGCGGCAGGGGGCAACGTCCAATCCCGCGGCCGGGGCTCTATAATGGGACGATGCCACGCCAGCCTTCCCAAGAACCCCACCACGACCACGGCGTCCTGCTCGAGCCGGCCCGCCCGGAGGTGGCGCCGCCGCCGTTCTACCAGGTCATGCTGTTGAACGACGACTACACCCCGATGGATTTCGTGGTGACCGTGCTGCAGCACTTCTTTGCCATGGACCTGGACAAGGCCACCCAGGTGATGCTGCACGTGCATACCCGTGGCCGCGGGGTGTGCGGGGTGTTCACCCGCGAAGTGGCCGAATCCAAGGTTGCCCAGGTCAACGAATTCTCGCGCATGAACCAGCATCCGCTGTTGTGCACGATGGAAAAGACCAGCGGCTGACCCCGGGCCGATCGGCCCGGCCACCGCCCGGTCACCGCCCGGTCACCCGTACGCTCCCCTGGATCGACTCCGTCCACGCCGCCACAGGGCCGGCCGTGGGCAGTCCGCACTGTTCCATCCATGCAGCGCCAGCGCGTCGCCATGTCCGGCGATGGCCGTTGCGCGCCTGCTCCTGCGTGCTCCGGTACAACACGCCGGTTCCACCGGGCCGTGCGCCGGGGCCAACCACGACATTGCCATCACGTTCAAGCTGGCAATCGTGGACACAAGTTCGGGCATGATGGTGTTGCTGGGACCTCCCTGGCGTATCCAGGCGCGGCAGCCGGAGTGCCAACCCCGTCTGAACGCACCGATCGGCCAGGGTGATGGAAATTGCATAGCTAGGCCGCATATTGTTCCTAACTGCCGCCGGAGTAGAACATGTTCAGCAAAGACCTCGAACACACCATCGGACAGTGCTACAAGCGCGCCCGTGAGGCCCGGCATGAATTCATGACGGTCGAACACCTGCTTTTGGCCCTGCTCGACAACCCGTCCGCCCAGGCCGTACTCAAGGCCTGCGGCGCCGACGCCGAGCGCCTGCGCCAGGAACTGGAGCAGGCCATCGAGGCCTCGGTCTCGCGCCTGGCCGAAGACGACGGCCGCGACACCCAGCCCACCCTGGGCTTCCAGCGGGTGCTGCAGCGCGCGGTGTACCACGTGCAGTCCTCGGGCAAGAAGGAGGTCACCGGCGCCAACGTGCTGGTCGCCATCTTCGGCGAAAAGGACTCCCACGCCGTCTATTACCTCAACCAGCAGGACGTGACCCGGCTGGATATCGTCAATTACCTGTCCCATGGCATCGCCAAGCTGGGTGAAGACGGCGAAGTGCCGCCGGCCGCCGAGGGCGAGGGCCGTGCCGAGGGCGCAGAGGGCGAGGGCAAGGGTGATGCGCTGGCCGAGTTCGCCAGCAACCTCAACGAAGCCGCGCGCAACGGCCGGATCGACCCGCTGGTCGGCCGCCGCGATGAAATCGAGCGCACCATCCAGGTGCTGTGCCGCCGCCGCAAGAACAACCCGCTGTACGTGGGCGAGGCCGGCGTGGGCAAGACCGCCATCGCCGAAGGCCTGGCCAAGCGCATCGTCGAAGGCTCGGTGCCCGACGTACTGGCCGATGCGGTGATCTATTCGCTGGACCTGGGCGCGCTAGTGGCCGGGACCAAATACCGCGGCGATTTCGAAAAGCGCCTCAAGGGCGTGCTTACCGCGCTGAAGAAGCTGCCCAACGCGGTGCTGTTCATCGACGAGATCCACACCATCATCGGCGCCGGTTCGGCCTCCGGTGGCACCATGGATGCCTCCAACCTGATCAAGCCGGCGCTGGCGTCGGGCGAGCTGCGCTGCATCGGCTCGACCACCTTCCAGGAATACCGCGGCATCTTCGAGAAGGACCGCGCGCTGGCGCGGCGCTTCCAGAAGATCGACATCGTCGAGCCGACCGTGGGCGAAACCTACGAAATCCTGCAGGGCCTCAAGCCCCGCTACGAGGCGCACCACGGCGTGACCTACGCCGATGATGCGCTGCAGGCGGCGGTGGACCTGTCGGTCAAGCACATCGGCGACCGCCTGCTGCCGGACAAGGCGATCGACGTGATCGACGAGGCCGGCGCACGCCAGCGGCTGCTGCCGGCAGGCGAGCGCAAGGAACTGATCGACATCGAGGAGATCGAGACCATCGTGGCCAAGATGGCGCGCATTCCGGCCAAGCAGGTCAGCGCCACCGACAAGGATGTGCTGCAGCACCTGGAGCGCAACCTGAAGATGGTGATCTTCGGCCAGGATCCGGCCATCGAGACCCTGTCCTCGGCGATCAAGCTGGCCCGCTCGGGCCTGGCCAACCCGGAAAAGCCGATCGGCAACTTCCTGTTCGCCGGCCCCACCGGCGTGGGCAAGACCGAGGTGACCAAGCAGCTGGCGCTGCAGCTGGGCATCGAGCTGGTCCGCTTCGACATGAGCGAGTACATGGAGCCGCACTCGATCAGCCGCCTGATCGGTGCGCCCCCGGGCTATGTGGGCTTCGACCAGGGTGGCCTGCTCACCGAGAAGATCGTCAAGACCCCGCACTGCGTGCTGTTGCTGGACGAGGTGGAAAAAGCCCACCCGGACATCTTCAACATCCTGCTGCAGGTCATGGACCGTGGCGTGCTCACCGACACCAACGGGCGCGAGGCCAACTTCAAGAACGTGGTGCTGGTGATGACCACCAATGCCGGCGCGGCCCAGGCCTCGCGGCGTTCGATCGGCTTCACCCGCCAGGACCATGCCACCGATGCGATGGAGATCCTGCGCAAGAGCTTCACCCCGGAATTCCGCAACCGCCTCGATGCGGTGGTGCAGTTCCAGCCGCTGGGCTTCGAGCACATCCTGCGCGTGGTCGACAAGTTCCTGATCGAACTGGAAATGCTGCTGCAGGAAAAGCACGTCAGCCTGTCGGCTACCCCGACCGCGCGCGACTGGCTGGCCCGCCACGGCTTCGACCCGCTGATGGGCGCCCGCCCGATGGCGCGGGTGATCCAGGACAAGGTCAAGCGCCCGCTGGCCGACGAGCTGCTGTTCGGCAAGCTGGTCAATGGCGGCCGGGTCAGCATCGATGTGCGCGACGACGAACTGTTCGTCGAAACGCAGGCCGAACCCGAGCGCCTGCTCCCGGCAACGGTGTAACGCAGCCATCGCCGGCGGTCACCCCGCCGGCGACGTCGCGCGCCTCACCACTACCGCCGGCGCGCGCCTCACCACCGACAACGACGCGCGCCTCACCACCGACAACGACGGTAGCTCACCACCGTTGGTGGTGAGGCATATCGGGTGGTGAGGCATCACCACAACGCCCCCTCATGGGGGGCGTTGTGCCGTTCAGCGCCGCGCGCGGGCGCGGGTGGCGAACTGTTCTGCGGTGATCGGCTCCAGCGTGCTGACCACGCACTTCTGCGAGCTGGTGCGCAGGCTGCTGACGCCGCCGCCGCACAACTGGCCGTCGCGGCCGGGGGTGGTGAAGGCCAGCTTCGGCGAACGTGCCGCGCTGCTGCAGCTGTCCTGGAAATGCACGATGTAGTGCTGGTCGGCATTGCGCAGCAACACGTTCTCCGAAGCGTTGGCGCGCACGATCTGCTGGTCGGTCGACAGGCTCACGCACGGTGCGGCCGCGTCGGTGACCGTTTCGGCGGCGTGGGCGGTACTGGCAGCGCCGGCGATGGCCAGCAGGCTCAACAGGGACAGGATCTTCATGGCAGGGGCCGGGGGATCGCGATCCGGATTGGATCGACCGCCACAGTGGCGCCGGCGCGGCCGGGGCGAATCTGCAGCAAGGCAGCCTGACCGATGTCAGGGTGCACAGGGTCAGGGTGCCGCCTGGCACGGTTGGGAGGCAAATCCCACCCACGCAAAAAGGCCAGCACCTGGCTGGCCTTCCGGCGGGGCTTGCATTGGGCAGCCGCCCCGAACCGCTTACTTCATGCGGTAGGTGATACGACCCTTGGTCAGGTCGTAGGGCGTCATTTCGACCTTGACACGGTCGCCCGTCAGGATGCGGATGTAGTTCTTGCGCATGCGGCCGGAGATGTGGGCGATGATTTCATGCCCGTTTTCCAGTCGAACGCGGAAAGTGGTGTTAGGCAGCGTCTCGCTGACGGTGCCTTCGAACTCGATGGAGTCGTCTTTCGACATGTAGTCCTGTGCAGTTCTGTAAACGGCCGAGCTGGCCTTAAGAGCGGGCATTTTACGCGCGTCGGCCCCGCGATGCAAAGTTTGCGTTAATTGCCCCGGTTTAGCCGCCCTTCACACCAATCGCCCGGTAGTGCCGGCCGCTGGCCGGCTCTCCGTGATCCGGCAGCGCGCCTCACTGCGGCCGCTGGCCGGCTCCTCAGTCATCCCGCGCCGCCTCATCCCCGGCCGTCTGCCGGTTCCGCCCCGGCCAGCGCCGCCGCCGGCATCTCCCCGAACCGTTCGCACCAACTCCCCGCAGGCGCCTCCTGCCGTACCAGCGCATGCACCTGCTGCAGAAACCGCGACCGCGGCCAATGCTCGGCACCCATCCGCAGCAGGTGGTCGTTCTCCACCTGCGCATCGATCAGCGGCCAGCCCCACTGCGCCAGCCGCCGCGCCAACCCGGCCAGGGCCACCTTGGAGCCGCCGCTGGCCGCGCTGAACATGCTTTCGCCGAAGAACATCCGCCCGATCGCCACCCCGTAGATGCCGCCCACCAGCGTGCCACCGTCGAACACCTCCACCGAATGCGCATGGCCGAGCCGATGCAGCTGCACATAGGCCTGGCGCATCTGCGCGGTGATCCAGGTGCCGTCCTGGCCCGGCCGCGGGCTGGCCGCGCAGGCGGCGATCACCGCCTCGAAACAGGTATCGGCGCGCAGCGTCCAGGCACTGCCGCGCAGGCTGCGCCGGAACCGTGCCGACAGGTGCACCGCGTCGGTGCGGAACACCATGCGTGGGTCCGGCGACCACCACAGCAGCGGTTGGCCGGCCGAAAACCACGGGAATATGCCGGCGGCGTAGGCATTGAGCAGGCGCACTGGCGACAGGTCGCCGCCGATCGCCAGCAGCCCGTCGGGCTCGCGCAACGCGGTGTCGGCCGGCGGGAAGGGCGCGTCGGGGCGCGGGTCCAGGCGCCAGGGGCGGGCGGTATGGCTCATTCGGCCTCCGCCTTGAATGGGCTGTGCGTAGCCAAGGCCTGCGCATAGCGCGCCACGTCCTCGCGTTCCTGTCCGCACCAGCCGGCCAGGGCGCCGGCAAAGTCCGGTGCGGCGATCCAGTGGCGGCTGCGCACGGTCTGCGGCAGGAAGCCGCGCGCCAGCTTGTGCTCGCCCTGCGCGCCGGGCTCGAAGCGCGCCACGCCTTCGCGCAGGCAGTATTCGATGCCCTGGTAGTAGCAGGTCTCAAAGTGCAGGCCGGGCAGGGTGGCCCCGCCCCAGTAGCGGCCGTACAAAGTGTCGCCGCCGCGCAGGCACAGCGCCCCGGCCACCGGCGCACCGTCCTGCTCGGCCAGGAAGATCACCAACTGGCGCGGCAGGGCCTGGGCCAGGTGGCGCAGGAACGGCAGGGTCAGCGCCGGGGAGTTGCCGTATTCGGCGAAGGTCTGCAGGTAGAAGCCGTGCATAGCCTGCAGGTCGTCCGCACTGGCTTCATCGCCGTGCACGATCCGGTAGGTGACGCCGCTGCGAGCCAGCTTGCTGCGTTCCTGGCGGATGTTCTTGCGGTGCTTGTGGTTCATCGCCGCCAGGAAGTCGTCGAAGCAATACCAATTCCCGGGGTTGTGCCACTGGAACTGGATGTCCTGGCGCAGTAGCCAGTCCGGCCCGAACGCGGCGTCCTCGGCGCCGGTATGGAAATTGATGTGGGCCGAGGACCAGCCCATCCGGTCGACCTCGTTCCGGAGCGCCTCCAGCAGTGCGGCGCGGTCGGTATCGCCGCGCGCCAGCAGGCGCGGCCCGGTCACCGGCGAATACGGCACCGCGCCCAGCCACTTGGGGTAGTAGTCCCGCCCGTGCCGCGCATAGGCGTTGGCCCAGGCGTGGTCGAACACGAACTCGCCGTGCGAGTTGTCCTTCAGATAGCCCGGGATCGCCGCGATCAGGTTGTCGCCGTCCCACAGGGTGAAGTGACGCGGCCGCCAGCCCCATTCCGGGCGCAGGCAGCCATGTTCTTCCAGCCCGGCCAGGAAGGCGTGGCAGACGAACGGATTGCCGCCGTCGTGCAGGGCATCCCAGGCGGCGGCCGGGAGGTCGGACAGGCGGTGCAGGAAGCGTGTATCGGGCATGGGGGAAGGATAGGGCAGGCCGATGGTGCGTGGGGGGGTGATGGGGAGTTCAATGCTACTTGTGGAGGCGATTGAAACCTTCAAAGGCTGATGTGGAGAACTGTGAGGTGAGCCGGGTTCTGTGCATGCCAGGCAGCGCAGATTGGCCGGACCTGGTGGGCTGTAGCCCCGTTCCGCGCGTACTGCCCGTTCCAGGTGCGTCGCGCGCCCTGAACCTTGGAAATATCGGTATGACGCCGCGCCGTGGATTGAAAGAATGAGTAGGTCTTATCAATTTGTTTCGTTGGATCGATTGGATCAAGGTTTCGCGAGCTTCGCGAAGCGTGCGGAAGCGCGTGTTTAGCATTGATAGGGCGGGGCAAGCTGGTGACGAGGTGATGCGGCCATGCACGCCACTTGATCCTATGGAGAACGTCAATGTCACGCCAAATGACTTCCATTCTACTGCTGGTCGGATTAATTACAGCGGCGAACCTTCTTCTCGTCGCGTCGGTGCGCGGTGCAAGTGCAGAGTCGCTGCAGTTAGAACGCGATGTCGAGCTCGATACCTTGTTGACGCAGCGCGCTCGATATGCCTTGGAACGGGTGGCGCTGGTAGGCGGTCAGTTGCGCCCCCGGCATGTCGATGCCTCGCTGAACATCGCAACCGGGGTGATTACGGTGCGCCTGGACAGGTCATTTCTTCCTGAGGACTACGGCCCTTCATTCGAGGACCAGAGAAGCAACATAAACAACGGCTTGATCTATGAGGCCGAAAAGTTCGCTCCAGTCAGTACCGTGGAGTACCTGTATGACGGCAAGGACATCTACCACTACTTTCCCGAAGTCAAGGCTGCCGATGACGCTGCCCGCTTGGAAGGCGAGCGGCGGCGGCAAGCGACGGGACGGTCCGGGATGGCAGTTGTTGCGGCAGGCCATGGTTATTTCATGAGCTATAGGACCAATACGTGGGTAACCTCCCGCGACGAGCACAACGGTGTGAGCGAGGGGTTGCTGACGCCTTTGTATGCAGGTGAGTTGAGGGCTTTGGTGGAGGCTCGTAGTGGTATGGCAGTCACAAGGGCCCGCGTACAGGAGGCAGGTACGACTCATCCGGAGAGTGGATTCGAGTGGTGGACCATGGCCGCGCGCTATGCAATCGCGCAGCAATACCCCATGGAGACCGGGATATGGAATACATACGCAGGCAGTACGCTATGGGACAGGGAAGAGCGGGAGGACATCAATAGCAGGCCAAAGCTAGCCAACCACGTCGGGGCAAATGTGCTGATACATCTTCACAGCAATGGCGAAGACAGCGGCGTGGTGCGTGGTAGCCGGGTCATAGTCCAGCCGGGCCGGGCTGTTGACGCTGCACTGGGACGTAGTGTGCTGTGCTCAATGAAAGAGCTGATACAAAGTAGGGCCGGCTATGAGGCTTTTGTGGTGGCGCCCGCCCCGCATGTTGATAACAAAGGGGAGAATCGAGAGGCGCACATGCCGTCAATAATCGTTGAAACGGCATTTCATACCAATCCTGATGATGCAGCTGCGCTACTCGATCCAGAATTCCGCATCGCCTCAATGAAAGGCGTCGAAAAAGGCTACCGCCTGTTCCGCGAAGGCAAGGACTGCAAGCCGCTCAAGGGCGAAGCCATCGAGGATGTCAGCATGTCCCAGGGCGCTTCGCGCGAGATCGAGGTGCCGTTCGAGGGCTATCCGCAGTATCCGTTGCGTATCGTGACGCGCAACGTGGGGTGCCCGCCGGGCTGGGTGTGTCGCGGCAGCGAGATCACCGTGGACGCACCGCAGCCGACGCCGTTGAAGATCGCGTTGTCCTGCAACAACAGCGGTTCGGCACCATTGTTCTGGGAGACTTCGCTGGTTGACGATGACGGGGTCAAATCGGTGCCGGTCCGGTATCGGCAGCAGTGCATCCGTAGTTCGTAGGCCGGGTTGACACGGGATGGCTGCGCCACCGCTGGCTCAGTATTCGGGTAGCCGCGTTTGATGCTTCGTTGGCTGGGAGTGAGCATGAAGACATTCCGTCGTTGGCGGTGGGCTGCGCTGATGCTGCTGGTGGTTGGCAGCGGGACCTCGTGGGCGACGGTCGCGCAACAACGGTCGGCAGGGTCTGTCGTAGAGAGCGATACGGGGCTGGATCTGCTGCTTACGCGCGAAGCGCAGCGGATACTGGATGCCGATCGGCTCAAGCGATCCAAGCCGCCGAACGTAACCGTCAAGGCGAGGGCGGACATCGCCGGAGATCGGGTGATCATTGACTTCGGGCCAGGGTTTTTGCCGGCGCAGGATGACAGCTCGACGGAGGAAATTGAGCAGTACATCAGCAACAGCCTGCGCGTCTATGCAGAAAAGGCGGGCCTTCACGAGGTGCAGGTGGATGTTTTGTATGAAGGGCTTCCGTTTGAGCATTACTTTCCAGGGCCATACTCCCGGGAGGGCGGTGGAGCTGCGGACAAAAATGAAGCTGGGTCACGCCACTATGCGTCGCAGCTGCCAGGCTTGAGCTGCCATGGCGCCACATAGCCCACACCACCAACAAAAAGACCGGCGCACTGCGCCGGCCTTCCGTTGCTACTGCGCCGGTGCTGCCCGGCCTCAGCCCAACGCGCCCTTGGCGTCCAGGTAACGCTCGGCGTCCAGCGCGGCCATGCAGCCAAAACCGGCCGAGGTGATGGCCTGGCGGTAGTGCTGGTCGGCGACGTCGCCGGCGGCGAACACGCCTTCCACCGAGGTCTGGGTGGCGTTGCCGCCCAGGCCAGAACGGATGTCCAGGTAGCCGTTGTTCATGTTCAGCTGGCCATCGAACAGGCTGGTGTTGGGGTGGTGGCCGATGGCCACGAAGAAGCCGTGCGCCTCGATGTCGCGGGTGCTGCCATCCAGGGTGGACTTCACCCGCACGCCGGTGACGCCGGCGTCGTTGCCCAGTACTTCGTCCACCTGGTGGTGCCAGACGGTCTCGATCTTGCCGGCGGCGACCTTGGCGAACAGTTTGTCCTGCATGATCTTTTCCGCCTTGAGGGTGTCGCGGCGGTGCACCAGGTAGACCTTGCGGGCGATGTTGGACAGGTACAGCGCCTCTTCCACGGCCGTGTTGCCGCCGCCCACCACTACCACGTCCTGGTCGCGGTAGAAGAAGCCGTCGCAGGTGGCGCAGGCCGACACACCGCGGCCCTTGAAGGCTTCTTCCGACGCAATGCCCAGGTACTTGGCGGTGGCGCCGGTGGCGATGATCAGCGCGTCGCAGGTGTACTCGGCGCTGTCGCCGATCAGCCGGAACGGGCGCTGGGACAGGTCGGCGGTGTGGATGTGGTCGAAGATCACCTCGGTCTCGAAGCGTTCGGCGTGGGCCTGCATCCGGCTCATCAGGTCCGGGCCCATCAGCCCGTGCGCGTCGCCGGGCCAGTTGTCCACTTCGGTGGTGGTCATCAGCTGGCCACCCTGCTGCAAACCGGTGATCACCACCGGCTTGAGGTTGGCGCGGGCGGCGTAGACCGCGGCGGTCCAGCCGGCCGGGCCGGAGCCGAGGATGACGAGCTTCTGGTGGCGGGAGGGCAGGGAATGGCTCATGTAGACTCGCGTTAAGGTGATGGGGCGGGGCGCCGGTGGTGATTGCACGGCGTCCAAGGCAGGTCATAGAGTGGCGGCAGGGGCGGGGCGATTCAAGGCGGCCGGTGGAACGCCGCAGCCCAGCCGGCGCGCGACCGGGCCCGGTGCCGGGGTTTTGGCGTGGCCGCGCCGGGAAGCTGTACCGACTGACAGCCGGTACCTACCCCCGGTGGCGGTTGGTCGTTTATTATCAAGCACTAACAGTGCATTCCCAAGGTGTGGTCTAAGGTGGCGAAGCAGCTCCCGGAACGATCCAAGTCCCCTGACAGCAAGCCGGCGTCGCGCAAGGCCGCGCCCGCGCCTGCGCCTGCCGACAACCCGCGGCGGCAACGGCTGTGGCGCGACCTGGGCCTGATCGCCATCGCCCCGGCGCTGCTGTACCTGGTGGCCAGCCTGTTCACCTATTCGGCCTCCGACCCGGGCTGGTCGCATACCGGCAGCGTGGTCGCGCCGGTGCAGAACATGGGCGGCCGCGTGGGTGCCTGGGTGGCCGATGTGCTGCTGCAGCTGTTCGGCTATGTCGCCTTCGTCCTGCCGATCGTGCTCGGTGCGCTGGCCTGGATCGCCATGTTCGGGCTCAAGCGCGAGAGCAAGGGCGAGCATGACCTGGACCCGGCGCTGCGGCTGGTCGGCCTGGTCGGCTTCCTGATCGCTGGCACCGGCTTCCTGCACGTGCGCCTGTTCACCGGCGATGTGGCCCATGCCGGCGGCATCCTCGGCCGGCTGGTCGGCAATTCGCTCAGTGCCGGCTTCGGCGCGCTGGGCGCCAACCTGTTCGTGCTGGTACTGCTGCTGGCCTCGATCACCCTGGCCACCGGCATCTCCTGGTTCGTGGTGATGGAAAAGATCGGCCGCTGGGTGCTGGCGCTGCAGCCGATGCTCAACAAGAAGAAGGAACAGGCCACCGAATGGCAGCAGACCCGCGCCATGCGCGAAGAACGCCAGGAAGTGCGCAAGGTCGATGCCGAGGTACGCGCCAAGCGCGAGCCGGTCAAGATCGAGCCGCGCCCCGAGCCGGTGCTGGAGAAGAGCGACCGCGCCAAGCGCGAGACCCAGATCCCGATGTTCCGCGGGGTCAATGGCGATGGCTCGGACCTGCCGCCGCTGGCGTTGCTGGATGATCCCAAGCCGCAGCCCAAGGGCTACGACGAGGACACCCTGGAAACGCTGTCGCGGCAGATCGAGTTCAAGCTCAAGGACTTCCGCATCGAGGCCCAGGTGGTGGGCGCCTACCCGGGCCCGGTGATCACCCGCTTCGAGATCGAGCCGGCGCCGGGCATCAAGGTCAGCCAGATCAGCTCGCTGGACAAGGACATCGCGCGCGGGCTGTCGGTCAAGTCGGTGCGGGTGGTCGATGTGATCCCGGGCAAGTCGGTGGTGGGGCTGGAAATCCCCAACGTCACCCGCGAGATGATCTACCTGTCCGAACTGCTGCGCTCCAAGGAGTACGACAAGTCGGCCAGCCCGCTGACCCTGGCGCTGGGCAAGGACATCGCCGGCCGCCCGACCGTGGCCGACCTGGCGCGCATGCCGCACCTGCTGGTGGCCGGTACCACCGGCTCGGGCAAGTCGGTGGCGGTCAACGCGATGGTGCTCAGCCTGCTCTACAAGGCCTCGCCGAAAGACCTGCGGATGCTGATGATCGACCCGAAGATGCTCGAGCTGAGCGTCTACCAGGGCATCCCGCACCTGCTGGCGCCGGTGGTCACCGACATGAAGGAAGCCGCCAACGGCCTGCGCTGGTGCGTGGCCGAAATGGAGCGGCGCTACAAGCTGATGAGCGCGGTGGGCGTGCGCAACCTGGCCGGCTTCAACAAGAAGGTCAAGGACGCCGAGGACGCCGGCCAGCCGATGATGGACCCGCTGTTCAAGCCCAACCCGGAGCTGGGCGAGGCGCCGCGCCCGCTGGAGACGTTGCCGTTCATCGTGATCTTCATCGACGAATTCGCCGACATGATGATGATCGTCGGCAAGAAGGTCGAAGAACTGATCGCGCGCCTGGCGCAGAAGGCGCGTGCGGCCGGCATCCACCTGATCCTGGCCACCCAGCGCCCGTCGGTGGATGTGATCACCGGCCTGATCAAGGCCAACATCCCCACCCGCATCGGCTTCCAGGTCAGCTCCAAGATCGATTCGCGCACCATCCTGGACCAGTCCGGCGCCGAAACCCTGCTTGGCCACGGCGACATGCTGTACCTGCCGCCGGGCACCGCGTTGCCCGACCGCGTGCACGGCGCGTTCGTGTCCGACGAGGAAGTGCACCGGGTGGTCGAACACCTCAAGGCCAGCGGCCCGGCCGACTACATCAGCGGCGTGCTCGATGAAGTGCAGATGATGGGCGATGGCGTGGTGGTGGGCGCCGGCGGCCTGCCCGAGGCCAGCGGCGGCGGTGGCGATGAGTCCGACCCGCTGTACGACGAGGCCCTGCGCATCGTCACCGAAACCCGCCGCGCCTCGATCTCCGGGGTGCAGCGCCGCCTGAAGATCGGCTACAACCGTGCCGCGCGCCTGATCGAGGCGATGGAAATGGCCGGGGTGGTCAGCCCGCCCGAACACAACGGCGACCGCAGCGTGCTGGCGCCGCCCCCACCGAAATAACCACGCCGCTGCGATGAACGCACCGGCGTGCGCCCGGCATTGACCGCGCATGCCGCCGCCCGGCCGCGTACCAAGGAACCTGCAATGAAGCCGATGGTCTGGATGATGTGGGGCGGGCTGGCGTTCGCGCCGGCCCTGGCACTGGCCGCTGCCGCGCCACCACCGGCGGCCGCGCCACCGGCTCCGGTCGCCCCGGCCGCGCCTGCGCCGGCCAGCGAGGCCCAGGCCAGCAACAACTACAGTTTCGTGCGCTACCGCGCCGATTACGTAGTGCGCGCCGATGCCGGCAACGTGCAGACCGAAGAGTATGAAATCCTGCTCAAGACCAAGGCAGCGGTAGAGCAGTTCAGCCAGGTGCGGCTGAGCTACAGCGAAAAGATGGAAACCCTGGAAGTACTGGCTGCCTACACGCTGACCGCCGATGGCCAGCGCCGCGACGTGCCGGCCGACCGCATCTACACCCAGGAAAGCTATTCCAGCGCCGCGGCGGCGATGTATGCCGACCGCAAGGTGCGGGTGGTGGTATTTCCCAACCTGGCGCCGGGCACGCGGGTGGTCTACCGCACCCGGCGCACCCAGACCACGCCGTATTTCCCGGGCTATTTCGGGCTGTGGGAAACCTTCAGCGTGTTCACCCAGTACGACGATGCGCAGGTCACCCTGAGCGCCCCGGCCAGTTTGCCGATGCACGTGCAGCAGCGCGGTGTGCAGGGCAGCGACCAGCCGCGGATCCGTGGTGGGCAGGCGCAGTGGGAATGGCGCTACCGGCGCACCGATCCGCTGCAGGCGCAGAACTGGTCGGCCGCGGCATGGGAATTCAGCCCGACCATCATGGCCAGCACCTACCGCGACTGGGCGCAGGTGGGCCAGGCCTACCAGCTCAAGGGCGGGCTGGCGGCCAAGGTCACCCCCGGCATCCAGGCCCTGGCCGACCAGCTCACCGCCGGCATCGTCGACCGCCGCCAACAGGCTGCGGTGTTGTACCGCTGGGTGTCGCAGAACATCCGCTACGTGGCGGTGTACCTGGGCAACGGCGGGCTGGAGCCCAACCCGGCGCAGCGCATCCTGGACAACCACTATGGCGACTGCAAGGACCACGTGGTGATCCTGGAGGCGCTGCTGGCCGCGCGCGGCATCGACAGCACGCCGGTGCTGATCGGCGCCGGCGGCGGGCCGAGCCTGCCGGCGATCCCGCTGCTGGGCCGCTTCAACCATGCCATCACCTATGTGCCCGAGTTCGATCTGTACCTGGATTCGACCAGCGCCTATGCACGCTTCGGCCAGCTGCCCGACGGCGACCTTGGCGCGCCGGTACTGCATACCCGCCAGGCCGTGCTGGCGCGCACCCCGGACAACGATGCCACGCGCAACGGCGCCGGGCTGGAGGTCGGCTTCCAGTTCGATGCGGCCGGCAACCTGTCCGGGCAGACCGTGCTGCAGCCTGGCGAGGTGGGCGAGATTGGAATGCGCGGCTCCTTTGCCCGGCTCAACGCGCAGAACCGCGCGCGGGTGGAGGAGTCGATCATGGCGTCCTCCGGCTTCGATGGCAGCGGCACGCTGACCCTGCTCGGCGACCCGCAGGACCTGACCCGGCCGTTCAACTACCGCTACGACTTCCGCGCCAGCGACTACGTCGATTTCGGCGTGGTCGGCGGCATGCTGCTGCCCGACGCGCCCGGCGGCGAATCGTTCCGCGACATCTACGCCACCGCCTCGGCGCCGGACAACGCCACCCCGTTCTACTGCAACGACAGCCTGCGCGAGGAAACCTACCGGCTGGCATTCCCGGCCGGGGTGCCTATCGTGGCGATCCCGCGCAGCCAGCGGTTCCAGAACGCCGCCGGCGAATACCGCCTGGACTGGAGCCGGCAGGGGCAGGTCGTCGTTGCCCGCCATCGCCTGCACCAGCGCGCGGTGCGCGGCCCGCAGGCGCTGTGCCAGCCGCAGGACTACGCCGCCTTCCGTGCGCTGTACCAGCAGGTGCGGCGCGGCTTCCGCGGCCAGGTGGTGTATGGCGACCTCGGCAGCGTCCAGGCCGGCCCGTAGCGGGACGGCCGTGTCGCCGACGCGGCGGGGCGGTGCATACTATTCCTGATCGCCCATTCAGCTTGGCATGGGCACACTGCCTTCCATCCTTCACTTTCGTCTGGATACCCGCATGCACACCTCCTTCCGCCGCTATCTGGTCGCCGCCACCCTGGTCGTGGCCAGCGTCGGTTCGGCCTCGGCCTGGGCCGGCGCCCGCGATGAGCTCAACCGGTTCACCCAGGGCCTGAAGGGCCTGGACGGGCAGTTCAGCCAGCAGGTGTTCGACAGCAAGGGCAAGATCAAGGAAACCACCAGCGGCCGGGTCGCGCTGTCGGCGCCGCGGCTGTTCCGTTGGGAGTACATCAAGCCGCACGAGCAGCTGATCGTGGCCGATGGCAAGAAGGTCTGGGTGTACGAGCCGGACCTGGAGCAGGCCACGGTGCGTGCACAGGGCGCGCAGGAGCAGAACAGCCCGCTGACCGCGCTGATCAACCCGGCGCTGCTGGACAAGCAATACGACGTCAGCCAGGAAGCGGCCGCGCGCGATGGCCTGCAGTGGTTGTCGCTGACCCCTAAGCGCGAGACCGATACCGCTTTCCAGTACGCCGCGCTGGGCTTCAACGCCCAGGGCCTGGCCCGGATGGAAGTGGTGGACGCGGTGGGCCAGCGCACGGTGATCAGCTTCACCGGCTGGAAGCGCAACCCGGCCTTTGCCGCCGGCACCTTCAGCTTCGCCGCGCCCAAGGGTACCGACGTCATCGGCGAGTAAGGCCGAGGCCCTGCTGTTGCCGGGCCTTGCCCGGCGGTTTGTTCGTGATCTTGATCTACCTCCCCCTTGGAGCGAGCCGAGCATCGCAATCCCATTCGTCCGGGAACAGACGCGTAGCGACGCGTTCTTCACTATGGACATTCATTGCTACGGAGGCGCGGGCGAAGAGGCGCGGGCCAAGCATGAAGCGTGCTGAGGGCTGTGCGGCAACGCATGGGCGCGTGGCGACGCGTTGGAATAACGGGCGCCCGCTGGTCTAGGGGCGCGAGCGCAGCGAGTTCCGCGCCGTCCCCCGATGACGCGAGAAGCGCAGGGCACCGACGGGCAAAGCCCGGCGGCGAGCGGACGGGGGCGTGTTCTTTGGTTACTTTCTTGCACGAGCACCAGCGCCGCAGGAGCGGCGCGGAACAGCGTAGCTGGCCCGTAGGGTGGCGCACACGGATGTGCGACATCAGAAAGTGACTCGCGCCCCGAAGGGGCACGAAACGCATTTGATCCTGCCTGGCTTCATGAGGAGCCGGCCAGCGGCCGGCACTACCAGGGCGACCCCAGGCCCGGTGCTGCCAGCGGAGGCGCGGTGTCAGGCCGGTCACGGTAGAATAAGCACGTGGCCAGAAACCGAACGACATTCAACGGGCCCGATCTGCTGAGCGTGGATCGGGACAACATGCGTCCGCTCGCCGAGCGCATGCGCCCGCAGACCCTGGACGAGATGGTCGGGCAGAAACGCCTGCTCGCGCCGGGCAGCGCGCTGCGCCGCGCGGTCGAATCCGGGCATGTGCATTCGATGATCCTGTGGGGCCCGCCGGGCTGCGGCAAGACCACCCTGGCGCTGCTGCTGGCCCATTACGCCGATGCCGAATTCCGCGCGATCTCGGCGGTGCTGTCAGGCCTGCCCGAGGTGCGCCAGGTGCTGGCCGAGGCCGCGCAACGCTTCGCCGAAGGACGGCGCACGGTACTGTTCGTCGACGAGGTGCACCGCTTCAACAAGGCCCAGCAGGATGCGTTCCTGCCGCATATCGAGCGCGGCACCATCGTGTTCGTCGGCGCCACCACCGAAAACCCCTCGTTCGAACTGAACTCGGCGCTGCTCTCGCGCTGCCGCGTGCATGTGCTTGAATCGGTGTCGCCGGCCGATATCGTCGAGGCGCTGCAGCGCGCACTGGACGATGTGCCGCGCGGGCTGGCCGGGGAGGGGCTGCAGGTAGCGCCCGAATCGCTGCTGGAGATTGCCACCGCCGCCGACGGCGATGTGCGCCGCGCCCTGACCCTGCTGGAGATCGCCGCCGAACTGGCCGGCGGTGACGGTGGCCGGATCAGTCCGGAGATGCTGGTGCAGGTGCTGGCCGACCGTACCCGCCGCTTCGACAAGGGCGGCGAACAGTTCTATGACCAGATTTCGGCATTGCACAAGTCGGTGCGCAGCTCCAACCCCGATGCCGCGCTGTACTGGCTGACCCGGATGCTCGATGGCGGCTGCGATCCGTCCTACCTGGCGCGGCGCCTGACCCGCATGGCGATCGAGGATATCGGCCTGGCCGACCCGCGCGCGCAGTCGATGGCGCTGGAAGCCTGGGATATCTACGAGCGGCTGGGCAGCCCGGAAGGCGAGTTGGCGTTCGCGCAGCTGGTGCTGTACCTGGCCAGCACCGCCAAGTCCAACGCCGGCTACGCCGCCTTCAACCTGGCCAAGGCGGAAGTGCGGGAAACCGGCACCCAGGAGGTGCCGCTGCACCTGCGCAACGCACCGACCAAGCTGATGAAGGAGCTGGGCTACGGCAAGGCCTACCAGTACGACCACGACGCCGACGGCGGTATCGCGCTGGACCAGACCGGTTTCCCCGATGCGATGGGCGAGCGGGTGTACTACCAGCCGGTGGCGCGCGGGCTGGAGATCAAGTTGAAGGAAAAGCTCGACCGCTTGCGTGCGGCCCGGGCGCAGGCCCGCGCCGACAAGGACGGCGGTGATGGGTGATTTCGCGCTGTGGTGGCAGCAGCTGGGCCTGGTGATGGCCGGCGGCGCGCTGGGCGCGGCACTGCGTTTCATGGTCGGCGATGCGCTGCTGCGCCAGTTCGGCAATGGTTTCCCCTGGGGCACGCTGACGGTGAATCTGGTCGGCGCCTTTGCCGCCGGTTACGTGATGGTGTGGCTGCAGGGCCGTGGCCATGCGGCGGTGTACTGGCGCGCGTTCCTGCTGGTGGGCATCCTCGGCGGCCTGACCACGTTCTCTTCGATGATGCTGGAGACGCTGCTGTTGGCGCGCAGCGATCGCGGCCTGATGTTGCCGCTGTACCTGGGCATCAGCCTGGCCGGCGGCATGGCCCTGGTCTGGGCCGGCGCGCGGCTGGCCGACGCCTGGCGCTGAGGGCAGGGCGGCCCTGCCTGGGCGTCACCCCGCATCAACCGTCGACCGGCGCCACGAAGGCATGACCCGGTGTAGGGTCGCATCCCCGATCGATTGCCGACCTTGCTGATCGATGCGGCGAAGGCATGGCGCCGTCCGAAACACGGGCTCCGTTTGAGGTCATGCCTCCAACGGCCGATCACCGCTGTGGGCAGTCGATCGGGATGCGACCCTGCCAAGGCGCAGCGCAACCATTTGATGCAGCCCCGGCATGCCCCCTGGTAGGGTCGCATCCCCGATCGACTGCCGACCCTGCCGACCGGTGCGGCGAAGGCATGGCGCCATTCGAAGCGCAGGCTCCGTTCTAGGTCATGCCTTCGAGGGCCGATCAGCGTTACGGGCAGTCGATTGGCATGCGACCCTACCATTACCCCACGCGCTGCATCACACGCACGCAATGTGCGGATTAACGCCGAAAACGCTGGATTAAAGTGATGTCTCACGATATCGTGCGCGCCCCCGTTCGCATCTTCGTCCGTCATGCGCGATGAACAAGACCCCGGCACCCTGGAACTGACGCTGCCGCGCAAACGCGGCCGTCCGCCCACGTTCGGCTATGCGATGACCGATGCACAGCGTGCGGCACGCTACCGCGCGCGCCGCGCCGGCCAGGCCGACCACGCCGATGTGCGCAGCTGCAGCGACATGGTGCTGCTGGACAAGATCCGCGCGGCGATCAGCAGCAAGGACCCGGAGTTGACCGGGTTCCTGGTGCACGTGCTGTGGCAGCGTTACCCCCTGCAGCTCAAGTAGGTGCGCCTGCGCTGCCCGGCTCAGGTGATCGCGTCGGTGTCCAGCGCGGCGATCACCTGTTCCAGGTGCCGCAGCAGGCGGTCGATTTCGCGCCGCTCCGGTGCGATCTCCACGTCGAGTGCATACAGGTCGCCAGACACTTCGGCCGCCGCCGGCTGGCCAAGAGTCTGCAGCACCCCAGGTGGTGCGGGTGGTGCGGGAGGCCGGCGTGCGCCGGCGCTGCTGTTCCATCCTGCGCAGCGATACGGCCAGGTGGTAGCCGCTCATGTCGGCCAGGCTGCAGTAGCACGGCATCGAATCGGGCGACAGCACCCGGTGCTGGGCCGGACCCACCGCCACCCGCACCACGCGCGTCATCGGCACCGATGGCGCGGCCATCGGCACGGCTGAAGGCAGCAGCAGCGCGCCTGGGGTGCCGGGAGCGGCAAACCGCCACGCCAGCTCAACCGGGGTTGCCTGCCTTTGTCTCGCCGCGCGCCAGGCTGCGCGCCAGCCGCTGGCCGGCATCGCGCAGGCGTTCACGCAGGGCCGGCGGGCCCAGCACCTCGAACTCAAGTTCCAGCGCCATCAGCCAGTACACCACCGACCCCAGTGGGTTGGCCCCGCAACGTAGCAGGCAGCGTTGTTCATCCACCGCTTCCAGCGTTCCGGCCGAGGCCGGGATCTGGTTGCGCAGTGTGGCCAGCGGCGCGTGCAGGATGATCCGAGCCTGCTCGGCGTACTGGCCCAGCGACAGCGCCTGCACCACCCATTGGCGCAGGTCGCCATCGCCGGGCCCCGGGCGGGGGCTGAAATGCGCGCCCACGCTGGGCGCACCGACGATGCGGTCGATGCGGAAGGTGCGCCAGTCCTGGCGGGTGGTATCCCAGGCCACCAGGTACCAGCGCCGGTCGGTATGCACCACGCCCTGCGGTTCGGTGAGGCGCTGGCTGGGCTGGCCGGTGCGGTCGGAATAGTCGAAGCGCAGCTGCAGCTGGTCGCGGCAGGCGCCGGCCAATGCGGCCAGCAGGCCGGCATCGACCACCGGGCCCACCTGGTCCAGCGGCAGGATCGCCGAACGCAGGGCGTCCAGTCGCTTGCGCAGGCGCGGCGGCATCACCTGTTCCAGTTTGACCAGGGCGGTGATGGCGGTCTGTTCGATGCCGCTGACCGTGCCGGTCACCGCGGTGCGCAGTGCAACCGCGGCGGCCAGGGCTTCCTCGTCGTCCAGCAGCAGCGGCGGCAGCGCGCGACCGGCGCGGAACGCGTAGCCGCCGGCCACGCCGCTGCTGGCCTGGATCGGGTAGCCGAGCTGGCGCAGGCGGTCGATGTCGCGGCGCAGGGTGCGCGGATGCACGCCACTGCGTTCGGCGAGTGCGCTGCCGGCCCAGTGCGGGCGCGATTGCAGCAGCGACAGCAGGCTCAGCAGGCGGGCGGAGGTGGTCAGCATGGGGGCAGGGTGGCCGCTATCGAGGACAGGAACTGGCCGCAATGGTGGCTAGCCTGTGGCCAGGGTGCAAGGCCGTCCCCTGCGGGATCCAGGCCGCACCGTTTGTTCACCCTCGATCATCCACAAGGAATTGCATATGTCCCTCGTCTACTATTGGCACCCGATGTCCAGCGCTACCCCGGTTACCTGTGCCCTGGCCGAACTGGGCGTGCCGCACGAGCGGGTCAGGATCGACATCCGCAGCAGCGAACAGCGCACCGCCGAGTACCTGGCGATCAACCCCAATGGCAAGGTGCCTTGCCTGGTGGTCGATGGCACCCCGCTGTTCGAAGGCCTGGCGATCCTGCAGTGGCTGGGGGCGCAGCATGGCGTTGCCCAGGGCCTGTGGCCGGCCGAGGGCACGCCCGAGCGCCTGCAGGCGTTGTCGTGGACCAGTTGGGCCTATGTCACCTATATGACGGTATTGAATCGGCTGTGGCTGGCCACCCAGGACGAGGCGCTGCGTAGCCCGGGCCACGCTGCCGCGGCCCTGGCCGCCGTCAATGAACTGCTGGACCTGCTGCAGGCGCGGCTGTCGGCGCAGCGCTGGATGCTGGGTGCGGACTATTCGCTGGCCGACCTGGTGGTGGGCTCGGTGGTGGGCTATGGCGTGTATCTGGGTGCCGGCGTCGAGGCGCATCCGGCGGTCAAGGCCTGGCTGACCGCCGTGCAGGCGCGCCCGGCGCTGCAGGGCGAGGTCTAAACCGCCGGCACCCGCCCCGCCGTTGTGCGGCGGGGCGGGTGGTATTTGCCGTGTGCATGCCGCGCATGCCGAAATTTAACTGGTGCATGCCCGGGAGGCGGCCCTATCGTGGCCGCCATCCCCTTGTCGCGGTGCCGCCCATGAACCTCTCGTCGTACCGCCTGCTGCTGCCGGCCCTGCTGTTGCTGGCCACGCCGGCGTTTGCCGCCGAGCAGGCCGACCTGATCATCCATCACGCCACCGTGGTCGATATCGAGCACGAACGTACCGTGCCCGGCCAGAGCGTGGTGGTGCGCGGCGATGACATCGTCGCCGTCGGCGATGACCAGGCCATCGCCCGGGCGTGGACCGCGCCGCATCGTATCCAGGCCAAGGGCCGTTACCTGATTCCGGGCCTATGGGACATGCATGTGCACTTCGGCGGGGGCCCGGACCTGATCGAAGAGAACAAGGCCCTGCTGCCGCTGTATATCGCCCATGGCATCACCAGCATCCGCGATGCCTCCGGCGACCTGCCCGGGCAGGTGCTGCAGTGGCGCGCACAGATCCGCGGCGGCAGCCTGGCCGGCCCGCAGTTGTTCACCTCCGGGGCCAAGATCGAAGGCCTCAAGCCGGTCTGGAAGGGCACGATCGAGGTGGGCAGTCAGGCCGATCTGGATGCGGCCTTCGTACGGCTCAAGCGCGACCAGGTGGACTTCGTCAAGATCACCGACAGCGCCCTGACCCCGGACCTGTTCCTGGCCGCGGTGCGTGGCGCGCGCGCCAACGGCCTGCGCGCGTCCGGGCATATTCCGATGGCCTTGACCGTGCAGCAGGCGGTCGATGCCGGGATCAGTTCGATCGAGCACCTGGACTATGCCTACAAGGCCGGGGTCAAGGATGAGGCGGCGATCGCCGCGGACTTCGCCGCCGGCCGCATCGACCGTGCGCAGGCCAACCAGCGCCTGGACGCCGGCTTCGATCGCGCCACCGCGATGGCCGCCTACCGCGGTTTCGCCGCCAAGGGCGTGTATGTCACCCCGACCCTCAACGGTGGGCGCATCCTGGACTTCCTGGACCAGGACGACCACGCCCACGATCCGTACCTGGCCTATATCGGCCCGAAGCTGCAGGCAACCTATGCGTGGCGGGTGGAACGCGCGGCCAAGGCCAGCCCGGCGCAGATCCAGGCGCGGCACGATGGCTACCACCGGGTGGCAGCGGTGCTGCCGCTGCTGCAGCAGGCCGGTGTCACCATCATGGCCGGCACCGACGCGGGCTTTCTCAATTCATTCAACTATCCCGGCATCGGCCTGCACGATGAGCTGGACCTGTTCGTCAAGGAAGGGCTGACCCCGGCGCAGGCGCTGTCGGCGGCCACCCGCGCCGGTCCGGCCTGGTTCGGCACGCTGGACCGCTACGGTGGCATCGCCGCCGGCAAGGCTGCCGACCTGGTGCTGCTGCAGCGTAATCCGCTGGAGGACATCCATGCCACCCGCAGTATCGATACGGTCGTGCTGCGCGGGCAGGTATACGATCGCAAGGCGCTGGATGCGCTGCTGGAACAGACCCGCGCCAAGGTGGGCGCATGGCAGGCGGCGCGCGATTGAATGCAGGTCCGAGCCGTGCACGGACCTGCGCGGGTAGATTCGACCCATGGTCGGATGGGCGCTCACAATTTTCGTAAAACGCAGCTCCGCCAGCCCATTTGAAACAAATTGCATGTCAATCCGCACCCTGCGGCCCCATCATCGCCGCCACGCCGAGAGGCAGCGGCGACATCGGCGTACGCACTCTCGGCTTTCTTCCGCCTAGAGATGATGCCTACATGCGTTCGATGCTGCTTCCGTTCAACCGCTATGCCCAGTGTTCCGGCCGATCTGGTCGCAAGGAATACTGGAGGTTCATCCTATTTACTATGCTGGTGACGATTGCCTGCTACGCCGTCATAGGTGTTGGTGCGGCGATGGAGAGTAGCTTGCTTTCCGTCAGTGGCATGGTTGTGCTGGCGCTATTTTCGCTCGCCTGCTTCGTCCCCACCGTCACGGTGACCGTCAGAAGGCTGCATGACAGCAATAAGCCGGACTGGCTTGTACTGCTGATCCTGATCCCGTTGGGCGCGTTGGTCGTGCTGTTCATGATGCTGCTGCCCGGCACGCCTGGCGACAATCGTTTTGGCCCGCCCGACACGCGTGCCTGAGGAGTTGCGATGAACAATCTACTGCTGCCCTTCCGCAGGGCGCTGGATTTCTCCGGACGATCGGATGTCAAGGAGGCGCGTCCGCTGGTTCTGGTTGTTGGCTGGACGTTGATTGCTTGCGTTGGCCTGATGATTTACGGCGTATCCGCAGAAGCGTATCGGGTCCGAACAGGGATGACGCCGCCCATCCGCGCGGGTGCAATGATCGGCTCTGCCGTGCTGGTCGCAACGATCTGGCCGCTGACTGCACTGCTGGTCAGGCGGCTGCATGATGGCAATCGCTCGGCCTGGTTCATGCTGCTTTCGCTGATTCCGTCGGTCGGTCCGTTGATCATGGTGTATTTCATGCTCGTCGAAGGTGACAAGGACGAGAACCGTTACGGCGCTCCATTTGCAAGACCGTAGTATCGCCAATACGAAGCCGATAGCGTCAGTCGCGGTGCCTTGATTGCGTCTGTCTCTGCGAACGGTGTTTGGGATTTTGCGAGCCGGGCGTTGATCCCGGGAGCTGGGAGAGTGAGTCGGTTGGATCGCCGGCTGGGCGCTTGATTCGCGTTTGGCTGGCGACACCACGCCTCAAGCACCCCGTACCTCGCCGTATGGCAAGTTGGGCGTCGAACGCGAGGTGGCTTGCGACAGCCCGGACCTGTCAATACCCGATTCAGCCATCGAAAACTACCTGAACAGCTGTTATCCTGCGCGCCGCCCTGTTCCGTGGCGCGCAGCCGCGGTCACGGAGATGCAGGGCTTACTACTTTCAGGATGAAGTGACTCCAATGAAATCCATGCTGCTTCCGCTTAAGCGTTATGCCCAGTTCGATGGCCGTGCCGGCCGCAAGGAATACTGGATGTTCCAGCTGTTCCTGTTCCTGGTGATCCTGGTCGGCTATGCCGGCATGGGCATTGGCGTGGCGATGGAGAGCAACCTGCTGACCGGCCTGTTCGGCGTGCTGCTGGGCGTGTTCTCGCTGGCGGTGATCGTTCCGGCGATCGCGGTGGGCATCCGCCGCCTGCACGACATCGACAAGTCCGGCTGGTTCCTGCTGGTGGGCCTGATCCCGTTCGTCGGCGGTCTGGTGCTGCTGGTGTTCAACGTGCTGCCGGGCACCCCGGGCGACAACCGCTTCGGCCCGGTGCCGCCGACGGTCTGATCCGGCCTGCGTGCTGATGTACCGAGCGCCCCGCATTGCGGGGCGTTTTTTTTGGTTCCTCGCCGATTTATGGGGAGCCAGCAGCGAACTGCAGGCTCAGATCAAAGGCAGCGACTCATCTATGTGCGGATTGGGCTGGCGCGGGTGGGTTGGCGGGACACGCCGTGAACCCCTCCTTGGGGGCTTGGCGAAAACATCCATGTTTTCGACAGTCCCGCCAACCCACCCACGCCAACCCTTCATACATTGCTGGTACTCACAGAAAACGGCAGATCCGAGCTACGGTCAGACAGCCTGGCGTCCAAAGAATGCTGTCCGATCGCGGGTCGGAACTACCTGCGATGGTAGGGCCTGGAACAGGCTGCGTAGACCCGACCGTTGATCGGCCGCTGTTGCCGTTGCTGTTGCCGTTGCTCGCGATCTTGATCTACCTCCCCCTTGGAGCGAGCCGAGCATCGCAATCCCATGCGTCCGGAAACGGGCGCGTTGCGACGCGTTCTTCACTACGGAAATTCGTTGTTACGGAGGCGCGGGCGTGTTCTTTGGTTACTTTCTTGCACGAGCACCAGCGCCGCAGGAGCGGCGCGGAACAGCGTAGCTGGCCCGTAGGGTGGCGCACACGGATGTGCGACATCAGAAAGTGACTCGCGCCCCGCAGGGGCACGAAACGCTTTTGAGTTTGTCCGCGAAGCAGAACAGCAACGCCAATGCATCCGGACAATGGCTGGTTGTAGTTCCGCAAATAGGCGAAGGACCTTTTTTTGCCGATCTGCGCGACTGCGTCGGCGTAGTGGAGGCCATGCCGAGCGCCACGCGACAGTGGCGTGACCGCTGCACGCGCGGTTGTGAATTGTTCAATCAGGTGCCCACCGCGTGCACGCCCAGGGCGGCGCCGCGCACGTCCGGGTAACGCGCGTGCGCCCAGGATGGATTCACCGGCGACGATCACGTTGCCGATCACTGGAGATACCGTCATGGGCAACCAGAACAATCCGCAGCAGAACCAGCAGAACGCGCCGGGCCAGAACAATCGGCAGGGTCAGCCCGGCCAGCAGAACCAGCAGAACCAGCAGGACCGCGACAACCAGCGCCAGGGCCAGCAGCAACAGCAGCAGGATGCCGACCAGAACCGGCGCGAGCGCGGCGGCCAGCAGGGCGGGCAGGACGAGGAAGAATAAGCGTTGTCGCAGCCGAAACGGTCAATGCGTCCGGCCGGGATGGCCGGACGTTTTGTTTGGCGCGCCGCATCGCTTGAGTGGGCGTATCCTGTGCAGCCCATGCATCGGCACTGCCGCTGCACCTGTTGCTGCAAGGATGATGAACATGAAGGTTGTACCCCTGCCCCGTGCGCTGGCCTGCGCGCTGCTGCTGGCCACTGCAGGCGCCGCCGCTGCGGCTGCGCCGACCGCGTCGATCGAATCGCTGCTTGAAAACAGCTCCCGCGTGACCGTGCGCCAGGGACAGGTGGCCGGGCAGGTCATCGACCAGGCACAGTTGCAGCAGTATGCCAACGGCGACAGCATGTTGCTGCAAGGCGGCGCCGACACCGCCGATGGCGAGCCGATCCTGATGATCCTGTGCGGGCAATCGGTGTACTTCAATATGGTGGGCGGGTTGCCGGATGCGGTGAACGTGCAGGGTGATGCATTGAAGGCTGCGCGCATGGGGCAGTACATGGCCTTGCTCGGCGGCGTGGCGATGGTGCAGGGCACCGCCGGCAAGGCGCTGATACTGCCCGAGCCCGGCGCACGCCTGGAAACCACCGCCGAAACGTCCTGGGCCTACGGCAAGGAGCGCTTCGCGCTGGAGGTGGAGCGCCCGGACCCGCAGCGGCTGCGGATTCTGATGACCAAGCTGGCCACGCTCACCACCACGCCGGCGTCCGCGCCCGACGATGCGTTCAGCACGGACGACGACCGCGCCGCGCGCTTGGCCGAACTGGAGCCGGTGGGGGCGTGGCGCGAGCTGCTGGTATCCACCGCCGCCCGGCAGGCGCAGGTGCCTGACCAGATGACGCTGCAGGGATGGGAGGCCAATGAGGGCGCGACGCCCACGACGGTGGAGCGGGCACGCAACGGCTGCTCCCCGCGCTGAGTGTGCGGCGTCGGGCCCGGCCGTCGTCGGGCAGGGGCAGGCAGTCGCGCGGCATCGGCTGAAGATCGATCCCAAGGGCGCCTGCGGGAGCCCTTGTGCATTGGCTCAGCCGATCGCATGGCCGATGGCGTGGGCGGTGGCCAGGTGCGGGGCGGCATCGGTGCTGTCCACCTCCAGCAACAGCGTGGACGAGACCACCTGCGCGCCGCAGTAGTCGAAGATGCCGGTATCGATCTGGGCCTTCATCGCCGTGTCGTAGCCGCGCTTGGACCAGGTGCGCTGATCGGCGCCGCCCAGCCCGACCAGGTGCACCCGAAGCCGCTGCAGTTTCTTGACGACGCGGCCGTCGGCCTCGGCCTCGGCATAGGCCCAGCCATTGGAGAACACCCGATCGATCCAGCCTTTGAGCTGGGCGGGCATCGACCACCAGTACACCGGGAACACCAGTACCAGGGTGTCCACGTGGTCCAGCCGGGCCTGCTCGGCCAGCACGTCGTCCGGGAACGGCTGGCGCTGGTGGTGCGCGTCGACGTCGGCCTGGCGGTAGCGCGGGTCGAAGCCTTCGGCGCTGAGGTCGGCCAGCGTCACGCTGGCTTCGGGCCGGGCGCTGGTGATGCCGTTGCCGATGGCTGCGGCGACGGCATGGGTAAGCGAGTCCGGCGAAGGGTGGGAAAGCACGATCAGGGTGCGCATGCGATGGATCCGGTCGGGGAGGGGGTGTATGCTGCGGGCAACTTACCTTCCGTAAGTTACTAATCGTAAGTTACTGGTGGTATATAACGATGTCAAGCCCATCCTCCGTTCCTGCCGATGCCGCGCCGCGCCGTCGCCTGAGCCGTGCCGACCGGGTCCAGCAGCTGCTGGACCAAGCTTGGCGGCTGGTCCGCGAGGAGGGCACCGAAGCGTTGACGCTGGGCCGGCTGGCCGAGCAGGCCGGGGTGACCAAGCCGGTGGTGTATGACCACTTCGGCAGCCGCGCCGGCCTGCTGGCCGCGCTGTATCGACAATTCGACCAGCGCCAGGCGGCGGTGATGGAGGCGGCCTGGGCCGCCAGCGGGCCCACCTTGCAGGACAAGGCCGAGGTCATCGCGCAGTCGTACGTGGCCTGTGTACAGACCCAGGGCCGCGAGATCCCCGGGGTGATGGCCGCACTGGCCGGCACGCCGGAACTGGCCCGGCTCAAGCGCGCCTACGAAACGGTGTTCATCGAGCAGTGCCGCCGTCTGCTGGTGCCATTCGCGCCATCTGGCGCGCTGTCGGCGGCCGGCCTGTGGGGCATGCTGGGCGCTGCCGAAGGGCTGGCCTATGCGACGGTCAACGGCGATGTCACCGCGGAGCAGGCGCAGCAAGAGCTGGCCGCGGCGATCGTGGCAATGGTCGCCCGCAGTTGATGCAGGCCCCGATGGCAGCATCACGTTGCCGCACTGATCTATGTGATACGCATTCGCATTTAGGGTAGACTGGCGCGTCCCCCTATGAAGCGGGTTGTGCGGCTGCGTGCTGCCACCCCCCGAGTGCCGATGACGTTGTTTTTTGCGGCCCGCGGCCGCCCATTGCCCGCCCTGTTGCCGCTGGCCGGCCTGCTCCTGAGCCTGGCCTGCGTGGTGCCGGCCGCGTCGGCGCAGCAGCGCAACCCGCAGCAGCGGGTCGGCAACACCATCTTCGAGCAGAAGGCCGAGAGCTACCGCTTCGAGCGCTTCAGCCTGGACAGCCCGGATCGGCAGCGCCGCTGGCAGGTCAATGTCGGCATTCCGCTGCGTGCCGGCAAGGCGCCGGCGCCGGTGCTGTACATGCTCGACGGCAATGCCGCGGCGATGGTGATGGACCAGGCCCTGCTGGCCGAGCTGGCCGGCAAGGCGGCACCGGTGCTGGTGTTCATCGGCTACGACAACGACCTGCGCATCGATTCGGCGGCGCGCACGATCGACTACACCGCCTGGATCGACCGTGCCGCCGATGAAAACGGCGCGCCGACGGTGGCCGGCGGTGGCGCGTTCGCGTTCCAGGACCTGATCGAACGCCGGATCAAGCCGGAAGTGGAAAAGCGCGCGCGCATCGACCGCAGCCAGCAGGCGTTGTGGGGCCATTCGCTGGGCGGCCTGTTCGTGTTGAGCAGCCTGTACACGCGCCCGGCCGCATTCCAGTACTACCTGGCGGCCAGCCCGTCGCTGTGGTGGAGCCAGGGCGCGCCGCTGGGCGACATGGAACAACAGTTCCTGCACAGCCAGCACGGCCAGGCCGCGAAGGTCTGGATCATGCTGGGCGGTGCCGAGCGCGTCGGCGACCGCGGCAAGCGCGATATGGGCAACCCGCGCGTGGTCGCGCACCTGCGCCGCATCGGCGGTGCCAGCCCGGATGCGGCCATGCACCTGGCCCGGCGCCTGGGCGCGCTGCCCGGGTTGGAGGTGCAGTACCGCGAATTCCCCGGGCTGGGCCACGGCCCGATGCTGCAGGCCTCGCTGCAGGCAGCGCTGAGCGTGTTGTACGGCGTTGCCGACCGCAGCACGACGCTGCCCCCGGCGCAGCCCTGAGCGCGGCGCCACCGATTCGGCACGCCCCGCGCGTGCTTCCGCTACCCAGGCTCCATGCGCGCTGTCGCACCGGCCCAGGCAACTGTTGATCCACCGCGCAGTGTGCGCGGTACCCGTACAAGGAGCCTGTCATGTCATTGCGTTCTTCGTTCCGTCTCACCACCCTGGCCGCCGGCCTGCTGCTGGCCGTCGCCGGCCAGGCCCAGCCGGTGTTCGACCAGCCCGCGAGCGTGTTCAAGGGCACCGTCGTCTCGCGTGGCGAGAACGTGGTGCCCGGCAGCAGCGCCGAGGTGATCGGCCGTGGCTTCGTGCCCGGCCAGCAGGTCAGCCTGGTGCGCGGTGAGACCGTGCTCAACGGCCAGCCACTGACCGTCGGTGCCGACGGCAGCTTCAAGACCCAGCTGCAGATTCCCGCCGATGCGGTGCCTGGCACCCACCCGGTGGTGGTGCGCGCCAGCCAGCCGGCCGCCGCCACGGTGCTCAACCTGCGCGTGTCGCCGCAACTGCCGCTGTCCGGGCAGGCGCAGTTCGCCACCCGGTCCAACAAGCTGGTGCCGGGCCTGTATCAGTCCGCCTACAGCGCGGCCAGCAATGCGGTGTTTGTGACCTCGGCGGTGGGCCGTCCGCCGGTGACCCAGTCGCAGCTGCTCAAGCTGGACCCCAGGACGCTCAAGGTGACCAAGGCGATCACCCCGGCGCCGGTGCCCGATGCCAAGGGCGGCAGCGTATTTGCCGTGTACGGGGTGGGCGTGGACGATGCCAACGGCAACGTCTGGGTGACCAATACCCGCCAGGACACGGTGGCGGTGTACCGCCAGGCGGATCTGTCGCTGGTGCACCAGTTCCCGGTCGGCACCGTACCGCACGCCCGCGACGTGGTGGTCGATGCCGCTCGCGGCAAGGTGTTTGCCTCGGCCGCCGGCGAAGACCACCTGTCGGTGTTCGATGCCAAGACCTTGCAGGCGCTGGCGCCGATCAGCCTGGCCTCCGGGGTGGACGACGAAAAATTCGTGCCGATGAGCCTGGTGCTGGATGAGGCCGGCGGCAAGCTGTTCACGGTCAGCATCGGCACCCCGGAAGCGGCGGTGATCGACGTGGCCAGCGGCAAGGTCGACAAGGTGATCGACCTGGGCAATTCGATCAGCGCCTCCGGCGTGGCCCATGACGCGCAGCAGAACCGGCTGTATGTGGCCTCGCAGGGCACCGACAACCTGCTGATCGTCGATGTCGTCAGCGGCAAGGTGCTGCATGACGTGGCGGTGGGCGCCGGTGCATTGAACGTGGCGTTCGATCCCAAGACCGGGCTGGCCTATGTGACCAGCCGCGGTGCCGGCACGGTGACCGTGGTCGACCGCGGCGGCAAGGTGGTGGGCAACCTCGACGGCGGCACCTTCCCCAACCATGTGCGCGCCGACGGCAAGGGCAATGTGTTTGCGGTGAACAAGTCGCGCGGCACCGACGACCCCAAGGGCGACCGCATTACCCGCATCGCGCTGCGCCAGCGTTGAGCCACAGCCAACAGGCAGGGCGGCTACGGCCGCCTTGCCGAAAGGAGTCAGGATGAAATCGACTATGTCCCGGCGGCTGTTGCCGCTCGCGCTGGCCATCGCACTGGCCGCCTGCAGCAATCCGGCCACGCCGCCAGCCGGCGACGCGGCCGCGCCGGCTTCCCCGGCCGCCGCAACCGATCTGCCGGTGGCCGCGTTGCCGGCCGGTTGGACGCGGCTGGATGGAGGCGCATTGCCCAGCCTGGTCGGGCAGGCCGCCACGCTGCCGGCCAAGGTGCGTTCGGATGATGGGGCCGAGGTGCTGGTGGATGACACCAGCCGGATCATCGTCGGCGGCGATGACGTGATCGCGGTGATCGATGCGCTGGGCCTGGGCAGCCAGGTGTTTGCCGCGCCGAAGAACACCACCACCGCGTCCGGCCGCGCCGCGCCGCGCCAGTTCCTGTTCAACCGCACCACCGGCGTGGAAGGCGTGCTGAGCCTGCAGGGCAGCCTGTTCCTGGGCAACAGCCTGCGCCGGCACACCGAGCTGGCGCAGAAGCTGCGCGCGGTGGGCGAACCGGCGGTGGTGGTGGACGACCTGCAGCCGGCGCCGGACAAGGTACGCAAGATCGCCGCCACGCTCGGCCTGGCTGCGGCCGGCGGGCAGCTGGCCGGCCAGGTACAACAGCAGCTGGACCAGGCCGCGGCGATCGGCAAGGCCAGCGGCCGCATGCCGCGGGTGATCCATGTCTCGGCCACCGGCGCCGGTGGCGCGCCGACCGTGGCCGGCGCCGACAGTGCCTCGGCCAAGCTGATCGCGCTGGCCGGCGGGCTCAACATCGGCACCGAAGCCGGGGTGGCCAACTACTCGGCGTTGAGCAACGAAGGCGTGGTCGCCGCGGCGCCGGAAGTGATCCTGGTGACCGAGCATGACCTGGCTTTGTTCGGCGGTGCCGACGGCCTGTGGAAGGCCTATCCAACCCTGAAGCAGACCCCGGCCGGGCAGGCCAACCGGGTCTGGGTGATGCCCGATGTGCAGCTCAAGTACGCCAGCGTGGGTTCGGGCGTGGGCGCGCTGGCCCTGGCCAGGGCGTTGGCGGCGCTGCCGCCGGCATGAGCCCGGCCGATCGTCGCCGACGGCGCGGCCGCGGCATGTTGCTGCTGGCCTCGGTGGCCTTGCTGCTGGCGGTGCTGGCCTCGTTCGCGGTGGGGCCGTTGCGGTTGCCGCCGCTGGAGGTGTTGCAGGCGATCGCGGTGAAGCTGGGGATGGTCGAGCCGCAATCGGTGAGCGGCCGCGACCTGGCCGTGGTCTGGCAGCTGCGCATTCCGCGCGCGCTGCTGGGGGCGCTGGTGGGCGCGGCGCTGGCGATGGCCGGTGCCAGCCTGCAGGGCCTGTTCGGCAATCCGCTGGCCGACCCGGGCATTGTCGGGGTCAGCCAGGGCGCGGCATTGGGCGCGGTGGCGGCAATCGTACTGGGCGCGGCCGGGGCGGCCGGCTGGATCGTGCCACTGGCCGCGTTCGTTGGCGGTGCGCTGGCGATCAGCCTGACCTACCTGCTGGCGCGGCCGGGCCGTGGCAGCGGCAATGCCACCCTGCTGCTGGTGGGCATTGCGATGGCCGCGTTCTGTTCGGCGCTGATCGGTTTCCTGACCTATATCGCCAGCGAGAGCGAACTGCAGTCGCTGGTGTTCTGGCAGATGGGCTCGCTGGCCCGTGCCAGCTGGAACGACGTGGCCGCGGTGGCGCCGTTGTTTGCGTTGGGTGCGCTGGCGCTGCAGCGACTGGCCACGCCGCTGGACATGCTGGCGCTGGGCGAGCGCCAGGCCCAGCACCTGGGGCTGGACGTGGCGCGCACGCGGCGCCGGCTGGTGGCCTTCAGTGCCTTGCTGGTCGGTGCGGCGGTGGCGTTTGCCGGGTCGGTGGCCTTTGTCGGGCTGGTGGTGCCGCACGTGGCGCGGATGCTGGTCGGCCCGGGGCACCGCTGGTTGCTGCCGGTGTCCGGCGTGCTTGGCGCGGTGCTGATCGTGGTGGCCGATACCGCCGCGCGCACGCTCGACCCGCCGGCGGAAATTCCGCTGGGTCTGTTCTCGGCCGCGCTGGGCGCACCGTTCTTCCTGTGGCTGGTGCTGCAGCAGCGCCGCAAGGAAATGCCATGAGCGCGCTGCTGCAGCTGCACGGGGTGGTCGTGCGCCGCCAGCAGCGCGAGATCCTGCATGGCATCGCGCTGGATTTCGTGCCGGGCACGGTCACCGCGCTGGTCGGCCCGAATGGTGCGGGCAAATCGACCTTGCTGGCGGTAGCCGCCGGCGACCTGCACCCCGATGCCGGGCAGGTGCTGCTGCAGGACGCGCCGCTGGCCGGCTACAGGGCCGCACCGCTGGCGCGCACGCGCGCGGTGATGCCGCAGGAGCACGGGGTGCGCTTTGCCTTCAGCGTGGAGGAAGTGGTGGCGATGGGGCGCTTGCCGCATCCACCGGACCCGTTGCAGGATCAGGCGCAGGTGGAGCGCGCGCTGGATGCGGCCGAATTGCAGGCATTGCGCCAGCGCGAGGTGCAGCAGCTGTCCGGTGGCGAATCGGCGCGCACCACGTTTGCGCGGGTATTGGCGCAGTGCACGCCGTTGCTGCTGCTTGACGAGCCGACCGCCGCGCTGGACCTGCGCCACCAGGAACGCACCCTGCGCAGCGTGCGCGCGCTGGCCGATGCCGGCGCGTGCGTGATCGTGGTGCTGCACGACCTCAACCTGGCCGCCGGTTATGCCGACCGCATCGTGCTGCTGGAACAGGGCAGGGTGGCGGCCGACGGTACCCCGGCGCAGGTGCTTACCGAGGCCAATCTCGGCCGCGTCTATCAGCAGCCGGTGATCGTGCTGCAGCATCCGCAGCGTGGCGTACCGCTGGTGGTGGTCGCCGACCCGGCTTGAGCGGCGCCACGCTCGGTTGCGACCGGCACCGCCGGGCTACCAACTCAACGTGGTCGGAAAGGGTAGTGCCGGCCGCTGGCCGGCTCCTCTTGATCCAACACCGCCTGGAGCCGGCCAGCGGCCGGCACTACCGCGGGTTACCAACCGAACGTGGCGGTGGCCATGACCGTGCGGCCGCTGCCGTAGTAACACGACGACACTCCGGTGCAGGTGGAGACGAAGCGTTTGTCGGCCAGGTTGCTGGCGTTGAGTGCCAACTGCACGCCGGTGCTGCCGATCCGGCCCAGGTCGTAGCGGATGGCCGCGTCGAACAGGGTGTAGGACGGGATCCGGTACAGGTTGGCGCTGTCGCCATAGCTGACCCCGTTGTAACGCGCGCCGGCGGCCAGGCTCAGGCCCTGCAATGCGCCGGCCTGGAAGGTGTAGTCGGCCCAGAACGAGGCGGTGACATCGGGCACCATCGCCAGCTGCCTGCCCTGGTACGACGCCGAGCGGATCATCTCCGAGTCCATCTTCGATGCCGCGCCGATCAGGCTGAAGCCGGGCAACGGGGTGATCCGGCCTTCCAGTTCGATGCCGCGCACGCGACCCTCGTCGCCCTGCACCGAGCAGGTGGCGGTACCGGTGGCGCCGCAGTTGCGGTGGCTGGCGATCGGGTCGTCGACGATCATGTTCTGCTGGCGCAGGTCGTATACCGCCAGGGTCACCAATCCGTCCACCGACGCCGGCTGGTACTTCAGTCCGGCTTCCCACTGCGCGCCGGTGACCGGTTCGAAGGCGATGTGGGTGTAGCTGTCCAGCGGCGACTTGCTCGACGGCTGGAACGACTCGGCATAGCTCAGATACGGGGTGAGGCCATTCTCGAACACGTACAGCAGCCCGGCGCGGCCGGTGAAGGCCTCGCTCTTGATCACGTTGCGCCCGCCCGGGGTGGAAACGCCGGTGGCGATATTGCGGGTGGCGCTGCTGCTGTCGTCCTTGGTCCAGTCGTAGCGGCCGCCGAGGGTGAGCCGCCAGTCGCCCAGCGCGACCTGGTCCTGCAGGTACACCCCGCTCTGGCGGTTGATGCCGGCGGTGGGGGTTTCGCTGCTCACGGTGGGCACATAGCGGGCGTAGACCGGGTTGAAGATGTCGATCGGGCGCGGGCTGCTCATCGCGCTGCGCACGCCTTCCCAGTCGGCGCGCTGCCAGTCCCAGCCCAGCAGCACGGTGTGGTCGACCGCGCCGGTGGCGAAGCGGGCCTGCAGGCGCGTATCGAAGGTGTCGCCATCCGAGTCGCCGCTACCCATCACCCCGCGACGGTTCTGGGTGCGGCCATCGGCATTGAGCGCGCCGAAGGTGACCACGCCGCGGTACAGCGAATCCACGTGGGTGCGGCGCGCGCTCTGGGTGAGCGTGAGGTGGTCGTTGAACTGGTGCTCGAACAGCCAGCCGGCAGTCCACAGGGTGCGGTCGAAGGTGTTCCAGCCGGGCTCGCCGATGAAGGTGCTGTTCTTCATATGGCCATAGCGGGTGGGGCTGAGCGTGCCGACGGCAGGCAGGAACTGGTAGGTGGAGCCGCCGTCGTCCTGCTGGTACATGCCCAACAGGGTCAGACGGGTGCGTTCGGCGATCTGCCAGGTGTAGCTGGGCGCCAGGAACCAGTGCCGCTGCTCGGTGTGCTGGATCTGGGTAGCGCCGTCGCGGTACAGGCCCACCAATCGGAACAGGTGGTCGTCGCCGGCGGTGCCGGTGCCCACATCGAACGCGGCGCTGTACTGGCCATTGCCGTCCAGGCCCAGCCGCAACTGCTGTTGCTGGTATGGCGTGGGCGTCTTGCTGACCTGGTTGACCATGCCGCCGGGTGCGACCTGGCCATACATCACCGCCGACGGCCCCTTGAGTACTTCCACCCGCTCCAGGTTCCAGCTGTCGAACATGCTGCGGTTCCACTGGCTGCCCTGCGGGGCGCGCATGCCATCCAGGGTCACGTTGTTGGCCCAGCTGCCGGCCTCGAAGCCGCGGATGCGGAAGTCGTCGACGCGGTTGTCGATGCCGCTGCTTTCCAGGCTGACCCCGGCTACGTAGCGCATCGCATCGTTGAGCGACTGCACCCCGCGCGCGTCCAGCTCGGCGCGCTCGATCACCGACACCGATTGCGGGGTTTCAGCAATGCTGGTGCTGGTCTTGGTGGCGCCGCTGGTGCTGTTGGCAGCGCGGTAGGCATTGACCCGGACCGCATCCAGGTCGGTGGCGGTCTGCGCCTGCGCCGGCAGGGCGCCGGTGGCCGCCAGTACGCAGGCAAGGGCAAGCAGGTTGGGGTGCAACCGGCGGAAGGAAACGGCGGGGAAGGGCATGGCGGCACACTCGAAGACACGGAAGGGGCGCGGGCGCTGGCCTTGCATGCGCGGCCCGGGGCCGCCGCCAGCGTCTGCGGTGTCGCACGCGGCGACGGTTGCCGCTGCATTCTAGGGATTCCGGCGATTTATGCAATTGCGACCCATTCGCATATAAGGGACGGGTTCGGGTGCAGATGGTCGATATCGGTGGTTGCAAAGCGCCGAAAAATCACGCAGTGTTCTGGAAGTGATGTTAATGATCGCTTGCATGCCGCGTGGCGAGGTCTAGAATGCGCGCATCACCCCGAACCTGCCGCCATGACTTCGATGCCGCTCCTGACGTTTTTTACCCGCAACCGCGCAAGCGCGGTACGGGCGCGTCTGCCCTGCGGCTCCTCAGGCGGTTGACCGGCAAACCGGCAACCCTGAACGACCCCAGACAGAGCGCCCACCGGGCGCTCTTTTCGTTTCCGTGACCGCAAACGTCCCCAAGGAGAACGTGCCATGCACCTGACCGCCGAGCCCCAAACCTGGCCGCACGCCCGTTAGCCAACGGCGGCGTGCGGCACCTTGATGTTGGCAGCGAGACCTTTCCCATGAACACCCATACCCAGACCCTATCCCTCCGGCGCAACCTCGGCATCATTGCCCACATCGACGCCGGCAAGACCACGCTCACCGAGCGCCTGCTGTGGAAAACCGGCGAGATCCATCGCGTCGGCGAGGTCCACGACGGCGCGGCGACCACCGATTTCTCGGCGATCGAGCGCGAGCGCGGCATCACCATCGGCGCGGCCGCCGTGCAGGCGCATTGGGCGCCGCGCGACCAGCCGATCCACCACCTGACCTTGATCGACACCCCCGGCCACATCGATTTCGCGATCGAAGTGGAGCGTTCCCTGCGCGTGCTTGATGGCGCGGTGGCGGTGTTCTCCGCCGTGGATGGCGTGCAGCCCCAGTCCGAATCGGTCTGGCGCCAGGCGCGTCGCCACGGGGTGCCGCTGATCGCCTTCGTCAACAAGATGGACCGCACCGGTGCTGCGTTCGAACGCGTGCTCGCGCAACTGCGCGAGAAGCTGCGGGCCACACCGTGGGCGCTCGGCGTGCCGCTCGGCACCGAAAGCCAGTTCAACGGCTGGGTGGACCTGGTCGACCGCAGCACCGTGCACTGGGACGACAAGGGCACGGCGTTGCGTCATGCCTGGACGACCGATGAGGCGGCCCAGTGGATGCCGCAGCGCGAGGCACTGATCGAGGCCGTGGCCGATGCCGACGACGTGCTGGCGCAGGCGTGGCTGGAAGGCGCGGCGATCGACAACGCGCAGCTGCGCGCGGCGATCCGTCGCGGCACCCTGGCCGGTGCCGGCGTACCGGTGCTCGCAGGCTCGGCGTTCAAGAGCAAGGGCGTGGAAACGCTGCTCGATGCCGTGGTCGACTATCTGCCGTCGCCACTGGATCGGCCGGCGGTGGTCGCCACCGAGAACGGCAACGATCTGCTGCTGCCTCCTGATCCCGATGGTCCGCTCGCGGCGCTGCTGTTCAAGATCACGCACCAGAACCACGGTGCGCTGAGCTTCGTGCGGGTGTATTCGGGCACGCTGAAGGTGGGCGACGCGCTGGCCAGCTCGCAGCATGCACACGGGCGACGCGTCAGCCGCCTGGTGCGGGTGCAGGCCGACCAGACCCACGACATCAAGCAGGCCGTGGCCGGTGACATCGTCGCGGTGCTGGGCTGGAAGGATGCCGTCAGCGGTGAAACGCTGAGTGCGCCCTCGCGCCCGCTGCTGCTCGATACGATCCAGGCGCAGCATGCGGTGCTGGCATGGCGGTTGACGGCGGAGAAGGCCTCGGACCTGATCCGCATCAGCCAGGGACTGGCCAGCCTGGCGCAGGAGGATCCGTCGTTCCGTGTCGAGACCGATGCGGAAAGCGGTGAAACCCTGATCTGGGGCATGGGCGAGCTGCATCTGGAGGTGATGGTCGAGCGCCTGCGCACGGAGTGGGGCGTCAACGTTCGCACCGGCCAGCCGCGCGTGGCCTATCAGGAGACGCCGAAGCGTGCAGTGCAGCGGGTGGAAGGCAAGGTCGCCAAGCAGACCGGTGGCCAGGGCCAGTTCGCCCAGGTGCTGATCGATGTGGCGCCGCGTGAGGATGGCGAGGTGAGCTTCGTCGACCGCACCGTGGGCGGTGCGATCCCGCGCGGGTTCGTCAACGCGGTGGAGAAGGGCGTGCGTGCGGCATTGGGCGAAGGTCCGCTGGGCCATCCGGTGGTCGGGATCGAGGTGGCGCTGGTCGACGGTCAGACCCACGTCAAGGACTCCTCGGACATGGCCTTCCATCGTGCCGGCAGTGAAGCGGTAAAAGCTGCGCTGGCCCAGGCAGGCACGCAGCTGCTGGAGCCGGTGATGGAGATCGCCATCCACGCACCATCGGGCAACGTCGGCGATGTGGTCGGCGACCTCAACCGCCGCAGTGGGCGGGTGGCCTCGATCGAGGACCAGGATGGGCAGGCCGAAGTGCTGGGCTATGCACCGCTGGCCCGGCTTGGTGGCTATACCACGTCGCTGCGTTCGCTGACCCAGGGGCGCGCGTCTAGCGACATGCGTTTCAATGGGTATGAAGTGGCTGCGTCGGTGTAGTGGCTAGTGCTGCAGCAGCAAGGAGCAGGGGCCGGGCAACCGGCCCCTTTTTGTTGGTTGGGGTAGCGCTGGCGCTGTTGATGCTTCTGCCCGGAATTTACGAAAAATGAACGTTTTCGGCCTCATCGGGGTTTTCGTATTAGTTGCATAGGCCTGAATGCGGCAATCCGGAGAATGCACACCTCGCAGGGCTTTCGCCGACATTTCGGGGCAGGGCTCCCGCGACCGCTTGACCGTCGTATCGGCGGACGCGCCATCCCCGCGTCCCAGCGACGGTCATCGCTCCAGGCCACCGTGCCCCTTTCAGGATTCCCTCCGATGATCATCGCTTCCCTGCGCAGCAATGCGCTGTGCCTTGCCGTTGCCGCCGCGCTCACTGCCACCGTGGCGCCTGCAGCAGCCTTCGCGACCGAGACCGTGATCATCCGCGACGACGACGTGGAGAAGGTCTGGCCGGTTACTTATGGTCATGCAGAGGTCTATGACTCCAACGTCATCAATCACCAAGTGGCGGATGGCACGTGGGGGGCGGTGAGTGTCGACCGTGGCAATCTGCGCATGGAACGCACGCAAGTTCTCACCACCGGTGACAAGATGGCTGCCGTGGCCTATTACGGTGGGGAGTACTACAACAACGGCGTGGTTTACGACGCGGTGATCGAAAGCTCGGACTTTGTCACCCAGGGTGACGATGCTTCCGGCCTGCAGTTCGGCGGGACCACCTTCGACAGCAGCACCGGCGAGTTGAACCGGGTGGGCATGATCACCGTGCGCGACAGCAGCGTGGCCACCTCGGGCGCGCAATCGCATGGCATGAGCGTGAGCGGCGTCAACAAGGTCGATTTCTTCGGCTCGCAGATCCAGACGAGCGGGCAGGGCGCGGCCGGCGTGCACATGATGGGCGGCATCGTCGGCATGGACAGCGCCAGCGTGGAAACCACCGGCGAGGGTGCGCATGGCGTGCATGCGCGCTCGATGCGCTGGAGCATCGGTGGGCGGCCGGGCGTGGTCTATCGCGCCGATCTGGGCCTGACCAACACCACGGTCAACACCCATGGCGCCGGCAGCGTCGGCCTGCTGGCCGGCTATGAAGACAACGGCACGCCCGACGGCATCGGCGCGACCGTGCGCATGGAACGTTCCCTTGTGCGTTCGGCGCAGAGCCATGCCGTGCAGTTCCTGCGCGGCAGGGAAAACACCTTGAGCCTGAGTGCCGGCAGCGTGCTCGACGGCGGCGATGCAGTGCTGTTCGCCGGCGAGGCCAACAGTTTCAGCCAGGTCGATGCCACCGATTCGACCCTGATCGGCCGCGGCGCGCAGGCGCTGGTGGCCGACAACGGCGCCGGGCTGCAGCTGCGCCTGGACAACAGCGAGGTGCAGGTGGCGGCCGGGCAGGGCCTGGCGCAGGCGCGCAACGGCGGCCGGATCGACATACAGGCGCGCGGCGCCCAGCTGCAGGGCAGCGCATTCGCCGACGATACCTCGCGCCTGGACATGCAGCTGGACGCCAGCCGCTGGGATGCCTGGGGCCAGTCGCAGGTGGATGCACTGGGCCTGCACAACGGCAGCACCCTGCTGCTGGGCGCCGGCAGCGTGGGCGACCGGTTCACTGTGCGCGGCAACCTGGACATCACCGACAGCACCCTGGTGTTCGACAGCGCGCTGGGCGATGACGCCGCGCCGGCCGACCGGCTGTGGGTGCAGGGCGATACCGCCGGCCACGGCGCGATCGTGGTCAACAACCTTGGCGGGCGCGGTGGCCAGACCGTGGACGGCATTCAACTGATCCACGTCGATGGCGTGTCCGCTGCCGACTTCAGGCTTGAAGGTCGTGCGGTGGGTGGGCAATACGAATATTTCCTGTTCAAGGGCGGCAGCACCGATCCCGACGATGGCCACTGGTACCTGCGCTCGGCGCTGCAGCCGGTGACCGACCCGTGCGCGGCCGACCCGGCGGCGCCGGGCTGCACCATCACCTTGCCCGAGCCGTGCCAGATCGACCCGTCGCTGCCGCAGTGCCTGCCGCCGGTGCCGGTGCTGCGGCCGGAGCCGGGTGCGTACCTGGCCAACCAGCGCTCGGCGCGCAGCATGTTCGGCACCGGCATGCAGGATCGCCAGCGCAGTGGCGCAACGGGCGATGGTGCGCGCGGTGCATGGGCGGCGGTCAGCGCCGGCCAGGCACGTTACGGCGCAGTCGGCGACCAGCTGCAAGTGCAGGGCAACACCTCGGCACTACAGCTGGGTACCGACCTGCTGGGTTGGGGCGAGGGCGGCCGTGGCCGGTTCGGCGTGATGCTGGGCAGTGGCCGCGCCAGCAGCACCAGCACCTCGCGGCTGACCGGCTACAGCGCCCACGGCAAGGTGGACGGACGGGCGGTGGGCGTCTACGCCGACTGGAGCCAGATGCCGGGTGGCGCCACCGGTCTGATCGTCGGCGGCGCGCTGCAGCATGCGCGCTTCGCCAACCGCGTGCAGGGCGATGCGCTGGCCACCGAGCGCTATGACAGCCGCGGCAACAGCGCCTCGGTCGAAGCCGCATACGGTTTCAGCGTCGCCGGGCGCGGCGCGTTGGCGGTGTTCGTGCAGCCGCAGATGCAGTTGCGCTACGGCAGCTACCGGGCCGATCGCCACATCGAACGCAACGGCACGGTCATCGACGGCAGCGATGCCGACGGCCTGGGCAGCCTGGTGGGCGTGCGCGTGTTCGGCCACACCATCACCCGCACCGGCAACCGGGTGCAGCCGTTCATGGCGGTCAACTGGATCCGCGAATCCAGCGACAACCGCCTGCGTTTCGACGGGCAGCAACTGGCCGGCGGCCTGCCGCAGGATCGCTACGAAGTGAAGGGTGGTGCGCAGCTGCAGCTGGGCTCGCGCTGGAGCGCGTGGGGCGATGTGGGTTGGCAGCGGGGCGATGGCGGCTACCGCGAAGTGAATGCCCAGCTGGGCATGCGCGCCAGCTGGTAACAGCGCATCGCGCTGGTATCGACAAGGGCTCCTGCGGGAGCCCTTGTCGTATCCGTCGGCCTGCATCGGCCCCTGCAATCGTTTCAACCCGCACAACCGCGGCTGAACTGTTCGGGGATCGGCGCCATTTTTACGAAAACTCGCATGGACCGCGGGCGGGTGCGGCAGGCACAGTAGCGTCGCTGCGGGATTGGACCAGGGATTGGCCCCGCAGCCGGGAAGCAGGGCGCAGTGGCTTGCGTGGCCACGTCAACGCCCTGTTTCCCACCTTGCATTCACGCGGTCGGCAACGACACATGCCCGACCGCATATACCTGCGCTGCCGGATCCTGCACGGCAGGGGCCTGCTTCCATAGCTGGACGCGCAGCTGCGTCCAGCCGGCAGGATCGAACCCGGTCACCACCGCCAGCGCGCCGCGCGCCATCGCCGCACGCGCCTCCACAGCGGCCTGCGCACGTAGTGCCGCCAGGTCGGCATCGGCGGCGATGGCGGTAATGCTGCGGCTGGCGTGGCGCGCCTGCGCCAGGCCCGGCGCCAGTTCGGTATGCCACGGCAACCAGGTCTGCACCGCCGGCCGCCCCAGGTCGCGGCACAGCGTGGCAAACGCCGGGCTGGCGAGGAAATCGGTCTGGCCCTGTGGCGAGGCCCACAGATAGAACGGCGCGTACAAGTTGACGCTGCCCTGCAGCTCCGGCTGCCTGCGCGCGGTCAGCCAGGCTTTCATATGCAGCTGCGGGTAGCCGTCGAACTGCGGGCCCTTGTCGGCGATACGGCGATCGATGCGCGCCATGGCGTGGTCGTCGGCCAGCGCAAGGCTGTACTGCATGGCGATCATGGCGTTGCCGCACTGTCATCGGCGGCCGAGATGCCGCCGCCGAACGACCAGTCTTCCCAGCCCGATTCGGCGATCACCACCATCACATCCTGCGCGGGAATGCCCGGCGCCCGCTCCAGCTCATCGACCAGCTGCCGGTAGAAGGCGGCCTTGGTGGCGGCGCTGCGCGGTTTGCCGGTGGTGATATGGAACAGCACGTACTGGTCCGAGCGCGGGCCGCCACGGTAGTCGCGGTCGAACAGCAGCTCGCCGGGCGCGTGCGGGTGCACGGCGACGAAGCGGTCGTGCGGTGGCACCTGGAAGCTGTCGACCAGGGCGCGGTCCAGCGCGTCGGTGAGCGCGCGCAGGTAGGCCGGCGAACGGCCGGCAAGTAGCGAGATGCGGGTAAAGGGCATGGGATGCTCCCAAAGTGGACGAGGGAGGTGTACTCTCGCCTGCCCGGGTCATCCTGAAAATCAGATTATTCGGGACCCATAATCCCGATATACAGGATGGTTGCATGCGCCTGACCAATCTCGACCTGGATGCGCTGCGCAGTTTCGTGACCGGCCTGGATGCCGGCTCGTATGCGCGTGCCGCCGACCGCCTGGGCCGCTCGACCTCGGCGGTAAGCGCCCAGCTGAAAAAGCTGGAGGAGCAGGTCGGGGCACCGTTGCTGCAACGTGCCGGTCGCGGGCTGGGCCTGACCGGCGCGGGCGAAGCGCTGTTGCCCTACGCACGACGCCTGCTCGGTCTCAACGATGAAGCCATCGCCGCATTGCGCCGCGAGCCGCTGCAGGGCTGGGTGCGGCTGGGCATCCAGGAGGACTTCGGGCAAAGCGTGCTGCCGCAGGTGCTGGGGCAGTTCGCACAGGCCCATCCGCAGGTGCGCATCGAGGGCCGGATCGCACGCAATGCCGAGCTGCTGGACAAGGTGGCCGGCGGCCAGCTCGACCTGGCCCTGACCTGGGACGAGGGCAATGCTGCAGCGGCGCGGATCGCCGTAGTACCACTGTGCTGGCTGGGCGCGGCTGACGGCGGCCCGCAATGGCACCGCAACAGCGGCGAGCCGCTGCCGCTGATCGCCCTGGAGGCACCGTGCCTGATGCGCACGCTGGCTTGCGAGGCGCTGGACCGGCACGGCATCCCCTGGCGGCTGGCCTTCGTCAGCCCCAGCCTGGGCGGCTTGTGGGCGGCCACCGCCGCCGGCCTCGGTTTCGCGCTGCGCACGCCGATCGGGCTGCCGGCCACGTTGCGTGCACTGTCCCCCGGTGCGCATGGCCTGCCGCCGCTGCCATCGTTGGGGCTGGCCCTGCACCGCGCGCCGCAGCAGAACAGCGCGCCAGCCGCGCACCTGGCCGGCATCATCGAACAGGCATTGCAGACGGCGCTGCCGGGCGGGTGGTTGGTGCCGGGCAGGGCACACACGATGGATTTTGCCGGCGCGTAGAGCCGGGGATTGCCCGGCTTCAGTTGCTGTTGCTGTTGCTGTTGCTGTTGCTGTTGCCCGTGATCTTGACCTACCTCCCCCTTGGAGCGAGCCGAGCATCGCAGCGGCAGCGGGGGCGAAGAGGCGCGGGCCAAACATGAAGCGTGCTGAGGGCTGTGCGGCAGCACATGGGCGCGTGGCGACGCGCTGGACCAATCGGCGCCCGCTGGTCTGGTGGCGCGAGCGCAGCGAGTTCCGCACCGTCCCTTGCCGACGCGAGAAGCGCAGGGCACCGGCGGGCGCAGCCCGCCGGATCGCGGATGGGGCGTGCTTTCTTTGGGTTACGTTTCTTTGCACGAGCAAAGAAAGGTGACTCGCGCCCCGAAGGGGCACGAAAGCTGTTGACGTTGAGCTCATCCGCGAAGCGGAAAAGCAAAAGCATCCGGCCAGCGGCCGGCACTACCGAAACGGCAGAGCCCGGCGCTATGGGAACCACAACACCCCCATTTTTACGAAAAGTTGTAAAGACATCGGCAGCGCTGTTGTCTAGCTTGATCGATTGGCCTTGGTCCGGGCGCGCTGCGCTGCCGGGCACGCCGCGATCCCACAGGAATGCCCATGCTCTGCTCCCGTCCTGCCGCGCGCCGGCTGCTGCTTCCCTTCCTGCTGCTGGCCAGCAGCCAGGCTCACGCCGCCGTGCCCGCCGACCTGGCCCCGCTGGCCGGCGGCCTGCCGCTGATCCTTGCGCTGGCGGTACTGGGCGGCCTGGTGTTGAACCTGATGCCGTGCGTGCTGCCGGTGCTGTCGTTGAAGGTACTGTCGCTGCTCGACGCCGGCGCCGCGCCCGGCCAGGCGCGGCGGCATGCGCTGGCCTATACCGCCGGGGTGGTGCTGTCGTTCGCACTGATCGGCCTGCTGATCATCGCGCTGCGCGCCGGCGGCAACGTGCTCGGCTGGGGCTTCCAGCTGCAGCAGCCGGTGTTCGTGGCGGCGCTGGCCTGGTTGATGGTGCTGGTCGGCCTGAGCCTGGCCGGCATGTTCACCCTGGGCGGCGCGGTAGGGCAGGGCGGGCAGAAGCTGTTGGCCAAGCGCGGCTACGCCGGCGATTTCTGGGCCGGCGTGCTGGCCTGTGTGGTGGCCAGCCCCTGCGTGGCCCCGTTCATGGGCCCGCCGCTGGCCTACGCGTTCGGCGCCTCTGCGGCCGCGGCGCTGGCGGTGTTCATCGCGCTGGGGCTGGGCCTGGCCCTGCCGTTCCTGCTGGTCGGCTTCGTGCCGCGGCTGGCGCGCTGGCTGCCGCGCCCGGGCGCGTGGATGGAAACGCTGAAAGTGTTGCTGGCCTACCCGATGCTGCTCACTGCCGTCTGGCTGGTGTGGCTGCTGGGCAAGCAGAAGGGCATGGACGCGGCCGCGCTGATGCTGGCGGCCATGGTGGTGTTGGCATTGGGCCTGTGGCTGTTCGAGCAGGGCCGCTGGCGCAGCCAGGGCTGGCGACGCGGGCTGGGTGCGGCGGTGGTGCTGGTCAGCCTGCTGTCGCTGCCGGCCGTGCATCGCGTGCCGGCACCGGAAGCGGCCACCGGCGCGCCCTCGCAATTGGCCGGTGCCACCGCGTACTCGCCGCGCGACCTGGCCCAGGCGCGCAAGGAAGGCCGCCAGGTCCTGGTGGCGGTCACCGCCGACTGGTGCATCACCTGCATCGCCAATCAGCAGACGGTACTGGGCACGTCGCGTTTCCGCGAGCTGCTGGTGTCCACCGGCACGGTGTACATGAAGGCCGACTGGACCAACAGCGATTCGCAGGTAGGGCAGTTCCTGCAGCAGCACAACGCGCCGGGCGTGCCGCTGTACGTGCTGTACCGCGGCCAGGACGACGGCGTGTTGTTGCCGCAGGTGTTGACCCACGATGCCGTGCAGAAGCTGTTGCAGCCGCAGTAATGCCGCGCGCGGCAGTGGTGCTGCGGGTGGCTACTATTGCGCCATAGACGATAGGGTTTGGGCCTGCGGGGCTACAATGGCCGGCCACCGGGAAGCGCGCCTGTAGCGGCGGCGCCCGGTACCGATCACGCTTTGGAGTTCCTGATGGCCAACACCCATTACTATCCGATCGGCACCCCCGGCCAGCCCTGGGGCGAGGCCGAGCGTGCACGCTGGCGGGCGACACAGCAGCGCCAGCGCAGCTACCGCGACGATGTCATCGCCGCGCTGGGGCGGCTGGACGATGCGCTGGAGGTGGTGCAGTACGGCCAGCTCCACTACGCCCCGGATCACTACCCGTTGTTTGCGGTGGTCAACCGCAACCATGATCCGGCGTTGCCCACCGCGCTGGTCACCGGCGGCGTGCACGGCTATGAAACCAGCGGCGTGCATGGCGCGCTGCAGTTCCTGGAGCAGCATGCCCACGCCTATGCCGGGCGCATCAACCTGGTGGTGGCGCCGTGCGTGAGCCCGTGGGGCTACGAACGCATCCAGCGCTGGAACCCCGATGCGGTCGACCCCAACCGCAGCTTCCGTGACGGTGGGCTGATCGAGGAGGCCGCCGCGCTGATGCGCTGGATGGCCGCGCGTGGCGATGCGCTGCTGGTGCACATGGACCTGCACGAAACCACCGACAGCGACGCCCACGAATTCGATCCGGCGCGCTGCGCCCGCGACGGCAAACCGCTGGAGCCGGAGATCATTCCCGATGGCTTCTATGTGATCGGCAACAGCGAAGACCCGCAGCCGGCGTTCCAGCAGGCACTGATCGCTGCGGTGGAGAAGATCACCCATATCGCCCCGGCCGATGCCAAGGGCGAGCTGATCGGCATGCCGCTGCAGTCGCCCGGGGTGGTCTGGGGCGAGTCGCGCTCGATCGGCGCCTGCGCCGGCTTCACCGACGCGCGTTATGCCACCACCACCGAGGTCTACCCGGACAGTCCGCGCACCACCGCACAGCAGTGCAATGACGCGCAGGTGGCAGCGGTATGCGCCGGGCTCGACCATGCGCTGGCGCAGCGGTGAACCGCGCGCACGCCGCTGCGGCCTGATTCGGCGATGATGCCGCCCTCGTCGCCACGCCGCAGCGCGAACCCCTCGGCCACGCCCAACCCGGCTGCGGCCGATGACGGCGATGCGCTGCGCTTCTGCAGCACCTGTGCGTTTTCCGATGCGTGCACCGCGCAGGGCTACGACAAGAGCGCCCTGGCCGAGCTGCACGTGCTGGTCGACCACGTCGGCCCGTTCCATGCCGGCGACACCCTGTTCCGGGTCGGCGATGCCTTCGATGCGATCGCTGCGGTACGTGCCGGCATGGTCAAGACCTTTGTCGAAGACAGCCAGGGCAACGAGCAGGTGCTGGGTTTCAGCCTGCCTGGCGAAGTGATCGGGCTCAACGCCATCCATGGCGCGCGCTACCCGTGCAACGCGGTGGCGCTGGACACGGTGTACCTGTGCCGGTTCTCGTTCCCGAAGATGAGCGTATTGGCCACGCGCATGCCGGGGCTGCAGGCGCGCTTGTTCAGCCTGCTCAGCGCCGAGATCGGCAAGGCCGCGTTGCTGGGCGCCAACCACCGCGCCGATACCCGCGTCGCCGCGTTCCTGCTGGACCTGTCCGAGCGCTATGCGCGGCGGGGTTTCTCGGCCACGCGCCTGAACCTGGGCATGACCCGGGTGGAGATCGCCAACTACCTGCGCATGGCGCCGGAGACCGCCAGCCGGGTATTGCGCCGGCTCATCGATGAGGGCGTGATCGCAGTCAACCAGCGCGAGATCCAGCTGTTGCAGCCGCAGCGGCTGGCCGCGCTGGCCAGCAGCGCCGAGGCCGGCGACGCCGGCTGAGTCAGTACAGCTCGCAGTGCAGCCGGCCCTGCGCCTGCAGCGTGCCCCAGGCGGTAATGTCGTCATCCGGGCCGGGCAGCAGCCGGTTGACCGCCTGCTGCACCGCGCCTTCCAGGTGCTGCTTGTTACCGCACAGGTACAGGTGCGCGCCGCGCTGGAGCAGCTCGCGGACCTGCGTGGCATGCTCGGCCAGCGCATCCTGCACGTAGTACTTGCATTGGCCGTCGCGCGAGAACGCGGTGTGCAGCGTGCCCAGTCGCCCCTGCGCCTGCCAGTCCTGCAACTGCTGGCGGTACAGGAAATCGTGCTGGCGGTGCTTCTCGCCGAATACCAGGCAGACCTGGCGGCGGTCATCGTTGGCGTGCAGCTCCTGCAGCAGCCCGATCAGCGGCGCGATGCCGGTACCGGTGCCGACCAGCAGCAACGGGCAGTGCGGATCGGCCGGCAGATGGAAGCCGGGGTTGGAGCGGCAATACACCCGTGCGCTGCCGTCGCCGTCCAGCAGCCAGCCGGTGGCGGTGCCGCGGCGCTCACGGCCGTTGCGGGTGTAACGCACTTCGCGGATGCACAGCGCGGCGGTGTCGGCGCCGGCCGGCGAGGCGATCGAATACGCGCGGGGCAGGCACGGCGACAGCAGCTCCACCAGCGTGGCCAGCGGCAGGGTATCCGGGGTGGCGTGGTCGTGCAGCACGTCCAGCACGTCGCTGCCGTGCAGATAGGCGTCCAGCGCCTGGCGCTGGCTGGCCTTGAGCAGCCCCTTCAAGGTCTCGCTGCCGGCGCGCCGGGCAATCTCGCGCAGCACGCCCTTGCCGGGCAGGCGCAGTTCCTTGCCGGCCAGCAGCCCAACCGCCTCGTCCTGGCCGTACCAGCGCGCCAATGCCTGCAGCAGCGCCGGGTCGTTGCCGGGCACCACGTGCAGGGTATCGCCGGCACGGTAGGCGATGCCGCTGCCGCGCAGGTCCAGTTCCAGGTGCCAGGCGGCCGGGTCGCTGCCGTTGAGACGGCGCCGCGACAGAATCGGCGCACTGAACGCGTGGTCCTGCCCGTAGGCGGTGACCTGCAGGCGCAGGTCGCGGCCGGCCTCGGCGCGCCCGGCCAGCACCTCGCCCAGCACCGGTGCCCAGCGCTCGAAGAACTGCGCATAGCCGGCGTCGGCATCGACCCGCTGCAGGACCGGCGTGGCCTGGCGCTCGGCCAGCAGTGCATCGAGCATCTTGCTGAAACCGCAGAACTGCGGGTAGCCGGTATCGCCCAGGCCGAACACCGCATAGCGCAGGCCCGGCAGCGCCGGGGCCTGGCGCAGGGCTTGGGCGAACTGCTCGGCATTGGCCGGCGGCTCGCCGTCGCCGAACGAACTGGACAACGCCAGCAGCACATCGCCGGCGCCCAGCGAGGCCACGTCGATGGCATTGAAGGGCAGCACCTGCGGCGCGAACGCCTGCAGGGCCGGGAACGCGCCCAGGCGCTGGGCCAAGGCGCGGGCGTTGCCGGATTCGGAGCCGTAGCCGACCAGCACGCGTTGAATCGGCAGGGCCATGGTCAGGCCGCGGCGTAGAAGTCGTCGAACTTTTCCTTGCTGAACTCCACCGCGTCGAAGTTGGCCATCAAATCGTTCACCACCCGGCGGATGCTGATGTACGAACTGATCTTGCCGTCGGCGTCGAACAGCGGCTGCACGGTGGTATCAACCACGTACAGCACGCCGCCCTTGCCCAGGTTCGGCACGATCCCGGTCCAGCTGTTGCCGGCCTTGATGGTGTCCCACATGTCCTTGTAGACCGCCTTGGGCACGTCCGGGTGGCGCACGATGCTGTGCGGCTGGCCGATCAGCTCTTCGCGCTGGAAGCCGGTGAGCGTGCAGAACAGGTCGTTGGCATAGGTGATGTTGCCCTGCAGGTCGGTGGTGGAGATCACCATCACGTTCTGCAGGGCGGTCAGCAGCTGGGCGTTGTCGGGGGCGTAGTGCATGGCAGGTTCCTTGGAGCGGGGCAGGTGGGGCGGGGCATTGGCACCGCCGACGTCGTGTCCAGCTCAGGATCGGCCTGGCGCCGCGCGGCGGCCATGACATTGGTCAAGCCGCAGCGCGCGCGGGCTGCGACATTGCGTCGCAGCGGGGGGGAGCGAGGTACGTTGGCAACCGTTACAGGATGTCGCCGTACGAACAGCCCACGATCACCCAGCCCGGCGAATAGCTCAGGTCCACCAGCACGCGGGCGTTGCGGTTGTCCGGCAGCGACTTGCGGAAGTCCATGCCCTTCCAGCCGTAGGTCGCTTCCATCGCGGCCTGGTCCGGGCGCGGCGACATGCCGCCGATGCGATCGACGATCGCCTTGCCGCGGGTCAGTTCCTGGCCCTGCGGTACCTGCAGGGCCAGGTGCATTTCGGTGGTGCTGGACATATTGACCAGCGTGGAGGTCTCGCCCCAGGCGGTGACCGGCGCATCGCTCTTCCACAGGCTCAGCGCCGAATCGCCGCCGGCATCGCCATGGGCGAAGTCGGACACTTGTTCGGCGTTGATCGCTTCGACAAAACCGGCGACTTCGGCGGCGGTGAGCTTGCATTCCAGCAGGCGCGACAAGGTGGCTGCGGTGCTGCCCTGGGCCTGGGCAACGGCCGGGGCAAGCAGGGCGAGGAGGGCGCAGGTTGCGAGGGATCGTGCGGACATGGTGTCTCGGATGGTTTGAGCGGAAGGGAACGGTGCGTGGCGCGCGCTTACCAGTCGGTAGGCGCGTAGTCCTTCAGGAACTGGCCCCAGACGTGTTCGCCGCTGTTGAAGCCGTGGATGATCGGGTCGACGATGCGCGCGGCGCCGTCGACGATGTCCAGCGGCGGGTGGAAGCGTTCTTCCTGCACCTTCTTGGCGGCGATGTCGGCCGGATCTTCATCGGTGACCCAGCCGGTGTCCACGCTGTTCATGTGGATGCCGTCGTTCTGGTAGTCGGCCGCCGAGGTGCGCGTCATCATGTTCAGCGCGGCCTTGGCCATGTTGGTGTGCGGGTGGCGGGTGGTCTTGAAGTTGCGGTAGAACTGCCCCTCCATCGCCGACACGTTGACGATGTGCTTGTCGCGCTCGGGCGTGCGCAGCATCAGCGGCTTCAGCCGCGCGTTGATGATGAACGGTGCGATGGCGTTGACCAGCTGGGTTTCCAGCAGTTCCACCGAGGGCACTTCGGCCATCAGCAGGCGCCAGGAATTGCGCCCGCGCAGGTCCACCTGCTGCAGGTCCTGGTCCAGCCGGCCATCGGGGAACAGGTGCTGCTGGCCGACCAGTTCGTCATCCAGCAGCGGCACCTGCGACAGTTCGGCGGCGCGGGTCAGGCCGTCGGCGCCGTTGAGGCCGCGGCCCTGTACCGCCGGCAGCGCGGCGGCCGAACCGGCCTGCAGCAGTTCGGGGCTGCGCAGGCCTTCGTAATGGCCCACCAGCTTGCGCACGGTCTCAGGCAGTTCGTGCAGGGCGGCGGTTTCGCCGGCCATCATGTGCGCGTAGAACTGCGGCGGGCGGCGCACGGTCTGGCAGGCGTTGTTGATGATGAAGTCCAGCCGCGGGCGGGTGGCCAGCAGCTCGCTGCAGAACGCTTCCACGCTGGGGGTGTGGCGCAGGTCCAGGCCGTAGACCTGCAGGCGGTGGCCCCACTCGGCGAAGTCCGGCTCTTCGGCATAACGCGCGGCCGAGTCGCGCGGGAAGCGCGTGGTCACGATCAGCTCGGCGCCGGCGCGCAGCAGCTTGAGCCCGGCCTGGTAGCCGATCTTGACCCGGCCGCCGGTGAGCAGCGCAACGCGGCCGCGCAGGTCGGCCGTTTCGGTGCGCTTGTGGAAGTTCAGTTCGGCGCAGGCCGGGCACATCTGGTCGTAGAAATGGTGCAGCTGGGTGAACTTCTGCTTGCACACATAGCAGTGGCGCAGCTCCGGCGAGTGCACCGGCTCCGGCGCGGCGGCAGCATTCTCGCCGTTGTGGGCGTCATGCAGGCCGGCCGCATGCGGCGGGAAATAGTTCGGGGTGCTGAACACCGGCTTGCGGCGCAGGGCGCGGATGCCGGTCTGTTCCAGCAACGCCTCGGCCTTGCGCACCTTTTCCTGGTGGGCGGCCTTGGCCTGCTGCTTGAGCTTCTGCCGGCGCGCCTTGGGCTCGGGGTGGTAGACCTTGGCCACCACCTGGTGCAGCCGCACGCGGTCGGCCTCGGGCAGCGTGTCGAGCACGCTGCGGTCGGCCTCGATCACCTCCAGCAGGTCCAGCGCGGCGCGCAGGCGGTCGGTCAGGGGCAGGTCGTCGTCGGCAGGCGGTGGGGCGATGGTGTTCAATTCGGATCCGGGGAAAGCAGCAGGAAGGCAGGGATGTGCAGGGAAGCGGCCCACGTCGATGCTGGGCCACGCGGGGCGGACCGGGGTCGCCGGGCGGCGGCTATTGTCCCCGATCCGGGGGGGCGGGCGCCAATGGCGCGCCGGTGGATATGAACGAAACCGGCCGCAGCGGCCGCTGCCGGGTGCTTTCCGGGCAGCGGGCAGGCTTGAGAAGTCCGGCCTGCTTGGTATTCTCTGGCCCTGATCACGGACGATACGATCCAGGGGTGGCGCATGTTGTCCAGGCGGGGGTTTCTTCAGGGATTGGGGGCGGCAGCGGCGTCGCTGGCGCTGAGACCCTTGCACGGGGTGTCCACCGAGGGTGATATCTACCGCAATGCCCGGATCGGCCTGGCGGTGGAAAGGCCGGCCGGCTGGAGTTTCAGTTCGATTGCCGATTTCGCCAACCTGCGCGCGCAGGCGTTGTTGCTGGACGAGTTTCCCGATGCGCTGCATGCGCTGAAGGACCCGACCAATCTGCCGGTATTCCTGTTTGAAAACAGCGCACACCGGCAGGGGCATTTCGCACCGGCGATTACTCTGTATGACGAACCACTGCGCGGCGGCACGCCCGGCGATCAGCTGAAGGCGCACGCCAACATGGTCGGCTGGCTGGGGCGGTCCTACCAGCAGTGCCGCATCCTGGAGGCACCGGTGGAAGTGTCGGTATCCGGTGCCGATGCCACCCGCTGCCGCTGGACCTACCGGCACCAGCTCGAATCCGGGGAAAGCGCCGCGCTGTATGTGCAGAGCGTGCTGGTGTTCCGGCCGCCGCAGGTCCACACCTATTACCTGGTCGACCGCTACCCCGACCGGCATACCGGCGACCCTGTGTGGGACCGGTTCATCGCCTCGATTGCGTACCGCAGCTGAGCGATGCCGGCGTCGACCCGGAGGTTGCGGGACCGGCAACTGGATGCGCGAGTCCACCGACCGCCGCCTGCGCTTCGCCGGCCAGCGGCTGGCTAGAAACCGCTACGAAGCCAGGGCCGGCGCCGAGCTGACCCTGAGGCTGCGCTGGTCGGCCTGGGCCGATCTGGGCAGCCAGCGAGGGGACGGCGGTTACCGGGAATTGGCCGGGCAGGTTGGCCTGCGGGCGAACTGGTAGGCCGCTCGCGGTCGGCCTATGCCGCTTCGACAGCGACAGCAACGTGGCCCACGGGCCTGACAACGCGCCCCGCACCCGGCCTGCCGCCCAGCGCGGCCCGGCCGGCATTGCCATGCCTGCAGACCGGGCAGCGCATCGGGCCATGCCTGTAAAAACCGCTTGACCTTCCCAGCGTTGCATGCCGGACAACGGTCGCCGGAGCCGCTTCGGTTCAGCAGACCAGAAATCCAGCCGCAGTCGCGGAAAGGCACAACGATGACAATCACGCGCACCACCTTGATGACAGTGGCGATCGCCGCCGCGCTCGCTTTAGCCGGATGCAGGCAGGCCGCACCCGACGCTGGCCCCGCCCAGCCGCCCGGTGTGCCGGTCGCCGAGGTCGTGGTCCGGCCGGTCACGCCCTTTGCCGAGTTCACCGGCTCGCTGACCGCGGTCAAACAGGTGGAACTGCGCCCGCGCGTTGCCGGCTATGTCCAGCAGGTCAGCGTGCCGGAAGGAAGCTTCGTGGAGAAGGGCACGGCGCTGTTCCACATCGACCCGCGTCCCTTCCAGGCCGCGCGCAACGCCGCCGCCGCGCGCCTGCGCGAGGCCGAAGCAGCTTCGGCCCTGGCCCAGGCCGAGCATGCGCGCGCCGAGCAGTTGTTCGCGCAGAAGATCGTGGCCCGCAACCGGCTCGACACCGCCACCGCCGCGCTGGGCGCGGGCAGGGCCCAGGTGGACGCGGCCAGGGCGGCGCTGGAGGCGGCGCAGCTGGACCTGGGCTTCACCCGCGTCACCGCGCCGATCAGCGGCCGGGTGGGGCAGGTGCTGGTCACCGAGGGCAACTATGTCGCCAGCGGGGTCACCCCGCTTACCACCCTGGTCTCGGTCAACCCGCTGCACGTCTATTTCGACGTGGACGAGCGCACCTACCTGCGCTCGCTGGCGGCCGGACGCGCGCAAGGCAACGCGGCAGGCGCGGCATCGGCCAAGGTGCAGGTGGCCCTGGTCACCGACCGGGACTTCACCCGCCAGGGGCGGCTGGATTTCCTGTCCAACGCCGCCGACCGGGGGACCGGGACGGTGCGGGTGCGCGCGGTGATCGACAACCCCGACGGCCAACTGACGCCCGGCCTGTTCGCCAAGATCAGGCTGGAGGCCGGTGCGTCGAAACAACGGGTATTGGTATCAGACCAGTCGATCAGTACCGACCAGGGCCACCGCTACGTGCTGGTGGTGGGCAAGGGCGATACCACCGAATACCGGCCGGTGGAACTGGGCCCGGTGGTGGACGGGCTGCGGGTGGTCGAGCAGGGCCTGCAGCCGGGCGAACGCATCGTGGTCAAGGGCCTGGTGCGCCCGGGCATGAAGGTGACGCCGCAGGCCAGCGCCATTTACGGCGCGCCGCTGAAAGCGCCCGGGAAGAAAGGAGCAGGGCAGTGAATTTCCCGCGTTTCTTCATTGACCGGCCGATCTTCGCCATCGTGCTGTCGGTGCTGATGGTGATTGCCGGCATCGTCGCGTTCTTCCAGCTGCCGCTGAGCGAGTATCCGGCAGTCACTCCGCCCACCGTCCAGGTCACCGCGTCCTATCCCGGCGCCAATCCCAAGGTCATCGCGGAAACGGTGGCCGCACCGCTGGAGCAGGCCATCACCGGCGTGGAGGGCATGATGTACATGTCCTCGCAGTCGGCCACCGACGGCCGGATGATCCTCACCGTCACCTTTGCCGACGGCGTCAACCCGGACATGGCCCAGGTGCAGGTGCAGAACCGGGTATCGCGTGCGTTGCCGCGCCTGCCGGCCGAGGTGCAGCGCCAGGGCGTGGTCACCCAGAAGACCTCGCCGGACATCCTGATGGTGGTCCACCTGCTGTCGCCGGACAAACGTTACGATCCGCTCTACATCTCCAACTACGCCTACCTGCAGGTACGCGACGAGCTGTCGCGCATTCCGGGCATCAGCGACGTGCTGGTCTGGGGCGCGGGCGAATACAGCATGCGGCTGTGGCTGGATCCGGACCTGATTGCCGCCCGCGGCCTGACCGCCGGCGATGTGATCGCTGCGGTGCGCGAGCAGAACGTACAGGTGGCCGCCGGCTCGGTGGGCCAGTCGCCCGATTCCACCGCCGCCTTCCAGATGACGGTCAACACCCTGGGGCGGTTGACCGACGAAGAACAGTTCGGCGACATCATCATCCGCACCGGCAGCGAGGGCCAGGTCACGCGCCTGCGCGACGTTGCGCGGATCGAAATGGGCGCCGATGCCTATGCGCTGCGCAGCCTGCTCGACGGCGAGCCGGCGGTGGCGCTGCAGATCATTCAAAGCCCCGGCGCCAACGCGCTGGATGTCTCCGCCGCGGTGCGCGAGACCATGCAGCGGCTGGAGAAGGGCTTCCCGGAAGGGCTGAGCTCGCGTATCGCCTACGACCCGACCGTATTCGTGCGGGCCTCGCTGGAATCGGTGGCCACCACGCTGCTGGAAGCGATCGTGCTGGTGGTGATCGTGGTGGTGCTGTTCCTGCGCAACTGGCGGGCCTCGCTGATTCCGCTGCTGGCGGTGCCGGTGTCGTTGATCGGCACCTTCGCGGTCATGCACTTGATGGGCTTCTCGCTCAACACCTTGTCGCTGTTCGGCCTGGTGCTGTCCATCGGCATCGTTGTCGATGACGCGATCGTGGTGGTGGAGAACGTCGAGCGGCATATCGAGGACGGCGAGGAACCGGTGGAGGCGGCCAGACGCGCCATGCGCGAGGTCACCGGCCCCATCATCGCGATCACCTCGGTGCTGGCCGCCGTGTTCATTCCCACCGCGTTCCTGACCGGCCTGCAGGGCGAGTTCTACCGCCAGTTCGCGCTCACCATCGCGATCTCCACGATCCTGTCCGCGGTCAACTCGCTCACCCTCAGCCCGGCCCTGGCCGGCATGCTGCTGCGCCCGCGCACGGCCGCAAGCCCGCGCGATCCGCGCAGCCTGCGTGGCCGTGCCGAGCGTGCCCTGCAGTGGCTCGGCCGTCCCTTCGCGCGCGCGCCGGATGCCTATGGCAACGGCGTGCGCAAGATCGTGCGGGTCAGTGGGGTGGCGCTGTTCGTCTATGCCGGCCTGCTGGCCTTGACCCTGTTCGGCTTCAAGGTTGTGCCCCCGGGGTTCGTGCCCATGCAGGACAAGTACTACCTGGTGGGCATCGCCCAGCTGCCCAATTCGGCATCGCTGGACCGTACCGACGAGGTGGTCCGGCAGATGTCCAAGCTCGCGCTGGCCGAGCCGGGCGTGGAAAGCGTGGTCGCCTTCCCGGGGCTTTCCATCAATGGCTTCGTCAACGTGCCCAACGCGGCGGTGATGTTCGTCATGCTGGATCCGTTCAAGGACCGCGCATCGCCCGATCTGGCCGCCACGGCGATCGCAGGGCGCCTGCAGGCCAGGTTCGCCGGCATCCAGGACGGCTTCCTGGGCGTGTTCCCGCCGCCGCCGGTGCCCGGGCTGGGCGCCACGGGCGGGTTCAAGATGCAGATCGAGGACCGCGGCGGGGTAGGGCTGGACACCCTGGTCCAGCAGACCCAGTTGCTGATGATGAAGGCCACCGAGTCGGGGCAGGTGGCCGGGGTGATGACCAGCCTGGACGTCAACGCGCCGCAGCTGGACGTGGTGATCGACCGCACCAAGGCCAAGAGCCAGGGCGTGCCGCTGGCCGATGTGTTCGAGTCGCTGCAGGTTTATCTCGGCTCGTTGTACATCAACGACTTCAACCGTTTCGGCCGCACCTACAAGGTCACCGCGCAGGGCGATGCGGCCCACCGCATGCAGGCCGAGGCGATCGGCCAGCTGCAGGTACGCAATGCCGCCGGGCAGATGCTGCCGCTGTCCTCGTTCGTCACGGTAACGCCGGGCTCGGGCCCGGACCGGGTCATCCACTACAACGGCTACCCCTCGGCCGACATCTCCGGCGGGGCACCGCCGGGGGTCAGTTCAGGCCAGGTGGTGGCGGTGATGGAACGGCTGGCAAAGGAAGTGCTGCCGGAAGGGGTGAGCTTTGAATGGACCGAACTGACCTACCAGCAGAAGCTGGCCGGCGATGCGGCGCTGTACATCTTCCCGCTGTGCGTCCTGCTCGCCTATCTGATCCTGGCCGCGCAGTACAACAGCTGGCTGCTGCCGCTGTCGGTGCTGCTGATCGTGCCGATGTGTCTGCTCAGCGCGATCGGCGGCGTCTGGCTGATGGGCGGCGACAACAACGTGTTCGTGCAGATCGGGCTGATCGTGCTGGTCGGGTTGGCGGCCAAGAACGCGATCCTGATCGTCGAGTTCGCCCGGACGCTGGAGGCCGACGGGTGGGGCACGGTGGACGCGGTGGTGGAGGCCTGCCGGCTGCGGCTGCGGCCCATCGTGATGACCTCGCTGGCCTTCATTGCCGGCGTGGTGCCGCTGGTATTGGCCACCGGCGCGGGTGCGGAGATGCGCCAGGCGATGGGCGTTGCGGTGTTTGCCGGCATGTTGGGGGTGACCGTGGTCGGCCTGTTCCTGACGCCGGTGTTCTATGTGGTGATCCGCCGCATTTCATCCCGCTTCGAAAAGCCCCGGCCCGGGCCGGCGGCCGGCCAGCAGGAGGTTGCATCATGAGCAGGCGCCGAGGTTTGTTGATCGTGCTTCCGCTTGGCGCCGGCCTGCTGTTGTCCGCGTGCGCCTCGGTGGGCCCCGACGTCTCGCGGCCGTCGCCGCCGCACCTGCCTTCGGCGGCGTTCCCGGCCGATTTCGGCGCGCGGCCTGCCGCGCTGTTGCCTGGCGCGGTGGACGCGGCGTGGTGGCAGTCCTTCGACGACCCGGCGTTGACCGCGCTGATCCCTCGCGCCTGGGCGGCCAACCACGACATCGGATTGGCTACCGCACGCCTGGATGAAGCCAGGGCGATGCTGCGCGAAAGCCGCCAGGGCTTCCTGCCGCAGGGCGGCGCCGGGGTGGGCCATGAGAACCGCCGCCGCAGCGAAACGGAAACCGCGCCGGGGCAGCCGCGCCGGAGCGAGACCTACCGCGCTGCCGTGGATGCCTCCTGGGAGATCGACCTGTTCGGCCGCGTGCGGCGGTCGGCCGAGGCGGCCCGGGCCGACGCCGGCGCCCGCCAAGCGCTGCTGCGCGATGTACAGGCCAGCGTGGCGGCGGCGGTGGCGGCCAGCTGGTTCGAACTGAGCGGGCTGGATGCCGAGCTGGAGGTGGTGGCCGCCATCGCTCAAAGCCAGCGCGACGGCCTGCGCCTGGTCGAGGGCCTGGCCGATGCCGGTTCGGCCACGGCGCTGGACCGGCTGCGCGCCGAAGCGGCATTGCACGCCGTCGACGCGGTGGCGCCGGAACTGGAACGCCGCCGCACCGCAGCCTTCAATGCGCTGGCCCTGCTGCTGGGCCAGACACCGCAGACCTTCGCTGCGCCTGCATCGCCAACCGTCGGCCAGGCGCTGGCGGTGCGGAGCATCGTGGTGGGTGACCCGGCCGCGCTGTTGGCACGGCGCCCGGACATCGAGGCGGCTGAGCTGCGCCTGGCCGCGGCGACCGCGCGCATCGGGGTCGAGACCGCAGGGCTGTACCCGCAGCTGGAGATACAAGGCTCGATCGGCGTGGTGGCCGGCAGCCTGGCGTCCACCGGCGGCAGTTCGGCGCTGTCCAGCCTGCTGGCACCGTTGCTGCGCTGGTCCTTCCTGGACACCGGCCGGGCGCGCGCCAGGATCGCGGCCAGTGAAGCCCGTGCCCGCGAAGCGCTGATCCACTACGACCAGACCGTGCTGCGTGCGCTGGAGGAAACCGACAACGCCTTCGCCGCCTATGGCGCGGCCGGCACCGCGCTGCAACTGCGTGCCCGGGAAGCGGCCGCCACCGGGCAGGCCGCCGGCCTGGCACGGGCGCAGTTCGCGCACGGGGAAGGCCTCTATCTGGAGGTGCTGGAGGCCGAACGGGCCGACTTCGCCAGCCGGCGCGCCCTGGTGGTGGCGCGCACCGAGCAGCGCCTGGCCATCGTCAGTATCTACAAGGCGTTGGGCGGCGGCTGGGTGCCGTGCACCGAGGCCGGCAGCGCCTGCGGCGGCGCCAGCGGCGCCCCTGAAGGGCGACTCACCGGGCCCGTGCCAGGCCCTTGACCTTCCCACCGTGGGAATCCCTAAGCTCGTTCCAACTTACACTCACAAGGGGTAGCCCGATGGCTTCCGCCGTTGTCCAGCAAGACGCCAGACCGACCAAACCGCCGCATGGGCGGCTCAGCCTTCCGGTCAAGGGAATGACGTGCGCTTCCTGCGTGGGGCGCGTGGAACGTGCCCTCAACGCGGTTCCCGGCGTGAACACCGCCGTGGTCAACCTCGCCACCGAGCGTGCCGAGGTCACCTTCATCGGCGCCGCCGATCCGCAGGCGGTGGTCGATGCGATCGAGGGCGCCGGTTACGCGGTCCACGAGGAAACCAGCGCGCTGATGATCCAGGGCATGACCTGCGCATCCTGTGTGGGCCGGGTGGAAAAGGCCTTGCGGCAGGTTCCCGGGGTCATCCACGCCAATGTCAACCTGGCCACCGAGCGGGTGCAGGTACGCCACCTGGCCGGCGTGGTCGGCATCGCCGAGCTGGTGGAGGCGATCGGCAAGGCCGGTTACAGCGCCCATCCGGTGGCGGCAGCGGCCGGCGCGGCGGGCGATCAGGACGCAGAGCGGCGCGAGGCCGAAGGGCGCGAGCTGCGCCGTTCGCTGCTGATCGCCGCGGTGCTGACCCTGCCGGTGTTCATCCTGGAAATGGGCTCGCACCTGGTGCCGGCCATGCACCACTGGGTAATGCATACGCTGGGCCAGCAGACCAGCTGGTACCTGCAGTTCGCGCTGGCCACCCTGGTCCTGTTCGGGCCGGGCCTGCGCTTCTTCCGCAAGGGCGTGCCGGCATTGCTGCGCGGTGGCCCGGACATGAACTCGCTGGTGTCGGTGGGCACGGCGGCCGCCTACGGCTACTCGGTGGTGGCCATCTTTGCGCCGGGCGTGCTTCCGCCGGGCACGGCGAACGTCTACTTCGAAGCGGCGGTGGTGATCGTTACCCTGATCCTGCTGGGACGCACCCTGGAGGCGCGCGCCAAGGGCCGCACCTCGCAGGCGATCAAGCGGCTGGTGGGGCTGCAGGCCAAGACCGCACGGGTGGAACGTGACGGTGCCACCGTGGAGATCCCGCTGGAACAGGTGGCCACCGGGGACGTGGTGCTGGTGCGCCCGGGCGAGAAGGTGGCGGTGGACGGCCAGGTCGTCCAGGGCGCCTCGTACGTGGATGAAAGCATGATCACCGGCGAGCCGGTGCCGGTGTCCAAGAACGTGGGCGACGATGTGGTCGGCGGCACCCTCAACAAGACCGGCGCCTTCAGCTTCCGGGTCACCCGGGTGGGCGCCAACACGGTGCTGGCGCAGATCATCCGCCTGGTCGAAGAGGCGCAGGGTTCCAAGCTGCCGATCCAGGCGCTGGTGGACAAAGTGACCATGTGGTTCGTGCCGGCGGTGATGGCCGCCGCGGCGCTGACCTTCCTGGTCTGGCTGGTGTTCGGCCCGTCGCCGGCGCTGACCTTCGCGCTGGTCAATGCGGTGGCGGTGCTGATCATCGCCTGCCCGTGCGCGATGGGGCTGGCCACGCCGACCTCGATCATGGTCGGCACCGGCCGCGCCGCCGAACTGGGCGTGCTGTTCCGCAAGGGCGAGGCGCTGCAGGCGCTGCGCGATGTGAGCGTGGTGGCGCTGGACAAGACCGGCACGCTGACCAAGGGCCGCCCCGAGCTGACCGACCTGGTGCCGGCCGACGGTTTTGAGCACGACCAGGTGCTGGCGCTGGTCGCGGCCGTGGAAACCCGCTCCGAGCATCCGATCGCCGAAGCCATCGTTGCCGCTGCCAGCCAGCGCGGGCTCAGCCTGGCGGCGGTCGATGGCTTCGACGCGACGCCGGGCTTCGGCGTGACCGCCACCGTTGCCGGGCATACCGTTTCGGTCGGCGCCGACCGCTTCATGACCCGCCTGGGCCTGGATGTCAGCGCATTCCGGGCGGCCGCGCAGCGGCTGGGCGAGGAGGGCAAGAGCCCGCTGTACGCGGCCATCGACGGCCGCCTGGCCGCGGTGATCGCAGTGGCCGACCCGATCCGCGAAACCACCCCGGAGGCGATCAGGGCGCTGCACGCGCTGGGGCTGAAGGTGGCGATGATCACCGGCGACAACGCCGCCACGGCCGCGGCGATCGCGCGCCAGCTGGGCATCGATGAAGTGGCGGCCGAAGTGCTGCCCGATGGCAAGGTCGCCGCGCTCAAGAAGTTCCGCGTCAACGGCGCGCGGGTGGCCTTCGTCGGCGACGGCATCAACGATGCGCCCGCGCTGGCCGAGGCCGACGTTGGCCTGGCCATCGGCACCGGCACCGACGTGGCGATCGAAGCGGCCGACGTGGTGCTGATGGCCGGCGACCTGCGCGGGGTGATCAACGCCATCGCGCTGAGCCAGGCCACCATCGCCAACATCAAGCAGAACCTGTTCTGGGCGTTCGCCTACAACGCGGTGCTGATCCCGGTCGCGGCCGGCGCGTTGTATCCGTTGAACGGCACCCTGATGTCGCCGATCTTCGCGGCGGCGGCGATGGCGCTGTCGAGCATCTTCGTGCTGGCCAATGCGCTGCGGCTCAAGCGCTTCAGCGCCCCCATGAACATCGACGCCACCCCCGGACCCGCCTGAAGGAGGCTGCCATGGCCAGTACATCCCATCCCCCCGTCATTGTGTACACCACGCCAACCTGCCCGGATTGCCATACGCTCAAAGCCTGGCTGGGCAGCCAGGGAATCGCGTTCGAAGAGCGCGATCTCACCCTGCGCGAGGTGATGGAGGAAGCCAAGGCGCGCACCGGCGTCCGCGTGGCGCCGATCACCGTGGTGGGCGACGCGTTCTTCTACGGCACCTTCCTGAAACAGAAGCCGCTGCTGGCCGCCGCGCTCGGCTTGTCCGGGGCGGCCTGAGTGGCGGCGATGACCAGGCACGTCGACATCCAGCCTGCCGGCCACCGCCTTGCCGTGGCCGAAGGCAGCACCATCCTGGAGGCTGCACTGGCGGCCGGTGTTGCCTATCCGCACGGCTGCCGTTCCGGCCGCTGCGGTTCGTGCCTGTCGCGGCTGATCAGCGGCGAAGTGGTGCACCTGGAACATAGCCGCTTCGCGCTTACCGACGCCCAGAAGGCGCAGGGCCTGTTCCTTGCCTGCCGCGCCATGCCGGGCAGCGACCGGGTTGCCATCCGTGCAGGCGACATCGATACCGGCCCGGCGCCGGCGCTGCAACGCCTGGCGTACCGGGTGCAGGCGATCGAAATCCTCACCCACGACATCAAGCGTATCCGGCTCGCCGCCAGTGGCACCGAGCGGCTGGTCTTCGAGGCCGGCCAGTACGCGCGGCTGACCTTCCCCGGCGTTGCGCCGCGCGACTATTCCATGGCCGGCGGGGCAGGGGACGCCGAACTGGATTTCCACATCCGCCGGGTGCCGGGCGGGGCGGTGAGCGAGTGGATCCACGCTGCGTTGCAGCCGGGCGACCCGGTGCTGGTGGAGGGCCCGCTGGGCGCGTCCCAGCTGCGCAGGCAACATGCCGGCCCCATCCTCTGTATCGCGGGCGGATCGGGCCTTGCCCCGATCCAGGCGATCGTGCAGGCGGCACTCGCCGAGGGCATGCGCCAGGCCATCCTTGTCTATTTCGGTGCGCGCAGCCGTGCCGACCTTTATCAGGTGGCGCATTTCCAGCAACTGGCCCGGCGCCATCCCAACCTGCGCTTCACCCCGGTGCTGTCCAACGATACCGGGCCATCGCCGTGGCGCACCGGCTGGGTAACCGACGCGGTGGCCGCCGACCATCCGCTGCTGGAAGGATGGAAGGCCTATGTGGCCGGCCCGCCGTTGATGGTGGAAGCGGCCATGCGCGTCTGCGGGGCAGGGCGCCTGCGCCCGGAAGACCTCCATGCCGACGTCTTCTTCACGCCCGAGGCGGCACTGACCGCCGGTTGACGGCGTACTTCTATACTGATCGAGCAGATCCCAAGGGGAATATCGTGAACATCGGGCAAGCAGCCAAGTTCTCGGGAGTGTCGGCCAAGATGATCCGGTACTACGAGAGCATCGGCCTGATTCCTCCGGCCACCCGGTCCGAGGCGGGCTACCGCAACTACACCACGCAGGAGGCCAACAGCCTGCGCTTCATCCGCCGTTCGCGCGACCTGGGCTTCACCGTCGAGCAGATCTCCGAACTGCTGATGCTGTGGCGCGACGGCGAGCGCACCAGCGCCGACGTCAAGAAGGTGGCGCTCTCGCATGTCGCCGAGCTGGAGGCCAAGATCGGCGAATTGCAGGCCATGGCCAATACGCTGCGCGAGCTTGCCAACAACTGTCACGGCAACAACCGCCCGGACTGCCCCATCATCGAGGAGCTGGCCGAGCACACCGGTTCCCGCCCACGTGCCGAACGCCCGGCGTTGGCCCGCAAAACACCGCGCTTCGGCATGGACATGCCGGCTTCCTCGCGCGCACGCAAGGCCAGCTCAAGCACCTCCTGAAAGCTGCGGCATGCCGCAACGCGCCGCCCCATGCCGCCGCCGCGGCCGTGGGGCCTGCGCGTGCGCGGTCCTGTCGGTTGTGTTTTCCGCACGATGAACGCAGGCCAAGCCAGCGGCGGATTTCCTGGATTCCCGGTTGACATTGCCACGCTGTCAACGCCGAGAGTGACTCACGCACCCAACAACCAGGAGATCAACATGCTTCAGTTCCACATCCCCAACATGACCTGCGGTTCCTGCGCCCGGCCGGTGAGAGACGCGCTGCTGAGCGTCGATCCGCTGGCCCAGATCGAAACCGACACACCCGCGCGGCAGGTGCGCGTGGAAACCGCGCTGGACGAAGCGGCCTTCATCGCGGTACTGGCAGAAGCCGGGTACCCGCACCAGCCGCAGCCGGGCAGGTAACCAGGAGACACACCGATGTTCATCAAACAACTGCTCAGCTTCGGCGTGGCCGCGATCGGCACCGCGGCAATGCCCGCGCTGGCTTCCGATGCGGTAACCCAGGGCATCTTCGCGCTGTCGGGGACGGCCGAAAAGGTCACCGCCGAACTCTCCATGGAAACCACCGGCCCGCTTTCCCGCGAACTGCTGATCACCTTCGCCGACAAGACCACCGGCAAGCGCATCGTGCATTTCGACGAGGAGCTGACCCAGCAGCTTCACGTCCTGGCTACCGACAGCGACTTCTCCAGCTTCCTGCACGAACATCCCGGCAAGGCCGGGCCGGACGGCCGCTTCCGGGTGGCAATGAACTTCCCCAGGCCCGGCGTCTACCATGTGTTCGCCGACGCGGTCCCCACCGGATTGGGCCAGCAGGTGGTCCGCTTCGACGTCTCCGTGGCGTCGCCGCCGGGTGCAGCGGCGACGCCAGCGCCGTCTTCCCGACACGGCAGCGATGGCCCCTATACCATCCAGCTGGACCAGGCCGGCCTGCAGGCCGGCAAGGAAAGCATGCTGAACCTGACGGTCCTGAAGGACGGCAAGCCGGCGCAGGATTTGGGTCTTTACCTGGGCGTGCCGGCCCACGCGGTGTTCGTCGGCACCGACGATCTCGCCTACGTCCACGCGCATGCGATGTCGGCCGATGCCGCCAACGCTGCACACGGCGCGCATGGCGCGCATGGCGCAGCGCATGACCCGGCCGGGCCGGTGCCGGCACGGATGATGCTGCACGCCAAGCCTCCCCATGCAGGCCAGTACGCGCTCTGGATCCAGTTCATGGCCGGTGGCGAGATCCGGACCGTTCCGTTCGTCGTCGACGTGGCCAAGGGTTCGTAGGTTCTCGATTGCGGTGTTGCCACTGCCGTGACTGGTAGATTCCGGCCACGGCATGTTGGTGGGCGTTGATCGAGCCACGATTTCCCATCAATCCCCGTAGCGGCTACAATCGCCACCCCGGAATGCCTGGATCCACCAGCGATGACGCCACCCTGACGCTTGATTGAAGAAGCGATCCAGACACTGATGTCTGGAAGGGTGCCTGTTTTTTTTCGCTTGGCGCGCACGGCTGTGCGCGGAGATCATTCCACATGTCTGCAATCTATCCCCTGCGCCAGCAATGGCTCGGCAATATCCGTGGCGACCTGCTGTCCGGCATCGTTGTTGCACTGGCCCTGATTCCCGAAGCGATCGCGTTTTCCATCATCGCCGGCGTCGACCCCAAGGTGGGTTTGTATGCCTCGTTCTGCATCGCCGCCATCACCGCCATCGCCGGTGGCCGCCCCGGCATGATTTCGGCTGCAACCGGCGCCATGGCCTTGGTGATGGTCACCCTGGTCAAGGACCATGGCATCCAGTATCTGTTTGCGGCGACCATCCTGGCCGGCGTGCTGCAGCTGTTGGCCGGCGCCCTGCGGCTGGGCTCGTTGATGCGTTTCGTATCGCGCTCGGTGGTGACCGGCTTCGTCAACGCACTGGCCATCCTGATCTTCCTTGCGCAGCTGCCCGAGTTGATCGGCATGCCCTGGCTGGTCTATGCGATCTGTGCGGCGGGCCTGGCGATCATCTATCTGTTGCCGCTTGCGACCAAAGCGGTTCCGTCGCCGCTGGTGGCCATCGTCGTGCTGACGGCCGCTTCGATGTACTTCGGGTTCGAGGTGCGAACCGTCGGCGACATGGGCGAACTGCCGGACAGTCTCCCTGTATTCCTGATTCCCGACGTGCCGCTGACCTGGGAAACGCTGCAGATCCTGCTGCCGGTGTCGGCAACGCTGGCGGTGGTCGGCCTGCTGGAGTCGCTGATGACGGCGCAGATCGTGGAAGACATGACCGACACGCCCAGCCAGAAGAACCGCGAATGCGCAGGCCAGGGGTTGGCCAACACGGTCACCGGCTTCTTCGGCGGCATGGCGGGCTGCGCCATGATCGGCCAGTCGGTGATCAACATCACCTCGGGAGGCCGCGGCCGGCTTTCCTGCCTGGTCGCCGGCGTGGTCCTGCTTCTGCTGGTGGTATACGGCTCGGGCCTGGTGAGCCGGATTCCGATGGCGGCCCTGGTGGCGGTGATGATCATGGTCAGCATCGGCACCTTCAGCTGGCGCTCGCTGCGCGAGCTGGCCATCCATCCGAAGAGTTCCTCGGTGGTGATGATCGGCACCGTCATCGTGACCGTGGCCACCCACGACCTCGCCAAGGGCGTGCTGACAGGCGTGGTGCTGTCGGCGGTGTTCTTCGCCCGCAAGGTCGGCAAGATGCTCACGATCAGCGAGACCCAGGTGGATGCGGGCACGCGGGTCTACGTGGTGAAGGGGCAGGTGTTCTTCGCCTCCGCCGGACAGTTCGTGAGCAGCTTCAACTACCTGGATGTCCCCAGCGACGTCATCATCGATCTGAAGGATGCGCACTTCTGGGACCTGACTGCCGTAGACGCACTGGACCGGGTGGTGATGAAGCTGCGTGAGCACGGCGCGACCGTGGAGGTCCATGGCCTCAACGATGCGAGCCAGACGCTGGTGGACCGGTTGGGCAAGCATCGCACGCCGGGCGCCACGCTATCGTCCGGCCATTGAGTGTCGGGAAGGCGGGCGCACGGGTGCCCGCCTTCCTCTCTGATCGCAGCGGCGTCATCGCACCGACATATGGACGATGCCAGCGTCCCGCGGCGGCCGGATGGCGACGTCGGGCCTCTCCCACCATGATTGCTACCGCCTCTCCAGCGCCGCTCTGACCGCAGCCGCGACATCGGTGTTGTCGATGTAGCTTCCGTCATTGAGCTTCACATGGTCGCGGTAGCCCGGGTCGATCCCGCGCACGCGCGCACCGAGCAGTTCCGACCCTGCGCCTTTCGACCACAACGGGACCAGTGCATTGGAATGATTGCCGGTCGGCCGGAAGGTGATGCCGGGCATCCGCCCCCGGCCCTTGTTGATGACCGGCTCGAACGCCACGCGCTGTGCCGAGCTGCCCATCGGCAGGCTGTTGTCATGGTCGGTGGTGACGATCAGCAGGTTGCGTTCCCCCGCCGTTGGCCGCGATCCACTGGATCACGGCAGACACGGCATCGTTGAAGTCGACGTCACTGCCCACCACCTCCACCTGGCACAGCGATGACATGCCAGAAGCCCCAGGCACCTTCGACAGGTGTGATGAAAGCGTTAAGAATGCTATGTTATAGCATTGCACTATCGCGGGATTGCTTCCCCATGACCCTTCTCCCGGTTCCGGACATGCCGCAGCGCGCCCTGGTCGCTGCTCTTTCCCTGGCCTGCGGCTGGACGGCCGTTGCAGCTCCACAGGCCAGCGAACTCGATCCGGTCGTTGTCACCGCGACCGCGACGGACCGCCTGGCCAGTGATGCACCGGCCTCGATCAGCGTCATCACGCGCGAACAGATCCAGGCACGCGCCGTCCTGGACCTGAGCGACGCGCTTCGCGGTACCACCGGCGTGACCCTGGCGGGGGTCGGTTTTGGCCGGCGCGGCATCCGTATCCGCGGCATGGATCCGGAGTACACCCTGGTGCTGCTCGATGGCCAGCGGGTCAATGCCGCCAGCGATGCCATCGCCCATGCGGACTTCGACCTGGGCTGGATGCCGGCAGCGGCCATCGAGCGCATCGAGGTTGTTCGTGGCCCGATGTCCTCGCTGTACGGTTCGGAGGCGCTGGGCGGCGTCGTCAACGTCATCAGCCGCCGTGCCACCGACCACTGGCAGGGCAACCTGGTCTACAACGGCGGCGTGGTCGACGGAAACCACGGGGGCAATACGCTCCAGGCCGGTCTCTACGCCGGCGGCGCGCTCGTCCCGGGCACCCTGGGGCTCAGTGTGTTTGCCGAACATCGCCACAAGGACGCAACCCGGGATCGGACAGACCCGCGGCTGGACGAGCAGGAGCAGCGCCGGGTCAACACCGGGCGTGCGGTGCTCACCTGGACGCCCGATGACCAACAGCGCATCGACCTGTCGCACCTGGAAGGCTCGGAGTTGCGCCGGCGCAACGCCCTCCAGGCGGGCACCGCACCCTACGTCTACGCCACGTCCGATGACATCCGGCGCCAGCAGACCACCTTGTCGCACCAGGGCGACTGGAGCTGGGGCCAGACCCGCTTCAGCGCGTACCAGAGCAGGCTGGAGCGCGAGAACCGGCGCGACATCGGCGAAGCGACCCGTCCCCAGGACCTACGCGACGATATCGTCGATGGACGGGTGACCCTGAACCTGGGCGCGTCGCACCGGCTCAGCGCAGGCGGCGAATGGCGTCGGGAGCGCCTCGATGATGCATCTGCCGCTGCATCGGGCAAGGTCGAGGCGATCCAGACTGCGCTGTTCCTGCAGGACGAAATCCAGCTCACCGATGGCCTTTCGGTCGTCGTGGGCGATCGTGCCGACCATCACGCCGCGTTCGGCTGGCACCACAGCCCGCGCGCCTACGCGGTATGGCACCTCGACGATGCATTCACGCTCAAGGGCGGGGTCGGCACCGGCTTCAAGGCGCCCAGCCTGAAGCAGCTGTCGCCCGGGTATTCGGCGGTAGGCGGTGGTGGACGCTTTACAATCATGGGCAATCCCCTTCTGAAGCCCGAACAGACCACCAGCTATGAGCTCTCGGGGGCCTGGCGGCACCAGGGCTGGTCGGTCCAGGCCACGGTGTTCCAGAACGAGCTGAAGGACCTGATCCAGACCGTCTGCGTCCGGGCCTGCGGCCTGCGGGGACGGGAACTGCGCAACTACACCAACGTGGCCCAAGCACGCATCGGCGGCGTGGAACTGGCCGCTGCCGTCCTGCTGGCCGATGGCCTGCGCCTTGAAGCCAATTACAGCTGGCTCGACACCGAAGACAAGGAGACCGGGCAGCAGCTCAACGAGCGTCCCACGCGCAGCGGTGCGGCCAATCTGGTCTGGGAACGCGGGGCTGTGCAGGCGACGCTGCGTGGCGAGTATGTCGGGCCCCAGAAGCAGGCTTCCGGGACGGCCCAGGTCACGCTGCCGGATTACGCACTGTTCTCCCTGGATACCCGCTGGTCGATCACCCCGAAACTGAGTCTGGTGGCTGGAATCGACAACATCGCCGACAAGCGACTGGACGAGACAGGCGCCCTCTACGCCTATCCGGAGACGGGCCGATACGTCCACGCCGGTTTCGAGCTGGCGTTCTGAACGTGCGCCCGACGGCCTGGCTGGTGCTCCTGATGCTGCTGGCTCCGCTGTCTGTAGCAGCGGCGGGACTGCAGGTGGAGATCGTCACAACCGATTTCATCACGCCGGCCAAGATCGCCGCGATCGATGGGCTGGTGCGGCCTGCGGGAGTACAGGTAACACAGCGGCTGGTTGGAAAGGGCCAAGTGCTTCCCGAGGCATGGCCGGCGGGCGTGGACCTGGTCATCATCGACAGTCCACGGCCGTCGGATGCCGAGCAGATCATGGCGGCGGTGAAACCCGCGCTGCAGGCCGGTACCGCCCCATGGGTACGGGTGGGCGGCGGGGCGCCGGCATCCGGCGGCCTGCAGCCGGGCCATGCCCGGCGCATCGCCGGTTACTACGGCAACGGCGGGGAAGCCAATTTCCAGATGCTGGGGTGGTGGCTGGGCAAATGGGCCAAGGCCGAGCCGGACCTCGATTCCCTGCCCACACCCTACGTCCTGCCACCTTCCGGCTACTACACAGGCCCTGCGCAACCAGCCTACGAGACCAGTCGGGAGCTGGAAGATGCATGGACGAGGGCCGGCCAGGACGCCTGGCCCCGTGCAGCGGTCATCATCGCCGCCAGCAGCGTCAGTTCGATGCAGACGCAGGTAGTCGATGCCCTGGTGGCGGCGGGACGGCGGCACAAGATCGCCGTCTTCGGCGTGTGGTACGACCAGCAAGCCGGCGACGGGCTTGGCCAGGCGATCGGTGCGCTGGATGTGTCGGCCGTGGTCAACCTGACGCATCTCCAGAACGGCAAGGCGCTGGCCGCAGAATTTGCCGCACTGGACGTGCCGGTCATCCAGGCCTTGAACTACCGGCAAGGCAATGCGCAGCAGTGGCGCGATGCCACCAGCGGCGTGCCGATGTCGTTGATGTCCACTTTCGTGGCGCTTCCGGAAACCTGGGGCGTATCCGACCCGATCGTCCTCTCGGCAATGCAGGACGGCGCATTGCAGCCCATCCCGGAGCAGGTGGACGCGTTGGCCGCCAAGCTTGGCCGCCTCGCACGCCTGCGTGCGCGGCCGGCTGCGGAAAAGCACCTCGCCCTTCTGTTCTGGAACGCGCCCGATGGGGAGAAGAATCTCTCCGCGTCTCACCTGAACGTGCCGCGCAGCATCGCCTCGCTCCTGCCCAAACTCCAGGCGGCGGGCTACGCGGTGAAAACCGCCGAGGAGAAGCAGATCATCGCCGATGCACAGGCGCTTCTGGGCGGCTATTACCGGCCAGCATCGTTGGACGATCTGCTGGCCCGCGGCCTGGCCGTGGCCTTCCCGGTGTCGCGCTACACCCGATGGCTTGAGGCGCTCCCCGGCCAACGTCGCGACGAACTCACCCGGCGCTGGGGCGAGGCGGCAGACAGTCCCTACGTTCGGACGGTACAGGGACAGCCAAGTTTCGTGATCCCCAGGCTTCAGCTTGGAAACCTGCTGGTCATGCCCCAGCCCCCGCGCGCCGGTGGGGTAGGGCAGGCCACGCATGACCTGGACGCCGTACCCAGTCACTACTATCTGGCGGCCTACCTGTACCTGCAGGAGTCGTGGCGTGCCGATGCGCTGATCCACTTCGGCACCCACGGCACCCAGGAATGGACGCCGGGCAAGGACCGGGGGCTGTGGGCAAAGGACTATCCCTGGCTGGCCGTCGGGGATGTGCCGGTGTTCTATCCGTACATCCAGGACAACATCGGCGAGGCCATGCAGGCCAAGCGGCGGGGGCGGGCCGTCATCGTGAGCCACCAGACCCCGGCGTACGCCCCGTCCGGCCTGTATGACGAACTGCGCGACCTGCATCAGCTTGTCCACGAATACCAGCAACTGGATGCCGGGCAGGTCCGCCAGACCACTGCCGCACAACTGCAGGAGATGGCCTCCAGCTCCGGCATCGCCAGCGACATGGGCTGGACGCCGGTGGACATGCAATCGCGCTTCCCGGCCTTCCTGCAGGCGCTCCACGACCACCTGCACGAGCTGGCGCGCCGCCAACTCCCGCTTGGCCTGCACACCTTCGGCGAGCCGGCGGACGCGGAGCTGCGGCTGCTGACCGTCATGCAGCAGCTGGGCCCGGCGTATCCGGCCGCGCTGGGCATGGACCCAACGGAGGCCAATACCGGCGATGCCGGGCAGATCCGCGGGGGTGCGCCCTATCAGACACTGGTGCGCTACGTGCGCGATGGCGCCGACCTCCAGGCGGTCGAAAACACGGATCTGCGCGCACAGCTCGCGCGCGCCAAGACGCTGGATGCCGCGCTGGTGGACACCCAGGAAGTCGAGGCCCTGCTGCGGGGGCTCGCCGGCGGATTCGTCCTCCCCGGATCCGGCGGTGATCCCATCCGTTCGCCCGAGGTGCGCAGCGGCCGCAACCTGTATGCCTTCGAGGCCGACCGGATTCCGACCAGGGCCGCTTTCGAAAGTGGGCGCCAGGCGCTGGATCAACTGCTCCAGGCCTATCGCCAGGAGCACGGTACGGCCTTGCCGGAAAAGCTGGCCATCAGCCTCTGGTCCAGCGAGGCCATCCGCCATCTGGGTGTACTGGAGGCCCAGGTACTCCACGCGATGGGCCTGCGGCCGCGATGGGACGAAGCCGGAAAGGTCGTCGCCCTGGATATCGTGCCGGTAGCAGACATGAGCCATCCGCGCATCGACGTCGTGGTGCAGGCCACCAGCGTGTACCGGGATCAGTTCGACCCGTTCCTGCGACTGCTGGCCGATGCGGTGGTTCGCCTGGGCCGCCTTCCGCCCACGGCCACCAACCCCGTTGCCCGAAATACCCGCGCAATGGAGCAGAAGCTGCGCGACCGCGGTGTTCCAGCCGGGCAGGCCCGGGCGCTGGCCGACCTTCGGGTATTCAGCAACGCGCCGGGCGCGTTCGGGAGCGGGTTGAACCGTGCGGTGCTGGGTGCCGGCGCGGCGGCGCACAAGGATGATGCAACGCTGGCAAACGGATTCCTCGACAGCCTGCAGTACGGTTATGACGCCAAGGGCCAGGCACTCACTTTGCCAGACGGGAACCTGTTCGCAGAACAGCTGCGCGGTGTCCAGGCCGCCGTTCTGTCGCGCTCGTCCAACGTGAACGGCCTGCTCGGCACAGACCATCCCTTCGAGTACCTGGGCGGTCTGGCGCTCGCGGTCCGGCACCTGGACGGGAAGACGCCGTCGCTGTTCATTTCCGATCTTCGCCAGGCAACGCCGAAAACCACCACCGCCGCGCGGTTCCTGGCCGATGAACTGCGGACCGGTGTGTTGAACCCGGCCTGGATATCGACCATGAAGCAGGAAGGCTACGCCGGCACGCTGGAAGTACTGAAGACCACCGGCAATCTGCTCGGCTGGCAGGTCACGGCACCGGGGACGGTGCGTCAGGATCAATGGCAGGCCATGCACGACACCTACGTCGGCGATGTGAGAAACCAGGGCGTGGCGGAGTGGTTCGAGCGCTCCAACCCGACCGCGCAGGTCCAGCTCATCCAGCGGCTCCAGGAGGCCATCGCGAGGGGCTACTGGAACCCCGATGCGCAGACCAGGGCCGAGCTGCAGCAACGCCTCGACCAGCTCTCGTCGCTGACCAGCGCCGCGGTCGATCCGGCCCGGCCCACCTCATCGCGAAGCGGGGGTTCCGGGTTCGGAACAACCCGGGGCAAGGCGCCTGCCGCTGCGGCTGCGCCCGACGCCCAGGCCGCGACATCGCAACCTGCATCACCTGCGCCGGCGCCCAGCGTACGGGGCCGGGTCATGCGTCAGAGCAACCCGCTGCCTCCGCTCCCCTCCGGGCACACCGGGTTGGCGCTGCTCGCCATCCTGCTGCTCGTTGGACTCGGCGCCTGGCGGCAGGCAGCAACCAGCACCCGCCGCCCCCCAAAAAGACCTTGACTGATGAATGCCATTGAAAAGACGCTCTACGATCTCTCCCACCTCTTCCTGGTGCCGGTGCTCCTGCTGATCCTGGCAGCGCTGGCGTATTCGTTCATCGCCCTCGGGGGATTCGCCTGGGAAGCGTTGAAGCGCAGACGGGGCCAGTACTCCTCCGCGCTCCTGGGCTGGCACGCCCGTCAAGGCGGTACGGCCGATGATGCCGAGCTGTGGATCCTCAAGAAGCTGGAACTGCTGCGCATCGTTTCCCGTACGGCTCCCATGCTGGGCCTGGTGGCAACGATGATCCCGATGGGCCCGGCGCTGCTTGCGCTTACCCGCAGCGACGCACAGAGCGTCGGCGAGAACATGGTGGTGGCGTTCTCCTCGGTCATCCTGGCGCTGGTGTCTGCAAGCCTGACCTTCTTCATCATGACCGTGCGCCGCCGCTGGCTTCTTGAAGAGCTGCGCCACTTCGAACGACTGCAGGAGGCCGGCTGATGCGGTTCCTTGAAGACGATGAGGCCGACGATCCGATCCTTTCGGTGGTCAACCTGATCGACCTGTTCCTGGTCGTGACCGGCATCCTGATGATCGTGATCGTCAGAAACCCGCTCAACCCGTTCTCTGCCACCGATGTCACCGTCATCGAGAACCCGGGGCAGGCGGACATGCGCATCACGGTCAAGAAGGGCGAAGAGCTGACCCGGTACGAGTCGACCGGCGAGATCGGCGAGGGCGGCGGGATCAAGGCCGGGGTTACCTACCGCCTCCCCGACGGCCGCATGGTCTACGTTCCCGAAGGGGCGGTGCCGGAACCGGCTCCGCCATGAGCCTGTTCATCGGCTCGCCGTCGCATGGGCGTCCGCCGGGAAAAAGCGCTTGCCCAGCCGCAGGGCGACATGCACCAGCAGTACCAGGACGGGCACCTCCACCAAAGGGCCGATGACTGCCGCAAAGGCTACGGGCGAGGCGAGCCCGAAGGCGGCGATGGCCACGGCGATGGCCAGTTCGAAGTTGTTGCCCGCCGCCGTAAAGGCAATCGCGGTCGTACGCGGATAGTCCTTGGCGATCAGCCTGCCCATGAAGAAGCTGATGACGAACTGGATGATGAAGTAGAGCGTCAGCGGGATCGCAATGCGTACCGCGTCCATCGGAAGGCGCAGCACGTCGCCGCCCTTCAGGCTGAACATCGCCACGATGGTGAACAGCAGCGCGGCCAGGGTGATCGGGCTGATGGCAGGCAGGAATTTCTCTTCATACCAGCGCACGCCCTTGCGCGCCTTCAGCCAGCGGCTGGTGAGGAAACCGGCCAGGAACGGGATGCCCAGGTAGATCAGCACCGCCTCGGGGATGGTCCAGAAACTGACGTCGACGACACTGCCCTGCAGGCCGAACACCGGCGGCAGCCAGGACAGGAAGAACCACGCGTAAGCGCTGAACAGCGCGATCTGGAAGATCGAGTTGAAGGCCACCAGGCCGGCCATGTACTGGCTGTCGCCGCGGGCGAGCTGGTTCCACACCAGCACCATGGCGATGCAGCGCGCCAGCCCGATCAGGATCAGGCCGGTCATGTATTCGGGATGGTCGCGCAGGAACAGCACGGCCAGGCCGAACATCAGGAACGGGCCGACGATCCAGTTCTGCAGCAGCGAGAGCATCAGTACGCGCTTGTCGGCGAAGACCTTGGGCAGTTCTTCGTATTTCACCTTTGCCAGCGGCGGGTACATCATCAGGATCAGGCCGATCGCGATCGGGATGTTGGTCGAGCCGACCGACAGGCTGTTGAGCGCGCCGGGCAGGCCTTCGAACAGCGCGCCCAGGCCGACGCCCAGCGCCATCGCGGCGAAGATCCACAGCGTGAGATACCGGTCCAGGAAGGACAGGCGGGAGGTATCGGTGGTCATGGCGGTTTCCGGGAGGGCAGTCAGTTGATCTGCGCGATCGGCTCGAGACGGGCCTTGAGGGCCTCGCGGTCGTCCCAGACGCTGTCGGGGATCTCCAGGAAGGCCTTCAGGCGTGCCTTGATGATCCGATGCGCGCGGTCGAAGGCGTCGCTGTTGTGCGCGTCCGACCCTTCCACGCCGGCCGGGTCGAACAGGCCCCAGTGCACGCGCACGAAATCGCCGAACACCACCGGGCACGCCTCCGCCGCGGCGCTGTCGCACACGGTGACGATCAGATCCATCGGCGCGGCATCCGCTTCGGCGAACTCGTCCCACGACTTGCTGCGAAGGCCCTCCACCGGAAAGCCTTCGCGCTGCAGCTGGGCGATGGCGAACGGATTGACGCGGCCGGCCGGCTGGCTGCCCGCACTGAAGGACTGGTAGCGGCCTTCGCCCCACTTTTTCAGGGTCGATTCGGCCAATACGCTGCGCGCGGAGTTGCCGGTACACAGGAACAGGACACGACGGGTCATTTGAGCGATCTCTACGGTAGGTTGATCAGCAGCCTGCGGGACGCTCGCAGGCCTGTTCGTCGGCGCAGCAGTTTTCGGTGAGGTAGGCCACCAATGCGGTCATCGTTTCGAACCCGGCCCGGTAGCAGATGGTCCGGCCACGCTGTTCTGCGTTGACCAGGCCGGCAGCCAGCAGTTCCTTCAGGTGGAAGGAGAGGGTGGCACCGGGCAGTGAGAGCGCCTGGGCAATGTCGCCGGCCAGCTTGCCGCCACTGCCGGCCTGCACCAGCAACCGGAAGATCGACAGCCGCGTGGCATGGCCCAGGGCGGCGAGGGCATGGGTTGCGTTCTTATGTTCCATGATTCTAGAATAATGGAATAAAAATCGCAGGACAACCCCGTGCAGCAGATTCCCAATGTGGTCCCGGGCGCCTTGGACATCCCCACGGCCGCCAAGCTCAACGACCCGGCCGCGCAACCGCATCGGCCCCGCATCCTGATCCTGTACGGCTCGCTGCGCCCCCAGTCGTTCAGCCGCAAGCTGGCGCTGGAGGCGCAGCGGTTGCTGGAACAACTGGGCGCGGAAACCCGCCTGTTCGATCCGCACGCGCTGCCGATGCTCGATTCGGTGCCGGCCACCCATCCCAAGGTGCAGGAACTGCGCCAGGCCTCGCTGTGGTCCGAAGGCCATGTATGGGTCAGCCCGGAACGCCACGGCACCCTTACCGCCGTGTTCAAGAACCAGATCGACTGGCTGCCGCTGGAGGAGGGCAGCGTACGCCCCACCCAGGGCCGCACCCTGGCGGTGATGCAGGTGTGCGGTGGCTCGCAGTCCTTCAACGTGGTCAACGCGCTGCGCGTGCTCGGCCGCTGGATGCGCATGGTGACCATTCCGAACCAGTCCTCGGTGGCCAAGGCCTGGCAGGAGTTCGATGAGGCAGGGCGGATGAAGCCCTCGGCGTATTACGATCGGGTGGTGGACGTGATGGAGGAACTGGTCAAGTTCACCCTGCTGGTGCGCGGGCGCAGCGATTACCTGGTGGACCGCTACAGCGAACGCAAGGGCGCCGTCGAAGCGGCGGCGCTGGCGGCAGCGGCGGGCGTGCTGGAAACGGCTTTGAACGAAGAGGAAAATGCGTGAACGCTGTCATCTACCACAACCCCCAGTGTGGCACCTCGCGCAACACGCTGGCGCTGATCCGGCATGCCGGAATCGAGCCGGAAGTCGTCGACTACCTGGCCCATCCGCCCAGCCGGGCGCGCCTTGTCGAACTGATCGCGGCCGCAGGCTTGAGCGTGCGCGGTGCGATCCGGCAGAAGGGCACGCCGTATGACGCGCTGGGACTGGGCGACGCCGCGCTCAGCGACGAAGACCTGCTCGATGCGATGCTGGCCCACCCGATACTGATCAATCGTCCCTTTGTGCAGACCCCGATGGGGGTGCGGCTGTGCCGGCCGTCGGAGGTGGTGCTGGACATCTTGCCGCCGCTGCCCGGACCGTTCCGAAAGGAAGACGGGGAGATGGTGACCGGGGCGTAGGCGTTCGCCCGTGCATCAGCAGGAACGACCGCCCCGAGCGCAGCGGAGCGCGGGAAAAAACGGCGCGGCATCAGGCGGCGTTGCCCAGGGCAGGGGAGGTTGAGGCCTCGGCGTGGATCCAGCTGCAGAAAGCGTCCGTCGCTGCTTGGCGGTGCCCTCCGAACGGCCGGATGGTCCAGAACGCATACGCATTGGGCAGGTTCGCTTCGAAGGGCCTCACAAGCCGCCCTCGCTGCAGGTCCTCTTCTACCAGCGGAGCCAATCCCAAAGCTACGCCATGGCCGTGGATCGCCGCCTCCTGGGCCAGGTAGATGCTGGGAAACACGGGGCCGGCGTCGGCTGGCACGCCATGCAGGGCAGCAGCGTGCAGCCAGGCAGCCCAATCGGGAACGCCCGGTCGCCCTTCAGCGCTTTGATCATGGACAAAAGCGACATGGGCCAGATCGGCGGGCGAGGCAATCGGCTTTCCATCCCTGCGCGACGTGCCGGGGGCGCATACCGGAAACACAGGGGCGTCCATCAATTTCTCGACCTGCACGCCCGGGTATCTGCCAAGGCCGTATCGAATCGCCACATCGACCTGTTCCTGGCCGAAGTCGGCCAGCTGATCCGTCGTCAGAACCCGAACGTGGATATCCGGGTGGGTTTCGTGGAACCGGTGAAGCCTGGGCGCCAGCCACTTCGCCGCGAAAGACTCCATGGTACTGACGCGCAGATGGCCGGGGCAGGTAGACGCAGTCAGGTCCAGCGCCAGGTGGAGCATCCCGAAAACCTCACTCAGGGACGCAGCAAGGGTCGCGCCCTCCCTGGTGAGCGTCACCGTCCTGTGGCCGCGCTCGAACAGTTCGGTCCCCAAGTATGCTTCGAGTCGTTTGACCTGGTGACTCACGGCCGCCGGTGTGACAAAAAGCTGTGTGGCTGCCTTTTGGAAACTGAGGGATCGGGCGGCGGCTTCAAACGCTCTCAACGCATTGAGGGGAGGCGCGCGGCGCGGCTTCATCGGGGGCTCCTACCAGCACAGTTGACCGATCTTATCAGCTCAGTTTTGCTAATCTGAAGGTCAAATCTTCTCGTTTGTCGGTGCCGCCCCATCCGTCAATCATGGCGGCCTCCATCCAAGGGAAGCCGCCATGCATTTGCAACCGCTGGGTCCGGACGTGCTGCTGTGCGTCGGCGAGGATTACCAATCCGTTGCGACCGTATTCCTCGATGGCAACGATGCGCTGCTGGTGGATTCAATGGGGAGCGCAGCGGACGCCGATCGTTTGCGCGCACTGATCTGCGAAGAGCTCGGGAAGGCGGTGCGCGTCATCGTCTCCACCCATTTCATGAGCGATCACATCGCAGGCCTCGCGACCTTTCCCGACGCCATGGTCATCGCCCATCGCAATTATCGGCACACCTTTCTGTCGCAGAACCGCCGTGTCGACGGGTTCTACCGCGAGCCGCAGGTGGTGTTTGACAGCGCGATGCGCATCCGTTGGGGCCGCCATGCGCTCGGCCTGCTCCACAATCCCGGCAGGACGATCGATCACATAAGCGTGGATGTTCCCAGCGCTGACCTGGCCTGCGTCGGCGACAACATCGTGGGGAACATCGTCTACCTGTCAAATTCCGACCCCGTCCAGATGCGAGCGGCCATTGACCGGGTAAAGCAGGTTGGGCGCGGCACCGTCGTCGGCGGCCACATGGGACGCTTTGGCGCCGCAGTGCTCGACAACGCACTGCACTACCTGGACCGGATCTGCCGAAACGTGGTGGCGATACGGGCGCAGGCGGAGGGTGAATCGTTGAGGTCCCGGTTGGCCGCCATCCGGATCGAAGACTGCCTGGCCCCCGGCGTCGAGGCAAGCGCGTTTGAAAGGGAGTGGCACCTGCGCAACCTGGAGGCCATTGAGGCCCAGGGCATCTTTGGACTGGACACTTACCTGGCCCGCTCGGCGGATGTCGCATGAGCGGCCACCAACCCGACGGCGCACGGATGGGGCGCCGCGTCTTTCTTTCCAGCCTCGCGGCCGGCGCCACGGCTGCGCTTCTGCCGGTCTCCCAGGCCACCGCAAGGCCATCGTCGGATGTTTTGCGAATCCAGCGGCTTGCCTGGGCCGGCATTCGTCTTCAGCTGCCGGGCTCAACCTTGTTCATCGACCCGCTGACCAATGCCGGGGAGTGGGGCAGTGCACTGCCGGACGTCCTGGTTCCCGTCGGGGGCGGGGAGGGCGACACCACGGTCCTGCTCACTCACGTCCACTCGGACCATTTTGACGCCGGGGCCGTGGCCCAGTCGCTGCGGAACGGCGGGAGCTTGATTCACCCGGCGGGAACCCACCCGCTTCCCGTCCCTGCAGGCGCACGGGCACGGCCCGCGCCGCTTTGGGAGCCGCAGTTGCTGGGTGACTTTACCGCCACGGCGGTGCCCGCCTCGGACGGATACGGCGACACCCAGGTATCCTGGGTCGTATCGGCAGCCGGCCGGCGGATATTCCACGGCGGAGACACGATGTGGCACGGCCACTGGTGGAAGATCGCCCGCCAGTTCGGACCCTTCGACGCGGCGTTCCTGCCGATAAATGGCGCCAGGTTCGGATGGCGCAAGCCTGTCAGCGGAGAGCCGGGCGTCCTGACGCCCGGGCAGGCCATCGCTGCTGCCACCATCCTGGGCGCGCGGTTTGTCGTCCCAATCCACTACGGCATCTCGGGAGTTGATGAGTATCGGGAAGTAGACGATCCTCTTGGCGCTCTGGCCAGGGTGGCGCGGGGAACTTCCATCGAAGTCCAGCCAGTGCAGCCAGGGGCGTGGGTGACGTGGCGGTGAGATCCTGCCGAAGCGTCAAAGCGCTCCGCGAGAAGCCAATTAACCACCTCGGGAACCTGCATGAAGAATCGTGCCTTCGCTGTTTTCCTTGCCGCCATGATTGCCTGCCCCTTCTCCAATGCAGCCGAGCATCCAGCTCCGTCCCGGCCTTCCCTGGAGGCGCTGCAGCGCATCATTGAGTCCCGAAGTCCGGAGACAAAGGTCGCCAAGCCCGACCACGATCGGATTACGGCACAGCGCATCGATATCGTCGACGAGAACGGCGTGATCCGCATGACACTTTCGGGCCGGACGCCGGCCCCGATCATCGATGGGATCCAGTACCGTCGGGCTTTCAACGTTGCCGGCCTGGTGCTTTACGACGACAAGGGCAGCGAGCGGGGCGGCTTTGGCACCGCCGATGTGGCCGGCGGGATGGGCGTTCTGGCCCTGGATCACCCGGCGATGGACGCAATCGGTTGGCGCGTTTCGCCGGACGGGGAGGTGGCGTTCTCGATCAACCAAGCGCCGCCGCTGCTGCGCGAGCCGTCCCTCGACAACCGCTTGGTTCCCGGGGTTAAAACGTCCACGCGCATCCGAATGGTGGTGGGCGCTGACGGAACGCCGGCGATCGCGTTGAACGACAAGGCCGACAAGACACGCTTGCGGCTGACGGTAACCGAGGAAGGCTACGGCGCCATTGAATTCCTCAATGCAGAAGGGGAGGTGATTCATACGTTGGCGCCAGAGGCGGGGACAGAGCGGGCTAAGGCGAAGTAGGCCAAGCACCGAAGCTGGGTTGGCGCGTCCGCGAGTTCGCCCGTTGGGCACGTTCCGCGAGCCGGTCCAGCACACCTGCAGCGGCGGTAATGTGACGCCTAACGCAGGCGCTTTGATATCCTTCTGCCCACCAACAGGGGGTGGAAATGGATATCCGAACCGGAATTCTGTGCGCGTTACTGGCAATTGCTTGCCCGGCAGCGGCCCAGATTCACACGGCCACTGGACCCAAGCCAAAGCCGCTTGCTCCGGTTCCAAAGCCGCACCACAACTCAATGGCGAAAAGTACCACGCCGTTCAACTGTGAGGACCATCGTTGGCCGAATCATCCGCATCCGGGCATGAAGGGTTTCTGCGACGGTCTTGAGGCCCGCACGCTCCAAGATGAGGCACGCCGCGCCGGACGGCCCGGACCATCGACCGATGTTGTACGACTGCCGTCACTTGGTTCCGATGGTGCGCGACGATCAGGACTGACGTGCATTGGTGGGCAGGCGATGCGCAAGCTGCCGAACGGATGGGTGCAGGTAAGCTCACGGTCCGGCGGCTGGCAGAGGTGCCGTGAGGAATGAAGCCTGGGGTGTAGGCGCGCAATGCTTGATTTGTCCTTGGCCCCAAGCTGTAAGGCAAGAGCGATGCCAGGACCAGCTTGAGCAGGCCGGCGTAGTACCCCAGCCGGGCTACCAACGATTTAACATAATATACATTATGCGAAATGCTCTACAGGGCTATCCAGCGCTTTGTCGGCTCTGGCTGGCGCTGGTTGCGACTCTGGATCGGCTCTTGCTTGCCCTCTCGTTCCCCCAACAAGGACGAGATCGCAGCATGAGCCAGATGGACCCGCACGACCGTATCAACCTGACCGGCCCTTGGGCCGGTTTCGGCTTTCAGGGTGACCACATGTTCACCCCCGAAGGCCATCAGCTTGAACCCTGCGACATGGCCTGGTGGTCGCTGACCTGCAACATCGCCCGGGAATGGCGGCTGATGATGGCCGAAGCCCGGCCGCGGCCGACGCGATCGCTGGCCTCTGGAAAGCGCTGCGCCACAAAGGATTCCAGCGTTGTATACCTCCGCGAGTACGTCAGAATTCGCAGAGAACGGCGGTTGGGCATGGGCGATCCCGGTGCCGGCGCCGACGTGTCCAATGTGGTGCACATGTCACGTGGGCCACGACGGCCTCAGCGCGTGTGAAATGTTGTCCGTAGGGGCTATGCCCCTACACCCCGGCTAGAATGCGCGGACCATTCAACCGGGGAACGGAATTGAACGACCAACGGACGGCCAGCGCGATCCATTCCATCTGGTGGCAAGTTGCCCTGGGCGGCTTCTTAGCCCTGACGGCGCACAGCTTGGTTGAGGCCGCATACCTGAAATACCAAGTCGGCCAAGTGACGCGCCGGTTTGAGGCCGAAATGGAGCCGCTCTATTCCAGCAAGTACGCACCGGAGCCTGCGCGCCAGCAGTCACCGCCCGCCCCTCTGCGCGACAATCAGCGTTGCATGCAGGGCCGGCGGTTTGAGCGCGTCGAGAACGGGTGGAAGCAGATCAACACTCCCTGCTGAGGCGTGACGCGTTGCGTTATTTGCCGCTGTAGGTGTGCTGGACCGACTCAGGGAACGTTCCCAGCGGGCGAACGCCTACGCTCACGACAACGTTACCCGGGTTGCCCTGGGCGACGACGCCAGCGCCGCCCCCACTCGCTACGCTCGCAGGCCCAGCGCCAGCGCCATCGCCCGACAGGTTGTACAGGCGCGCATCCTTTTCGCGGATTGGCTTCTGCATGGGCCATGCCGTGGCGACCATGACATGCTTCCCAACCGACAACCGCACACCGTAGGTCTTAACCTCAACGGCGAATCCCAGTGATCGCAGCTGCCGGATATCAAGCTCTTCGATGACCTCGCCGCTGTCGTTGGAAATCCAATGGATAGACGCCCGGTTCTGCCCATCGACCTGGGCGAGCATCGCCAGCCGGATGCGGGCCTTTTCGCTGAGGCCTGCGACATAGCGCTGCTCGCTGGTCAGGTCTGCCAGCGGATCCGGCTTGGGCACAGGAACGGCCGCAGCGACACTACTGGCCGATGCGAGCCCTACCCCGCCCAATCCTGCCTGCGCGCCCGCTGATGCGCCCTGCGCGGCCGTGGCGGGTGCTTCGGCCGGCTCTGACTTCTTGAAGAACCCGAGGAAGGCCACCAGCCCGACAGCGCCCAGCACGACGAAGATGGCCGCGCGCATGCCCATGGCCGCCCACACGCTCTTGCCACCTTCCTCGTAGACCTCCGTGTTTTCCGCGCCCGGCGCGTAACCGTCATAGAGCGGAAAAATCGCGGGATCGTACTTGAGCGTCTGGCCGCCCACCTTTTCGAACTTGCCCGGCGATGTCGTGTGGAAGAAAGTCACGCGGTAACGCGTTTTCGCACCGACCACGGTCAGCTTCTGGAATGTGTTCTTACGCTCGATGCGAGCCTTAACCGCAGAGTGAAGACGATTGATCCACTGCGTCATGATCACGCCGTCGCCGCCGTTCTGACCCAGCAGCGCCCAAAAGTTTTCTACCGCTGGCGGCAGCGGCTTGCGCTCGTTGACGTAGAACTCATGCACCTCATCGATCACCACCAACGCATCTTTAAATTCGTCGGGGATGCACCACTTGCCGCTCTCGTCCTGGACACACGCGAATGTCCCTGCAACGTCCTTGGTGTCGACGCAGACCAGCAGCTTCTGCACGTCGATTTCGCTCATGGCCAGATGCTTGGCGATCTTGTCATGACGCAGGCCGTTGAGCCGGGCATACACCCGCCGGCCCTTCTTGATAGCCGGCAAGATGTGGTTCTTCACCGCGTCGTAGCTTTTGCCCGCCCGGGGCACGCCTTCGTTGAATACCAGCATTACCAGATACCGATGGTCAGGACCCGCCGCAGCAGGTAGAAGACAATCGCAATGCCGATCAGGACCATTGACGGGCCGATCTGGAACACCTCGGCGAACCACAAGACGGTGCCGCCGCCGTTTGCCAGCATGGAGCCGATGCTATTCTGGCTCATGAATTCGGGCAGCGGAATGTACTCCAACACCAGAAGTATCACGGAGAAAATCTGTTCCAGCGTGCGCACGAACAGGTCACCGATGAAGTCGGTAAGCGCATCAAAAAACAGCTTTACGACCTTCCACAGCCACGCGGTTATGTCATCGAGCCAGCCAGCGTACATATTCGCCCCTTATGTCAGCGCAATGCGCACAGCCGCGTAGGCCGCAATCGCAAGAATCACGTATCCGCAAGCTCGCAGCAGGGCCAAGAAGTCGCCCGAGCAGTGCGCGCTATAGGTCATCGTTTGCCACCATTTCGTGGCGGAAACGGTAAAGGTGGGGCACGACCCGCCACCCGGCACCGTCATAAAATCCTTGATGCCATCTGCAAGGTCAGTTTGCTTAACCTTGCTTTGAAATTCGCTCACCACATCTTTAACGGTCTTGGTGCTTTTCTTGTAGAGCTGCCCGTCTGGGGGCGTGGGCTTGCCTGGGCCCTCACCCTCGCCCGGGCCGGGGGTTACCCCGCCGCCATCACCGTCACCGTCGCCATCGCCGTCTCCATCGCCGTCTCCGTCTCCATCGCCGTCTCCATCGCCATCCCCATCCCCGCCACCACCACCACCGTCTCCACCTCCATCGCCACCACCGTCACCGCCACCGTCCCCACCGCCATCGCCGCCGCCCGGAATTTCGCCGCCACCACCACCGTCATCGCCACCACCGCCAGTGTCGGGCGGTGCCATATTGTCCTTGTTGCAGGTCTCGCCATTGGCCTGAAATAAACGACCGGTCGGCGATCCGGCCCACAAACTGCCCTCATAGGCGCAGCCATCGCTGCAGACGCTACCTAGCCCAGCAGCGCCGCCACCTTTCCAGCCCGTTTGCTCCGGCCGCGTAGCGCAGGTTTTCCCCTCCGGCCAGTAGCGCCTAATAGCGCAAGTCTTTGAGCCATTGGCCGCCCAAATGAGAAAGCCGGAATAGTTGTCTGCGCCCGTAAGTTCGACAGGGCCTTTGCTTAGGCGGCTCGACGTGATGCCATCGCACCCAGACGCAAGGAACATGTCTGCTACCGCACCGGCGGCAACGTATGCCTTTCCCTGATCCTCACAGTGACGGCCGTCGCGAATCTGCGCCATGCACTGCGAGACGTCCTGTGCAGATGCAGACGGCGCGAACACGCCGAAGGCAAGCACAGCAAGAATTACCACGACAGGGCTGTAGATTAGCCCGCACGGATTCCGTTTCATGCGTCCAGGCCCTTGACCCCGGCTATACCGCAGCACGCGCCGATGAATCCGCAAAACACCAGTACGATCATGGTCGTTGTCCCCCCTATGTCCCGACATAGAGCAGGGGCGATGCCGAAACACCGCCCCGCCCTGCCCTGCATCAGCCGAAGAAGCTGGCAACCTTCTTGGCCGCCCACTTGGTGAAGCCCAGCAGCGCAATCAGCGCAGCTGCGCCGATCATTGCGGTCACGCCATCAGCGGTGCTCAAGCCAGTCAGAATCGCTTCCATGTTGTCTCTCCTACGTTGGTTGTTGGTTTTGGTTGGTGCCGGCTAGTTGTTGAACATCGATGCGACGCTGCCGGCCATGCGTCCCACGACAAACCAGAAAATGACTGCCCCACAGCACGCGGTGAACCACTTGAGCGCGTCCTCCGCTGTGGGCATTGCAAGCGCCTGCTGCACAACGGCATAGATGCCGTGTTCGGCTGCACTCACCAGCACGTAGCCCGTGCATTCGGTCACCGGTTGCCCGGTTGGAATCAGCGTTCCGTTCTCTTGCAGGGCTACGCACAGGGACATGGGTTAGCCCGCCGTGGTGGCGCGGGGAGCGGGTTTGCCCAGCTGACGCAGTACGGTGAACTTGCTCAGGGTCACGACGCCCTTGTTGACCTGTGCCATGGCGGCGACGTCGAGCTCGTACTCGCCCACGGCGTAGGCGGGCTGGCCCTTGTCCAGGCGCACGTCGAACGGGTAGGCAAAACCGCCGGTTTCCAGCTTGCCCTTCTGCTTGCGGGTGCTGTACTGCACGTCCTCGTTGCGGTCGTTCTTGAAGCTGCCGCCGCGTTCGTCAATCTGCGAATCCAGCACGGTGACCTTGATGATGTTGTCCATTTCGTTACCCCTTTGAGGTTTGATTCACGCCCGCGATTTCGGGCCAATGCGCTGCTGTGTCGCCTGTGACCCACCTCGGCAGCTTGTTCGAGGTGCAGGATTCAATGACCGCCTTCAACGCCTCGGCGTCCGGGCAGTTGCGGGTGATGAAATTCAGGGTTGCGCCGTACTGGCGTTTGATGTGGCGGCGTGCGCTCTTCCACGTCGCTTCGACTGCGGCTTTCGTGATGTCGATGCGGGTGGCTACGCAGTGCAGGAAGTGCAGCACCGGATACGCGCCGAGCAGGTACGAGGCTGGGTCGCGCAGGATGTCAAGCGGCAGTTCCTTGCGATTGGACGCGCGGAACTGAGCCTCATAGCGGACCCACTCCGACGACTTGTCGCCCTGTTCCCGGCCCTTCTCGTAGACGCGCAGCTGCTTTTCGGACTTCTTGCCGCCCACGTAGAACGTCTTGCCATCGCCGCTATCGTGGTCATCCACGGTCTGCGCCTTGGGTCGCTGGCCGCGTTGGTCAAACTCGCCCTGGGCGTACCACGACTGTGCGAGGCGAAGCGGGTACTGACCGATCAAGTCATCGGCGCATACGTCCACACGGGTGATTCTTCCGGCGCAGCTTTCGAGCTTCGCTCGAAGCTCCAGCCACCGCTTCGCATGGCCGCAGCGCGCTGCGCCTACGCTCTTGCATCCATCGCCGGTGAGCTCGATTCGGGCGGTGTACGTGCCATCGGCACGGCGACAGTTTTCCCCGCCGAGTTCGATCATGCCCACGAATTCTTTAGCCGCGTTGAGGATCTTGACGCGCCACAGGTAGAAGCGACCGCCACTCGCAGCTTCGTCCAGTTCCAGCCCCAGCCCGGCGAAGAACCAGCAGAACACCTGTAGGGCAGCAACGCGGGCGTTATCCGCGCTGGCATCGATCCACTGGCGAACTTCGTCCTGCGCGTCGCGGTCGAGGAAGCCGGTTTCTTGAAGAGCAACGAACAGATCAACCGAGGCGGAGAACCAGTCAATGCCGACCGTCAGGGTGCCATCGGCGTTTCTGAATTCACTGACTCCCCTGTTAGACGCGGGGAGTCCTGCCGCCGCTCCCGCGCCGTCAGCCACGGATCACCTCTGCGCGCTCGGCGAAGCCGGCAGCAGCCAGTAGGTCGCCGCGCTTGGTGGCGTCGATTTCGTTACGGAGAAGTTCGGCCAGCGTGTCGGCCACGACCTGGGCATGACGCTCCGGGTTCGGGCGGGTGGTCTCGATGCAGTCGCGCAGCTTGCGCGGGAACACTGCGACGCCGAACGCGATGGACAAGCAGGCGCCTATCAGACAGACGGTCATGATCACGCCGACCATCACGAAACCCGCCCGATCTGGTAGATGCTGACGGGCTTGCCTGCGGCGATCTGCCGATGCTGGCGAGCCGCGCGAACGGCCATTGCGGCCTCGCGGGTGACGTACACCCCGATGACGATGCGGCGCATGCGCACGCGGTGGAAGAGTTCGAACATGCCTTGCCCCTACCCTGCCCCTAGCCCCTAGGAACCCCGCCAGCGGCCTAGGGGGACCGGTGGCGGGTATCGCCTACTGCGGTAGGCGATGGGGGCTTTATACGCGCCTACTGCGGTAGGCGTCAATAGCTGTAGGCTACCGCTGTAGACGACTGGAGGCGGTATGGATTGGGATGACTTCTTCGAAAAGACGCGCGTGGCAGCTGGCGTCGAGAGCTTTTCAAAGCTCGCCCCGAAGCTTGGCGTAACGGACGGTGCCATCGGGCATTACCGGCGCGGGCGACAAATCCCATCGGTGTGGGTGGTAGCGGATGCCCTGCGGATCCAGAAGCACCCCAACCCCGAGATAGCTGCGGTGGAGATCATGCGCAACGAGGCGCGCACATCCTCTGAGCGCACCTTTTGGAAGCGTCTGGCCGCCACGGCAATGATGCTCTGCCTGGCAGTGGGGTTCGCCTCCCCTATCGACGCGAAGGCCGCTGCACGCGTGGGCGATAGCGCCACTGTCTATACATTATGCGAAATGACCGATGGCCCGTGTTGCAGCGTTTGCCGGCCCTGGCTGGCGCTGGGTCAATCTCTAGAAAGGCGGCGATCACCCGCGTCGAACTGCACGCGTTGCTGGCCAACTGCGGGACCGGCCTAGTCGGCCCGTGCGATTGCGCCCTGCTCTCCTTCGCCTTGCCAGTGGCGGTCGTCGACGCAGCGAAATCGCCGCGGCTACGCTGGCCCATCTGCGCCGCCTGCCCGAGTGCGGTTTATCACCTGGACCGGGGCAAGACCCTGCAGGACGGCACCAAGGCCGGCATCAGCCCGGACAAGCCGCTGCTGGACACCGACTGAGCCTGTAAAGCCTGCAAGATACTGCATTGAATGTGTCGCCGCCCCGCCCTATCCTGCAAAGAGCCGCAGCATCCACGCCGGGCATCACGGGGGTAGCATGAAGCTAGTCAAGGCACGGATTCGCAATTTCCGCTCAGCGGAGGACACCGGGACGTTCGATGTCGGAAGCCTGACGTGTTTGGTTGGCAAGAATGAGGCCGGCAAGACAGCGGTGCTTTCAGCGCTGTATGGCGTCAAGCCGTTCGGCAAGAAATTTGCCTATGACAAAGTGCGCGACTACCCGCGCCGCTATCTAACGCGCTATGCAGAGCGTCACGGCGGTAGGGACGCCGAGGTGGCCACCACCACGTGGGAGCTCTCACCTGATGACCTCGCCTCTGTGGCCGCGGTGCTTGGGGAGGGCGCGGTGCTCGATGCCCTCCTCGATATCACGACCCACTATGGGGGCCATCAGACCTGGAGCCTGCAGGTCGATGAAAACAAGGTTCGCTCCACCCTACTTAAGCAAAATGGGGTAGAGGCTCAAGAGTTGGCCAAATTTTCCAAGACGCCATTTGCGAACTTGCTTGCAGAAATTGAGGCGCAACCTGAGCCTTCAGATGCGCTCAAAGCGGTCAAAAAGCAGATCGGCGAATTCCGCGATGGTCGCCCGGTGTTGGCAGCCATAGACGCACTTTCAACACGGCTTCCCGTGTTCTTTTACACGTCTCATTTTGACAGGATGGCCGGTGAGGTGTCGCTGGAGAAGTTGACCCGTGATCAACGCAATGATGAACCCGTCTCGGCAGGCGATCAGATCTTCCTGGACTTCCTGGAGTACGCGGGCACCTCGGTAGACGAGCTCGAAAATAGCACGCGGCTGGAGGAACTCACCGCCAAGTGTCAGGCCGCATCCAATGACATTACTGATGAGATTTTCGATTTCTGGAGTCAAAACGACGCGCTGCGCGTAGAGATTGCGTTGGCGCAGGGGCTGTCGGAGGATCCTGCGCCGTTCAACTCGGGAACCGTAGCCAAGATCCGAATCCACAATGATAATCACAAGGTGTCTGTACCCTTGTCCGAGCGCAGCGCTGGCTTTGTCTGGTTTTTTTCCTTCCTCTCGCAGTTCAAGCAGATGCGTAAGAAGACGCCAGGCGCGATCATTCTGCTGGACGAGCCGGGCCTGACGCTGCATGGTAAAGCTCAGGCTGATCTCCTCCGCTACATCATCGAGCGCCTGCTGCCGGATCATCAGGTCATCTACAGCACCCACTCGCCGTTCATGGTGCCCGCGGATCGTTTAGCGGATGTCAGAGTGGTGGAGGACGTGGTGAGCTATGACCAGCGTCACCGCGCCACCGTAAAGGGCACACAGGTGTCCGCGGACATACTGACCGTTGATCAGGACACGTTGTTCCCGCTGCAAGCCCATCTGGGCTATGAGGTAACACAGAGCATGTTTGTGGGTGCCCATACGCTGCTCGTGGAGGGGCCGTCGGATGTTCTTTTCCTCCAGGCTGCCTCGCATGCCTTGAAGCAGCGTAATCGCAATGGGTTGGATCGCCGTTGGACGATCTGCCCCACTGGCGGTATCGACAAGGTGCAGTCGTTTGCGTCTCTATTCGCGGGCAAAGGTATCAACATCGTGGCCTTGTGCGACTACGGAAGCGGTGACAAGAGTAAGGTCCAGCGACTGCGGGCGTCGCAGATCCTGAAATCCACTGGGGTCTTAGTGGCAACTGACTTCACTGGCAAGGATGAGAGCGATATTGAGGACTTCTTTGCGCCGGCGCTCTATGCCGAAATCCTCAATGGTGCCTATGCCCTGAAGGGAAAGGGGCGGATTACGGCCGCCCAGCTAAGTGCGGGGGATGCGTCGTTGCGCCAAGTGAAACAGGCGGAAAGCTTGTTCAATGTGATGGATAGCTCAGTGCCGACTTTCGACCACTTCTCACCGGCGTCTTGGCTCATCCAGAACCAACATGTATTGACTGAAGACAGTGCTGCGGTCAATGAGACGCTAGACCGCTTTGAGAAGGCTTTCGGGGAGATTAACGCGCAACTACCGGCGGACTCGTAGATTCAGACGGCGATGTGGCGTGGTCGCGGCTACTTGAGCGCGTTCTAGGCACTGGTGTTAACAAGGGGGGAACAAGGATGTTGAGCAACATTGTATCGATCAGTAATGCCGGTGTTCTTGCAGGCTTCTCAGGTGCAACAGCACAGCTACCTGACTTTAAGACAAAGAACCTGATCTATGGCTGGAACGCATCCGGAAAAACTACCCTCTCACGTCTGTTCGGGCAACTTGAGCCGGGTGTTGGGGCCCCACAGCTGCCTGAGGGGGCATGCGCAGTTTGGAAGACAGTCGCCGGCGCCCAGCTCGATGCACGGCGGGAGGCCGATCGAGCGACCGTCAACGTCCGCGTATTCAACCGCGACTTCGTAGAGCGCAACCTGAGCGATCACACGCGCGCCCCCTCGCTGTTCATCATCGGCGAAGACAACATTCGTCTCACAAAGCGCATCGAGCGTTTGCAGATTCACCGGGATCGTCTGGCCGTGTCGTTCCGGGCCGCGCAAAGGGCGTCCCAAGATGCCGAGCGAGCGTATGAGCGTCTTGCGACCGACCGGGCCAGCGCGTGCGCGGACCGACTGGGTGTCAGGAACTTTCGCGCGCCCAACCTGAAGGCGCTCGCGGTCCAGCTGGAGCAGCCGGCCAGCGATTTGCTAGATGACGTCGCCCTTGCCGTTGCCGTAGACGCGGCACGCGACCGAGAGACCTACCAGACGGTCAACTTGGGCGGGCTTCTTCCCCTACCCCTTCCACAGGCAGAACACCTGGCGGCGTCTCTGAGCGAATGCCCCCAGCAGCAGGCCATCGCTCACCTTGTCAGTGACACCCGCTTGAGCGATTGGGTTAGGCAAGGGTTGCAGTTTCACCAGCACAACAGCCAGTGTGCGTTCTGTGGTGGCGACGCCAGCCAAGCCTTAGCTGACTACGCCAAGCACTTCTCCGATGCGTATAGCCAGCTGCGTCAACGTTTGCTCTCTCTCGATCAAAGGCTGGCGGTGGCACTACCGCTCCCAACGCTACCTCCGGAACAGGTGTGGGCGCCGCCGATCCGCGATCGGGCTCGAACACTGGCCGACCAAGCCGTTCAATGGCAGGAAGCAGAGCTTCAGATCCGGGCGCGTTGGCGGGCACAAATTGCGGAGAAGCTAGAGCGCATGGACCTGCCTGTGGATGTCGCTGATGTTGCGGATCGTTCGGCGGCGCTTGGTGAGATTCATGCCGGCTTGCGAGAACTCGTGGCTGCCCAGAGGCGGATCATTGACCAAGCTGGTCAGATCCAAGCCGCTGCGGCAGAGAAGGTGAAGCGGCATTTCGCCGCGCGTTACGTTACAGATGAGGAATGCAAGCTGCGGCTCGCCGAACATGAACAGGCGAGCGCCTATCTTTCGCGTGTGACGCATGTGGGCACCAAGGCCAAAGATCGGATTCATGCGGCCCAAGCCAAGCTACAGCAGCAGTCGGTCGCCGCTGCTGAGATCAACGTGCTTTTACACAAGTTGCTCGGGGGGCGAATCAAGGCTGCTCAGGCGGCCGACAGCCAGCTAAAATTCATGCGCGGACTGGTACCTGCCGCCAACCTGAGCGATGGTGAGCGCACTGCTGTATCGCTGTCCTATTTCCTGGTTAGCTTACGTCAGGGAGGAGCGCAACTGACGCAGACCATAGTTTTTGTTGACGACCCCATCAGCAGTCTGGATGCCAATCACGTCCATCAGGTGTCTGTTCTGTTGCTCCGGCATCTGCAGGACGCCAAGCAACTTTTCATCTCGACCCACAGTTCAGAACTGTTCAATGCCATTAAAGAGGAGTGGACAGACCGCGGCAACTTCAAAGCCAAAACTGCGGGATACCTGATGCATCGTGTTAGTGAATCCACCAGTCAACTAGCCGCGCTGCCTCAGCACCTCTCGAAATTCCGCTCGGACTACCATCATGTGTTTCACTGCTTGGCAAGAATTAGTCAGAGCTGCGAGATTGACGTTGACCTGTACATAGGCACGCCAAATCTTGTCCGTCGCTTCCTAGAGATGTATCTGGGTGCGCGGCTCCCAGAAGCTGCGGGCATACAGAAGAAGATGCATATCCTGTTTGATGATAGCGATGTGAGCGACAGCATCTACCAATTCGCCAACGAAGGATCCCACAGCCAGACCAGCCTGAGGATGCTCCAGGTCTCCGACTTCCCGGCCCAGTCACGTGACGTGGTTAGAACGTTGTTCGAGGCGCTCCGCGCAAAGGACGTTGCACATTTCAATGCGCTGCTCAAGGAAACGAAGGTCGAGTGGAATCCCGGATAACCTTCCAGTGAGTGAGGCGCCTGTCCCTAATGGTGGCTGGTGCCCGCAGCCCTCGGGCTTGTTGGCCTAGCTCTTGGTTGCGGCCAATGCGTGACTATGCCGGCGGAGCTTGCGCATAATAGCCCGGTGCCTCTCAAACTCCCGGCGGCTAATTCCGCCGCGGTCGCATCGCCCTATCGATTGGATGTATGGATGTCGAAAGTGAATGGGGCAGCTATAACGGGTCGCTTTTTGCAGCAGCACTCAATGGAGTGTATCACCCACGCCATCCAATATTGCTCGCTTGCCGCTTCCGGCGAATTCCTCTCGGATCCCCGCTAGAGTAGCAACCCAATGTTGGAAGGAACTAACGAGATTCAGCTGCGCCACACCGAGACTAGGGGTCGGGCCTCGGAAGGCTTGGTCAAAAGCCAATCTTTCATTAGATGCTGCATCATGAGGTCAAGCTCGCGATTCCACTGCATGCTAGGTGGGCCGTCTCGCACGGCTCGTAGGCTCTGGCTGGCAATGGCTACGACTCTGGATCGGCTCTTGCGTCCCTGCCCGCGCACCTGGCGTTGGCCAGCTTGAGGCATGACCGCGATGGATGCGCATGATCGAATGCAACTGAAATGTGGCGCACATATCCAGTGGGCCACGACGCCTTGAACAACAAGACACCTCCCCTTCTTGGGCATTGATGGCTTGAGGTGTTGCCCTGGCTGTGGTCCTCATCATGGGCTAATTGAATGGAACGCGCGCCGACAGGCCGCAGTGATCACGCGCGAGCTGATACGTCCAATGCTGCGGTAGAAGACGCACAGTTGGAAGCCTAAGTCGCTAGTTGGCATGAACGAATTATTAGGGGGCATCTGCGACGCGCTCCGCCTGCTCTAGGACTGACAATAGATAGTCAATCCAGCCCAGAATCTGAAGTACACGTTCGGCCGGAAGGCTGCCCAAGAGTTTGTGCTGAACCTGGTTTCGGATAAAGCCAAAGGTGCCCATGAAGAGAAGTTGCGCGGCTTCTTGCTCCGATGGAACGGAACTAACACGCAACTTGGCCTTCTGACCGTTAAACGCAAGAGTGACCAGTTGCTTGCCAGTGCTCCCGTCGGTACAGCCCGTCACCGCTCGAAGGCGGTTTTCTAGGATGCGCGACGCTTCTGCGACGACCGTGTCATTGCGCTCAGATTGGCCCGACTCCTGGAACTGGTTGAACAGGTCCAAGCACCGGCTCCGCAGCTCATGATCCAAAATTTCGATGGAGCCGACGAGCACCGGGCGGGGCCGCGACGCCGTGAGGAGTGCGACTTCTTCATTGCGCTGCGGTGGCGTCTCCGCAACCTCAGTTTCGGGTGCTTCGCCGTACTCGGCGAGTAGCTGGATGGGAGAGGCGCTCTTAAACACGCCAGCGGAAGAGAAGAGCTCTTCTTTCCTAGATATTTCACGATCCAATGCCGAAAGAGTCGAAAGCGTTACATTTGGCCGACTGGCCAGCCTGTTTCTTTTGGTTTTTAGCTTTGCAAGGTAAAGCAGGCTAACCGCCTTGATGAAGCGGACGGTCCCATGGCTCATGGATATGTCTACATGGTAGGAATCGTCGCTCTTTTCCGATTGGTCCTTGATCCATTGTTTGAGACGGTTAGCTCGATCCTTATCACGTCCAAGACCAAGTTCTCTGCGCGTATCTTCCGTGATCAAGCTCGCGAGGTCCGGGTCTTCAGCAAGCTCTCGCGACTCGTCGCCAAGTAACGATACATAGAAGTCAATCGCACGCAGTACAAATTCAATTGTTTCACGCTCAAACATGATCCAGCTGTAGACATGTCCGTCGTGGTTCTCGGCAATATCCATATGCTCCCTAACGCTTGAGTTAAGCCATGCCGCGAAGCGATATCAGCTTGAATGAATTGTGAGGCAACGGCCTGGGTTCTCGGCAATAATGCACTCGATGGTGTGGCCGCGTAGATCGAGCTGAGTTTTGATCCAAGCAGCCAGATGTCGCCCATGCATGCCTGGGTTGACTCCTGGTCCTCACCGAGTTCAACATCAAACAAGCTAGAGGTGAACCGGTAAGTTGCCATGCTGCCTAACTACCTAATAGCCGGATACCTAGGTCCGGTCATACGCCTTATCCATAGCGCCCCTGTGGTGCACTACACCCTTGATGCAGTTCGAGTTTATGGCGGCTGGGCCAGGCTAGCAAGCTGACGTATAGCCGAATCCACTGGACCGGCGCTAGCAATATCGGACGTCCGCTTTAGGTCGGAAGCTATCACCCCCCCCCGATAAACACCCTTTATCGCGGCGCTGTCACTGCCCCCCATGGCAGAAACTGAGCTGGGGGAAAAAGCAACTCCCATCGCAGTCAAGTTTAATGCCTTGGATTTCCCCCAAAACCAAACACCAGCGCGGGAGCAGTCAGCTCCCGCAAGGGCGATCGCTCCCCTCCCCTCACGTCCCTGCCCCGCCAATTGACCGCTCTGGCGATCCCTGTGCTCAGCGCAGGTGATCCTTCAGGAACAACCAGGTAATCAAGGTCGCATCCGGCCCCTTGACGTCGGTAAACGGTAACCCGGACTGGCTCCCGCTCCACGCATGCCCCATCCCCTGCACGACGTAGTGCTGGGCCAGGGTCTTGCCGCCGTAGCTGTAATTGTAGACCGTATAGGCGTGCCCACCCGGCACCTGTCCGGCGATGGTGCTGGTTGGCTGGTACTTCACCGAGTCGTTGTCCAGGCCGTCATCGGCCAGGTCGTTGGTCTGCAGGAACTGGCGCACGGCCTGCTGTCCGTTCACCGGGTTGACCGTGGTGTCGACGGTGCCATGGAACACCAGCAACGGGATCGGGCGCGGCGACGGCGAGCCCGAGCACTGCCAGGCCAGCCGCCCGTTGCTGTCCGGCGAGTAGATGCTGCCGGCCAACAGCGCGTAGGCGCTGCCGGATACCGTGGTGGCGCCCTTGTACATGCCGCCGGAATGCACCGCGCCGGCGGCGAACACGTCCGAATAGCAGGCCAGCATGATCGAGGTCATCGCCCCGCCGGCGGAAATGCCGGTGACGTAGACCCGGCGCGGGTCGACGTTGTAGTCCGCCTTCACCTCGTCCACGATCCCGGCCAGGATCGAGGCCTCGCCGCTGCCGCGCGCCTGGTTGATCGGCAGCTGCCAGTTCCAGCAGCGCGCCGGGTTGGCGGTGAGGTTCTGGCGGGGGTACACCACGATGAAGCCTTCGGTATCGGCAACGTCGTTGAAGCCGGAGGCCTCGCCCATCAGGTTCGGCCCGGTGACGCAGCCGTGCAGCACCAACAGCACGGGCAGCGGCTGGGTTTGCTGGTAATCGGCCGGCACCCACACCTGGTACTCGCGGGCACCGAAAATATTGCCGTACAGGCCCACATCCCAATGCCCGGGGCTTGCCGCAACGGCGCTGCCCGCCGTCGCCAGCCAGGTGCACAGCACCAGTAGTGCGGTCTTGATCGAATCGATTCCAAATTTCATAGCCAGATCCTCATGCGTGAGTCGTGGATGAAGTGGTACCGGAAATCCTCGTGGACCCGCCTTCCCGAGGGTTGCTGCGACGCCGCTGTCACACCCAGCCGGTGGCGTAATAGATGCCGATCACCACGAACACCGCGAGGGTCTTGATGAGGGTCACGGCAAAGAGGTCTTTGTAGGCCTGGCGATGGGTCAGCCCGGTCACCATCAGCAGGGTGATGACCGCACCGTTGTGCGGCAGGCTGTCCATGCCGCCGGAGGCCATCGCGGCGACGCGGTGCAGCACCTCCATCGGGATGCCGGCGGCCTGCGCATTGGCGATGAAGGTTTCCGACATCGCGGCCAGGGCGATGCTCATGCCGCCGGACGCCGAGCCGGTGACGCCGGCCAGGCCGGTCACCGTGACCGCTTCATGCAGCAGCGGATCCTTGATCGCGCCCAGTGCGTTGGCCACCATCATGAAACCCGGCAAGGCGGCGATCACCGCACCGAAGCCGTACTCGGACGCCGTGTTCATGGCGGCCAGCACCGCACCGCCGATTGCGGTCCGGGTGCCGTCGGCAAATTGCGTGACTACCGGCCGCCAGGCCAGCGCCAGCACCGACAGGATGCCGACCAGCAACGCTCCCACCACGGCCCAGATCGCCCCGATCTTGGCCACGTCCTGCACCACGGGCGCGGCACTGCCCAGGATCGATGGCACGAAGCTGTGCTCGCTGCCATACCAGTGCGGCATGCCCAGGGTGAACAGCTTGTTGGAGACGAACACCAGCAGCAGCGGCAACATGGCGATGCCCGCATGCGCCAGATGGGTGCCGGCGAACGGTGCCGGCTCATTGACCAGGGTGGCCGGGTCGCCGTAGCCCTCGCCATTGCGCGCCGCGGCGCGACGGCGCCACTCCAGGTAGGCCATGCCCACCGCCAGCACGAAGAGGCTGCCAAGCGTGCCCAGCACCGGCGCTGCCCAGGTGTCGGTGCCGAAGAACGTGGTCGGGATGATGTTCTGGATCTGCGGGGTACCCGGCAGCGCATCCATGGTGAAGCTGAAACCGCCCACCCCCAGCGTGGCCGGGATCAGCCGCTTGGGGATATTGCTCTGGCGGAACATCTCGGCCGCGAACGGATACACCGCGAACACCACCACGAACAGCGACACCCCGCCATAGGTGAGCAGGCCCGATACCAGCACGATCGACAGCATCGCCCGCTGCGGGCCGAACAGCGCGATCGCCGCGCCGACGATGGACCGGGAAAAGCCGGACAGTTCGATCAGCTTGCCGAACACCGCGCCCAGCAGGAACACCGGGAAATAGAGCTTCAGGAAGCCGACCATCTTGTCCATGAACAAGCCGGTGAACATCGGCGCCACCAGCGAGGGATCGGTCAGCAGCACCGCGCCGAGGGCGGCGATGGGCGCGAACAGGATCACGCTGTAACCGCGGTAGGCCACAAATATCAGGAAGCCCAGTGCGGCAAGGACGATCAGTAACGACATGGGGCGCTTCCAGCTGGGGACGCGCCCAGTATCCGGATCTGGCCGGTGCTGCCGACTGGACCTAGGTCCACTCGCCGGTGCGCCACGGCACCGGTAGCCTGCGCTCCATGGGTGGCATTGGGCCATCTGCAACGTATTGCCTTGGGGGAGGACCGAATGAAACGGAATTGTCTGAGTCTTATGATCGGCGCGCTGCTGGCCTCCGCGCCGGCACTGGCGCAGCAGGCGCCACAGGCCGCGCCGACGGCAGGCAGGACCGCTTCGGCCACCAACCTGGACAGCATCACGGTCACCGCGCGCAAGCGCGAGGAAACCCTGCAGGAGGTACCGATTGCGGTCACCGCCTTCACCTCCGAAGCCCTGGACAAGATGAACGTGCAGGACATCAGCGACCTCGACGGACAGGTGCCCAACCTGACCATCTACGCCGCGCGCGGTGCCAGCAGCACGGTGACCGCCTATATCCGCGGCATTGGCCAGTCCGATCCGACCTGGGGGGCGGACCCGGGCGTGGGCATCTACCTGGACGATGTCTATATCGCGCGCCCGCAGGGTGCGCTGCTGGATGTCTTCGACGTATCGCGCATCGAGGTGCTGCGTGGCCCGCAGGGCACGCTGTATGGCAAGAACACCATTGGCGGCGCGATCAAGTACATCTCGCGCGGCCTGCCCACCCAGACCGAAGGCTTCGCCCAGATCACCGTGGGCAACTACAGCCAACTCGACGCCAAGGCGGCCATCGGCGGCCCGCTGGGCGGGCCCGACAGCGGCCTGCGCGCGCGCGTGGCGGTGGCCAGCATGAACCGCGATGGCTTCGGCGAGAACACCTTCAATGGCCAGCCGATCAGCGACAAGCAGATCAATGCGGCGCGATTGAACCTGGGCGCCTATGCGGGCGACGACTTCGATGTGCAGTTCGCCCTGGACTGGATGGACGACCAATCCGGCATGCGCGGCTCCAAGATGCTGGCGCCCAATCCGTTCCTGCGGGCCTACCCGCCGATGGACAGCCGCTACGACATCCGCTCGGGCATGCGCAACCTCAACAGCGTGGAGACCAAGGGGGCCTCGGCCACGGTGAACTGGCGGCCCAGCGAGGATGTGGCGGTGAAGTACGTGGTGGCCAAGCGCGAATCGGACAGTGAGGCCAACATCGACTTCGACACCACCCCGGTCAAGCTGGCCGACGTGGGCGGTACCTACAGCGACAGCCAGGTCAGCAACGAGGTGCAGGTCAACTACGATGCCGGCGGCCGCGTGCGCGGCGTGGTGGGTCTCTATCAGTTCAGCGGTGAAGCCGGCGGGCAGATCCAGAACAACTACTTCAGCGCCCAGTTCGCCGACAACCAGGGCAAGGTGCTGACCGACAGCATCGCGCTGTATGCCGATTGGACCTTCGACCTGACCAGCAAGCTCAAGCTGGATGTGGGTGCCCGCTACACCGACGAGGACAAGCGCGCGATCGTGCTCAACCGCCTGTATTCCGATGCGACCTTCAGCCGGCCGGTCGCGGTGACCGCGAACTTCGACAAGAAAACCAACTTCAAGAACGTCTCGCCCAAGGTGTCGCTGGACTACCAGATCACCCCGGACATCATGGTTTACGGGCTGGCAACGCGAGGCTTCAAGTCCGGCGGGTACAACATCCGCGCCAATGCCGTGGCGGTGCCGCGCTCGGCCGAGCCGTTCGATGACGAGACCGTCGACAGCTTCGAGATCGGCAGCAAGATGGCCTTCCTCGACCAGCGCCTGTTCCTGAACCTGTCGGCGTTCCACAACAAGTACAAGGACATCCAGCTGTCGGTGTTCACCGGCATCGATAGCAATGGCGATGGCGTCGACGATGCCTTCTTCGGCGACTTCACCAATGCCGGCTCAGGCACGGTCAACGGCCTGGAGATCGAGTACCAGTACCTGCCCACCCAGCACTGGCTGATCTCCGGCAACCTGGCCTGGCTGGACACCAAGTACGACGAGTACATGGACCGCGGCATCAACGTGGCCGACCGCATGAAGTTCACCAACGCGCCGGATTTCTCCGGTGCCCTGAACGTGGAGTACCGCACCGCGCTGGGCAATGCCGGCAACCTGTCGGCACGGGTGAGCTACAGCTACCAGGGCGAGGTGTGGCCGACCACCGACCTGAGCCCGGTCATCCGCCAGGAGGGCTATGGGCTGGTCAATGCCGGGGTGATCTGGAAGCTCGACGACGCCTGGACCTTCTCGCTGCAGGGCACCAACCTGGCCGACAAGGAGTACCGCACCACCGGCTACAACATTCCGGCGGTCGGCACGCTGATTGGTTTCTACGGCCCGCCGCGCCAATATAGCCTCAGCGTCCGTTACGATTTCTAGGAAACACCCGCATGACGCCGTCTTACCATGACCTGTACTGGAACAGCAGCGATGGCCTGCGCCTGCATGCGCGCGACCATGCACCGGCGGCGGGCCAATCGGCCCGCGGCACGGTGGTCTGCATTCCGGGCTTGACCCGCAATGCCGCCGACTTCGATGCGCTTGCCCAGTCGCTGACCGCCGTCGGTTGGCGCGTGCTTGCCGTCGACCTGCGTGGGCGTGCGGGTTCAGAACGTTCGCCGGACCCCTCCGCTTACAACCCGCGCGCGTATGCCGACGACATGGTGGCGCTGCTGCAGTCGCAGAACATCGACAAGGCGGTGTTCATCGGCACCTCGCTGGGCGTGCTGGTCACCATCACCCTGGCCTCGCGCGCCCCGGAACGGATTGCCGCCGCGGTGCTCAATGATGCCGGCCCCAAGGTACCGCGCCAGGCCCTGGCGCGGATCGGCAGCTATGCCGGAAAGCCGGTGCCGCCGATGGATCTGGCCCAGGCCACGGCCTATGTGGAATCCATCGGCAAGGCGGCGTTCCCGCGCTTCACCGGCGATGACTGGCGGGCGATGGCCTCGCGCAGCTTCCGCCGGCGCGAGGATGGGCTGCTGGAACTGGACTACGACCCGGCGATCATCCGCACCACCCGGCCGTGGGTGTTGTGGCTGCTGCGCCCGGTGCTGTGGCGCGCGGTGCGTGCGTTGACCGCGCGCGTGCCGGTACTGGTGGTGCGCGGGGCGTTGTCGGACATATTGCCGGCCGATGTCGCGCGGCAGATGGCGGCGACCTCGGCCAGCGCCCGCCTGGTCGAAGTGCCCGATGTCGGGCATGCGCCCACCCTGTCCGAACCCGAGGCGCGTGAGGCCATCCTGGCCTTGCTGGAGCGCGTGCGATGAGCGCCGCCGTCACGGCCACTGAACTGCCCGCCGCCCTGCAGGCCCTGCAGCAATGGGCGGCGAACGAGCGGCTGAGCGGCAACACGCGGCTGGCGCAATCGCGCATCGACGCCTTCGCCGCCGCCACCGGCGATCACAACTGGATCCACGTCGACCCGGCCCGGGCAAAGGCTGGATTGCCGGGCGGGCAGACCATCGCCCACGGTTTCCTGCTGCTCTCGCTCACCGTCGAAGACGATGTGGCTGCCCTGGCCGGCTTCCCTGGCATCGCCCACGTATTGAACTATGGCTTGAACAAGGTCCGCTTTCTGGCGCCGGTGCCCAGCGGTTCGCAGGTGCGGGTGCGCTCGCGGCTGGTGTCGCTGGAGGCACGCCATCCCGGGCAATGGTTGCTGACCCAGCACAAAGCCGTGGAAGTGGTCCCCGCTGGCGAGGTGGCACTGGTGGCCGAACAACTGTCGCTGATCGTGACCGCCTAGCCCCGCCCTGCCCCACCGCGCATGGCCGGCCTGCTGCCGGCCGGCCGCGGTTCTCTCTACACTGGAGCGATGTTGACCCCCTCCATCGTCCTGTTCGCCTGCCTGGCATGGACCGCGCTGCTGTTCGGCGTGGCCCTGTGGGGGGAACGCCAGGGGCACCGGCTTGCCCGGGTCTGGCCGGCCATCTACGCGCTGTCGCTGGGCGTGCACTGCACGGCATGGACCTATTACGGCGCCGCCTCGCAGGGCGTGCAATGGGGCTTCCCGATCCCGCCGACCCTGATCGGCATGGCGCTGATCTTCTCCTTCGGCCTGCCGTTCCTGGCGCGGCTCGGGCGGCTGGCCAAGCAGCACAACAGCGCCACCATCGCCGACCTGGTGGTCGCGCGGCTGCGTGCCGACCAGGGGCTTGGGGTCACCATCACCCTGGTCGCCCTGTTCGGCATCATTCCCTACATCGCGCTGCAGCTCAAAGCCGTCAGCCAGGGCCTGCGCGCCCTGCTCGGCGATGCAGTCGCCAGCAGCGCGTGGCAGCTGGACATGTCGTTCTGGTTCGCGCTGACGATGGCGGCGTTCACCATGCTGTTCGGTGCGCGCAAGGCGTCGGCCACCGAGCACAACCGCGGCATCGTGGTCGCGCTGGGCCTGGAGTCGATGTTGAAGCTGGTGGCGCTGCTGGCCATCGGCGTATACGCCGCGGTATCGGTACACCAGGCCGGCACGCCCCTGCTTGAAAAGATGGTGCATCTGCCACCGCCGGCGGTCATCCCGGATTTCCTCACCATGGTCGCGCTCGGTGCGATGGCGGCGTTCACCCTGCCCCATCAGTTCCATGTGGGCGTGGTTGAACTGCGCCAGCCCTCGGACCTGAAGACGGCGCGCTGGCTGTTCCCGCTCTACCTGTTGTTGATCGGCCTGCCGTCGGTGCCGATGGCGCTGTCCGGTGCCGCACAGCTGCCGGCGTCGGTATCGCCGGACCTGTACGTGCTGGCCCTGCCGCAGGCGCGCGGCCACCACCTGCTGGCGTTGCTTGCCTACCTGGGCAGCCTGAGCGCTGCCACCGGCATGATGATCCTGTCCGGGTTGACCCTGTCGATCATGCTGGGCAACCACGGCGTGGGCTCACGCCTGCTGGGCGGCGTGGAGGGTGGGGTTACCCCCGCCGACCTGCGCCCGCGCGTGCTGGCCTTCCGTCGCGCCGGCATCCTGGCGGTATTCCTGATGTCGTGGCTGTACAGCCGCGCGATGAGCGGCACCGAGGCGCTCAGCGATTTCGGCCTGATGTCGTTCACCGCGCTGTCGCAGCTGGCGCCGGCGGTACTGCTGGCGGTGTACCGCCCGCGCACGCCCTCCCCGGCCATCATCGCCGGCATCGTGCTGGGCTCGCTGGTCTGGCTGTGGCTGGTGCTGCTGCCGATGGTGGTCCCGGACCGGCCGCCTGCGGCCGGCCCCGACGGGCTGCACTGGCTGGCGATGTTCTCGCTGCGCGTGCAGCCGGGCCATATCGCCTTCAGCATGGGCGCCAGCCTGGCGGCCAACCTGGTGACCGTGGTGCTGGTGTCGCGTGCGGTGCGCCCCTCGTTGCCACGGCGGAGGGACGCGGTGGCGGCGGCCTCGATGCGCAAGACCGCCGGTCGCTTCCTCGGTCAGGAACGGGCACGGCAGTTGATGGAGGGGCACGCCGGGCAGATGCTGGATGACGACCGGGTCACCGCCATCGAACGCGAACTGACCGCCGTGGTTGGCGCGGGCATGGCACGGTTGCTGGTGGAGGCCGCACGCGATGGCGGCGCCGCGCCATTGGAGGCGGTTACCCGTGCCGTCGGCGAAGCCACCCAGGTGCTGCGCTTCAACCAGCGCCTGCTGGAAGCCGCGCTGGAGAACATGAGCCAGGGCATCAGCGTGGTCGATGCCCAGTTGCAGCTGGTGGCCTGGAACAGCCGTTATGCCGCGCTGTTCAAGTTCCCGCCGGAGCTGCTGCAGGTGGGGCAGCCGGTGGTCAACCTCACCGCGTGGGCGTTGGGCCAACTGAAGATCGGCGATATCCCCGGCGACACCCCCGACAAGGCATTGCTGCGCCGCGTGGCGCACATGCGCCGTGGCACCCCGCATCTGTCCGAGCGGATATTCCCCGACAGCACCATCGTCGAAATCCGCGGCAACCCGATGCCCGGTGGCGGTTACGTGGCCACCTTCACCGATGTCACCGCCTTCCGCCGCGCCGAAGACGCGCTCAAGCGCAGCAACGAAACCCTGGAGCGCCGCGTGCAGGACCGCACCGCCAGGCTGGAGCAGGCGGTGCACGAGGCCGAACGGGCCAACGTGGCCAAGACACGTTTCCTCACCGCGGTCGGCCACGACCTGATCCAGCCCTTGCATGCGGCGCAGTTGCTGACCGACGCGATGTCCCAGCACATCGAATCGGAGTTCCTGGACAGCTTCCTGCGCCAGATCCGTGGCGCCCTGGATTCCACCGACGACCTGCTGTCGGGCCTGCTGGATATTTCGCGGCTGGAAGCCGGCGGGCTGGTGGCCGATCCGCGCCCGTTCGCGCTGTCGACCGTGCTCGATCCGCTGGCGCAGGAGTTCGCCGTGCTGGCAGCGGCGCGTGGCCTGCAGTTCCGCCATGTGCGTACCCGCGCCTGGGTACACAGCGACCCGCTGCTGCTGCGCCGGGTGCTGCAGAACTTCCTGGCCAATGCCATCGGCTACACGCGCCGTGGCGGCGTGCTGCTGGGCGTGCGCCGCCATGGCCACACGCTGCGCATCGGCGTGCATGACAGCGGCCCGGGCATCGCGGCGGAGCAGCAGGCGGTGGTGTTCGAGGAATTCCACCGCGGCGACCGCAGCAATGGCCAGGGCCTGGGCCTTGGCCTGGCCATCGCGCACCGGATTGCCGGCCTGCTGCATGCACCGCTGGACCTGCACAGCGTGCCCGGCCGCGGCTCGGCCTTCTCCATCGGCGTGGCGCGCGCAGCCCCGTCCACGGCCCCGCGCACTGAACCCACCGCCGGCGGCAACAGCACCATCAAGGGCATCCGCGTGCTGGTGGTGGACAACGACCCGGACGCGCTGGACGCATTGCGGCAGATGTTGCTGTCCTGGGGTTGCGATGTCGTCGCGGTGCGCGACGCCGGCGCGGTGGGCGCGTCGGCACGGGAGGCGGCGCTGTGGCTGTTCGACTACCACCTCGATGATGGCGATACCGGCGTCAAGCTCTGGACGCGCCTTGTCGCCGCCCATGGGCAGCGGCCCACGGTGATTCTCAGCGCCGATACCGGCAGCGACACGCGCGAGGCGGTACGCGGGGTGGGCTTATCGCTGCTGAACAAACCGTTCAAGCCGCTGGCGCTGCGCTGGGCGATCAACCACCTGCTGGCAAACCCCGGCACGGCAACGAGCTGAGCGCGCGCGACCGGCATCGCACCGCTCAGCGTCTTCGCCGCGGGTCAGGCGTCGCGCGCCTCATCGATCTGCCGGGAAGGATCGGTCAAGCCCATTTCGTGCAGCACGCGGATGGCCTGCGCACGGTTGCGTACGCCCAGCCGCTCCATGATGCGGGTCATGTGCGCCTTGACCGTGCGCAACTGCACGCCCAGGCGGTCGGCGATCTGCTTGTTGAGCAGGCCTTCGGCCACCAGGCTCAGCACTCTGTACTGGTGCGTGGACAGGCTGGCCAGGCGCGCGGCAAGGTCGGCGTCCTTGCCGAACGGCGCTGCCCGCGCCACCGGCTCGCGCAGCAGCGCCGGGATCCAGCGCTCGCCATCGAGCACGCTCTGCAGCGCCGACTGCAGGTCGGTCAGCCCCGAACTCTTGGGCAGATAGCCGGCCGCGCCCAGGTCGATGGCACGGCGGATCACGTGCGGCTCTTCGTTGGCCGAGACGATGATGATGGCCAACCCCGGCTGCAATGCACGGATGGTCGCCAGCCCGGCAAGGCCGTGATTGCCCGGCATATGCAGGTCCAGCAGCATCAGGTCGATCTGCTGGTTCTCGATGGTTTCCAGCACGCCGTGCAGCGAGTCGGCCTCGCTGATCTGCAGATCGGCCACCGCCTCTTCGGCGGCGCGATGCAGCGCCGCACGGAACAAGGGGTGGTCATCGGCGATAAGCAGGCTCGGCATGTCCGGCCGAGAGTAGCAAATCGCCTGCAGTGCGGCACGGGTACCTAGGTACGCTGGCGCACCGCGCCCGGCTTGCTAGTGTGGCGCGATGAACATCCTCCGCCCCGCTGCCCTGCTTTGGGCCATGCTGCCGCTGTTGTCCGGCGGCACCGCCATCGCCACTGCCGCCACGCCCGGCCACACCGATGAAGGTCCCGTGTTTGAGCAATGGCGGGAAACCCAGCATCGCGGCAGCGATGAACTGCTGACGGCGGGCCTGGGCATCGAAGCCCTGCGTTCGACCAGCGCGCCGGCGTTCGCCCGCCCGGCCCAGCCTACGGCCGACGAGGCCCGGCGCCGCGCGATCTGGAGCAGCTGGCGCGGCATCGCCGACCTGACTCCCGGCGGCGGCTTCGGCGATGTCTACGGCAACCTGCAGGCGGCGCCTGGTCGCGAGTTCTCCGCCTATGCGCGCGTCCCCGGCGCCCGCCAACCCCATCGCGTCCTGGTGCAGGTGCCCGACAGCTTCGATCCCGCGCACGCCTGCCTGGTGGCCGCGGCCTCCTCCGGCTCGCGCGGCATCTATGGCGCCATCCCGGTTGCCGGCAGCTGGGGCCTGGCCCACGGCTGCGCCGTCGCCTATACCGACAAGGGGGCCGGCAGCGACTATTACGACCTGGACGCCAGGGCCGGTTTCCAGGCCGACGGCACGCCAGCCACCCAGGGGGCGTTGGCCTTCGTTCCCGGGGAAGCGACAACCCCGCACGGCATCGCCTTCAAACACGCCCATTCGGGCGACAATCCGGAAGCGGATTGGGGCCGGCACCTGCTGCAGGCACTGCAGTTCGGCCTGCAGGCACTGGACCGCGCCTACCCCCGGTCGGCACCGTTCACCGCGGCCAATACCCGCACGCTGGGCGTGGGGGTGTCCAACGGCGGCGGCGCCGTGCTGCGTGCCGCGGAGATCGATGGCGACTGGTTCGATGCGATGGTGGCCGGCGAACCCAACGTCTCGGTTGCCGGTGCGCCGCCGCTGTTCGATTTCGTCACCCAGGCCGCGTTGCTGATGCCCTGCGCACTGCTGGCGCTGGATGATCTGCCACAGCCACCCCTGCAGGCACAGCTGGCGCCTGCATCGGCCCAGCGTTGCACCACGCTGAAATCCGCCGGGCAGGTGCAGGGCGATGACACCGCGGCACAGGCACGGTCGGCGCGGCAGCAGCTTGCCGACGCCGGCCTGGGCGAGGACGCACTTCGCGCCGGCGCGTTCTCGACCGGGCTGGATCTATGGCGCGCCATCGCGGCAACCTATGCCTCGGCCTACGGGCGCTACGGCGCTGGCGAACATCCTTGCGCATATGGCTTCTCGGCTACTGGCGCCGACGGCCGGCCCGGTCCGGCGCCCGCCGGGCTTCGTTCAACCTGGTGGAGCGAGGGCAGCGGCATCCCGCCGGGCAGTGGCGTGGTGCTGGTGGATGGCAATGCGGCACGCTCCGCAGAGGATCCGCTGTACGGCCTGAACTGCCTGCGCGCGCTCGGCACGGGCGACAGCGCCGATGCCCGACGGGTACGCGCCGGCATCGCCGAGGCGGCTGCCAGGGCCCCGCGCCGCGGCCTGCCGATCGTGGTGATCCACGGCCTCCACGACGGGCTGGTGCCCATCGGCATGACCAGCGATCGCTACGTGCCGCTCGCACGCAAGGCCGGGGCGCAGATCGCCTATTGGCGGGTAGACCACGCACAGCACTTCGACTCGCTGCTGGCCTTCCCGGACTACCGGAAGCGCTATGTACCGCTGCTGCCCTACATGTTCGCGGCGATGGACCAGGTGTGGGCCCACCTGGAAGACCCGGCGCACGCGCTGCCGCAGGACGCACTGGTCCAGCCCACTCCACGCGCGGAAGCGCCGTTGCTGCGCGGGCAGCTGTCCATCCCCGGCATCCCGGCCACTCCCGGGCGCTGACGCGCTGCCCACCAGGACACCCCAATGTCACTCACCACCGCCGCAAATCCGACCGCTCCCGAACCCCATGCCTATCCGCTGCTGATCAAGCAGCTGCTGCTCACGCCATTGGCGGTGCGCCCGGCGCAGGAAATCGTCTACGGCGACAAGGTCCGCTTCGACTACCGCACCCTGCAGGCGCGCATCGGCCAGCTGGCCGGTTTGCTGACCTCACTGGGGGTAAAGCACGGCGATACCGTGGCGGTGATGGACTGGGACAGCAACCGTTATCTGGAAAGCTATTTCGCGGTGCCGATGCTCGGGGCGGTGCTGATGATGGTGAACATCCGCCTTGCCCCCGAGCAGATCGCCTATACGCTCAATCACAGCGGCGCACGGGTGCTGCTGGCCAACCGCGAGTTCCTGCCGATGCTGGAAGGCATCGACGGGCAGCTGCCGGATCTGCGCACGCGGATCCTGCTGGACGATGCCGAGGGGCCGCTGCCGACCGGTTTCGTCACCGAGTATGAAGCCGGGCTGCGCGAGGCCACGCCCATCGGCAGCTTTCCGGACTTCGACGAGAACACCCGCGCCACGATGTTCTATACCACCGGAACCACCGGCCGGCCCAAAGGCGTCTACTTCAGCCACCGGCAACTGGTACTGCACTCGCTGACCGCGATGGCCGCCCTGGGCAGTGCGCCCGGCCAGGGGCGCCTGCACCGCGACGATGTCTACATGCCGATCACCCCGATGTTCCATGTGCACGCCTGGGGCCTGCCGTACGTGGCCACGCTGATGGGGGTCAAGCAGGTCTATCCCGGCCGCTATCTGCCGGGGCAGCTGCTGGCGTTGATCGCCCGCGAGAAGGTGACCTTCTCGCACTGCGTGCCGACCATCCTGCGGATGCTGCTCGACCATCCGGCCGCTGCCGACAGCGATCTGCGTGGCTGGAAAGTGATCATCGGCGGCGCGGCGCTGCCGCGGGCGCTGGCGCAACAGGCACTGGCCTGCGGGATCGACATCTTCGGTGGCTACGGCATGTCCGAGACCTGCCCCTTGCTCACCCTCGCCCAGATTGATGCCAGCGCCCTGGCCGATTCGGACGAGGCGCTGTCGCTGCGTACCAAGGCCGGCATCCCGGTGCCGCTGGTAGACCTGCGTATCGTCGATGAAAACATGCACGACGTCGCCCACGACGGCATCGCCACCGGCGAAGTGGTCGTGCGCGCGCCCTGGCTCACCCAGGGCTATCTGCACGACCCGGGCGCGTCGGCGGCCTTGTGGGCCGGCGGCTACCTGCATACCGGGGACATCGGCAACATCGATACCGGCGGCTACCTGCGCGTGACCGACCGCATCAAGGATGTGATCAAGACCGGCGGTGAGTGGATCTCCTCGCTCGCGCTGGAAGACATCATCGCCCTGCACCCGGCGGTCAGCGAGGTCGCCGTGATCGGCATCACCGATGCGAAATGGGGCGAGCGTCCCCTGCCCCTGGTGGTCAGGCAGGCCGGCAGCGAGGTGAGCGAGGCGGAGATCATTGAACTGGTCGCAGCGCGCAGCCGCACCGGCGATATCTCCCGCTACGCGGTCCCGGACCGGGTCAGCTTCGTGGAGTCGATCGCACGCACCAGCGTGGGCAAGATCAACAAGAAGCAGCTGCGCTGCCTGCATGATCCGGGTTCAGCGGACGCCCGTTGATACCCGGCTGCAGGGCGGAGGGTCGGTCCTGCCGCGCATGGGTCGAGGTGCGGGCATGGGATCGCAGGCGACACCGCGGCTCCTGCGCTACCCCGGGGCGTCTCGCTCCCATCTCAACTCGAACGCCAACGCCAGCCGCTGGCCCGGCTCCAGCCGGTTCGGCGCCAGGGTGAAAGCATCGGGCGGGCCGGTTTGTGGTTCCACGCAGGTAGCGTGCGGGGCGCCGTCGTAGACCACCCAGTGATCGGTGTCGGCGCGCATCCGCAGCCGCTGGCCGGCAGAGACCAGCGTTACCTCGGCCTGGTTGATGAAGCAGTCGTCCCAGGGCCCCGGTGCCGGGTCCACACAGGGCAAGGTGGCGATGCCCTCCCCGTCCCGTGGGTACATGGCAGCGGGGGCGAACAACAGGCGATCGGGCTTGCGGAACCAGGGATGCCAGCCGAGCACGGCCGGCATTGCCTGCTGGCCGGCCTGCACCGCCAGGTGCAGGTCCAGGCCGTCGGGACGTACGTGGATGGCCTGGGTCGCAAACCCACCGAAGGGCCAGTAGCGGTCCTCGGGAAGCGCCAGCGACAGCGTGGCGGTGTCCGCACCGATGCTGTCGACCTGCCAGGGCCGTGACAGGCCCACGCCGTGAATGGCATGCCCATTGAAGTTCGTCGGCAGCGCAAAGGCCCTGCCATCGAAGCTGAAGCAGCCATGCCGGATGCGCCCGGCCCAGGGCACCATCGGGTAGCACCCCCAGGCGATGGTTGCCGGCCCACCCTCGTGTTCGCCGACCAGCCACTCCACGCCATCATGGCGGATCCGGGCAATGCGTCCACCGGCTTCAGGTGCGAGCGCGACCTCCAGCCTGCCTGCCCGCAACCAGTGCAGGCGGCCACCCGGCAGCGATGCCTGCGCATCGTCCATGGGCAATGTGTTTTCAGCTGCCATAGGGATCGATGGTCCGGATGCTGCCGTCCGCTTCCATGTGCAGCGGCGTGCACTTGACCGAACGCAGGTGGGTAACGCCGCCGGACAGCAGGGCGTCATGGTAGAACAGGTACCACCGCCCCTCGAATGCGCAGATGGAATGATGCGTGGTCCAGCCCACCACGGGCTTGAGGATCACCCCGGCATAGGTGAACGGCCCATAGGGGCTGTCGCCGATGGCGTAGCACAGCAGGTGCGTATCGCCGGTGGAATACGACAGGTAATACCGGCCCTGGTACTTGTGCAGCCACGGCCCCTCGAAGAAGCGGCGCTCATGGTCATCGGCGCGCAGTGGCTGGCCGTGCTCGTCCAGGATGATGATTTCCCGCGTGGGCTCGGCCAGCCGGGTCATGCCCGCGTCCAGCCGGGCGACACGCGGGCCCAGTGCCGGCGCGTCTCCGGCCGGCTCCTGGTGCGCTGGGTCGTAATGGTTGTCACGGTAGTGCTGCAGCTGGCCGCCCCAGATGCCGCCGAAGTAGAGGTAATGCGTGCCGTCGTCGTCCTCGTATACGGCCGGGTCGATCGAGTAGGTTCCCTCGATCGGCTCGGCTTCGGGTGCAAACGGGCCCTCGGGGCGATCGGCCACCGCCACGCCGATGCGGAACCTGCCCTGCCCGTCCTTGGCCGGGAAGTACAGGTAATAGCGGCCGTCGCGGCTGGCCGCGTCCGGCGCCCACATCTGCTGCGCGGCCCAGGGCACGTCGCGCACATGCAGGGCCACGCCGCAGTCGATGGCCTCGCCCTGGGGCGTGTCCATGCGCAACACGTGGTAGTCCTCCATGCCGAAGTGCCCACCCTCGTCGTCGAACGGCGCGCCGCTGTCGATGTCGTGCGAGGGATAGATGTACAGGTGCCCTTCGAAGACGTGGGCCGACGGATCGGCCGTGTAGATGTGGGTGACCAGCGGTTGGGAGATGGCGTGTGCCGCGAGATGGTCAAGGCTGTTTCCCTGGCGACGCAGGTGCAGCTCGTGTTCGATGCGTGCCTCCATGCGCTTGTCGATCCTGTAGAGGAACAGCAGCGCAACGGCGACCAGGAACGGAAGGGAACAGTAGACGCTCACCGTCAGGCGGATGCCGTCGACCACGGCCCCGGGCTGCTGTTCCGCACCCGCCTGGTAGCCGTGGTGGGCCAGAATGCCGGCCACCAGCGCACCGCCGATGCTGAGCCCGATCTTCAGCCCGCACAGCATCGCCGAGAAGATGATCGCGGTGGCGCGGCGATGGTTTGTGGTGGTCAAGCTTTTCTGGACACTGCCAAGGGGCGTTCAGGCCGCCTGCGCTTCGTGGAGCGCAGGCGGTACCA
>NZ_JACWUO010000013.1 GCF_020857975.1 Stenotrophomonas rhizophila
TGGCTGGCGCCGGCGGCGGCCAGCAGCGGGAAGGCCAGCAGGATTGCATTCAACTTCATGTTGGATCCTTTGAATGGAATAAGAAAGCCATGCAGGCATGGCTCGGGTACCCCACTGGACGCTAGGACGGCGCCGACCACGGCGACAGCGGGCAAAGCAAGGCCAACCCGTTCAAGAACAGGATCAGCGGTACACAAGAGAATCAGGCGAAAACAGAATTTTTCCGGGTGCCGCAGCAGAGCGTGCTCGCTGACAACGCGTGCATTCTGCTTGGGACAATCACCAGGTTAAATAAAGAAATTACGAAAGCGTGCAGCTTCGCAATTTGATACCGCTACGAATACGCAGGTAGATTCCAAGGACATCTTTCGCGCGCGTGATGCGCATCTCTCACATAGCGTGATGTCCATCAAGCTTTCGCCCGGCGGCGCACGCATCGGCGGATTATCCGCGCCGACACCCTCTGCACGACGACAGTGGCGTCGCCGTGCAGGTCGATCCAACAACATGACCCCAACCGCGATCAGCGCGGGCCGAGCACCAGGCCCATGTCATCGCCCTGCGGCATGCCCGAGCGGCGCTGCACCAGGCCCTTGTCATCCTTGAACAGGATGCCCGGGGTACCCTGGAAGCCCATCTCGATCATCAGCTCCTGGTTGGCGTTGAGCTTGTTGGCCACCTCTGCGGTGAGCTTGGCCACCGGCTTGATCCCGCCCTTGTCGAAGGCATGCTCGTTTTCCAGCAATGCCGCACTCGGGTTGGGCGCGGTCAGGATCGCGGCGGCCTTGGCCGGGCTGTCCTCGCGGATCACCCCCACCATGATGTGGCGCAGCTGCACCTTGCCGCTGTCCACCCACGGCCGCGCCGCTTCCCAGAACTTGTGGCAGTACGGGCAGTTGGCATCGCTGAAGGTGTAGACCACGCGCGGCGCATCGGCGCGCCCATCGCGCACCCAGGCGCTGGCGTCGAGTTTTTTCCATGCCTGGTCGGACATCGGCTTGGCCGCCAGCTTCTCCAGCGCGGCCGCCCCCACCTCCTGGCCCGTCTCATCGAACAGGCTACCCACCAGCACATGCTTGCCGTCCGCGGTGACATAGGCCGCGGCAGTCTGCTGACCGCCGACCACGCCGGCAAAGCCGCGCAGACCACCGGGCGCGTCGAACTCACTGATCACCTCGAAGCCATGCTTCTCGATGCCCTTGAGCACTGCCGGGCGGCCGCCCTGCTTGGCTGCGGTCGTGGCCGGCGCCTTGGGCGACTGCGCCTGGCTGCAACCGGCCAGCCCCATCAAAAGTGCTGCGGTAAGCAGCGAGCCCAGCACGGGCGGAGATTTCAACGACATGGCAACTCCTGGTAGCAAAAGAATGGAACGCGGCGCCCTCAGCGCAGCGTGTCGAGCCTGGCCTGCAGCCCGGCCGCACTGAGTTCCCCCATGTGCAGGCCCTGCAGGCGGCCGCCCGAATCGAAGAACAGGGTAGTCGGATAGGCGTGGACCTGCAGCCGTTCAGAGGTCATGCTGTCGGCATCCAGCAGCACGTTGTTCAGCGACAGGCGCTGACTGCCCAGGAACTGCTGCACGTCTTCAACGCTTTCGCCCTGGTTGACGAACACGAAATGCACGCCGGGTTCGCGCTGCTGGGCGGCGGCGAACAACGGCATCTCGCGCCGGCACGGCCCGCACCAACTCGCCCACAGGTTGATCACCACCGGCCTGCCGCCGCCATCGGCCAGCGCCACCGGTTGTCCCTGCAGCGTGCGCAGGGTCAGTTCGGGTAGTGCAACGCGCGACTGCTGCAGGTACGCCACGCCAAACGACAGGACCGCCCAGACCACGACGCCGGCCATGCTGCCGGCCCATACCGGTCGCCGCAGCGCCGGCCAGCGGCGCAGCCGCCACAGCGCCCAGGCCGCACCGACCAGCAACGCCAGCAGCGGCAGAAAACCGCCATCGCCCATCCGCAGCAACGCCCATGGGTCAGCCAGGTAGTGGCGCCAATGCAGCAGCACAAAGCCCAGGCGGCCACCGAGCAGGCCCAGCAACAGCATGTCCAGCAGCAACGCGCCGGCGGTCGGCTGGCCCGGTTGCGGCGGCGGCCGCAGCCAGCGCGCAACGCCGATGGCCACCAACCAGCCTGCCAATACCCATGCCACGGTCAACGGTAGCGGGCCGATACTGCTCATCATGCATGCATCTCCATCTCCAGCGCCGCAGCGCCTGTATCCATATCAACCCTGCAGGCATGGTCCCAGCCCATCGCGCGCGGGGCAAGCGGCAACCGCACATACAACAACGGCGGGCCGCGCGTGCGGCCCGCCGTTGCAGGCGTGCATGGAACCGGTTACCGCAGCATCACCTATGCCGGCGGATGCATCACCGCACCGGCCTCGCGCGGCACCGGCTTGCGGGTACGTTCACCGCGACGCTGCGCCAGGATCTGCCGCCGATAGCGCGCCGGTGTCACCCCGACGATGCGCAGGAACAAGCGACGGAAAGCGCTCTGGTCCGAATAGCCCACCGTCCACGACACTTCATCGACCATCCCACCGGCCTGCAGCAGCAACTGCGCCTTGGCGATGCGCAGCCGCTGGCAATAGGCGATCGGGCACAGCCCGGTGGCCTTGAGGAAGCGCCGCTGCAGGGTGCGTGGCTCCAGCCCGGACGATTCGCAGATGTCCTGCAGGGTGGTGCCACGGGCGGCGATACTGTGCAGCCAGCGCTGTGCCTTGAGGATGCAGCGGTCGCCATGGGCGAAGTTGGGGCTGAAGCGCTCCAGGTCGTCCTGCACCGCACGCGGAATCACCAGCTGCAGCTGCTGGATGGTTTCGGTCATCACCTGCTGGCCGTAGATCCGGGTGAGCAGGCGCAGGCTGAGGTATTTCCAGGCCTCCGGGCCGGATGCGCTGAGGACATCGCCGTCGTCGACCAGCGCGCGCTCGCCCTGCGACCAGCACGGCACCGTGGAGGCCAGCGCTGGGCAGCGCGACAGGTCGGGCAAGCTCACCGTGCGTCCGGCCAGCACACCGCTGGCGGCCATCACCAGCCCACCTTCGTCGCAGCCGGCCAGCACGCTGCCGTCGTCATGGCTGTCGCGCAGCCAGGCCAGCACGCGCTCGTCCGGCGGCGCCAGCGGCCAGCTGGGCTCGTTGCCCGGCACCACCACGATCGCCGGCGACGCGTCGCCGAACAATTCGGCACCGGCCACCCGCTGCACCCCGCGACTGCCCAAGGTCCAACGCGTGACCAGCATCCGCGCGCCCGAACACTTGCCGGCGGCCGCAGTGCGGTTGCAGCGCTGGGCCAGCTCGGAGAGCACCGGCGCCGCGCCGCGCAGGCTGCCCGGATATTCGAGCACGGCCACTTCCATCAGGGTCGGCGAGGTCAGCCTGGGCCGAATTGAAACAGAGGTAATGAGTGCATCCATGGGGAAGTCCTAAGGCAGCGCAGCGTCTGCAAACGGCGAAACCCAAGCACCGCAAGGGATATTCGCGAACTGCAACGAGCCTACGGACGCCGCGCGGCGGCGGCTATGAAACTAGTTGTATCTTTCGGTCCGGCTGCGACAAGCGGCAGCCCGGCCCCGGCAGCTGCTGCGGCAGCAAACCCGCCCCCGCGCCGGCAGCGGCCGGCAGCGGCCGGCAGCGGCGGTTGCGGTGCTGGCAAGTCCTCCACCACCGAGGTGGTCGCGCACAAGTTGGGGCTGGATGCGGTGCACGGTGAAATGCGTCCGGATGGGCCAAACCCGGGCTTTGCCTTCCTCTACAACGGGCTGGGCATTCCGGTCGCCGCAGGCGTGCCGTATCGGCTGGGCATCACGCGGTCGCCGATGCCGGCGGCGATGAGCCTGCGTTCGGTGTCGATGATCGGCAATGCACTGCGGCTGCGCCATCAACGTTTGCCCGAGGTATGACAACGGTGAAATACCTGCAGTTTTCGCTTGCCAAGCGCAAATACCATCGCTATGATTCCGCTCCTCACGACGTGGGGCCATAGCTCAGCTGGGAGAGCGCCTGCATGGCATGCAGGAGGTCGGCGGTTCGATCCCGCCTGGCTCCACCAATCCGATCATTAGGCCGATCAGATTGCAGTGACAAAATTGGAAGTTTCGTGCGTCCCCATCGTCTAGAGGCCTAGGACATCACCCTTTCACGGTGGCGACCGGGGTTCGAATCCCCGTGGGGACGCCAGTTTCAAACACAAAGCCCTGACTTCGGTCGGGGCTTTGTGTTTGGTTGTTCTCTCAGGCGCGTGGCAAGGAAACAAAGAACGGAAGATTTCAGCGCGATGTCACACAAAAGACTTGGCGAAACCTTCACGGCCACGTAGAATTCCGCCTCCAGCATCGTGGGGCCATAGCTCAGCTGGGAGAGCGCCTGCATGGCATGCAGGAGGTCGGCGGTTCGATCCCGCCTGGCTCCACCACTCCGGACCTTAGGCCGTTCGGATTGCTGACAACATTGATGAGTTCATGCGTCCCCATCGTCTAGAGGCCTAGGACATCACCCTTTCACGGTGGCGACCGGGGTTCGAATCCCCGTGGGGACGCCACTCACCAACGACATCGGACCCGGTTCGCCGGGTCGATTGTCACCGCTCACTGCCATTTCGTTTGCTCTTCCACAAACGTGAACAGACAGATATACTGGGCGACTTGCGGTAACAACGTGGGGCCATAGCTCAGCTGGGAGAGCGCCTGCATGGCATGCAGGAGGTCGGCGGTTCGATCCCGCCTGGCTCCACCACTTCTGCGGACACAGGCCGTCCGATAGAAGACAAATCCGGTTCAACGCGTCCCCATCGTCTAGAGGCCTAGGACATCACCCTTTCACGGTGGCGACCGGGGTTCGAATCCCCGTGGGGACGCCAGCTACAAACAAAGACCCCCGGCAACGCCGGGGGTTTTTGTTTGTATGCCCCGGTAGGCGCCGACCGTTGGTCGGTGCTGCGGACAGGAATACGGGCGAATGACACCGGACCATTGCCCGGATGAAGCGCCCGGATGAAGAAAAATCTTCCCATCCCGCATGAACACCGCTATGATAGGCGGCTCGCAGCATCAACGTGGGGCCATAGCTCAGCTGGGAGAGCGCCTGCATGGCATGCAGGAGGTCGGCGGTTCGATCCCGCCTGGCTCCACCACTTCTCCGGACACAGGCCGTCCGACAGAAGACAAATCCGGTTCAACGCGTCCCCATCGTCTAGAGGCCTAGGACATCACCCTTTCACGGTGGCGACCGGGGTTCGAATCCCCGTGGGGACGCCAGCTACAAACAAAAGCCCCCGGCACTGCCGGGGGTTTTTGTTTGTATGCCCCGGCAGGCACCGACCGTTGGTCGGCACTTGCGCCTGACCATCGGCGATCAGGCTGACATAGGCGCCCTGCGCGTGGCTTTGCAGCCAGGCGTCGAGCAGGCCCATCACTGCCTTGCCCAAGCCCTGCCCCTGGCATTCGGGCAGCACCGCACAATACCCGGCAACATCGGGCGGAACGGAACGGTACTGCAGGCCGGCAGGCATCGACATCGGAGTTCCTTCAATCGGTGCTGGCCAGCATGCCGCAGGACATTCCCGAAACGTCACCTGTACCTGCTCAGTTGTAGGTCAGGTCCACCGACACCACCGCACTGACCCCGCCCTGCACGATCGCCTCGGCAGCATTGACGTGACGGTAGGAAACCCCCAACGGCAGTACCGCCCTGCCGGCACTGACATTCACATTGCGGGTATTGCCGGTGCCGTCGGCCCGGATCGCCTGGTCGGTACCACCGACCCGCGAGAACAGGGCCACGCCCACGCCCCTGGCGGTACCGGTATTGGCGAAGTAAGCACCGTCTCCGCTGTACGGGGTTCCGTTGAAGGCGAACGTGGCCACGCTGGCATCGGCGTTGCAGTCGGCGGTCAGCTCGAACTCGGTCCTGCCAACGCTGGCCTGGCCAACGAAGTCCTGCGGCTTGGCCGGCGCCAGCCGGATCGGCCGGTCCACATCGCCCACCGCCAGATTGCAGGTCGGGCTCGTCACGTTCAAGGTCCATGGCGAAAGCCACATCGTATTGCGGTTGGCCGGGATGTCGTCCAGCATCTCGAGCCGGATAAAGGCGACCCGGCGCTGGGAAATCGTGCTCCTGCCGCTGGGGATGGTGCCGGCGGTCCGGACCAGCCGCACCCTGGCCCGGGAACCGACGTTGGCAACGCCCGGCAGTTCGGCCATCGGCTGGCTGTAGGCACCGGTCACCGCGCGCAGTGGATAGTTGGGGTCGCTGATGTCGAAGATCAGCCCGACCCCGGCAACACCCGAAGCGAAGACGCCGTAGGCGCCATAGGTCCCGACCTTGGTCAATGCCGGGCTCATGAATTCATTGACCCGGTCGCCATCACAGAAGAAAACGGTGGCGAAATCGACGGACGGCAGCGACTCCCTGGTCGGAATCAGGCTGCCGACCGGCACCGCGTTCGGACCGGTCAGGGTCAGCGTTCTACTGGCGATATACACATCTGATTGCTTCCGGGTACAGGCGGCCAGCGCGGTGCCTGGCACGGCCACGGCGATCGCCAGCAATGACATGACCAGCAGTCGATTGGATTTCATGGGTGAGGCTCCTGGACATGACAGGTCGGCGTACGACGCGTCGGTGCTCGATTGGCGGCAGCGCGCGCTGGCGGGATCGGCGCCAAGCTTGCGGCAACCGCAGTGGAGGGGGACTTCACGGGCCCCGGCCCGGTTCGGCCGCGTCCGCCGCGGCCTGGGTCATCAGGGACGGGGCCGCGATCGGCAGGCACTGCGCCTGCAGGCTGGTCGGCCGGCCGTTGCCAGGCGCCGCCGGCAAGGCATAGGCGATGCGGCACTGCTGCCCGACCGCGCCGCCCCAGCTCACCGTCAGCACGCCCTGCGGGGCGATCCCGCGCAACCATAGGCGGCTGGCCTGGCCGACCACGCCGACCGGGTTGCCCTGTTCGTCGAGCACATCGGCGCCGAACGGCAGCGGGCTGCCGTCGGGCTGGCTGGCATCGATCAGCGCGGACTGGCCGCCACTGCGGGTGGCGAACTCCATCAGCACCACCGCACCGGCACGCGGCGCGCTGTGGGCCAGGGTGGTATTCAGCTCTACTTCCATCGGCAGGCCCTTGGGATCCAGACTGATATCGTTCATGCGGTACGGGGTGAGGTACGGCACCACCGCATAACCGCGACGGTCCACTTTCAGGCTGCGGCTGCCGCCGACCATCGCGCCGACCGCGTTGTCGGCATGCACGATGCCGACCGTGTCGCCCATATCCTGGGCCAGGGTCACCCCGCCGGCATGGGCGACCAGCCCGCCGCGCGCGCCCAGCCCCAGCTGGCGGTAACCATCGCCGTGGCTGTAGCTGGCATCGAACATGGCCGTCGGCGCGCTGTAGCCGGCGTTGGCATTGAGCATGACGCCCTGGCTGCCGGTGTAGCGGTCCAGCGCAACGCCATAGTTGAATTGTTCGGTCGGGCTTGCGTTGAGCATCAGTCCAGCCTGCGCCGCCGGGCCGTCGGTGTAGCGCGCACTCAGGGTCGGGGCGCGCGGTGCGCTGCCCAGCGGCAGGCTGACGCTCAGGTTGTACTGGGTATCGGTGCGGTCGGTGCTGCCACTGCCGGCACCGACCAGCTGGCTGATCCGGCTGCGCTGGGCCGACAGGGTATAGCTGAGCGCGCGCCAGCGCCCGCTGTAACCGGCGGTGAAGCTGAGCTGGCGCTGGTTGCGGTTCCAGAAACTGGTGCTGTTGCCGGTCACCCACAAGCGTCCGCCGCTGCCGCGCAGCTCCTGGCTGACGTTCAACTCCAGGCGGCTGCGCTGGCGCGCTACGGCCTGGAAGTCATCGTCGTCGCGCAGCGACTGACGCAGATTCTGCGCATCGAGCAGGTCGAGGTAGCCATCGGTGGAATAGCGGTAGGCGGCCAGCGAAAAATTGGTGCCGCTGTTGGGCAGTATCTTGCTGTAGCTCAGCCGCACCGACTGCCCGGTGAGCTCGCGGCCGGCCTCGGCGGTCGCCACCGGCAGCGCGGTGCGCGAATGGGTCAGGTCGCCGGCGAACGCGCCCCATCGGGTATTCACCGCCGCGCCCAGCTGCAGCGCCGCATATCCCGTCGAGGCCAGCCCACCGCCATAACCGGTCAGCACGTTGCTGAAACCCTGCTGCCAAGTCGCCTCGAACAACGACGGCGCCTCGCCGCCGCGCAGGCCGCGCAGGCGTCCGGCCGACAGGCTGAAGCGATGGGAGCCCGGGCGCAGCAGTTGCGGTACGGCGGCGAACGGGACGCTGAAACGCTGCACGCGGCCGTCGGCTTCGGTCACCACCACATCCAGATCGCTACCGAAACCGGTGGGGTAAAGATCGTCGATGATGAAGGGTCCCGGCGCCACGGTCACCTCCTGCATCAGGTAGCCGCGCTGGTAGATGGCCACCCTGGCATTGGTGGCGGCGGTACCGCGGACGGTCGGTGCGTAGCCGCGCTGCGAATCGGGCAGCATGCGCTCGTCGCTGTACAGGCGCGCGCCGGTAAAACCGACACTGTTGAACAGGGTGCCGGCGGTCGTGGTCTGGCCCAGCACCAGCTGCGCGCGCAACCCGCTCAGGTCGCGCTGGGCATGGCTGGAGAGCGCTTGGTAGCCTGCCTGGCGGTGGTCGCCCCAGCGATAGTTGCCGTCGTGATGCAGCTGCCAGCGGCCCAGGTTCAAATCGGTACGCAGCCCGAGGTAGCCACTGCTGGTGCTGCGCCCCCCGCTCTGACCATGGAACACATTGACATCATAGCCAAGCCTTGCCGAGGCCACCCCAGCATCCCACTGCGAAGGATCCACCCAGCCACGCGCCTGGCGGCGGCTGTAGGCCTGCGGCAGGCTGACCTGCACCGCCATTTCGCTGCTGTCGAAGTGCAGCGTGGCCTCCGGGATGTAACCGGCCAGCGCGGCGCAGAACTCGCCCTGCGGCAGCGCCGGGAATTCGGCATCATCGCTGGCCACGGCCGCGTCCAGCGCGGCGGTGGCCACGCCCCAGCCATCCAGCAGGCCGCGACTCAGGCACGGCTGCACGCTGCCATCGTCGATTTCGACAAAGCGCAGCGACTGCCGTCCCATCCAGATGCCGTTGACCAGCACGTCCACGCGGTATTCGCCGGGCAACACTCCGGCCCCGCGTTCGAAGCGGGATACGTCCACGGCGGTTCCGCGGCCGCTGAAGAAGGCGCTGTCGAACTCCACATCGGCGCTGGCCGACATCTCCATGCCGCCGCCAGCGCCGGCATCCGGCGCGGCGCAAGCCACCGCACTGAACCCACCCAGCGCCAGCGCCAAGGTGCGGTACAGCAGGGTGCGCGACGGCAACCGGCGCATGCGCCGGGCACAGGGGTAGCTGGAATGCGTCATGAGAAAGACCACGCTCGAAAGACAGGCAAAGCGCTGCCGGGGCGCGCTGCGTGCAGCGCGCCGGGCATCACCATGACCAGGGAAAAAGACGCCCGCTGCCGCAGGCGGCGGCGATCAGGGAGTCAACGGATGCTGGATCGGGTCGAACCCGCCGAAGTCGTTGATCGCCTTGCCGACCACCTCGGCTGTGCCGGGGGCCGTCTGCAGGCCTTTCAGCGCGAACAGCTGTGCGGAAAACGGAGCGACCATACCGCCACGGACGTCGTCGGGCTGGCCAAAGACAGCGTCACCGACCTTGACCCCCAACGACTGGAAACTGACATGGTAGGGGGTCGGATTGTCCGCCTTCAGCGCCATGCCGGTGCCCTCGGGATTACGCACCAGCGACCAGCGCAGCGCCTGTTCGGCAGCGAACGGCTCGCCCTGCAGCCCCTCGGGACGATAGAACACCTTGATCCGCGAACGCAGCGCGACCTGCAGCGAATTGCTGCGGTCGCCAGCCGGCTTCGACGGAATTTCATAGACGTTGAGCCAGTACAGGGATTCGCGATCCTGCGTCATCGGCTCGCCGCTGTGGATCATGCGCAGCACCTGGCCGGCCTTGGGCTGCATGCGCGCCATCGGCGGGGTCAGGTTGAACGGCACCTTGATGGTCTCCGGGGCCGCCCTGGGGTCGCCGTTGTCCATCCAGGCCTGTACCAGCACCGGCGCCGCGCCCTGGTTGTCCAGCTTGACCGTGACTTCCGACTCGCCGGCCGGGTAGATGACACGCGTGGCTTCGATGATCACGCCGGCCTGTGCCGGCACCGCCCACGACAGTGAGGACAACACCCACAGGCTCAGTGCGATGGCATGGATGGAACGCATGGCATTCTCCAGAAAAGTGGTGGCACCCGGCGAGCCCGGGCAGGCCGCGCGGTCGCGCGGCCTGCCCGGCCCTGCCTGCCGCCCGCTTGCGCCGGGGCACGACAGGGGCCGCGCAGGGTCAGCCACGGGTGGCTCAGTTGTAGTCGATCGAATAGTCGAAGAAGGTGCTGACCATCCCCTGCTCGGCCGCCTGGCCGACCGCTTCGTAACGGGCGAAGTAGCTCATGCGCGCGGTATTGGTGGTCGGGTCGATGGTCACACTCTGCGAGTTGCTGCTGTCGGCCAGCGCGACCTTGCTGCCGTCGGCATTCAGGATCGAAACCTGGACGTACTTGGCCGGGTTGTTGGTTGCCTGGTTGTCCAGGTTGCTGGTGGCCAGGTCGACCGGCGAGGTCGCCGACTCGAAATGCATCTTGGCGGTGCCGGCGCAGGTGCTGCCGCTCAGGTCGAAGTGGAATTCCTTCTCGCCGGCGGTCTTGCCTGCCGCATTCAGCGCGGTGGTCGACACGGTCGGCAGGGTCACGGTCTGGTTCGGGCTGCCGGTGCCGCCGGCGTTGATGTCGCAGGTGGTGGCGGTGATTTCGCCGTTGATGGTGACCTTGCCGTCGGCGGCCATGGCCGGGGCAACGGCGGCGGCGGCCAGGGCAGCGGTCAGCGCGGTGGCGATGGTGGAGAGCTTCATGGAGTTCAGTTCCTTGCTAAGTGGGTGAGAGGGCATCACCTCGCCACCGGCGATATGCCGGGCTGCGCATCCAGGACCCGTCCAGCGGTTGGCTTGATGTCGGCGAGGTGGCGGACGATACGGACAGCTCCCGCGACCTGGACATAGAGAAAGTTTCAATTGAATCCGTTCAGCCAATGCCCGGGACGGCGAAAACCGCTGAAACCCATATGTGACGGCAATCTCACTATCTCTGCGAATTCAAGCGACTTATCGAAAGTCAACTGAGATTCAAGCTTGTGTAGTGTTTTTCACGCATCCCGCGTCGCTGCGCATCGACGCCCGCGTTGAGCGCGCAGCGTCTGGGCGGTTGAACCAAGCAGCCTGTGTTCGGCAGGAACCGGGGTTTGCTGTCAGAATAATAGGCGCTACAAATTCAAATAAGATCTTTGTTAGACATGGGCTATTCATATGGCCGCTATCGAAGAGGATGCCGTCCAGCCGGGCCTTCTGAGCCAAATCGATTGATGCGCTTTCTGCCCCGCCGCAACGGACACTTCCCGGGTTCAGGCCGCCACATGGCCTGTGCGCTGATCGTCCGTCACTGCGGAGCAGCGTTCGTCATCCGCGCCAGGAAGCGCACATCACACCGTGGGAAGCGCGGTCGAGCCTGTTCCGGTCCTGCCGGGCCCCTCTTCCCGCCATGAGAATCCAATTACCGTGAACCATCCATTCAGCAAGTCCCTCACTGTGATGTTGCTCGACGATCATGAAGTAGTCCGCCTGGGGTTGGCCGCCCTGCTTTCGGCGCAATCGGACATCACCGTCACCGGCAGCTGCGCCACCAGCGCCGCACTGCTGGCGGCGATGGCCGTCGAGGCGCCGGACATCGTCCTGATCGATCTGCAGCTGCATGGCGACACCACCAGCGGCCTGGAACTGATCCCGCTGCTGATCCGCCGCTTTCCCGGCTGCCGGGTGCTGGTATTGTCGGCCAATGACTCACCGGTGACCGCGGCCACCGCGCTGCAGGCTGGCAGCGCCGGCTATGCCAACAAGAGCGAAGACATCCCCGAACTGATCCGGGCGATCCGGGCGGTCGCCAGAGGCCGCACCTACCTGCCGCCCAGCATGGCCGAAGAGGTCGCCAAGCTGACCAGCCTGTCGGCCAATGCGCCGGAGCAGTCGCCCGAGCAGTCGGTGATGGTTGCCGCGCGGCTGTCCCCGCGCGAACTGGAAGTTCTGCTGGCGCTGCTGGAAGGGCTGTCGGTCAATGACGTGGCCGCCCGCTATGGGCGCAGTGCGACCACCATCAGCACACAGAAGAAGAATGCCTTCAAAAAGCTCGGGATCCGCAGCAACGGCGACCTGTTCCGGATCCGCCACATGCTGATGCCGACGAACTGAGCGTTGCCGTGCATGCTGGCCGGACCGTCGCGTGGCGCTCAGGCCGGCATGCGCGCGCGGTGGCCGGCGGGCTCAGCCCAGAACCGAATCGCGGGCCAGCGCACGCGCCAATGCGGCGTTCAATTCGGCGGTCAGGTACGGCTTGCTCAACAGCACGCCCGAACCGAATGCCGCGGGCAGATGCTCCGGCGCCATGCCGGTGGCCAGCACGAACGGTATCCCGCGCGCAGCCAGCGCAGCGGCAACCGGCTCGCTGGTTTCATGGTTGGCCAGGCGATAATCCAGCAACGCCACCTGCGGCTGGGTTTCGCCCAGCAGGCGCAGCGATTCGGATACCGACGCGGCCAGGCCGACAACGACAGCGCCGGACTGCACCAGTTGCATCTGCAGCAGGGCCGCGCTCATCTCGTCGTTTTCGACCACCAGCACCCGCAGATCCCGCAACACGTCCATCCCCGGCTCCCTGTATGGTTCAGCACGGTGATTATAGCGTTCCGGCCGGGTGAGGAAATCTGCACGGATGAAGCGTTCAGGTCTGCACAGATCGCGCCAACTTGTATACACTACGCGGCCAGCCAGCCGAAGTGGCGGAATCGGTAGACGCAGCGGACTCAAAATCCGCCGCCCTTAAAAGCGTGTGGGTTCGAGTCCCACCTTCGGCACCATGGAACCAAGGCGCCCTGCATCGGCAACGATGCAGGGCGTTTTTTCGTTTCCGCCATCGTCCTGCTACTTCCTGGAAGTGCATCACATTTTCCAGGGTTAACGCGGACGATGCCTTCACATTGCGGCCCCTAGCCTTGTTCTACCACAGGCGATCGATCGCCCCGCGTGGCCCTGCGGTGTAAAGCATCCCCACCCACAGCACGTCTTCCCGCTCCAACGACTGGATCTGCCATGACTGCATTGGCTTGGCTGGCCTTGGCTTGTTATGCGTTGGCGTTTGCGGTGGTCGCCGTGTTCGGGGCGGCCTACCTCAGGCGATCCGACTTCATGCCCTACCACCGCGTCGCCGTGGGCCGTGACTGGGAGGGCATCGACCCGCCCGTCCAACTGCTGTTGATGGCCCTGATCCGGGTGACCGGAGCGGCCTGGCTGGCCCTGGCCGGTGCCGGCGTCCTGCTGCTGTACCTGTTGTTCTCCTCCAGCCTGCAGTTCCCCCACCTGCTTGCGTTCCAGGCGTTCTGCCTGGCCGCGATGGTGCCGCCCGTCGCGGTGGCTTGGCACGTCCGCAAGCGGACCGGCGCACCCACGCCGGTGGTGGCCGGCGCCGTGGTCGTGGCGCTGGGCCTGGCCGGTTTCGCATTCGCTGTTGTTTCCATCCTGCATGCGCAGTAGCAACGGCAGTAGAAGCGTTGCCCCCACCCTCCGGCTACGGGAACAAGACCATGGTCCGCGACGCGATATTCTGGAAAGTTGTCAGTGGCGAACTTCCCACCTCGCCTGCAGCCACCCTGCTGGGCTGGAAATTCCTCGACTATGACGAGGCCGCACGAAGAATCCATGTCGCCTTCGATGCAAACCACGCCCTGACCAACCCGGTGGGCAACATCCAGGGCGGCCTGCTCTCGGCCATGCTCGACGATTGCATGGGTCCGGCGATCTACGCCGGGCTTCCCCCGGACCGCATCGCGGTCACCATCGAGTCCAAGACCAGCTTCGTCAACGCCGCCGTTCCGGGGCGGATCCTGGGCTGCGGCCAGATCGAACACAGCAAGGGCAGCATCGCCTTCACTTCCGGCTGGCTGAGCGACGAATCGGGCAAGGTGCTGGCCCGGGCCACGGCCACCTTCCGCATGGGCAACCTGCGTTGGAAGGGCTTGGCCATTCCACGCGGACTGGCCCGGCACATGGTCGCTCGCCGACTGCGCGCCGCTCGCCCGGCCTAGCCGGGCATCGCGCGCCGACCCGACCAACCGGGGCTGCGGGGCAACGCGGATCGCAGGCTGCCGTTGCGCCCTTCAACCGGCCGGATCGAGGGATCCGGCCGGCTGCGCCTGCAGCTTCGGCCTGCGGCTCAGACCAGCCGCAGTACCGGCAGCCCGGCAGGGGCATGCGGATGGGCGGCACGACGGGAAGCAGCGGCCCCGGCATCGATCCGGAACGCGGCCACCGTCTGCAGCAACTGGCTGGCCTGCGCTTCCATGCTGCGCGCCGCCGCCGAGGCTTCCTCGACCAGCGCCGCATTCTGCTGGGTGCCCTGGTCGATATGGTCCACGGCCTGGTTGATCTGCAGAATGCTCTCACTCTGCTGCTGGGCCACGCTGCTGATCTCGGTGACCAGCGCGCTGACCCGCTTTACGTTGAGCACGATCTCATCCATGGTGCGGCCGGCGCTCTCGACCTGGCCGGTACCGGTGCCGACCTTCTCCACCGAGTCGTCGATCAGCTGCTTGATCTCCTTGGCCGCGCCGGCCGAGCGCTGCGACAGCGAACGGATCTCCGAGGCGACCACCGCAAAGCCACGCCCGTGATCGCCGGCACGCGCCGCTTCCACCGCCGCGTTGAGGGCCAGGATATTGGTCTGGAAGGCGATGCCGTCGATCACCCCGATGATGTCGACGATGCGCCGCGAGGAGGCGTTGATCAGCGCCATGGTCGACACCACTTCGTGCACCACCTGCCCGCCCTGCGCGGCCACATCGACCGCGCCACTGGCCAGCTGGCTGGCCTGCTGCGCATGGGCGGCGGTGCGCTGCACGGTGGCGGTCAAGCCCTTCATCGACACGGCGGTTTCCTCCAGCGAGGCGGCCTGCTGTTCGGTGCGCACCGACAGGTCGCTGTTGCCTTCGGCGATCTCGCTGGCGCCCACCGCGATGGTGTCGGCGGCCGACTTGATCTGGGCGATGATGGTGGCCATCGCCTCGACCACTGCATTGATCCCCTCGCACAGTTCGGCCACCGGGCCGGTCTTGTCCGCCGTGCCGATATGCCCGGTCAGATCGCCGCCCTGGGCGGCGGCCACCACGTCGCGGGTCTGCGCCACCGCCAGCTGCATCGCCTGGTTGTCGCGCACCTGGGCGGTGATGTCGGTAGCGTACTTGACGACCTTGAACGGCCGGCCGCTCATGTCGAAGATCGGGTTGTAGGAGGCCTGGATCCACACCTCGCGCCCGCCCTTGCCCAACCGCCGGTACTGGCCGGCGTCATATTCGCCGCGCCCGAGCTTTTCCCAGAACTGCCGGTATTCCGCGCTCTGGCGGTACTCCGGTTCGACGAACAGGGCATGGTGCTGGCCGCGCACTTCCTCCAGCGTGTAGCCCACCGCGGCCAGGAAGTTGTCGTTGGCCGCCAGGATGCGCCCATCCAGGCCGAACTCGATCACCGCCTGCGAAGTGTTGATGGCGGCCAGCTGCCCGGAAAAGTCGGCGGCCTGCAGCATCTGCGCGGTGATGTCGGTGGCGAACTTGACCACCTTGTACGGGCGCCCCTGGCTGTCCAGCACCGGGTTGTAGGAGGCCTGGATCCAGATCTCGCGCCCGCCCTTGCCGAGCCGCCGGTATTGGCCGGCGTCGTACTCGCCCCGCCCCAGCTTGGCCCAGAAATCGCGGTATTCCATGCTCTGCGCATGCGCCGGCTCGACGAACATGGCATGGTGCCGGCCCTGGATTTCATCCAGGCCATAGCCCAACGCCTGCAGGAAGTTGTCGTTGGCTTGCACGATGGTGCCGTCCAGGTCGAATTCGATCACTGCCTGCACCCGGTGCAGCGCGGCGACCTGGGCTTCCAGCTCGGCCTGCCGGCGCTGCGCGGCCATGCCGGCGGCGCCATGGGCCTGGCTGCGCGAGCCAAACGCTGCGGCCAGGGCGCGCCACGGCGACCAGGGCGCGGCGTGGAGAGTCCGTTGCTGCACATGCGTGTGCGTGCCTGAAGTAAGCATCATCTGATCCTCGTTCCCTGATGGATGGAATACATCGGGCAGCCTGCCCGGCGGTGTCTCTGGCATGGGATGCGCGCGACGCACATGGGCATCGCGTGAGCGGCTTGTACAACTGCGGTACTGCCTGATGCAGACGCGATGTTGCAAAGACATCTGGCCCGGGGCCATCGCACGGCGTGCGACCCGGTCAGCGAAGAGCCGGACTGATGGCGGGCTCCAGAACTGGTATCGGCGGCGCGCCGTAGAGCTTAAGGGGTAATTTTGATTTTTCACCAAATCATGGGAAGTCAGCTGCGAACTGCAGCCTCAGAGCAAAGGCTTTCTACGTATGCGCTGATTGGGTTGGCGCAGGCGGGTTGGCGGGACACGCCGCGAACCCCGCTCCGCGGTCCGGCCCAGCCGCTGGCGACTGTGCGTTCGGGCGAATGCGAGGCAGTGCCTCGCAAGCAATCCGCCCTCACCCTTGGGGGCTTGGCGAAAACATCCATGTTTTCAACAGTCCCGCCAACCCACCCACGCCAACCCTCCACACATGGCCGGTACGCATGGAAAGCGTACGTCCGAGCCACGCTCGGGCAACGTGATGCCGGAACGGAGCGTGTCCGACCACGGAACTACCTGGGATGGCAGGGCTCGGAACGGCAACGTGGACCCGACCGTTGGTCGGTTGCCGTTGCTGTTGCTGTTGCTGATGCCCGTGATCTTGACCTTGATTTACCTCCCCCTTGGAGCGAGCCGAGCATCGCAATCCCATTCGTCCGGGAACAGGCGCGTGGCGACGCGTTCTTCACTACGGACATTCATTGCTACGGAGGCGCGGGCGAAGAGGTGCGGGTCAAGCATGAAGCGTGCTGAGGGCTGTGCGGCAGCACATGGGCGCGTGGCGACGCGCTGGACCAATCGGCGCCGGCTGGTCTGGGGGCGCGAGCGTAGCGAGTTCCGCACCGTCCCTTGCCGACGCGAGAAGCGCAGGGCACCGGCGGGCGTAGCCCGACGGCGAGCGGACGGGGGCGTGTTCTTTGGTTACTTTCTTGCACGAGCACCAGCGCCGCAGGAGCGGCGCGGAACAGCGTAGCTGGCCCGTAGGGTGGCGCACACGGATGTGCGCCATCAGAAAGTGACTCGCGCCCCGCAGGGGCACGAAACGCTTTTGAAGCTATCCGCGAAGCGGAAACAACCGCAACCGCAACCGCATCCGGCCAGCGGCCGGCACTACCGGCGGCATCTCCGCACAATGCCACAGCATTTGACGGGCTGTAGCCCCCACATAAGCGAACAATCACTTTCCTTGCAGGCCGGCCGCGGTGGCCAGGCCCGACCGGGGTCTACGCGACCTCGCCCGGCTCGCCGCCGTCGGGCGGCTCCAGCCCTTCCACGCTGGGCACCTCCACCTGCACGTTGTTCTTGCCCAGCCCCTTGGCCTGATAGCACAGGGCGTCGGCGGCGGCGACCGCATCGTCCACGCTCATGCCGCCGCCGATCGCGGCGATGCCGATGCTGGCGCCCACGCCCAGCCGCTGCAGGCCCCAGGGAATGCTCAGGGTGCGTACTGATTCCAGCAGGTCGCTGGCGATCCGGCGCGCGCGCTTGAGCGAGCAGCCGGCCAGGATCACCGCGAACTCGTCGCCGCCCAGGCGCGAGACGATGTCCGAATCGCGCACGCCATGGCGCAGCAGGTTGGCCACCGCCCACAGCATCGCATCGCCGGCCAGGTGGCCGTGGCTGTCGTTGATCGGCTTGAAGTTGTCCAGGTCGATGAACATCAGCGAGGCCGACTGCCCGGTCCGCGCCACCCGGATGATCGCCTGCTGCAGATGCGCCTCGAAACCGCGCCGGTTGCTCAACTCGGTCAGCGGATCGACCTCGGCCAGGTGGCGGGCTTCGCGCTGGCGGGCGCGCTGCTGGGTGGCGTCGCGGATCACCCATACCGCACCGCTGTGCTGCCCGTCCTCGCCACGCAGCCAGGCCCGGGTCAGGTCCACCGGCAGCAACTGCGCGCCCATCGACAACAGCAGGTCCGAGTGCAGGTCCACCGCATTGCTGTCCGGGTCCAGCAACACCGCGATATCCAGCGGCGAGCGCGGCGCGTATTCGGTGGTCAGCTCGATCACATCCTGGACCTGCCCACCGGTCAGCGGCGCGGCGCCCTCGCCGGCCAGCGCTTGAGTGGCGGCGGCATTGGCGTACTGGATCACGCCCTGCAGGTCCAGGGTCAACACCATGTCGGCCACCGCATCCAGGGTCACCCGGGTGCGCTGCTCCGATTCGCGCAGCTGCTGGCCACTCTGCCGCTGCGAGGTCACATCCTGGATCTGCGACACGAAGTGCAGCGGCGCGCCGTTTTCGGCGCGCACCAGCGATACCGACAAGCGCCCCCAGACGGTATTGCCGGACTTGCCCCGGTAGCGCTTGTCCATGTGGTAATGGTCGCGGCGGCCGGCCAGCAGGTCGGCGACCAGGGCCAGGTCGGTGTCCAGGTCATCGGCGTGGGTGAGGGTCTGGAAGTCGATCTCCAGCAGTTCGGCGCGGGTATAGCCGAGGATGCCGCACAGCGCGTCGTTGACGTCCAGCCAGCGGCCTTCCAGCGACACCAGCGCCATGCCCAGCGCCGCCGAGGAGAATGCGCTGGCGAATTTTTTCGCGGCCAGGTAGGCCTGCTCGCGCATTTCCAGCAGCGGGGTGATGTCCACCGCCATGCCGACGTAACCGAACCGCTGCCCGCCGGCACTGTCCAGCGGGCTGATCGACAGCCGCACCTGGCGGCGCCCGCCGTCCTTGCGCACGTAGGTCCACTGGCGCGACCAGGTGCCCTGCGCGGCATGCGCGGTCAAGGCCTCGAATACCGTCGGCAGGCGCCCGGCCGCGTCGGCCAGCGGCTGCAGGTAGGCGCGCATTTCCTCCGGGTCATGGAACAGGCCCGGATTGATCCGCCCGATCACCTCCTCGGCGCTGTAGCCCAGCAGCTTCTGCGCGCCGCTGTTGAACAGATTGATCACGCCATCGACATCGGTGGCGATCACCGCCACTTCGTCGGAGGCATCCACCACTGCCTGCAGGCGCTGGCGCATGTCGGCCGCGTCCTGGCGCGCGTTCTGCAGGTCGCTCACATCGGCATGCGCGCCGGCCATCCACAGCGGGCGCCCCTGCGCGTCCCATTCGTAGACGCGGCCGCGGTCCTGCACCCAGATCCAGTGGCCGCGCTTGTGGCGCATCCGGCACAGGCTGTCGTAGCGCGCCGTGCGCCCTTCCAGGTGGTCGGTCAGGCGCGCGTTGGAGCCGGCCAGGTCGTCGGGATGGACCAGCCGGAAAAAAGTCTCCGGGGTGATCGGGGCCAGCTCGTCGCGGGTATGGCCCACGATCTGCGCCCAGCGTTCGTTGACCCACATCTGCCCGCTCTGGATGTTCCATTCCCAGGTACCGGCGGCAGTGCCCTCGATGATCATTTCCAGCCGGCGGCGCTGCGCGACGGCCTCCTGCAATGCCGCCTCGGCGGCCCGGTCGTGGCGGGTGTCGCTCATGCGCGCGGCCACGCCCAGACAATCAGGCAGCAACGCGCCGGGCCTGCTGGCGCCCTGCCCGGCCCGTTCGGGCGGCACGGTACTGGTTGCTCGATGGTCATCTGGGCTCCCCGCCGCTGCCCTGCCTGGAGGCAATGAAAGAGCAGTGTGATCAAAGCCGGGGCAAACCAGAAGTGCCGTCTGCCGCATTCAGGGGGCAGAACGGCTACAGGCCGCCCGGGGGCGGCCTGCAGCGGGTACGACAACGGCGGTTCAGCCGCCGCGCTTGGCGCGGGCGAAGGCGTCGGCCAGGGCGTTGTTGGCCGGGGGCGCGGCATTGCCCGGGCGCGGCCCGGACGGGGCGCCACGGCCGCCATTGCGCTGACCACCGCCACCGCCGCCCTCGCGACGGCCGCCGCCGGCCGGGCGCGCCTGGCGCTCGCCGGGCACCTGGGCCGGGGCCGGGCTGTCGTCCAGGCGCCGGGTCAGCGCGATGCGCTTGCGCGCCACGTCCACCTCCAGCACCTTGACCTTGACGATGTCGCCGGCCTTGACCACATCGCGGGGATCCTTGACGTAGGTGTCCGACAGCGCCGAGATGTGGATCAGGCCGTCCTGGTGCACGCCGATATCCACGAACGCCCCGAACGCGGCCACGTTGCTGACCACCCCTTCCAGGATCATCCCCGGCTGCAGGTCCTTGAGTTCTTCCACCCCTTCGGCAAAGCGCGCCGCCTTGAACTCCGGGCGCGGATCGCGGCCGGGCTTTTCCAGTTCCCTGAGGATGTCGCGCACGGTCGGCACACCGAAGGTGGCGTCGGTGAACTGCTCGGCCTTCAGCCCGCGCAGGAAGCTGCCGTCGCCGATCAGCGCCTTGATCGGGCGCGCGGTGGCGGCCACGATGCGCTCGACCACCGGGTAGGCTTCCGGGTGCACCGAGGAAGCATCCAGCGGCTGCTCGCCATCGGCGATGCGCAGGAAGCCGGCGCACTGCTCGAAGGTCTTGTCGCCCAGCCGCGGCACCTTGAGCAGATCCTTGCGACGCTTGAACGGGCCGTTGTCGTCGCGATGCCGCACGATGTTCTCGGCCACCGTCGACGACAGGCCCGACACCCGCGACAGCAGCGCGGCCGAGGCGGTATTGACCTCCACGCCGACCGCGTTGACGCAGTCTTCCACCCGCGCGTCCAACGCGCGTGCCAGCCGGTACTGGTCCACATCGTGCTGGTACTGGCCCACGCCGATCGCCTTGGGGTCGATCTTGACCAGTTCGGCCAGCGGATCCTGCAGGCGCCGAGCGATGGACACCGCGCCACGGATGGACACATCCAGGTCGGGGAACTCCCGGGAGGCGAACTCGGATGCCGAATACACCGACGCGCCGGCCTCGCTGACCACGATCTTCTGCAGCCGGGTCTCGCCCAGCGCCTTGATCACCTCGCCGGCCAGCTTGTCGGTCTCGCGGCTGGCGGTGCCGTTGCCGATCGCGATCAGTTCCACGTTGTGCTTCTGGCACAGCTGCTTGATCGTGTGCAGCGACTGGTCCCACTGCCGGCGCGGTTCGTGCGGGTAAATGGTGTCGGTGGCCACCAGCTTGCCGGTGGCATCGACCACGGCGATCTTGCAGCCGGTGCGGATGCCCGGGTCCAGCCCGAGCACGGTCTTGGGGCCGGCCGGTGCGGCCAGCAGCAGGTCCTTGAGGTTGTCGCCGAACACCGCGATCGCCTCGGCCTCGGCCTTCTCGCGGGCCTGGTTGAACAGGTCCAGCAGCAGGTGCATGTGCAGCTTGGCGCGCCAGGTCATCCGGCAGGCGTCCAGCAGCCAGCGGTCGCCGGGGCGCCCGCCATCGCCGATGCCGGCTTTGTAGGCGACCCGGCCTTCGGCGTACTGGTGGCCGGCTTCGGCCTCGTTGCCCGGGTCCAGTTCCAGGAACAGGATTTCCTCGCGGCGCGCGCGGAACAGCGCCAGCAGCCGGTGCGAGGGAATCTTCGCCAGCGCTTCGGCGTGTTCGAAGTAATCGCGGTACTTGGCGCCCTGTTCTTCCTTGCCTTCGGCCACGCGGGCGCGGATCACCCCGACCTCGCCCAGCCAGGTGCGCAGTTCGCCCACCAGCGCGGCATCTTCGCCCCAGCGCTCCATCAGAATCGCGCGGGCGCCTTCCAGCGCGGCCTTGACGTCGGCCACGCCCTTGTCGGTATCGACAAAGCCGGCGGCATGCACCTGCGGGTCCAGCCCGGGATCGGCCAGCAGGCCATCGGCCAGCGGCTCCAGCCCGGCTTCGCGCGCGATCTGCGCGCGGGTGCGGCGCTTGGGCTTGTACGGCAGGTACAGGTCTTCCAGGCGCGACTTGGTGTCGGCCGCGAGGATCTCGTTGCGCAGTTCGTCGCTGAGCTTGCCCTGTTCGTCGATGCTGGACAGCACCGCGGCACGGCGGTCTTCCAGTTCGCGCAGGTAGGTCAGGCGCGTTTCCAGGTTGCGCAGCTGGATATCGTCCAGGCCGCCGGTGACTTCCTTGCGGTAGCGGGCGATGAACGGGACGCTGGCGCCTTCGTCCAACAGGGCGATGGCGGCACGCGCCTGGGCGGGCTGGGCGCCGATTTCATCGGCGATGGTCTGGGCGATCTGCTGGGCGAGCTTGATGTCTGGCATTGCTTCCGGCCGAAGCCACTATGCGGAAAGCACCGATTGTGGCAACGCAGGGCGGCGGGGGGAAGGCGTTGACAGCGCGCGCCGAACCTGTCGCAGGCCCCGTACTACGGTCATACCGGCGGCCGGCCGGCATGACCGGTTCACCGCCTCAGCGGTAATGCTGCGCGGCGCGCTGGTGAACGGCCTCATCGCGCATGGATTCCAGCGCCATCACCCGCACCTTGCCGATCCCCTGCAGTTCCATGAACCGCTCGGTATAGATTTCCGGGCCACTTTCGGTATCGGCCCGCGACTTGCTGAAACCATGGGGCACCAGGCCCTTGTCGCCATCCTTGCTACCACCGACATAAAGAACGATTGCCATGTGATGTGTTCCTCCAAAAAGCATCGTGCATGTACAACAGCGTGCAGCTTACCGCGCCGAAGCTGACTGATTGGCCATGGAGGCTAATAACCATTGTTTGCATGCAGATGACGTCGCATTGCACGACGTTTTATTTACACCGATTTAACGCCGCAATAACTTCACGGCCACCAGCCGCGCCCGGTCATCGCATAGACATCGGCTGCCCGTTCGAACGGGTTGCGCGCGCTCACTCCGCCGCACAACAGGTAGACCGGCAGATACAGCGGCCCCAGCACCAGGTACTGGTACACATGCGCGCGTTCGTGGTCGTGCAGGCCGATCACCGGCTCGTTGCAGTGCCCGGCCTGGTGCGCGTAAGTGCGGCACGGTACATCCAGGGTCGGCCCGGTGTGCAGGATCACATTGCCCAGCGTGATCGCCCCGCCCGGGCCCCACGGCCAGTCGCGGAACACCAGGGCCAGGTCGCGGCGGTTCCATGACGGACGCGCGCCAGCCAGCATCCCCGCCAGGCCACCGAGCAGCCCGATCAGGGTATTGGGCACGGTCCATACCGCGCCCAGCGCCTGCAGCAGGCGCAGTGCCGGCGGCGGCAGGCTCAATCGGCCTCGTTGGGGATCAGCAGCCACAGGATCAGGTACACCAGCATCCCCGGGAAGGCCGCCGACACGATCGACACCAGCACGAACAGCACCCGCACCAGGGTCGAGCTCCAGCCAAAGCGATGCGCGATGCCGCCCATCACCCCGGCAATCATGCGGTCGTTGAGCGAACGCGACAGCGTACGCGGGGCAGCAGCGTTCATGGCAGCGGTCTCCAGTGGCAGGTGGCCAGGCAGCTCATGCTACCGCCGTTCAGGGGCTGCGGCGCAGTGCCTTCAGGCGCGCGGTGAACCATACCGAGGCGGTCTGTTCGGGCTGGCCCGGGCAGGCGATGCGGTAGGGCTTGCCGCTCATGCTGCTCTGGCTGGCGGCGCGCTCGATGAACTGCTCGGCGGTGTCCACCTTGTCCTTCTTGAGCAGGTAGTCGTACTTGCGCTGCAGGTGCGCGCGCGCCTCGGCGGCGTCGTGCCAGCTACCATTGCGCTGGAAACGGCAGCTGGAACCATCCAGCGCGCCGATCAGCCCGGCGATCTCGCGCTTTGCCGCCTCGGTGGGGGCGGCGTGGGCGCTGCCCAGCGCGACCAGGCCCGCACCCAGTACGGCCATCATTCGGGGAGTGATCATGTGCGTTCCTTCAGCCAATCGGTAATGGTACCGGGTACCTCGCGCTGGGCGCGGCCGGACACATAGATGCCGATATGCCCACCGCGGAAACTGCTCTCGGTGTAGTCGGTGCTGCCGATCCGGCCACGCAGCGCGCGTGACGCATCCGGCGGCACCAGGTGGTCCTGCTCGGCGTAGATGTTCAGCACCGGCAAGGTCACCTGGCGCAGGTCGACACGATGCTCGCCGATGCGCACGCCCTCGTGCATCAGCCCGTTGCCCTGGTAGAACTGCTTGATGAAGTCGCCGAAGGCTTCGCCGGCCAGATCGGGCGAGTCGAAGATCCATTTTTCCATGCGCAGGAAATCCTCCAGCGCGGCCTTGTCATCGAGGATGTCCAGCAGGCCCACGTACTTCTGCACGTTGAGCCGGAATGGCTTGAGCATCAGGTAACTGGCGTTCATCAGGTCGGCCGGGATGTTGCCCAGCGTGTCCACCAGCAGGTCCACGTCCACCTGCCGCGCCCAGTGCGAGAGCATGTTGTCGGGGGTGTGGAAATCCACCGGGGTGACCATGGTGACCAGGTTGGCCAGCTTGTGCTGGCGCAGCGCGGCATAGCACAGCGCGAACACCCCGCCCTGGCAGATGCCGAGCAGGTTGACCGGGCCGCCGCTGCGCACGCGCAGCTGGTCCACCGCCCCGTCCAGGAAGCGCAGCAGGTAGTCCTCCAGCGTCTGGTACCGCTCGGAGCGGTCCGGGTAGCCCCAGTCCAGCACGTAGACGTCATGGCCCAGGGCCAGCAGGCGCTGCACCAGCGAGCGGTCGGCCTGCAGGTCGACCATGTACGGGCGGTTCACCAGCGCATAGACGATCAGCAGCGGAGTGGAGTGCACCGGTGCGGCCGCGCCGACGAAGCGGTACAGGGCGACCTTGCCGTCGCGCCAGATCTCTTCGCGCGCGGTCACCCCATAATCGACATCGTCCACCGACGGCAGCAGCTTCAGTCCGTCCAGCAGCTTGCGCTGCATGGCCAGGGTTTCCTGCAGCAGATCGTCGGCATTGAAGCCCAGCGGCCCTTTCATGGTCATGGCCTGCGCTTGCGCGGCGTGGCCGCTGCCGTGGCGGGCGTGGGCGTGGCGGCGCGCCTGGGTTTGGACGCCTTGGCCGGCTTGGGCGTGGCTTTCGCTGCGGGCTTAGGCTTAGGCTTCGGCTTGGATGTCGGTGTTTGCGTCGGCCCCGCCGGCGCCGGCGCGCCGGCTTCGGCCATGCGTCGCACCAGCCGCTCCAGGTCGGTGATGCGCCGGTGCGCGGCGTCCATCTCGGTGCGGGTGGGCAGGCCGATCGCCTCGCAGACCCGCTCGATTTCCTGCTGGGTCGCCCCGCGCAGGCGCATCTGCGCGTTGCCCAGCGCGGCATACACCCGCTGGAACGGCTCGGACAGGGCCACCTTGGCGTAGGCCTCCTCGGCCACCTCGATCCACAGGTCGAACATCGCCCGCGCACTGGTCAGCTGGCTGCCGGGCTGTTCGTGTTCGGCCAGGCGCTGCTCGAACAGGGCGAACGCATCGTCCAGCGCCTGTTTGATCTGCTCGACATAGTCGCGCGAGTGGGTCTGGTATTCCTGCTGTGCACGCAGCAGCGCCTGCCAGCGTGCCTGGTGCTCACGGCCGGGGCCGAACGCCGGGCTCTGCAGCCACGGGCCCAGGTCGTGCTGCAGGCGCTCGAGCAGCATCAGCAGGTCCGGCCCCCCGGCAGCGGTCTGCCCGCGCGCGCCCTGCAGCATCCACTGCAGCAGCCCCTCGCCCTGGCCCTGCACCGCCTGCTTCCAGGCCTGGGCCACCTCGGCGCTGCTGGCGTCGCGGCCGGCGAACTGCGCGGCCACCTGCTGCATGGTGCCGTACCAGCCACCGGCCTGTTCGCGAAAGCGGTGCACCGCGTCATCGGCCGCGCCGCTGGCCGCGGTGGGCATGTGCCGGGCCCACCAGTCGATCGCCTGCTGCCAACCGCCCTGCCCGTCGCCGCCAGGCGGCGACCCGGGCGACCCGGGCGGTACGGCGGCATGGCGCAGGGCATCGCCCCAGGCGCCGAAATACTGCCGCGCCAGGGCCTCGATATCACCGGCGTTGCCGCCCTTGCCGGCCGTGCTCATCGGCAGGCACCTGCAGCGCAGGACGGGATAGGATCGGTCACGGTGCGGTTCATGGCTTGGGAATGCGCAGGGTCTTGCTGATCATCAGCGAACCGGACAGCGCGAACAGCAGCACCATCGGATGCAGCTGCCACGGGCCCAGCTGCCAGCCGCCCAGCCACAGGTCGTGTCCGATCGCGCCCATGCTGGCCGCTACCGCCAGCACCACCACCAGCGCCAGGCTGGTCGGGATCGGCGTGCCTTCGAAATACGGCACTTTGTCGCCTTCACCAGCCAGCGCCTCGGCAGTGACGTTGTAGCGGGCCAGCCGGCTCACCCCGCAGCACACGAAGTAGCTGAGCACCAGCCAATCCCAGCCGCCCTGCATGCCGCAGGCATAGGCCAGCGCGGCCGGCGCGACCCCGAAGGAAATGACGTCCGACAGCGAATCCAGCTCGCGGCCCAGGGTGGAACTGGATTTGCGCCAGCGCGCGATGCGCCCGTCCAGCGCATCGAAAATGAAGGCCAGCGGGATCAGCGCCATCCCGAACAGCAGGTAGCTGCGCTGCCCGTCCTGCAGGAAGCGCATCGCGGCAAATACCGCGCCGGTGCCGCAGAAGGCGTTGGCCAGGGTGAACCAGTCCGCCAGGTGGAACTCGCGCAGCATCGAGAAGTGACGTTTCATGGAAGGTCTGTTGACGGCAATGCCAAGAGAGTACCGCGAGCGGCCGCAACCGCGACAGAGCGGGCGGCCACCGGCCTTGTCGCGCCCTTCACGCCGCCGCCACCGGCGGTCATTTTTTGGCCACCCATCTTGACAGCGAGGACCGGCGGGGGCTGCCGGCGCTTATCCACAAACTTGCGCACCAGTCATCCACACCCCCTGTGGACAACTTGGTCTCACCCGCCGCGACGCTGGTTATTTATTGATCACCCTGGATGGGGAATGGCCGGCACGACCCGGCCCGATGCCGACGGTGCGGCCCTGCCCGCCCCGACGACCGGCCCATCCGGCCGTGGTCGGATGTCCATCGGTAGGTCCGACCCATGGTCGGACCGGCCCTCACAGCCGGGTAAAGCTCCACGACTGCATCGCCCCGTCGCAGTAAGGCATCACCCCGTGGAACGGGCGCGGGTCCTGGTCGAACACCAGCGGCAGGAACTGTCGGTCGCCCTCCCACAACGGCAGCGCCTCCAGCTTGTCCACGTCCACCCACTCCAGGGTGCCTTCCGGGTTGGCGCCCAGCGGGGTGCCGGTGTAGCTGTCGATCACGAACACGAAACCGAACCAGTCCTCGCCGTGCTTGCCAAAGCCCGGCCAGCTGATGGTGCCGCGCATGCGCATGGTGCCGCACTCGATCCCGGCCTCCTCGCGGATTTCCCGGCGCATGCCGGCGGCCACGTCCTCGTCGCGCTCGACCTTGCCGCCCAGCCCGTTGTACTTGCCCAGGTGGTGGTCACCGGGCCGCGCGTTGCGGTGGATCATCAATGCTTGCTTGCCGTCCGGCGACAGCACATAGCCAAGGGTGGCCACGATCGGGGTATAGGGCATGACGCACAGGCTCACGGGACTCAAACCGCGATTATGCGCGATCGCGCTGCGCCGATCCGCTCCGGGTCAGCTGGCCACGCTGGTGCGGCGGTTGTCTGCCGGGGCCGGCAGCGCATCGCCATCGCGGCGCAGGGTGGCCACCCCATGGCCACCCTCGGCCAGGTATTCCAGCCATTTGCCCAGGAAGGTGTTCATCCGCATGCGGTGGCTGATCAGCTCGGCCGGCGGCGGGTACATGCCCACCACGTCCTGCCAGCGCCGGCCCACATAGCAGTGGGTGGTCTCGGCCTGGCGCGCGTCGCGGTACAGCCGCACGTACGCCGACGGGTCCGGCTGCCCGGTGACCGGGTCGGCGAAGTCGTAGGTCAGGCGCAGCTCCACCGTGTAGCGGTGGCAGTGCAGCACGTCCAGGCGCACGTCCAGCCCGTCGCCGATCGAGGACACATAGCTGCCGGGCACCAGTTCGGCCGGCGCGAACAGGCGCACCAGGTGCTGGTAGTTTTCCGCGTACAGCCCCATCAGCCAGCTCAGGCGGCTTAGCCGGGGGATGCGTTCGATGCGGGGGGTGGCCGGGGACATGGTTCGATCCTACACGTTGATCCTCCAACGTGGGGGCGGCCGGGCTCCGGACAACGGGGCCGGCGCATCGCCTGTATCGACCAACGGTCGATACCCACCCATCGGCCACGACCATTGGTCGTGGCGCTCACGTATCGACCAACGGTCGATACCTACCCCGGTAGGCCACGACCGTTGGTCGTGGCGCGCAGGTCAATACAATTCGCGCTGCAGCCCCAGCGTGGTCAGCACCTTGCTGGAAATCTCCTCGATGGAGGTATGGGTGGTGCTCAGGGTCGGGATGCGCTCCATCCGGAACATGGTCTCGGCCGCGGCCACTTCGCGCTTGCAGGTCTCCAGGTTGGCATAGCGCGAATTCGGCCGGCGCTCCTGGCGGATCTGCTGCAGCCGGTCCGGGTCGATGGTCAGCCCGAACAGCTTCTTGCGGTAGGGACGCAGCCGGGGCGGCAGGCGGTCCTGCTCCAAGTCCTCGTCGGTCAGCGGGTAATTGGCCGCGCGCACCCCGTAATGCAGGGCCAGGTAGATGCAGGTGGGGGTCTTGCCGGCCCGCGACACCGCCACCAGGATCACATCGGCGTCGTCGTAGTTGATCGCGATGCCGTCGTCGTGGGTCAGCGCGAAGTTCATCGCGTTGATCCGCCTATGGTAGGTCTCGAAGTCGACCATGCCGTGCGCCTGGCCCACCCGGGAGTGCCGGTTGACCTCCAGCTCGCGCTCCAGCGGCTCGATGAAGGGGGCGAACACGTCCAGCATCAGCCCGCCGCTCTCGGCCAGGATCACGCTCAGCCCGCTGTCCACGCAGGAACTGACCACGATCGGGCGCACCTGGTAGCGTTCCCCGGCCGCGCGGATCCGTTCACAGGCTTCACGGGCCTTTTCCGGGTCGTCGATGAACGACATCCGGTCGGTAATGAAGCTGAACCCGGAGAACTGGGTCAGCAGGCTATGCCCAATGGTTTCAGCGGTGATACCGGTTCCATCGGACACGTAGAACACTGGACGGATCGTCGACATACGGCTTTTACCCCCTACGCAGCTTAAAAGGGCCGTCGATACAAGCTTGTGCCGATGGCAGTGTGCCCGGCATCATATCGGCTTCTTCCTACGGACGTGGCCATACAGCCCGCCTCGGGCGATGGCCAAACGGAGCATCGCGCTTGAACGAGAACATCCTGTGGTTGCACGAACTGCGCCTGGCCGATCTGGCCCGCGTAGGCGGCAAGAATTCGTCGCTGGGCGAAATGATCGGCAACCTGGCCGGCCTGGGGGTATCTGTCCCCGGCGGTTATGCAACCACTTCTGAGGCCTTCAAGGACTTCATTGCGCACAACGACCTGTCCAAGCGCATCTTCGACAAGCTGGCCACGCTGGACGTGGAAGATGTCGCCGCGCTGACCCTGGCCGGCAAGGAAATCCGCGGCTGGGTGATCGATGCCCCGCTGCAGCCACAGCTGGACCAGGACATCCGCAGCGCCTACGCCAGGCTCTGCGAGGAGAACGGCGGCGGCGACATCGCCGTGGCCGTGCGCTCCTCGGCCACCGCCGAGGACCTGCCCGATGCCTCCTTCGCCGGCCAGCAGGAAACCTTCCTCAACGTCACCGGTGCCGACGATGTCGTGCACAAGGTCAAGGAAGTGTTCGCCTCGCTGTACAACGACCGCGCCATCGCCTACCGCGTCCACCACGGCTTCAAGCACGAGGACGTGTTCCTGTCGGCCGGCGTGCAGCTGATGGTGCGCTCGGGCGTGGGCGCCTCCGGCGTACTGTTCACCCTGGACACCGAGTCCGGTTTCCGCGATGTGGTGTTCGTCACCTCCAGCATCGGCCTGGGCGAAATGGTCGTGCAGGGCGCGGTCAACCCCGACGAGTTCTACGTCTACAAGCCCACCCTGCGTGCCGGCAAGCCGGCGATCCTGCGCCGTTCGCTGGGCAGCAAGGCGCTGCGCATGGTGTATTCGGACGTGCCCGGCGAGCGCGTGCGGGTGGAAGACACCCCGGCCGAGCTGCGCAACGTGTTCTCCATCAGCGACGAGGACGTACAGGAACTGTCCAAGCAGGCGCTGGTCATCGAAGAGCATTACGGCCGCCCGATGGACATCGAGTGGGCCAAGGACGGGGTCAGCGGCAAGCTGTTCATCGTCCAGGCGCGCCCGGAAACGGTGAAGTCGCGTGGCCACGCCACCCAGATCGAACGTTTCGCGCTGAACCAGAAGGACGGCAAGGTGCTGGCCGAAGGCCGCGCCGTCGGCGCCAAGATCGGCGCGGGCACCGCGCGAGTGGTCAAGTCGCTGGACGACATGGCCCGCGTGCAGCCCGGCGATGTGCTGATCGCCGACATGACCGACCCCGATTGGGAGCCGGTGATGAAGCGCGCCTCGGCGATCGTCACCAACCGCGGCGGCCGCACCTGCCACGCGGCGATCATCGCCCGTGAGCTGGGCGTGCCGGCCGTGGTCGGCTCGGGCAACGCCACCCAGCTCATCCAGGACGGCCAGCAGGTAACCGTCAGCTGCGCCGAGGGCGACACCGGCTTCATCTACGACGGCATCCTGGAGTTCGAGCGCACCACCACCGACCTGGGCAACATGCCGCCGGCGCCGCTGAAGATCATGATGAACGTGGCCAACCCGGAACGTGCCTTCGACTTCGGCCAGCTGCCCAACGCCGGCATCGGCCTGGCCCGCCTGGAGATGATCATCGCCAGCCACATCGGCATCCATCCCAACGCGCTGCTGGAATACGACCGCCAGGACGCGGCCACCAAGAAGAAGATCGACGAGAAGATCGCCGGTTACGCCGATCCGGTCAGCTTCTATGTCGGCCGCCTGGCCGAAGGCATCGCCACCCTGACCGCGTCGGTCGCACCGAACCCGGTGATCGTGCGCCTGTCGGACTTCAAGTCCAACGAGTACGCCAACCTGATCGGCGGCAGCAACTACGAGCCGCACGAAGAGAACCCGATGATCGGCTTCCGCGGCGCCAGCCGCTACGTCGACCCGAGCTTCTCGGCCGCCTTCGCGCTGGAATGCAAGGCCGTGCTGCGCGTGCGCAACGAGATGGGCCTGGACAACCTGTGGGTGATGATTCCGTTCGTGCGCACCCTGGAAGAAGGCCGCAAGGTGGTCGAGGTGCTCGAGCAGAATGGCCTCAAGCAGGGCGAGAACGGCCTGAAGATCATCATGATGTGCGAAGTGCCGTCCAACGCCCTGCTCGCCGATGAGTTCCTGGAGATCTTCGACGGCTTCTCGATCGGCTCCAACGACCTGACCCAGCTGACCCTGGGCCTGGACCGCGATTCGTCGATCGTGGCGCACCTGTTCGACGAGCGGAACCCGGCGGTGAAGAAGCTGCTGTCGATGGCGATCAAGTCTGCGCGCGCCAAGGGCAAGTACGTGGGCATCTGCGGCCAGGGCCCGTCCGATCATCCGGACCTGGCCGAATGGCTGATGCAGGAAGGCATCGAATCGGTGTCGCTGAACCCGGACACCGTGGTCGATACCTGGCTGCGCCTGGCCAAGCTCAAAGCCAAGGGCTGATCCTTCCGGCATTGCAATGAAGAACAAAACCCCGCGCAGGCGGGGTTTTGTTTTTGGCTGCCACGCATGGCGTGGCACTACCGCTCAGGCGTCGGTGGTTTGGGCAGCCTCGGCCACCGGGTAATCGGTGAACCCCTCGGCCCCGCCACCGAAGAACGTCGCCTTGTCCGGCGCGTTCAAGGCCAACCCCTGGCGCAACCGCTGCGGCAGGTCCGGGTTGGCGATGAACGGCCGGCCGAAGGCGATCAGGTCGGCCCAGCCCTTGGCCAGGGCCTCCTCGGCGCGCTCCACGGTGTACTTGCCGGCGTAGATCAAGGTACCGCGGTAGAGCATGCGCAAGGCCTCCTTGAACGCCACCGGCATCACCGGTGCGTCTTCCCAGTCGGCCTCGGCGATGTGCAGGTAGCCCACGCCCAGTCCATCCAGCAGGTGCGCTGCGGCCAGATAGGTCGCCTGCGGGGTGTCATCCACTGCGCCCTGCAGCGTGGTCAGCGGCGCCAGCCGCACCCCGACCCGGTCGGCGCCGATCTCGGCCGCCACCGCTTCCACAACTTCACGCAGGAAACGCAGCCGGTTCTGCAGCGAACCACCGTAGCCATCGGTGCGCTGGTTGGCCTGCGAATCGATGAATTGGTTGATCAGGTAGCCATTGGCGCCATGCAGCTCGATCCCATCGAAGCCGGCCTGCAGCGCATTGCGCGCGGCCTGCGCGTAATCGCGCACGATGCCGGGAATTTCCTCGATCGCCAGCGCTCGCGGCAGCGAATGCTGCACCATTTCGCCCACCCCGCCCAGCGGGCCCCTGCCCTGCGGGTCGACGAATACCTTGACGCCCTGCGCCTGCAGCGCCGAGGACGACACCGGCGCGCCGCCACCGGGCTGCAGCGCGGTATGCGACACCCGGCCCACGTGCCACAGCTGGGCCACGATGCGACCGCCGGCGGCGTGCACCGCGTCGGTCACCCCAAGCCAGCCGGCCACCTGCGCCGCATCGTGGATGCCCGGTGTCCAGGCATAGCCCTGGCCCTGCTGGCTGATCTGGGTGCCTTCACTGACGATCAGGCCGGCCGAGGCACGCTCGGCGTAGTACCGAGCCATCAGCGGCGTGGCCACATTGCCATCGGCCGCGCGCGAGCGGGTCATCGGCGGCATCACGATACGGTTGGGCAGCGTCAGCGCGCCCATGCGGTAGGGGGAGAAAAGCATGACCATCCTTCAACGGGAAGCCCGCAGCAGCGGGGACACCGGCAAGGATGGAGACGCCTGGCCGCGTCCAACAGGGGCCGCCAGGCAAAACAGTTGTGCCGTGGGCGCAACGATGGCGCCCGGCCCCTGCCTCAGCGGCCCTCGCCGGCCAGCTGCTGGTAGGCGGCACGCACCGTTTCATAGCCGTAGCGACGCTCCAGCCGGCGCACGATGAAATGCCCGCGCGCCATGTCCTGGTAGTAATCGGTGAACATCGTATTGAGCGTGGCCCCGGTAACCGCGCCGATGATCGGCACCGCCTGCGCGGCGAACTTCTCGGTAACCACCACGCCAAAGCGCGCGGCCACCTTCTCCACGATCTTGGCCAGCCACTTGCCGGCCTCCTTCGGGGTCAACCCGATCATCACCCCGCCGCCGCCGGCCGCGCGCCCGGCCAGCTCGGCCGACAGGTGGCGCATCACCTCGGCGGTGAAACCGCGGGTGATGTAGTAGCCGGTCTCGCTGGCATCGTCCTGCCCGGAATTGCCGCCCAGCGCGAACACTTCCAGGCAGGCATGGCGGGTGGCCATCTGGCTCAGGTCGAAGCCCTCGCTGCGCGCCACATCGGCCACCGCGCGCATCATGATCGTGGTCGACAGCGGCAACTCGATGAACAGCGCGGTGAACCCGAACGCCCCGCCGACCGCGCCGGAGGTGGCCGCGGCCAGTTTGTGCCAGCGCGTGGAGGCGGCCTTGCCCGGCGTGTTGTCCATGCTCCACAGCGCGGCCTGGGCCGATTTGAACAGCGCCGCTTCGACCGCGCCGTGGATCCGTCGGGAGACCGACTGCGGCAGCTTCTTCACCGCAAACTCCAGCGGCGAGCCGATCAGGTTGGCCATCTTGGCGGTCAACGTCGGCGCCTCCAGCAGCGCCACGGCGCGCTGCAGGTCGGCCCAGTCCGGCGAGGCGGGCAGCAGTTCGGTGTCCAGCGGAGGAGGCGTGCTGCGGGAGATGGCGTTCATCGGCCGATCATAGCGCCGGTTGCTTGAACACCATGTGCGTGCGGCTTCGCCCGGCACCCTCCCTTCCCGGCAGGCCACCACCGTGGGCGGCGCCCCGGCACCCCCGTATCAGGCCGGCAGGCCCGACAGCGCACCCATGAACCGGCGGTAATGGCGCAGCTCGGCGATCGAATCGTGCACATCGCTCAGCGCGGTATGGCTGGCGGTCTTGCCCACCCCGGCGGCCACGGCCGGGGCCCAGCGCTTGGCCAGTTCCTTGACCGTGGATACGTCCAGGTTGCGGTAGTGGAAGTACTTCTCCAGCCGCGGCATCTCGCGGTGCAGGAAGCGCCGGTCCTGGCAGATCGAATTGCCGCACATCGGCGAGGCGCCGGCCTTGATCCACTGCGCCAGGAAGGCCACCGTCTGCGCCTCGGCCTGGCCGGTGGTCACCGTGCTCTCCACCACCCGCTGCCACAGCCCGGAACGACGGTGCTGGTTGCGGTTCCACTCGTCCATCGCCTCCAGCCGCGCCAGCGGATGGCCGATGGCGATCTCCGGGCCTTCGGCCAGCACGTTCAACTGCGCATCGGTGACCACCGTGGCGATCTCGATGATGGCATCGTTGTCGGTATCCAGACCGGTCATTTCCAGGTCGATCCAGATCAGTCGTTCGCCTTCCGCGCCGTTGTCGGCCATGTCTACGCCTTGTGCAAGGGCCGCCGCCGCAGCGCCGGCCGTGTGTGGAATGGCCGCCATGATACCGTCATCGCGTCGTCGTCCCGTCGCGCCGGCGGCTATTCCAGCAGCAGCGGCGGCTTGCCGCGCTTGGCGCGGAAATAATTGCTCAGACGCGTACTGGCTTCCTTGGCCAGCACCCCGCCATGGATCTCCACCCGGTGATTGTGGCGGGCATCGCCGAGCAGGTCGAACACACTGCCGCAGGCGCCGGTCTTGGGGTCGCTGGCCGCATACACCAGCCGCGCCACGCGCGCATGCACGATCGCCATGGCGCACATCGCGCACGGCTCCAGGGTCACATACAACGTACTGCCCACCAGCCGGTGGTTGGCCAACGCCCGCCCGGCCTGGCGCATCGCCACGATCTCGGCATGCGCGCTGGGATCGTGGTCGGCGATGTTGAGGTTCCAGCCCTCGCCCAGCACCTCGCCATCGGCCCCCACCAGCACCGCGCCCACCGGTATTTCGTTGAACTCGCGCTCGGCGCGCGCGGCCAGCGCCAGCGCCTGGCGCATCCAGTGCTCGTCCTGGCCGTGCACCGGCACGCCCAGCGGCGGCGGCGCGGGCAGGCGCTCAACCATGGCCGTCGGCCTTGCGCACGAACGCCTCGAACGCGGCCAGGGTGGCCTGGCTGACATGGTGCTCGATGCCTTCGGCATCGCGGCGCGCCGAATCGGCATCCACCCCCAGTGCCAGCAGGAAACGCTCCACGGTCTGGTGGCGGGCGCGCATCTCCACCGCCAGCTGTTCGCCGGCCGGGGTCAGAAACACCCCGCGATACGGCCGCTGCACCGCCCAGCCTTCCTTGACCAGGCGCTTGAGCGCCTTGGCCACCGTCGGCTGCGCCACCCCCAGCCGGGTGGCGATATCCACCTGGCGGGCCTCGCGGCCATCGGCGATCAGGTCGGCGATCAGCTCCACGTAATCTTCCACCAGCTCCGAGCGGCGCGCCTCGCGCACCTGCACGAAGCCCTCGACATGCACCTGGGCATCGATCAGCGCGGACGGGGGTTTGCGGGAAGACGGCATCGGCACTCCAACGGGCCGCCGCGGGCGGAAGGCGCCCCCGGCAAGGGCCGCAGTTTAACGCAGTGGCGGCAGGGGCCCGACAAAGGCAGCCGATGGCACCCGCCGGCCGCCACGCCCATGGGCCTGCCCACCATGTGACAGGGGCCAGCGGCACCAGAAACGACAGCGGTTGCTGCGCGCGCCGGCAAAGCGGCGCAGCAATGCCATCGCCATGCTCAATTTTTCATTGAGCAAACAGTGATCCCTTCTATCAGCAAAGCCCAGCATTTGTAGGGATGTTCTGCTTTTTCTCCCGACTTTTGACCCAACATCCATCTCTGCGAGCTGCGTCACGGAACGTTCGGTGTTTGAGGCGTTGCCTGCGCCCACGGTGCTGCCCTCGGGCACATCGCCGCGGGCATCGGCCCGCACCGGCCGCCCGGCGTTCCGGGCCAGAGGAGCAACTGCAGATGAAACCACGGAAACTGTTCAAGCCTTCCATGCTGGCCGGCCTGCTGCTGGGCGCGGCCGCCGTGATCGCCACCACCGCACACGCCGCGTCGATGACCCCGTTCAACTCGCCCTTCATCGCCAGCGGGCCGACGGATCTGCAAGCCGGCCCCTACGGTGGCCCGTGTACGTCCACGTTCTACGGCGCCATTGATGGCGCAGGCAATGCCACCATCGATGGTCCGATGTCCGAGTTTGTCGGCTCGGACCTCATCTGCACTCTCATCCAGGGCGTGGGCCAATGGACCCTGGTACCGACCTCACCCAACACGGCGGAAATCCGTGATGCGGAAGTGGCCGCCCCCGGGCTCATCAGTTGCTTTGGCACGGTGCCCGGCACGCTGGTGGATGGGGTCTTCACTTTCGACGCCGTGCTGGACTCGGACAAGGGAATCCCCTGCAAGGTCAGTGGCACGTTGAAGACCTCGCCCCCGGTTGGCATCCAGTGGCCGTGACGCGGTTGTAACCGCGACACACACGTTCCTGCATCTACCCGGCGGCGTCGTCGGCAACGACGACGCCGCTGACCTGCCGCCCTGCCCCACGCTCGGTCGATCACCCGCCACCGCATTCGACCACCCAGGAGATGCCGATGCCGTTGACTACCCGTCGCCGCGTTGCGGCCCGCCATGGCCTGCTCGCCTTGGCCCTTGTCCCGGCGCTGGCCGCCCATGCCAAGGACACCCCGCAGGATGATCGCCATTTCGACGCCGCCGCCACAGAATCGTCGTCCGATCCCGCCGTTGCATCCGCACCGCCAAGTCGTCGCACCACCACCCTGGATTCGGTCAACGTCACCGCCCGGAAGCGAACGGAGCGTATCCAGGACGTGCCGATCGCGATCTCGGTTTTCAGCGCACAGGCCCTGGACGACTTCAAGATCGACAGCGGTGGCGAGTTGCTGCGCGCCACCCCCAACGTCAACTTCTCCAAGAGCAACTTCGCCAGTTACAACTTCTCGATCCGCGGCATCGGCACCAAGGCTCTGTCGGTGGCCAGCGACCCGGCGGTAGCGATCAGCTTCAACGGCATGCCGCTGGTGCGCAACCGGCTGTTTGAACAGGAGTACTTCGACGTGCAGCGGGTAGAAGTGCTGCGTGGCCCGCAGGGCACCCTGTATGGCCGCAATGCGATCGGCGGTGTGGTCAACATGATCCCCAACCTGCCCAGCACCGACGGCTTCGAGGCCTACGTCAAGGCCGAGAACGGCAACTTCGACAGCCGTCGCGGCCAGGCCATGCTCAACCTGCCGCTGGGCGATAGCTTCGCCGTGCGCGTGGCCGGCGCCTTCACCCAGCGCGACGGTTTCGACTACAACACCCAGACCGAGCGCCGGGTCAATGGCCGCGACCTATGGTCCACTCGCACCTCGGCGCTGTGGACGCCCAACGAGAGGGTGACCGCCAGCCTGGTCTGGGAGCACTTCCAGGAAGACGATGACCGTTCGCGCACCGGAAAGCAGCTGTGCACGCGCGACCGTGGCCCCGCTTCGGTAGGCGGCCACGAGATCAAGGACGTGTGGACGCGCGACTTCCTCAGCCAGGGCTGCCTTCCCGGATCCCTGTATGGCGATGACGCGTTCGGCACGCCTAATGGCGGCAGCCTACCCCAGATGCTGGGCGTGGCTGCCATCGGCACCCCCATCGGCTACCGCCCTGGCGGCCGCACCCTGGTCTGGGCAGTAGGGGGTCCTGGAATGGGCGCGCTCGACCCCTATGGCGACAGACAACAGTCCAGGAATCTCAGGGAGATCGCCACCGACTATGATCCCCGCTTCAAGGCCGGCAATGACGTGGTCCAACTCAACCTGGACGCCGACCTCAACCAGCACCTGACCTTTACCTCACAAACCGGATATTCCCGGGACAGCTACTGGTCCACCCAGGATTACAACCGCTATCCCTCCGACCCGATCTTCAACGACAGCGATGGCGTGGTCGATCGACAAGGCAACCCGGTGTACCCGATCACCCCCGGCGGCGTTTACACCGATCCGCAACTGGGGCCCTCCAAGGGCATGTTGTCGGCGGATCTGGTCGACGCCCGCAGCCGCCAATGGTCGCAGGAATTCCGGCTGCGCTCGCAGTTCGATGGCCGCTTCAATTTCAACGTGGGCGTCAACTACCTGGATTTCCAGATCGACGAATCCTATTACGTTTTCAACAACCTCTATTCGATGCTGGCCGAACTCTTCTATAACCAAGGCTCAGGCATCGGCAAGCCGCCATTGGACTGCAAGCCGGGCTACGTCAAGCCGCTTCCCAACGGCCAACAACTCAGCTGCGTCTATATCGACCCCAACTCCATCGATTCGCTCGATGGCAATGGCCATAATTATTTCCGCAGCCGCAATGTCGCCAGCACGCGTTCATTGGGCATCTTCGGAGAAGGCTATTGGCAGTTGGCTGATACCCTGAAACTGACCACCGGCCTGCGCCATACCTGGGACCGCAAGACCACCACGCCGTATCCTACCCAGCTGCTGCTGGCCCCGGACGCCCGCGCCGGCGGCTTCGTCAACAGCGGCTACCCCGCCGGCGAGGACATCGTGCAGAAGTGGGGGGAGACTACCGGTCGTGTCGTGCTGGACTGGACACCTGATGTCGGTTTTACCGACCACACCCTGCTCTACGCCTCGTATGCCCGCGGCTACAAGGCTGGTGGCACCAATTCGCCCCTGATTGACGGCGACCGCGACTACCTGACCTTCAATGATGCCGATCCGCGTTTCCGGCCAGAGTTCGTCAACGCCTTCGAACTGGGCACGAAAAACACGCTGGCCGGTGGACGCGTGCAGCTTGCCGCATCTGCGTTCTATTACGACTACAAGGACTATCAGGTTTCGCAGATCGTCGACCGCGCCACCCTCAACGAAAACTTCGATGCCACCCTGTACGGACTGGATCTGGAGGCAGCCTGGCAGGCCACCGAGCGACTGCGCCTGAACGCCAACCTCGGCTATCTCAAGACGCGTATCGCCAACGGAGAACAGTCCATCGACGTGCTGGACCGCACGCAGGGCAACGAGGATTGGCTGGTGGTGCGCCCATGGTTGCAGCAATCGTCAAACTGCATCGCGCCGGTCGAGGTAGTGGAGAAGTTGCTGGCCGCCATCGAAAACGGAAAAATCACCCATAACGTATTGAACCAGCTGTGCAACAGCAAGAACGGCCTGTTCAGCGGCTGGCTGCTTCCCGGCCATCGCTATTCGGACATGCTTGGTTTTACCTACGACCCCAATATCGACGCCCCCAACGGCGGCCGCGGCTTCATGGCCGACCTGGGCGGCAACGAACTCCCCAACGCCCCACGCATCACCTTCAATCTTGGCGCGCAGTACACCGTGCCGCTACGCGCCAACTGGGACCTGACCCTGCGTGGCGACTACTACCGCCAAGGCAAGAGCTACGCGCGGGTCTACAACACCGAGGTCGACAAGCTGCGCGCCTGGAACAACATCAACCTGTCCTTCACCCTGGAGAACCTCTCCAGCCAGGTGGCGATCCAGCTGTACGTCAAGAACCTGCTCGATGACGCCCCCATCACCGACGCCTTCGTCAACAGCGACGACACCGGTGCCGGCAGCAATGTATTCACCCTCGACCCGCGCATCATCGGCCTGAGCATCAGCAAACGGTTCTGACGTGTCCGCCGTGGCGGTCTTTACTCTCCGGAGGCCGCCACGGCGCGACGCGTCACCCGCATCCGCCCGGCAACGCTGATGGCCGCTGCCCCGCTACGGTTGCCACGCGTGGGCCCGTGCAGCGTCATCCACATCGATCCGGTTGCCCGGCCAGCGGCGCCGCCCAGGCCGGCGCATCGGGATCGAACAGCGGCAGGCCTGCGCGGCGGTGCGATACTTTGCGCATCGTCCCCACCCGCAGCCCACCATGTCCGACCTTGCCCCCTTGCCCACGCTGCAGTCCGGCCACTACCGCCATTTCAAGGGCGGCAACTACGAGGTGATCGGCGTGGTCCGCCACAGCGAAACGCTGGAACCGCTGGTGCTGTACCGCCCGCTGGACCACGACGCAGGGCTGTGGGTACGCCCGTATGCGATGTTCTGCGCGCAGGTCGAGGTGGACGGCCAGCGGCGCCCGCGCTTCGCACAGGTACCAGCCGGCGCCTGACCACCGCAGGGCCGGCATCCACGTCCGCACCCCCGACCGGACATGGATGCCGGCGCATCACTCACCTGCTGACAGCTGGAGCAGCGTCAGGCGATGCTGGCCCAACGTTGCGCCGTTGTGCTGGCGCCCGCCCATCCCGGCGCAGGCGCCCCACCTTGCCTCAGGGCGTTGCGCCCTGGCTCTGCACCCGCGCATCGGCGACCACGAACGGATCGCGGCCGGCATCGGCAAAACCACCGCACTGGCGGTCGCCCGGCGCCACCGGGTCGCACGGCCACTGGCTGCGCGGCAGGGTGTCGCGCTGGACGAAACGCTGGCCATCCCAGGCCACGAAGCCCAGGTGCACCCGGCCCCAATCGCCGTAGCCCCGTGCTTCGCTGATTTCGCCGGCGCCATCGAAGTGCACGTGCCAGCGCATCGCCGGCCCGAACTGCAGCTTGCTGTGGTCCAGCACCACGTGCCCGCCGCGCGCTTCATAACGCTTCTTCTCGGCCTCGCTCAGCGTCGGCCGCGCCGGCATCGCCTCGGCGGTGATGTCCACCGGCGCCGCACCGGCACTGACCCGGAAGACCCGCTCCTGCACGAAGGCCTGGCGGCAGCTGCCGGCCGGCAGCCGCTGCGGTTCGGCCGCACCGATCTCCTGCATGCGGCCATCGGCGCAGTCGAACGGCGCCGAGACCAGGTAGACCGTGGTCGCCGCATCGGCGCCCTCGAACGAGCGCACCCAGATACCGCCCTGCACCGCCAGGAAGTCCGGGCGCTGGCCCTGTCCCGGCACTGCCTTGAACCAGGCCCGCTGCGCCACCTGGCGCTCGCGCCAGGCGCGCGGCAGGTGGATCTGCTGCTCGGGAATGGCCACCAGCAACGCCGCCAGATGCGCCGGCATGGTGCCCTGGCAGGCGCCGATCAGCAGCTCGCCCTGGTTGGCCATGCGCGCAGCCAGATCGTTCGGGCAACGCGCGCCCAACTGGCGCTCGATCGCGTTGTTGTCATTGACGAACGCCGGGGCCCTGGGTGCCGGCGGGCGCGCCGGAAGCGCGGCGGCGTCCGCTGCAACGGCCGGCGCTTCCGCTGCACCTGCCACCTGCGGCGCGGCCGCAGCAGGGGCTGCCGGTGCGGGCGCGGCGACGGGCGCAACGGCCGGCACCTCGGCTGTAGCCGCGATCTGCGGCGCGGCCGCGGCTGCCGGCGCCGTTACGACGGCCGGCGCGACCACCTCGGCCACCGCGGTAGCCGGCGGCGCCACGGCGGGCGGTTCAGCCGCCACCGGCGCGTCCACCGGCGCGGCGACCATCGGCGCAGCATCGACCGGCGCGGCCGCCACCGTGGGCTCGGCGGCGGCAGGCTGCCCGGCGGCCACCGGTGCCGGCGGCGATACATCCGCAGCAGCGATAGGGGCAGCGGTTTCGGCAGGGGCTTGAGTTGGCGGCGTCTCGGCGGCAGCAACCTCGGCCACCGGCGCCGGCTCGGCCACTTGCAGCTCAGCCGCCGGTGCGGCCGCCATCGGTGCGGGCTGCACCGGCGCGCTCGCCGGCGGCGCCTCGACGGCCGGCGCAGCAACAACCGCCGGCTCAACCACCGTCGTTACGGCGGCATCCGGTGCGACCACGTCGGCGGCCGGCCCGGGCACCGCGGCATCGGCCGCCGCCACTGCAGGCGGCGCGTCGGCAGGCGGCGGCACATCCTGTTCGGCAACCGGCGCAACGGCCGGCTGCACCTGCCCATCCATCGACGCAACCTGCTGTGTCGTTTCGGGCGCGGCCTGCGCCTGTGCACCGGACGCGGCAAGCGCCATCGGCAGCAGCAGCAACAGCGCGGCAGGCGAAGCAAGGCGCGGGCGGGCGCCGCAGCGCCGGGAAACTACCGAAGCATTTCGCATCATGTCGTCCTTGAACTTTTGAATGGAGTAACCGCACCGACGGATACCACAACGCGCGGCCAGCGACCCGGCCAACGATTCCAATAACAGCGTATTGACGCATATGGCCACAACGCCCGGCATACCGGGAAACCCTGTGAGTGCATGCAGCCACAGATACCGCACCACCGGACTCATTGCCGGCTTCCTGACGCCGCCACCCTACACCACAGGTGAATTCGGCGTCATTACACACCATAAAAATATTTGATGACGATCACAAGTTGCAAGCACAGCGTGGCGCCCGGGAACGACGGAAAGATTTGCTGCAGTGCGGGGCAATAACCACCACCGCAGCCCGGAACGTCAAATTTTCGTCGCATTTCGCGCATTTTGAACAAATGCGCCCCCGATCCGCCCCTATACTCGGGCTTCGTCACCATGGAACGGAGACCCGATGGCCCCCTGCTTCCTGCCGACCGGCAGCACACCTGGCACGACCACCTGCACGGATGCGGTGGCAAGACGTGCACTGCCGATGGCCCATCACCGGGTCGCATCCACGCACCCGGCGCAACAACGGCGCGAAGCCATGCGCACCGTACGCCCCCATGACGACACAGCGCTGCTGGCCGGTACCGGCGTCTCCCGTGACGGCACCGACGCCGGCGCAGCCATCGTGAGCTGCTGTCCATCCAGCCTGCGCGGCTCCGCCTCGCGCCCTGTCCTGATTGCCCAGGAGCACGCGCCATGACCCGTTCCGCACCGGCACAGGGTTACGCCAATGGCACCTCACCCAACCCGCCTTTCCCCACCGTCAACGGGAGACCGGCATTGCACCGCGTCCTGAAGATCTGCCTTGCCACCCTTCTGATCACCGCCTGCAGTCGTACGGAGAACACCATGAGCCAAGAACTTTCCACTGCCGCCGCAGAAGCCGATGTCGAAAGCGGCGGGCGCGGCCTCGCCAAGCTCAACCCGCAGCCACGCCAAGCCTATGAAGTGATCCTCAAGCTGCACAACGCCCCGGGCCCGTTCGAACGCATCGAAGCGGTCGCCCAGTACGACGTCGCCAACGAAGCCGAATGCGGCCGCATCAATCCGATTACCGGCACGGCCGGGCGCATCACCAGCCAGGAACCGCTCACCCTCAAGCGCGTGGCCGACGACGAGTACCACGGCACCGTTTACCTCGACCAGATGCTCGACGAGGACTACTACGGGCGCGGGGTGTGCCGTTGGAAATTCGGCGGCACCGGCGCCCTGCTCAAGGCCACCGGTGCGCATGAGGAAACCCGTTTCCTCACCTTCATCGATGCAGACCAGCTGACGGCCGGTAAAACGCTTACCCGCCACTACCCGCGCAGGGACTATCCGCGCGCCGCACCGGTACAGGGACCGCATGGCATGACCTCCATCGAGGACTACCCGGACAGCGGCAATGAGGATCCCACCGACTACGTGCCGGAACTGCGCGACGCGCTGTTCTCGATCTCGTTGACCGCCAAAGAGGCCAAACAATGAGCATCCCCAGCCAGGACTACGCAGCCCTCTCCGAAGATGCGTACAAGGATCGCGCCGTAGGGCGTCGCGCGCCCGGCCAGGAGGAGGCGGTTACTCTCAACGGCCACCAGTACAAGGTGCTGGAGCACGTCGACAACAGCCGCAACGGTTATCAAGGCACGGTCTACCAGCGCGTGGACACCAAGGAAATCGTGGTGTCCCACCGGGGCACCGAGCAGATCTTCCTCGATGGCGTGGTCACCGACGGCGCCATGGTCACCGCACGCACCAACCTGCAGGCCAAGGATGCGATCGCCCTGACCGAGCGCGCGATGGAATATGCGCAGAAACAGGGCGCCAATACCGGCCACGCGCCCGCCGTTACGGTGACCGGCCATTCGCTGGGCGGCACCCTGGCCCAGATCAGCGCCCATCACTTCGATCTCAAGGGCGAAACCTTCAATGCCTTCGGTGCGGCCAGCCTGAGCTACCGTATCCCCAAGGGCGGCGACAGCATGATCAACCACGTCATGGCCGCCGATCCGGTCAGCGCCGCCTCGCCGCATTACGGCCAGGTCCGCATCTACGCCAGCGCCCAGGAGATCAAGACCCTGGAAGCCTCCGGCTTCAGCAACAGCAAGTACAACGCCTTGATTCCCGACCGCCCGTTGATCGCCGCGGCAGCCTCGCTGGGCTCGCACAAGATGGCCAACTTCCTCGACAGCGGCTCGGTACTGGGCTCGGAGCAGGCCAAGACCCGGGCCAGCACCAACGCGCGCATGATCGACGAGTACCGCGATGACATCGGCGAACGCCGTGGGGCGACCACCGTCATCTCGCGCGGCCCGGTCGGTGGCGCGGTCGACCTGATCGACAACCTGCGCGGCCCGTTGCCGGCCGGCGAACCGGCCCGGCGCGAAGCCGAAAAGCGCCAGAACAGCCATACCAGCCTGAACATGGACGACAGCCGGCACCCGGGCAATCCGCTGTTCAACGACGCACAGCGCGGCGTCTACGCCCAGGACAGCCGCGTGGGCCGCCCTTCCGACCAGCTCAGCGACCAGCTCGCCGGCACCCTGGCCGCACAGATGCACGCCGCCGGCGGCAAGCGCATCGACTCGGTGGTGATGAGCAACGACGCGGCCAACACCTTCGCCGTGCAGGGCAACCAGAACGACCCGGCCCACCTGCGCGTCACCGTGGACACCATGCTGGCCATGAACACGCCCCTGGAGCAGAGCAGCCGCAAGGTGGAAGAACAGGCCGTCAGCCAGCGCCAGGAACAGGAACGCAACCAGGAACAGGTCCAGAGCAACAGCCGCACCATGATGGGGTGAGGCCGCGCCACGGCATGACCACAACAGCCATCGCCGGGACGGGATGGCTGTTGTGGTTTGGGCCACGCCCGTTGCAATCTGCAAGCCGCCGGAATCGACGACACCACACCGCCGCTGGCCGGGGTGCCGCGCTTTGCCGTTAGGCCACGCGCGGCCCTGCCTGGGCCTGCACCACATCCACGTCCCGCTGTTCGGCAGCACGTGCGTTGGCCTGCCCCATCCGCGCGGCACTCTCCTCCAGCGGCTGTTGCAGCGCGTCCACGACCTCAACAGCGGAGCGCCGCGCCCATGGAGCGGATGCATCGGCGTTGTCCACGGCGAAGGCGCGCGTACCGGTGTCGTTGAGCAGTACCTGCTGGATCGTCTCCAGCCCATCGGCCCTGCCCTGTGCGGCAAGAGCGGCGGCAAGCCGTTGCGATTGCCCGTCCGGCGTGCGCCCGAACTGCTCATCCAGGCGCGCCACCCCGGCATAGGCCTGCAGATACAGGCCATGGCCGGGATGGGACGGATGCAGCAGGCCATCGCGCTCGCGCGCAGGCGTATCCGACTGCGCGCTGCTGGAACCCGGACGCGACGGCGCAGGTGCCTGCCGGTCCAGTGGTTCGGTCGCCTCGCCCTTCACCGGCGGCGGTATCGCCCGCCCGTCCTCGCCCTTCCAGCCGCGGCCATCAAACTGGTAACCGCTGCGCCAGCCGCCCGGTCCGATGCTCTGATGAAGCGATTCGCCAAAGGCAGGAGCGGAAACGGGGGTGCCATCGTCCTGGGTAGGCAACTGCGGCTTGACACCGATGGCCGTGAGCAACGTGGTGGAGACGTTGTTGCAGTTGTTGGAGAGCGGGGAGTACTCAAGGCCTGCGTCGGTGATCTGCTTGCCAGCTTCGCGGGCAGCATGCAGTTTGACCTGCAATTCGGCGTCACTACCGGTCCACAGGACCCGCCGCTCGTGATGCTCACCCGGCAAGGGCCAGTCGATGCCACGTTCCTGCCGGACGATGGGGTTCCCATGTGGGTCTCTTTTCAACGTGGCATCGAAAGGATCGGCCCCAGCCGCAGGGATACTCTCCACGCCGCTATCGGTCACGCGTTGATACGCGGGATACAAGGCTTGATACGGCGAAGATCTAACCCTGATGTCACCGAAGCGATCGGCACCAAGCAGCGTGCTATCGGCTAGCGCCAAAAGCGGGTCACCTTGCGGGTTCCGCGTCGGTCCACCGCGGACGACGGTCTGGCTACCATCAGAACGTTCGAACAGCAGATACGTATGCCGATTTCCTGCGGCCACTGGACTGGAGCCGATCAAAATTCGTGCCTGCGGGTCGCTCATTGCTTACTCGCCCAGATCCGCGGGGAAACGACCTACAAGTATTTTCGTCACTGTCTGGGCCTCGTCTTCCACCAGCATCACCGTCCAGCCGGATAGCGCAAGCCGCGCAACCTGGGGCTCGGTAGGTTCGGGAATCGACAGATCACAGGACATTCCCTTGAGCGCTCCAGCCGTGACTTGCACCGGCGAGCAGGTGAAGCCGTTCTTCTCCATTGTGCCGACGGCCTCGCTCATCGGCGTGCCCGCTGGAAACCAGCTTGCCAGCAGCGCACTGGCCTCCTGCCTGGTCTGTTGCCGGTCAAACACACGCGTATCGGTGTTGTCGTGGTCATCCATGGCGGAGCATCCCGTAATCGATAGGAGAGTCAAGATGCCGGCAAGCAGCACGTGGTTCGATCGGATCGTCATGGCCGTCGCATCCTGGCAGCGGGAACGCCGGTCCATCTGCCGTATGGCAGGGTAGCGCTGGCACGATTATGGCCGTTGATCACGGTCGCGATAGTGAAGGCGATCACCCTTCATGCTACTGAGCATCGCCGTGCTAGCGGCAACGCCCAAATCCCTGCTGCTACTCAATAGAGTCTTCGATCAGAAGGCCTTGAACTCCGACATGCTGCAAGCCGAGTACACTAGATTGCAGACCTGCCCTGCTCCGTAGGCTTGGCACTGCGTGAGCGCCATACCCTCAGCCTTGCCCTCGGTCTCGGCAGTCACCGCCATTGACTGCCCGGGTGAACGAGCAAGCGACTCCGTCGATGGATCCGCAATCGCCACACATTGATTGTGATAGGCGAGCCTAAGTTTGCATTGCTTACCGCCCAGGCGACTGCACTCTTCCATCGCGGCACTTACCGCCCGCCGCTTCGACTTCATGGAAAACGCAGCACCAGTGGTAAGCGTGCTGGAATCCTCGGCAATAGCCCCCCATCTGGTCTCCCACTTCCCCGTTGCAACCGGTCCCTGCTGACTGTCGGAAGCGACTCCACTGGGAATTGGAGCACACCCTGGTGCCCGATGGTCACCTATCGGGTATTGGCCAGGCGGGCATCGCCCTTCTGCCATTGCCGATTCAGCAACAAAGAAGAGCACTGAAAGAACGAGCAACCTGGACAGTAATTTTTGGCACATGGCTATCGACTATTCGTCACTTCAAAGCGAATGGCAAGCTCATCACCCTACCTCGGTGCCGCTGGTTCGCAGAGCGAATCACGAAAGAACAAGCGACCTTAGGATGATCCACTTTCATCTCCCGGGGAACGAGAGGCAAAAACGCCATTTCGCAAATGATCGGCACCTTGGCCACCGCACGCTGTCAGTTTCGATCCAGGATCACGCGACCAATTATCGACGCATTAAAACGCTTCAAATTTCGGCTCTGTGCAGGCTGAATATACCACCTCACAGCCATGGCCACCGCGGGATTCGCAGAGCTTCGTGGCTACGCCTTTCGAAAGCTCTTCCGTAGCCGCGCTACCAAAGCTCGTACCAGGGGCTCCAGAGCTCGGCACTGCCGCCGCGGCGCACTGATTCTTGTAGGTAAACGACACCCGACAGTCGCGCGCGCCCGAGCCAGCACACCCAGAAACTGCGTTCTTTGCAGCATCTGACTTCTTGACCTCGCCGGTAGCTGTTCCTGACGCACCGGTAGATGAGGTCGCAATTGCGCCCCATGTCTTTATCCACCGGCCAGTGGCACGTGGACCTTCAGCAACACCGCTGCCGCCAGCGGGAATTGGCGCACAGCCTGGGGCGCGACTGCCCCCTATTGGGTACTGGCCAGGAGGACACCTGCCCTCGGCAAAAATCAAGAATGGCACTAGGCACAACAACAAAATCAAAGCAGCTCTCATGAAATCATCTTCTCAAGCTGGAAGGCAGATCGCATCCGATCAAGAGGCCGGGAATCCCCCTTCAACGCACCTATTGTCGCGGTGCGGCTGCAAAAAAAATATCTAGAAAGCCTCGAACTTTGGTTCTGTGCATGCCGAATACACGACACCACAACTCTGTCCCCCTCGAGACTGACAGAGTTCAGTAGCGACCTTTTTGGCAACATCAACAGTCTCTCCGCTCCCAAAGTTCGTACCTTGAGTGCCCGAACTCGCGGTCGCGGCCGCCGCACACTGGTGCTTGTACGTAAAAGCGATGTCGCAATCACGTGCGCCGGTCGCTTCGCACTCGACCATTGCTGCTTTTTCAGCCTCCCTCTTCTTTACCTTCCCGACCGAAACACCTGATGCCCCAGAGTTGGACATTGCGATGGCGCCCCATGTCTTGATCCAGCGACCCGTCGCCCTGGGCCCAGCGTCCCCGCTGGACCCCGCCGGAGTTGGCGCACATCCCGGTGCCCGACTGTCACCTATCGGGTACTGGCCAGGCGGGTATCGTCCCTCCGCCAAAGCCGATTGAGCAGCAACGCCAAGTGCCAAACAAATACTCAACTTGAAAATGATCTTCCCAAATGATTCTTTGCGCACAGCCCTGCCCCCCTTCGACAGCTCTTTCACTCAACATCAGTCACTTGACCCGGCGGCACCCATCGTGCTTGGCGCTCGCTACCCATCTGTAGAATTCTGAGGCATCGAACTCCGGACCATACTCCCAGCGTGCGCATCTCTGCCATGTGCCTCGCCCCTCGCGGGCGACGGCGGCGTATACGAACCCGGCGGCTGGCCCTGCGGGTCTGGCTGGCCAGCTGCCGATCCACCGATCTGGTCTGGGATTGCGGCGCCCCACTTGAGACTACCATCACTGTTGGCCCCTCAGAATCAGAATCCCAAGGGCTGCCGCACATTGTGCAGACGATTGAACCACTGACGGGTACCAAATTTATGAGACATAGGCACCTGAAGACACCAGTAAGTAATACTTATCGATCAGAACGCCTTAAACACAGGCTCAGTGCAATCGGCATAAGAAACAGTGCAATTTCCGCCGCCATTTTTCTTGCACGTCTCAAGCACATTGTCTGTAGCAGTATCTTTGTCCTTAGCAGAGCTAATTGAAATTCGCCCATTCAGGCCCTTCTGCGGAAATGCGAGGGCGACACATTGATTTTTATAGGCAAATCCTTTCGAACAATCTTTCGCACCATATTTCTCGCAACGAGCTTTCGCCTCGTTCAATGCTTCCGACTTAGACAATTTTCCGACAGAAGCCCCCGCGTCACCAGTCGAGCCAGAAGTGGACACGGCCCCCCAAGTTAGCAGCCACTTCCCTGTCGCAACTGGACCGCTACTCTGGCCCGCGTTCCCACCAGCAGGAATGGGCGCGCAACCAGGGGCACGGCTATCGCCGATTGGATATTGACCAGGTGGGCATCGACCCTCTGCCAGAGCCACATTTCCGCCTGCCAACATCCCGAAGGCAAGAATCAACGTCAACAAAAGAACCCTGTTAGCCATACTTGCCACCTTCATTGGGTCAGAACCGTCATCGCTCAGTCCGTTGCGAGGCTCTCAAGCCGGTTTGCACTGGAGGCTCCGAGTTGCCCTGTGGAATGGTTATACGACCGGCACCACTACTGTTTGATTGATCGGCCGTGCTACTTGTGCCGCCGCCCTTTTCCGGAGCGGGCGGCGTATACGAACCCGGCGGCTGACCCTGCGGGCCCGGCTGGCCCGCCGGGGATCCACCGATCTGGGAGTATGGCGCGAAACCACCCAAGGTTCCCTGGAAGAACATCGCCGCCATTGGGGGAGCGGTCAGGATCAGGGTCGTGAGGATCAGGCCCATGCCGCCCTGCTGCATCGCCTGGCTGGTCATGCCGTCGCTGGAGGCGCCGTCGAGCAGGAACTTGTTGACCAGGGCGGTGGACCAGAACGCGGCCGAGACACGGATCACCATGTCCAGCGCGATCGATACCATCGCTGCAAGTACGGCCATCGAGAACATCGTGCCGATGCCGTAGAACAGCCATCGCTGGAACAGCTGCTTGGTCTGCTCGAACAGCAGACACAGAATGAACAAGGGTCCCAGGCCGATGAACAACGCCAGCGCGACCTCGTAGAGCAGCAGCATCGCACCGGCGGTGACGGCCGGGCCGCCCGTGCCCATGCCGATGAACCACAGTGCCCGGGTCTTGTCGGCCTGCAGCCCTGGGTCGTTCATGATCTTGATGCCATCAATGCTCGACAGCGCCACCTGCATCCAGGCCAGGCTCTTGTCGATCTGATCTTCCGGCCGCTGGTCTTTGCCGGTCGACACAAGTGTGATCAGGCCTTTGACGTCCCCACACGCACGCCACTCTACAATCAGAATGCCTTGAATTCGGACATGCTGCAGGCCGAATACACTACCTCACACGTCTGACCACCTAACGCAGAAGCGCATTCTTTCATAGCGATTGACTTAGCTTGATCGACAGTCTCAGCACGAGCAATCGTGGAACGGCCCGGCCCTTTCGCCAAGCTCTCCGCTGTCGCATCCGCGATAGCCGCACACTGGTTGTAGTAAGCCAAACGAAGCTTGCAACTCTTTCCACCAAGTTTCTTGCATTCAGCCGTAGCGGCAGCGACAGCCTGGCGCTTGGACTTCATTGATACCGAAGCGCCAGTGGCGAGACTCTCGGCATCTTCCGAAATCGCACCCCAGCGTGTTTCCCATTTTCCGGTTGCAACTGGGCCCTGTGCGGCATCGCTTCCACCACCGGTTGGTATCGGTGCGCAACCTGGTGCGCGGCTGTCACCAATAGGATAGGAACCGGGCGGGCACCGGCCTTCAGCGAAGGCCGCCGTCGATACAAGCATTAGCGCACTCAAGAGCAGCAATTTCTTCACTACCAGACCTCCTGTGAAACGAAGCCGAACCGCTTTTTCACCATCCGCATCGTTAATCTGCGTTACCCAGCTTTCGCATTGAATCCCTACTCTCACCTGAGCCCTGAGATACTTGTGACACCGTCCGACCGGCATGAGACTGCGGGGTAAACTCACCAGATGCTGCTTCCGAGTTCTTGGTTTGAGGCGGCGTATACGAACCCGGCGGCTGGCCCTGCGGACCTGGCTGGCCCGCTGCTGATCCACCGATCTGGGAGTATGGCGCGAAACCACCCAAGGTTCCCTGGAAGAACATCGCCGCCATTGGGGGAGCGGTCAGGATCAGGGTCGTGAGGATCAGGCCCATGCCGCCCTGCTGCATCGCCTGGCTGGTCATGCCGTCGCTGGAAGCGCCGTCGAGCAGGAACTTGTTGACCAAGGCAGTGGACCAGAACGCGGCTGAGACACGGATGACCATATCCAGCGCGATCGATACCATTGCTGCCAGTACCGCCATCGAGAACATCGTGCCGATGCCGTAGAACAGCCATCGCTGGAACAGCTGCTTGGTCTGCTCAAACAGCAGACACAGAATGAACAAGGGCCCCAGGCCGATGAACAACGCCAGCGCGACCTCGTAGAGCAGCAGCATCGCACCGGCGGTGACGGCCGGGCCGCCCGTACCCATGCCGATGAACCACAGTGCCCGGGTCTTGTCGGCCTGCAGCCCTGGGTCGTTCATGATCTTGATGCCATCAATGCTCGACAGCGCCACCTGCATCCAGGCCAAGCTCTTGTCGATCTGATCTTCCGGCTTTTCGTCCTTGCCCGTCACCACATGGGTAATCAAACCCTTGACGTCATCATTGAGGAACTTCTGCAGACTGGTGCCGAACATCGCCATGCTGGTGGCAACGCTCACGATCAGGGCCGCACGCGCCATGTTGGTTACCAACACCATCATGGAATCCCTGCTGCGACCAGTGACGATCCGGTAACCCTGGATCAATACCCAGAGTGTCATCAGCACCAGGGCTATGCCACCGACCCAGGCCATCATGCGCCCCATCAGGTCGATGCCGTAGTCACTGATCCTGTCGCGCAGGTAATCCATGATCAGCTTGAAGAAGACGAAATCGCCGATCGACTGGACACGCACCGCGTAGCCCAGCAGATCCTGCAATCCGCCTGAGAAATCAAAGTTGGCCAGCCACCTGATCGTCATTTCCACAATCCCTTGGTAATTCCGTTACTGCATGAAACGCCGCATTGCTTTGCAGCGCCTGTCTACGTATTAACGATCTACGGTCAATCGACGCTGAGCGCCGTCTTCAGCGCGGCGGTCTTCACCATGTCGCTGATCAACTGCTTGGTCGGATCTCCCTTCAGGGCCGCCTGCGCCACCACCTTCTGATTGGCCTCCATCACTTCGATGTAGGCGTCATAGGACTGCATGCGGCCCTGCCAGGCCTGGGCCTGGACTGCCAGGTCATTGGCGGTTCGTACGGCATCGCTGTTGACGGCGGTCATGTTGCCGAGCAGCTGGCTGCTCTGGCGCAGGGCCTGGATGGCCTTCAAGGACTGGTCCATCAACGGCACCGTCTCCTTGATGAACATCACCGAGTCGTTGTACTTGCGGTTCTGCATCATGCGGATGTTGACGCAGATCTGCCGCTGTTGCGCCTTGACATCGCCGTGCGCATCGAACACGAAGTAGGCGAACATGCCGCTCAGACTGGTGTCGGTGGCCGGCCCGCAGGATTCGGTGACCATGTAGTCGTTGGGAACCAGGGTCAGTGTCGCGGCCGGGGAGAGGCCGAAATTGTTGACGATGCCCTGCACCGTCACCAGCGCATTGGTGTATTCGCGCAGCAGCTTGATCCAGCGGGTATTGTCCTTGGCGAACTCGGCAATGTCCTGGAAGTTGCTTCTGATCGCCTGGATGATGGCGGTGTAATCGATGACCGGCATGCCGGCATTGGCCGATGTAGCAGTAACCGTCATCACCGCCCCCATCACAAAGGCAGCAAGACGCGTGCGGCGCGGGCTGCGGCCGTTCTTTCGGGTCTTCTTGGCATTATTCATAGTCGTCTCCATTGTCTATTCGTCTTTGAACCCGGGTCGAACTGCAACTCAGGTCACTGCATCCGTGCGCGGCGCGGCCTGCCGCGATCCCTTGCGCTTCTTGTAGAACTCACCCAACCACTGCTCGGGCGTCAGGTCCGCCTGCAGCACCTTCTCGCGCTGCGCGGCATCCTGCAGCACCCGGTGCATCACTTCGATATTGTCGGTGGAGGCGGAAATCACCGACAGGATGTCGTCCATGCCGCGCAGGTTGAGCTGGCACACGCTGGCGGCATGGCCCTGCTTGACCAGGAAGCAGCGCGACCGCTCGTCCAGCGCGGTGACCACCTTGAACTCGGCCTCGGTCAGCTTCAGGCCGTCGATGTAGTCCGAGCGGCTGGCGTTCGGGTTGGGCAGCAGGATCAGGGTGGCGGTCTGTTCGATCAGCGCCGCGGCGATGTCGCTTTTCAGCGCATCCTCCGGGCTCTGGGTGGCGAAGATACCCAGGCCGTTCTGCTTACGGATGGTCTTCTGCTTGTTCTTGGCGAATTCCTTCAGGCCACCCTCGCCGTCCAGGATCTTCCAGAATTCGTCCATCACGTAGATCAGCGGGCGGCCGTCGATCAGCGATTCGAGCTTGTGCAGCAGGTAGTTGATCACCGGCACCCGTACTTCGGGGTTGTCGATGATGTCGGTGTAGTCGAAGCCGATGATGTTGGCCCGGCTCAGGTCGATGGTGTCGACCGGGTTGTCGAACACCCAGCCCAGCGAATTACCTGCCGTCCAGCGCCGCATGCGCGCATACAGGCCGTCGTCGCCCATGTTGGGCAGGCTCTTCTGGAAGTTGGTCATGCTGCGCAGGTGCATCGGGGTGTCGAGCATGTTCTCCACGCCGCGGAAGATGTCCTCTTCCTCGCGGGCGCTGTACTCGCGCTTGCCGGCCAGCACCTTGATCAGGTCGGCCAGGAACTGCACGTTGGATTCGTTGTTCTCGCACTGGAACGGGTTGAAGCCGGTGGCCTGGCCGTTGTCCAGCGCCAGGTAGTTGCCCCCGCAGGCGCGCACGAAGATTTCCGCGCCGCGGTCCTTGTCGAAGAAGAAGATGGTCGGCGACGGGTCGTACTTCTGCACCTGGCTGAGCAGGAAGTTGATCAACGCGGTTTTACCGGTACCGGACTTGCCGATCACCATGGTGTTGGCGATCGCCTTCTCACCCAGCGAATTTTCCGACGGGTGGGTGGCGTGGAAGTTGAAGTAGTACGGCTGCCCGTTGGTGGTCTGCAGGGTGGTCACGCAGTCGCCCCACGGGTTGTTGTGCTGCTTGCCGGTGGCGAAGTTATGCAGCGGCGACAGGCCCAGGAAGTTCAGCGAACTGACATTGGCCAGGCGGGTGCGGAAGCGCCAGTTGGCCGGGAACTGCGAGTAGAACGACGCGGTGACCGCCAGGTCTTCCTTGGTCGACACGAAGCCGGCGTTGGACAGCTCGGCGCGGGTCGAGGCAATGTTCTGCGAGAGCTTTTCCTGGCTGTCGGCGAACACGGCCATGATGAAGTGGTATTCGCCCAGCACGAAGTTGCCCGACGACAGCTGGTCCATCGCCTGGTCCAGCTCGATGATCTGGCTGACCGCCTTGTCGCCGGAGGAGATCATCATGCCCTTGGTGCGGTCCAGCACCTTGAGCGCGTCCTGGCGCCCCATCGGGCTGAACGAATGGGTGATGACGTACTCGAAATCGAGGTACTTCAGCCCGTTGAGCACACCAGGGTAAGTACCCTCGGCATACTCCTTGATATTGAGGATGGCGCCGAAGTGATTGACGCCGTTGGGCGTGCTGATCACGAAATCGCCGGTCTTGGCCGAGAACATGTGCCGGCTGATCGGCAGGTAATCCTTGACCGGGGCCGACAGCACCGGCACCGGCTCGTCGATGCGGTTGAGCAGGTAACCGAAGAACTCCAGCGTCTCGGAGAACACCTGGCCGTTCTTGGCCTCGTACATGCCCATGCGGTAAGGCGCGTAGTCGCGGATCACCGCTTCGACGTTGCCGGCCATTTCCAGCAGCTTGGCCACGGCCTGGTCCTGCTCGGCCTGCAGCTTGGTTACGTTGGATGATTTGTCCATCATCCGCTTGCCCGACACCACCGGCCGGTACAGCATGGTCAGGTACAGCTCGTTCTGCATGATGCGCTGGGACGAAAGCATGCCCATGTACTGGTCACACACGTCCTGGTTGAACTTCTGCTTGAACGAGGTACGGCCCTTCAGCGTACGGCGGCGGCGGATGTCATGCACCCAGAACGCCACATTGACGAAATCCGGGGCGCGCAGCGTCTGCAGCAACCGGTTGAAGGTGTTGTGCTTGTGCTCCAGCTCCCAATCCTCGCGCCCTACGAAGGGCAGGCCTTCCAGGTGCCAGGTCAGCAGAAAATCTCCACCCGTGGTCTTGACGACCGTCGGCGCCACATGGCTCGACAGGGGAATGAATTCGCTGATTGAAGTATCGGGACTGAACATGCCTGCTTCCAATGGAGATGCTGCGGGGATGGTGCGTTCCTTGCACCGGGCAGGCGGCTGGCCGCCTGCCCGGCTTGCTGCCAGATGCCTCAGACCGACGGCGGCTGTTTGTCGCGGTAGTGATTGGGCGTGAAAACCCACATTCCATCGTGTTCCTGCACGTTGCGCGCCTTGAACTTGAACTGCAGGCGCAGCCCGATCAGCCGGAACACCATCTCATCGCGCTTGGCCATGTGCCGCATGATGAAGATGGCGATCGGAATGGTGATCAGCAGCCGCATGTCGAAGTACATGCTGAGCAGCAACAAGCCGCCTGCGACCAGGAAGAACGGGACGTAGGGCACGCCCAGAAACATCGCCGGCCGCGTGCAACCGCGGAACAGGACGTTCTTATGCACTGTAGTACTGGACCGCGTTGTACAGCGCGGTGGTCGCGCTGCCGGAGCAGGTCTTGGCCGAGTCGCCCAGCAGCATGTTGGCGATCTGGCCGGCCGCGCCGATCAGCAGGCCACCGATCAGGATCGGCGCCACGTCGGCGATGCGCTTGTGCGCGAAGGCGATCTGGTAGCCGGCGAAGATCACCGCGATGGTGACCACCGCGATCGAGGCGAAGTTCAGCAGGCCGTTGATGTTCTCAAAGAAGCCGCAGACCTTCTTGTCGGTACCACCGAAGTTGGTCTGGGCGAATACGTCCGGCACGAAGGCCACGGCGACGAAGGCAACCGCCATCAGCAGGGTCTTCAGGGTGCGCTGGGCCTGGGCCAGGTCGAGATTGGTACGCTTCTTCATGGGTGATTTCCTTGTTGATGGTCTAACACAACTGAATCGGCCACACCGGGTGGTTGACCGGGCCACGACTTCGTCAAAACACGAAGGCTGCATCCCCTGCGGGAATGTTCTGTACCGGCGGCGCCTGCGGGGCCGTAGCAGCCTGCGCAGGCATTGCCTGGGGTGAATTTCGTTCGTTCCACGGGCGCACCACCACCGGGCCGGGGGCGGCCTGCGGCAACTGCAGGGGCACTTCAGGCACCGGCATCGGCGCTGCAGCCGGGGCCTGCCGCGGTGGCAGCGCACTGTCCAGCGCGCCCATCACCACCCGCGACAACGCGGCATCGGCAGTGCGCACCAGGCCACCGCGCACCATCGCGCCGGTGGATGGGTACACCTCATAGGTGCGCGCCGGGTCCACCGCCGCCTGCGCGTAGGCGCGCGCCGCGCTCACCGTCTCCGGTGCGATGCGCGCGCTCATGACGCTCTGCGGGGTGACACCGCTGAGCTGCGGATGGTGCGCCACATCCACCACGCGGCGCTGGCTGCGGCTGACCACATCGATCGGGGCCACCGCGCCATTGGCGGCGACCTGGTTGCCGCGCTGGCGCGCGATCGAGGCGAACACCTTCTGCACGTAGCCGTGGCGGAAACCGGTGGTGAAATTGCCCGAGTAGTAGCAGCTGAAGGATTTGCCCCAGTCCCTGCCCGAACGCCCATAGCACTCGGCCAGGATCCTGGAGCCGGCCTGCAGGTTCGGGCACTGCTGGAACGCCTTCTCGTAGGAATCCAGGCCGTACTTGGCCAGGTTGTAGCGGTTCACCTGGGCCAGTCCGATCGAGAAGTTGTAGCCCTTCTCTTCCAGCATGCGTACCGTGGCCAGAGCCTCGTCCAGCGCCTTGGGCTGGCGCACCAGGGCGCCACCCACCACGCCGATGGCGTAGGGGTTGCGCGAGGATTCCACATTGATCACGTGCTGCATCACATCCATGGACACGGCCATTTCAGGACACGCCAGTGCTTCCAGTCCCGGCAACATCAGCCCCACCTCCCTGCGGACGACATGTGATCACTCACACAGGCAACGTAGAGGCAGCAGGCTTCGGCCCGCGTGAAATCCCGGTTCAGTTTTCTGTAAATCATGTTCGCCATCTCACCCTGCCTGCGCCAGCGCGCGTTCGGGACTGAAATCGATGCCGGTGATGTAGCGGCTGCCGGCATGCGCCTTGATATGCACCACGATGTCGATGGTCATCATCAACAAACGTTTGATTACCGCAAATTCCAGGCCGGAGCCTTCGCTGGAGGCCTTGACCATCAGCGCCAGCTGGTCCCAGGTCTGTTCCGGGCTGCCCGCGTGGCAGCTGGTGATCGACCCGGGGTGGCCGGAGGCGCAGTTGCGGATGAAGTAGAACGCCTCGTCGCCGCGCAGCTCGGCCAGGATGATGCGTTCGGGCTTCATGCGCAGGCACGCTTCCATGCAGCTCTTGGCGGTGACGTTGCTGGCGCTCTGCCCGCCCTTGGAGTACAGCAGGTGGACGACGTTGGGCTGGCTGATGAACAGCTCGCGCGCGTCCTCGATCGTCACCAGCCGCTCGCTGGCCGGGATGTGGTTGACCAGCGATTTCATGAAGGTGGTCTTGCCGCTGCCGGTGGCGCCGGAAACCACGATGTTCTTGCGGTACATCACCGCGCGCCGGAAGAACTCGGCGTAGTTGCGCGACTGGCGCAGCTGAACCAGTTCGCTGTCCTGCTCGCTCAGGCCGGCGCCCTGCTCCAGGATCTGGTTGAAGAACCCGTCGTCCTGGTACTGCTCCAGCGTCTTGGTGTGCTTGGACGGCAGGCGGATGGTGATCGACACCTTGCCGGCGTCGCACGCCGGCGGGATCACGAACTGGGCACGCTGGCCGGTCGGGAAGGTCAGCGACACCACCGGATCGGCATCGGTGATGCGCTGGCCGGTATTGCTCTCGTTGACCACCGCGGTACAGAACTGGCGCGCGCGCTCGAAGGTCAGCGTGGGGACTTCCACACGCTGCCATCCCGCATTGGTTTCCAGGTACACCTCGCCCGGACGGTTGATGCAGATTTCCGTCACATCGGGCGAAGTCATGTACTGGTGGATCCCCAAGACCTCGTACTGGTATCTCAGGAATTCACTGGAAACATCGGCGACAGGGGCCACTTCGGCGTCCATGATTGATCCGGAAGGTCAGCGGCGCTGCGGCAGCACGTCGCTGAAATCGACGTCCTTGGCCACATAGACACTGACCACGGTGCCTTGGTTGATGGTAACGGTGGGCGGGCGGCGTTCGCTCAAAGCCTCGTTGGCCAAACGCTCCATGCTGCGCGCGGTGGCGCTTTCATAGGGCGACTGGATCGCCATGCCGCTATTGGTGATGGTGGTGGATTCCGGGCCATGCTCGGCAGCGGCGTACTTGAAGGCATCGGAGATCAGGCTGATCATCAGCGCCGAGGCGATGCGGCTGCCCCAATGCGCGCTGTACTGGCCCGGATGGCCGGCGCCGCCGAGCTGGTCGATGCCCGGGCTGGACATGGCCACGTCGATACCGTTCGGGGTGGTGATGCGGTCCCAGATCACTTCCACGCGCTCGCCCTTGGGGCCACCGCCATACGCGCCGTAGATCTTCGAGCCCTTGGGCAGCAGCAGGCTGCGGCCATTGATCGAGTAGACCGGCTCGGTCAGCAGGCACGAGGTGTAGCCGGCCAGGTCGGTGATGATGCGGGTTTCGAGCACGCAGCGCAGATAGGTGCCACGCACCAGCAGTGCATCCGGGCTACGGATGAAACTGGCACTGGAGACGTCCTCCACATCCGGTCCACGCTTGGTCTTCTGAGGTTGCGGCTGCTGCGGCTGACCGTTGGCAGCAAGTTGGGCGAGCATCGCACGGCTGTACTCATCCATGCCGCCATTGGCAGCTTGCCCGCCCTCGCCATCGGAAACACTGCCGTTGGCGCCGATTCGGCGGTCAAGCAAGGTTGGGCCACGTTCCATCTGCTGGGCAGACATCGATTGGCCAAAATCAGACTCGGGGCGGGTCGGGCCACGCGGCTCGGTCGGCAGCGGCGGAATCATTGGAATCGGTTCGGCCATGCTCTGCGGCGGCGGCGGCGCAGGAGCGGCAGTTGGCAATTCCGGCGTCGTCGCACGTGCGGTCTGGTTGAGGTTGGCCGGTGCATCCTTGTCATCGCTGGACTTGCGGAACAGCAGGAAGCCCATGGCAATCAGCAGCAGCACGATGCCCCCCAGGAACAGCAGCGCCTTGCGGTTCAGCCGTTGCTCTTCGGAGGAACGCAGTTGCGGTGCGGCGGCATCCAGATTCGGCGTACCGTCGGCCACATTCCGGCCGTAATACGGGTTGTTCGGCGTATCTCCACCACCCTGGTTTGCACCAAGGTCAGCGCCGTCGCGTTCGTTGTTCGGCTCATTGCCGGGGATGTTGTGCTGGCTCATTTCTTCACGTTCCTTCGCAGACCGACGACCTTGTCACCGTGGCGGATGACCAGATAGGGATAGGTTCCGTGCACGATCAGGGAATTGCCTTCCACCGTCGTGTTGACCACGAAATCTTCGCCGTACTCGGTCTCACGGCCGAACACCGCCGGGAAGATGCCGGTCTTGTACTCCGGCGATGTCGGCAGCTTCAGGTAAGTGAAGCGCCCATCGTCATAGGCATTGACCGGGATCAGCCAACCCATCTTCTTGGAGCGGCGGGTCGAATAGGAGTAATCGAAGTTGTACTGGCGGTCCTTGGCCAGCTCCGAACTCAACAGCGGCTTGACCTCTTCTTCCACTGCCTGCTGGGCGGTACCGAACTCGGTATCGCTGGGGTAGCTGAAGGCGATCTTGTACTGCACCCCGGCGCGACGGGCCTGTTCCAGCTGGCGCCAATCGGTGGCCACCACCTTCAGCTCGAAGATGTAGGAATGGGTCTCGGTGCGCACCATCATGTTGGTGTCCACGTCGACGTTCTTGGGCTTGAGATAGAACACGTTCTCGCGACGGGTCAGTTCCCAGCCATTGCTGAAGCCGGTGCTGTAGTCGAGGATCTTCTCGTTCGGGCTGAGTTCGATCTGGGTGGTCAGGCCCAGGCCGGTGCGGACCGGATAGATACGGTCCTTCTCGTATTCGTACTGGTCCACCGCCTGTGCGGCGACCGGAGCAGAGAACGCCGACAACATCGGCAACAGGGCCAAGCTGGCCCACCAAATTTTGTTACTACTCATCGGTTGCTTGCTCCCTCAGCAGTTCCGGTGGAAACACGTTGGCCCGGCACCTGTGCCGGTTGCCGCGGCGCGACTTGTCCTGGTATCGCCTGGCCCGGCACAGCCTGCCCGGGTACGCCTTGTTGCATGGGTTGACCCTGCATGGGTTGGCCCGGCATGGGCTGCCCCGGCACCGTCTGCCCCGGCACGCCCGGCATCGGCGGCGGCACAGGCAGGCCCGTAGCCGGGTCGACCATGGTGGCCGCAGCCGGATTGTTCGGGTCATAAACCCCGGCCTGGGCCGTCTGCGCCGCCTGGGCAGCCAGCGCCGCCTGGGCGGACTGGCTGGCCATGGCGGCGTCATCGGGAACCGGAACGCCACGGGCGTAGTCGTTGTCCACGCGGTATTCGGTGACGTAGAACGACAGCGGGTTGAGGATGCGGTCCTGCTCGGACAAGGCCAGGTCTGGCTTGTATTCAAAGCGCATGGTGACCAGCTGGTTGTCCAGGAACTGCGCCACCGCCGTGCGCTTGTCCAGCAGGCTGCGCTGGATGCGCACCGAGGCACCCTTGAAGCTGCCATTGCCCTCGGCGCCCAGCGGGGTGATGCTCAGGATCTTGACCCGGATCGCCTGGTGGGTGCCGTAGACGAACACCGGGTTCTTCGGATTGTTGTTGGCATAGCGCTGGTTCATGCTCGCCGCGACCGGCTCGGAGGACATGGTGAACACCAGGTCCCAGTCGCGCAGGCCCATCACCGCCGAGTCGAAGGACTCGCGCGCCATCACGTACTGGGCGACGTTGCTGCGGTTGATCGCTTCATTGGCGGTAATGCCCTGCTCACCGAAGGTGCCGGTCAACCGGGCCACGGTGGCGTTGCCGGTATAGGCATCGGCCATCACCAGGAACGGCACCTTCTCCTTCAGCGGCAGCATGTAGTAGTAGCCGCCGGCCAGGGCCAGCGACATCACCAGCGAGGCCGAGGCCACCCACCATGCGCGGCGCTCGCTGCGGCGCGCCATGTCGGCCACGGTCAGCTCGTAGCTCACCGCTTTGGCGACCGCCTGGTCGACCTTCTGGCTACTGCCTGTTTCCTTCTTTCGGAACATGGGTTCATCCGTACTGCTGGAACGTCAATGGGCGTGGCACCCCGGCGCGGTGCGCGGGGAGCATCACGTTTACCGATACCCGGCCGGCGTCAGCTACCGCTGGACGCGTCGACCGCGCCCGTCGAGACGGTGGGCGACGCGGCGGCCTGCACGACAATCTGGTTGCCGACGATGGACACCGACACGCCCTGCGCCGCATAGGCGGAGCTGAGGTCGATCATCGCCTGCTGCGGATTGGTGGTGCCGATGGTGGAGACGGCGCCGTAGAGCGTGTAGTCCGAGCTGATCCGGTAATCCAGGGTCATGCCCGAATCCTTGGCCCAGCGTTCCAGCATGGTCTTGAGCGTGCCGTCCATGGGCGTGGCCTGGTACACGTAACTGGTGTACAGCGGAATTTCCATGGTGGTGCTGGCGAAGCGGTTGACCGGCTTCCAGCGGCCGCCGATATCCGGGGCCGGCTTGGTGGCGCAACCGGCCAGCAGCAGTGCGGCGGCGACGGCGATGAAACCCTGTGACAGATACGCTTGCTTCATACGGACTTCCCTATGACGTACGGAACGCGGCTTGATTCGACTGACTGACGGCAATTCACTGCGCCGGGTGGATGAAGACCCGGGACGCAGATGGCGATTGCGGATACAGCGATGAAACACCGTGGATTGTTGTGACCAGGCCCCCGCCCTGTCCCCGCAGCCCAAGGCTGCATGTACCGGTGTGCAGGCGTCCCGGGCTTATCGCCCGGCCCCGTCGCCCCACCCCCACATCCCTTCGAAAAATACCGTCCATGATTTCCTCTGCAACTACCCTGCGGCTGTCCTTGTGCGGCGAACTCTAAACGACAAATTCACGGCGCATAGAACGGCCATCACAAATACGATGCCACAACCGCGCGTCAATTCGGTGTCAAAGCATAGTCAAAAATCGTCTTCACATGTCGTTTATCTGACGTCCATCACAGGAATTCACACCGACTTGATCAAATTTCGAGATTTGGTACGGAAGTTTTAGGCAGCAGACGGGACGTGAAATAGCGATCCTTGTAGTACTTGATCTTGTCGCACTTGACCGGATGGGGGATCCCCTCATACAGGAACACCTCGTGATCGTTGCCCATGGCCTTGAGCTCCTGCGGCAGCATCAGCGCGCGCCGCTCCTCGGTGAAGCTGTGGGTCTTCTCGCGGGCATGGGTGACGTTCTTCTTGCGGATGGTCGTGTAACCGAGCATCTCCGAGTAGTCGTTGGCGTCCTGCTGCTCGCGGGGGGCGTACAGAATCTGCAGGGCATGGTTGGTGATGATGGTGCGCGACACATCCCGGCCATAGGTGGCGTCCAGCTGGGCCATGCTCTGGATGATCGGCAGCAGACGCACGTTGTAGCCGGCCATGTAGGACACCGCCGAGGCGATGATGTCGACCTTGCCGATCGCGGTGAATTCGTCCATCAACAGCAGGCACTGGTACTTCAGGTCCGGGTTGGACTTGGGCAGTTCCTTGGTGTTGAGGTTGATGATCTGGCTGAAGAACAGGTTGATGATCAGGCGGCTTTCGGCCAGCTTGTTGGGCTGGATGCCGATATAGATGGTCATCTTCTTCTTGCGCAGGTCGGTCAGCAGGAAGTCGTTGGCGCTGGTGGCCTTGTCCAGCACCGGGTTGATCCAGGCGTTGAGCGGCTCCTTGAAGGTGCCCATGATCGAGGCGAAGGTCTCATCGGCCTGGGACAGCATGTTGGCGAAGGCCGATTTGGCGTTGCCGCTCAGGTAGGTCTGCCCGGACAGGCGCTGCAGGTACTTCTTGAGGTCGCTGCCGTCGCCGGTGGACAGGCGGAACAGCGCGCCCAGGGTGGGCACGTCCTGCACGCCGGGGAAGCCGGAGCTGAGCGCGTCGTCGCGGTTCTCGAACAGGTACAGACTGAAGGCCATGAACGCGTTGCGCGCCTGGCTGACCCAGAATTTCTGGTCGTCCGACCCATCCGGGTACAGCATCGCGGCAATGCTCATCAGCTCCGAGACGCGGAAGGCCGGGTCGTTGGAGACGTAGCTGAGCGGGTTCCAGCGGTGGGTGCGGCGGTCTTCGGCGAACGGGTTGAACAGGTACACCTCCTGGCCCTGGCTGGCGCGCCAGCCGCTGGTCAGGTCGAAGTTCTCCTGCTTGATGTCCAGCACCACCACCGACTCGTCGTACTCCAGCAGGTTCGGGATGACCACGCCCACGCCCTTGCCCGAGCGGGTCGGGGCGGCCAGGATCACGAACTGCTGGCCGCTCAGGCGCACCAGCTTGCCGCCGAAGCTGCCCACCACGATGCCGTTGCCGGTCTTCTTGAACAGCCCGTGCTTGGCCAGGTCGGCGGCCTGGGCAAAGCGCGCGTCACCGTGCAGCGAGGTCTTCTTCGGCCGGAACATCAGGAACATCACCACCAGGTACAGCAGCAGCGGCAGGCCGAAACCCAGCACGCCGGCCAGCTTGATCTTGGTCACATACGGCGCCACGGCCGGCTGGTCCAGTGCCTGCAGGTACTGCAGGTAGGTGTTCCACTTGAACAGCCCGGTATCCAGGCCCAGCAGCAACAAGGTGAGATACCCGGCAAGGCAGTAGCCGGCAATCACGGTCAACAGGGTGGCAACTACGGCAACAACGATCTTCTGCGTGGACAAACCCTATCCTCCATGACGCGCCCGGCGGGCGCTACTGCTTGCGCCGGCGCCTGCGCGGCGTCGTACGCGGTTCTATTTCGTCCTGCACCCGCGTCCCACCGTCCTGGTCACACAGCAACGCCCACTGGCTGCGCGCCTGTTCCAGCGACAGCACCTCGGTGACCCTTGCCCCTTCGGACGTGAACACGGCATAGCCGAACACATCGCCCGGACTGTACACCGGCGAATATGTCAGGGCTACCAGCTGGTACTTCCCGCTGACCTGGACTGCATGAGGGTATTGGACCATCAAGCACGCTCCCCGCGCCACGACAGGCTGCCGATGCTAAAGCACTGCCTGCAGGCTGCCAATCAGAAAATCCCGACCCGGCCGCCGCCGGCCCGGCGCCGGGCCGATCGCGACCACCCTGCACCACAGCGTCCCAGGCCGGCGGCAGGCCGCATGCTGCGCCGCAGCAGTACAATGGGCGGCCGCCCCCTGGTCACGCCCTGCCCGCATGAGCTCCTCCCCCGTTTCCCTGGCCGCGCGCCTGTCCCCGCGCGAGCGCACCTTCATCCTGCTGGCCCTGTCGCTGGGCGGCTTTGCGATCGGCACCAGCGAGTTCGCCAGCATGGGGCTGATGCTGGAGATCAGCCGCGGGCTGGCCATCAGCGAAACCCAGGTGGGGCACCTGATCAGCGCCTATGCGGTGGGCGTGGTGGTCGGTGCGCCGGTCCTGGCCTTCGCCGGCGCCGGTTACGCCCGGCGTTCCCTGCTGCTGGCGCTGATGGGTTTCTATGCGGTGGGCAACCTGGCCAGCGCGCTGGCGCCCAACTACGGCACCATGCTGCTGGCCCGCTTCATCGCCGGGCTGCCGCACGGCGCCTACTTCGGCGTGGCGATGCTGGTGGCCGCGGCGATCAGCCCGCCGGCCCAGCGCGGCGCGGCGATGTCCAAGGTACTGCTGGGGCTGTCGGTGGCGATCCTGGTCGGCAACCCGCTGACCACCTGGCTCGGCCAGCAACTGAGCTGGCGCACCGCCTTTGCCCTGGTCAGCGTGCTGGCGATCGCCACCGTGGCGATGATCGCCCGCTTCCTGTTGCCCGACCCGGACGAAGTGCGCACCTCGCCGATGCGCGAGCTGCGCGCGTTCAACCGCACCCAGGTGTGGCTGGCGCTGGCGATCGGGTCGGTCGGCTTTGCCGGCATGTTCTGTGTGTTCACCTACCTGGCGCCGACCCTGGTCCAGGTCACCGGCCTGGCCGAATCGTGGATGCCGCTGGCGGTGGGCATCTTCGGCGTCGGCGCGATCATCGGCAACGTCGCCGGCGGCTGGCTGGTGGACCGCTTCCATTTCCGCGCCGCCGCGGTGGTGCTGGTCTGGTCGATCCTGGTGCTGCTGGCCTACCCGCTGGCCGCGCAGTCGGTATGGAGTGTCTTCCCGATGATCATCGCGGTGGGCACCATGGGCGCGCTGGCCGCGGTGCTGCAGACCCGGCTGATGGACGTGGCCGGCGAAGCGCAGACCCTGGCGGCGGCCTCCAACCATGCCGCCTTCAATACCGCCAACGCCCTGGGCCCGTGGTTCGGCGGCATGGCCATCGGCGCCGGCTTCAGTCCGGCCACCACCGGCTATGTGGGGGCGGCCACCGCACTGGGCGGCCTGCTGCTGTGGGGCGTGGCGGTGCTGGTGGAGCGACGGTCACGCGCCGGCACAGCGGCGGCCTGCCAAGGCTGACCGCAGCGCCAGCCGAAGGCGACCACAGGCGGATTGAAACAAATTGCATGGCCGTCGCACGGCCCTGACCTTACCCTGCACCGCCTGGACATTGGCGGTACCCACAGCATGCAGCTTTCCTCCCCCCGCGCTTGTCTTGTCCACCGCCTGCGCGTAAGCAGCAGAGCCGTGCTGCGCACGCTGCTGGCACTGGCCGGCGCCGGCCTGCTGGGCTGCACGCCGGGCGCGGCCGCCGACCCGGTGCAGATTCCCGGCTCGCAGGTCAGTCTGGTGCCGCCGGCGGGGATGGAACTGGCTACCCAGTTCAGCGGCCTGACCGGCGAACAGGGCCAGGCCAGCATTCTGGTGGCCGAGCTTCCGGCCGAGGCCGCCGAACCGATCGGCACGTTGTTCGACAGCCTGCCTGCAGCGCGCACCGCCTTTGCCAGCAAGGGCATCGTGGTGGATACCCTGGCGCATATCCAGGCGCAGGGAGCCAAGGTGCCGGTGGTGGCCGGCACGCAGCGGGCCCACGGCCAGTCCTTCCGCAAATGGGCGGCCTTCTATCGCGGCACCAAGGCCGTACTGGTGACCGTGCAGCTGCCTGACGGCTCGTCCATCACCGATGCGCAGGTGATGCACACGCTGGCCTCGGTGACCCTGCAGGGGGAGGTGACCCTGGCCACCAAGCTTGCCGCGCTACCCTTCACCGCCGAGCCTGCCGGCCCGTTCCGGATCATCGACGCCTTGGGCGGTTCGAGCCTGCGGATGACCGCCGGCCCCCTGGACGTGGACCCGCAGGGTCTGCAGCCGCTGATTGTGATCGCCTCGCAGCTGGCGTTGCCGGCCGGCGCAACCAGTCCGGCGACCACCTCGCGCACCCTGATCGCCGGCACCCGTGAACTGGACCAGGGCGTTGCCCAGTCCCAGCGCCGTGTCAGCTTCGCCGGCATCGATGGCATCGTGGTCACCGGCACCCTGCCGGAAGGGCGCCGCTTCGCGCATTACCTGGCGCTGTGGCCGGGCCAACGCTACGTGCGCATGGCCGTGATCTACCCGGCCGATGCCGATCCGGGCCTGGAACAGAGCGTGGCGGCGATCGCCGCGTCGGTGATGTTCCGCCCCTAGCGAAGCCATCCAGCACAACTCGGAAAACCGGAGGCGCAGGGGTCAGGATTTTCCTATCATGGCCGCCTGACCCCACCGCCGTTGCAGGTTCTGGCAGCCGGCCGCCTTCTGGATGTATGGATGACGCACCACTGGACCCCTTCGTACTGGGGTCGACGCATCACGCGCTCGCCGCACTGGCAGCTGCGCCTGGCCGGGCAGCAGTTTGAACTGTACATCGACGGCGCGCTGCACCCGCTGCCCGCCACCGCCTCGCCGAGCCTGCGCCGCGGGCTGCTCTGGAGCGAACTGCAGCTGTGCCCGGGCCAAGCGCAGGCAGTACGCCTGGGCGGCCTGCCGCATGCGCAGGCACGCACGCTGCGCCAGGCCCTGCGCCAGTTGGAGCAGGACCGGCAGCAGGACCAGCGCTTGGCCGACAGTTGCGCTGCCCTGGAGCAGGTCCAGCACTGGCTGGCGCTGGCCGACGCCCAGCTGCAGCAGGCCGATGCGCAGCACCGCTGGTTCACCCAGGAGCAGCAGCAGGCCCTGCTGCAGCGTCGCCCGGCCCTGCCGGTGGAGGAAGCCGCGTTGTGGGCGGTATTCGATGATCCGGCGCTGCGCCCGCTGCTGCCCGGCCCGCCCGCGCAGATCGAAGATGCATTGACCCGCTGGAGCAGTGACTGGGCGTCTACCTGGGAGCAACGCAACCAGGCCTACCTGCAACGCGAACTGGTCCAGGCCGGCGAGCTGCTGGACCAGGTCGAACGCCAGCCGCTGACCGACGAACAGGCCCGCGCGGTGATCTGCTTCGACAACCGCGTGCAGGTGGTGGCCGCGGCCGGCTCAGGCAAGACCTCGACCCTGGTGGCCAAGGCCGCCTATGCGGTCGACCGCGGCCTGGTGCCGCCCGAGCGCATCGTCATGCTGGCCTTCAACAAGGATGCCGCCGGGGAACTGCAGCAACGCACCGAACAGGCCTTCGCGCGGCTGGGGCTGGACGCACAGGCGGTGCAGGCGCGCACCTTCCATGCGCTGGGCCGGCAGATCATCGGCAAGGCGACCGGGCGCATGCCCGATGTGCCCGACTGGGCCGTCGATGCGGCGCAGGGCTTCCACCAGCTGGCCGAGCTGATCGACCGGCTCAAGGACCGCTCGCTGCACTTCCGTACCCAGTGGGACATGTTCCGGCTGGTGTTCGGCCGCGACCTGCCGCCGCTCGGCGGTGCGCTCAGCGCCGATGGCTGGGACGCCGACGGCAGCGGCTATGTGCGCACCCTGCGCGGGGAGCGGGTACGCAGCATCGAAGAATGCGTGATCGCCGACTGGCTGTTCTACAACGGCGTGGACTACAACTACGAGCGCCACTACGAATTCGATACGGCCACCGACCAGTACCGCCAGTACCGCCCCGATTTCCACTACCCCGGCATCGGGCTGTACCACGAGCACCTGGCGCTGGATGCGCAGGGCAATGCGCCGGCGCATTTCGACGGCTACCTGGACAGCCTGCAGTGGAAGCGCCAGGAGCATGCGCGGCGCGGTACCGACCTGGTCGAGACCACCTCGCACCAGCTGCGCAGCGGCGCGCTGTTCACCCACCTGGGCCAGGCGCTGACCCGGCGCGGGATCGTGCTGGACCCCAACCCGGACCGCGAGCTGCCCGGCGATGGCGCCAGGCCGATGCCCGACACCGAGCTGATCGCACTGCTGCGCACCTTCATCAGCCACGCCAAGAGCAACGCGCTGTCGATGGAGGACATGGCCCAGCGCCTGCGCGCGATGCCCGAGGACCAGTACAAGCACCGCCACCGGCTGTTCCTGGAACTGGCCACGCCGATCCTGCACGCCTGGGACGAGGCGCTGGCGGCCGTGCACGGCATCGATTTCGAGGACATGCTCAACCAGGCCGCCGAGCACCTTGAGCAGGGCCGCTACAGCTCACCCTACGATCTGGTGATGGCCGACGAGTTCCAGGATGCCTCGCGCGCCCGCGCGCGGCTGTGCCGGGCCCTGGTGCAGGCGCCGGGCAGGCACCTGTTCGCGGTGGGCGACGACTGGCAATCGATCAACCGCTTCGCCGGTGCCGATGTGTCGGTGATGACCGGCTTCGTCGACTGGTTCGGGCAAGGCCGGGTGCTCAAGCTGGAACAGACCTTCCGCTGCCCGCAGGCGCTGTGCGACGTCTCCAGCGGCTTCATCACCCGCAACCCGGCGCAGCTGCCCAAGCAGGTGTGCTCGGTCACCGCCGCCCATGGCCCGGTGCTGCAGGCCTTCCAGGTCGCCGTGCGCGAGCAGATCTGCGATGCCATCGGCCAGTACCTGCTGCAGGTGCAGCGCCAGCTGCTCAGTGGCCAGATGGCGCCGGGCCGCAACGGCAAACTGTCGATCTTCGTGCTCGGCCGCTACAACGCCGACCGCAGCTTCGTGCCGCCCAACTGGCAGGCGCGCTTCGGCCAGCAGCTGGACGTGCGTTTCCTGACCGCGCACCGTGCCAAGGGCGCCGAGGCCGACGTGGTGATCCTGCCGGCCATGCTTGAACGCAGCTTCCCCAACACGCGTGCCGATGACCCGGTGCTGGCGCTGGCCATGCCGCACGCCGAGCACTGGCCACTGGCCGAAGAACGCCGCCTGTTCTACGTGGCGCTGACCCGGGCGCGGCGTACGGTGGCGATGTTCAGCGTGCGCGGTAAGCGCTCGCCGTTCCTGGCCGAACTGATCGCCGATGGCGCGCTGCAGGTAACCGCGCTTGACGGCCAGCCGATCCAGGAGCATCCCTGCCCGGCCTGCGACGGCGGGGTGATCGTGCAGCGCAGTGGCGCCTACGGCAGCTTCCAGTCCTGCTCGGGTTATCCACGTTGCCGGTACAAGCCGGCAACGGCTGCCTCGCAGGCCGTCCGCGCATGAAAGCGGTGTCGTCGGCGATGGCCGTTCTGCCCGGATGGCACCGACAGCGCCCTTATCCGGGCAGGCGCTATCATGTGCACCTTCCGTTGAAAGCAGTAAACGCAGATGAGTTGCCGAATCAACATGCGCACGGCGGTGGGCAGCCATGGCACGGTGCATACGCCGGCTCTGCTGCAGAAGCGCCATGACGCCCGGCAGACCCTGCCCGCCCTCTTCTGCGACAGCCCCGGCTGCCTTGCACCGGCCTGCTTCATCGCCGAGCAGGCCGTGGCCGGCACCGACCGCCACGGCCCGGTTACCGTGCCGGCCCATATCGTGCTGGAACAGGGCGCCGCGCACGCACCGGGCTGCCGCTACGACCCGCGCGGCCGGCTGCACGGCATCCTGGCCGCCGTGGCTGATCCGGGGTTCCTGCAGACCCTGGACGATGGCAGGCAGGAGCTGCGCTTGCTTGGCCTGCAGCAGGCATTGAAACGCGGCAACGCCACGTCGCCGCTCGACGACTACCTGCGCACCGTCGGCGCGCTGGCGGTGCTGCGCGCGCTGTGCGCCGACGATACTCTGCTGGCAGCGCAGCTGACCCTGCGGCTGGGCAAGAAAAAGGTCGCCTGGGATGGATTCTTCTACCCGCAGGACCGCTACGACGAGGCCTGCGAACGGGTCGCGTCGATGTCCAGCGGGTTTCCGCTGGCGCTGGCCGGCACGGTCCGTTCGCACCGCTCGCCGCAGGCCGGCAGCGGTTACGGCCCGACGTACCTGAACTGCACCGCCCAGTACCGGCACGGTGATGTCGCCAATCGCCACGAGTACTTCGAAGTAAGCATCGGCCATGACGACGCGGCGTGGTTGCAGCGGTTCCCGGTGGGATCGGAGATCGTCATGCTTGGCCTGTGGCGGCTGGGCAGCAGCCAGACCGCCACCCGGCCGCACCCGCAGGACCCGAGGCGGATGCTCAGCACGGTCACCCACAAGCTGAGTCTGCGGCCGGTATCCAAGGCCCAGTTGATCGCGGTCGACTGAACCGGCTGCGCAGCGCCCGTGAGCGGGCACCATCACCGCGGCCGGCGCCGACCTGCGCGGGCCGCCGCTGTCGCCAATGCCTCTTCGCAGATGCCGTGCAGTTCGCTCTAATGCCTGTGCTTCCGTGCACTCGGTCCACCGGCGCTGCGGGCGCGCCACCGGCCAGGCGTACCTGGCCACCAACCGGGAGCGGCCGATGTTGATCATGGACAATGTGGTACATGCCATCGGCGAGCGGGTGGTGCTCGACCACGCCTGCCTGGCGCTGGGCGCGGGTGAGATCGTGGTGTTGGCCGGCCCGCCCGGCAGCGGCAAGACCAGCGTGCTGGGCATCATCGCCGGCACCCTCAAGCCGCTGGCCGGCACGGTGGCCTGGAACGACATCCTGCTCGACGCCGGCTACCGTCGGCGCCACCTGAGCTATGCCGGGACCTCGACGCCGATCATCCGCGACTATCTTCTCGGCGACTTCCTGCGGATAGCCGCGGCAGACAGCCTGCTGAGCGATGCACAGATGCTTGCGCGCAGTAGCGAGGTGCTGGAACGCCTGGGCCTGCAGGCACGACGCAAGGAACCGCTGGCGGCGCTGAGCGGCAGCGAAATGGTCAAGGCCATGCTCGCCGCCTGTCTGGTCGGCGCCCCGCGGCTGATCCTGCTCGATCAGTCGCTGTCGCTGCTGGACAGCAAGGACCGCGCGGTGGCCTGGGAGACCCTGGCTGCCGCCGCGCGTGAGGGCGCCGCGCTGCTGGTCAGCGCGTATCCCGAGCAACTCCCGCCACCCGGCGATGCGCGCATACTGCAGATCGCCGATGGCAGAATCCGCTGACCGGTCCGGTCCGCCCCTCCTTCCCACCACAGGCTGCCCCATGTCCTCGCCGCTCCGTAACCTGCTGCTTGCTTCGGCCCTGCTGGCCAGCGCAGCGCCCGCCGCCCACGCCGCCCAGACGCAACCGGTTGCGCTCGATCCTGCATTCGTGGACGGCGCTGCGGCCGCCTTCATGCAGCGCTACCACGTGCCGGGCATGGTGATCGGGATCAGCCACAACGGGCAGCAGCGCTTCTACAGCTACGGCGTGGCGTCCAAGGCCACCAAGGCGCCGGTAACGCCTAACACTCTGTTCGAGCTCGGCTCGATCAGCAAAACCTTCACCGCTACGTTGTCCACCTATGCGCAGGCGCGGGGCGCGCTGTCGCTGCAGGACCCGGTCGGCAAGTACCTGCCGGACCTGGCCGGTCACCCGATCGGCTCGGTGCCGCTGTGGCAGCTGGGCACCCACAGTGGCGGCGGGTTTCCGCTGCAGTTCCCGGATGCGGTCAAGACCGACGCCGATGCGATGCGCTACTACCGGCAGTGGACACCGTCGTATCCCGGTGGTGAACAGCGCAGCTACGCCAACCCGTCAATCGCCCTGCTGGGCGTAGTCGCCGCGCGGGCATTGGACCAGTCGTTCGAGCGCGCGATGCAGGGCACGCTGTACCCGAAGCTGGGCCTGACCAGCAGCTGGCTGCGCGTGCCGCAGAAACAGCGCCGCGGTTATGCGCAGGGCTACAACGCGGCCGATGTGGCGGTGCGGCTGAATCCAGGGCCGTTGGCGCAGGAGGCGTACGGCATGCGCTCCAGCGCGCGCGACCTGCTGCATTTCGTCGAGCTCAACATTGCGCCGGCCACCGGCGACGCTGCCCTGGACAAGGCGCTGCGCGATACCCAGCTGGGGCGCTTCGAGCTAGGCCCGATGACCCAGGCCCTGGTCTGGGAGCAGTACCGCTACCCGCTGGCGCTGGAGGCACTGCTGCAGGGCAACTCGGACCAGATGGCCTATCACGACAATCCCACCACGCCGATCGCCACCTCGCTGTTGCCACAGCAGGACTGGCTGTACAACAAGACCGGTGGTACCGGCGGTTTCGCCGGCTATGTGGCTTTCATTCCATCCAGGCAGGTGGGGATCGTGATCCTGACCAACAAGTCGCATCCCAATGAAGGGCGGGTGCGGCTGGCGTATGCGTTGTTGGAGGCGCTGGAAAAAGCGCCCTGACGCTACCGCCCCGCCGGTGTTTGGCTTGCCAGGACCGGCCTGGCCCTGCGCGGTTTTACCCGGCCGGCCAGGCCATGCCCATGATCATTGACCTTCGGCAATGGTGTAACGACCCACGTTCTGTCGCACCGCCGGCGGCATGGCTCCCTGCTCCTGGTTGTAGATCAATACCCCCGACCATGGGGTCGAGCAGACCAGGGTCAGTCGATACCTGGTCACGCTGCCGCCGAAGTCCTCGTGCGCTTCGAGCTGACCCACGCCGGCGGCCAGCCGCCTGTATACATAGCTCCCCTCGACCGTCAGGTTTTTGTTCAGAATCTGGTTGGTGTAGTGGCCGGCAGCGAACCGCAGCTTGACCAGACTGCCGGCATTGGGGTTTTCCGGCGAGTAGTCCGGGTCGATGGCATTGATGAAGGTCAGGCCGTTCAATGCGGCCGGCACCGTGCATTCGGCCCGGGCATCGAACGCTGCAGCCAGGGCCAGTGCGAGCAGCGGGGCAGTAGCAGTCATTGTGTTCATCGCATATCTCATCAAGGCGCCACCGGCCCTCAAGAGCCGGTGGCGCATGCTCAGGGGCTTACCAGTCGTACTGCAGCTGTACCCGCGCATAGCGTGGAGTGGTGTAGTACTTGGCCTTTTCGAAGTTGTAGTAGTCGGTGATGGCACCATTGTTGTCGACGCTGAACTTGGTCTCATACACCTGCAGTGGCTTGACCGAGTTGAACAGGTTGATGACCGAGAACTGGACGCTCAGCCCGGGCAACGCCGCCGGCCGGTAACGCACGCTTGGGTCGAAGCTGACCACCCACGGGGTCCGCCCGTTGCTGCCCAGCTTGCTGACTTCCTCGATGTCGGCGTTGCAGGTATGGAACACGCCGGTGTAGCCATACTCGGTACCAAAGGTGTCCATGCCACCGCCGAGACAGGTGATCGGCGTGCCCGACTGGATCAACAGGTTCGCGCCGAGCTGCCACTCGTCGGTGAGGTCGTAGGAACCATACAACTTGAAACTATGCCGACGGTCGTTGAACAGATAGCCATCGGCACCGTACATCAACTCCTTGAAATCGAAGTCGGAGGTGGTGCCGGTATCGGTCTGGCCATTGGTACTCTTGACCAGCCCTTCATAATTGCCGTTCAACTTCGCCCAGGTGTAGTTGACGCTGGCATACCAGCGCTCCCCCTGCCTGTCGGCCGTCAGGGTCAGGGAGCGGTAGCTGCGCTTGGCCTTGGGGCCCAGTTCCTCGCCCGGCACCGTGATGTCGTCGACCTTGCCATCGCCGTCAACATCCAGGCTGACGTTCAGGTCTTCCCCGGGGTTGTAGATCCAGCAGCCCGGCAGGCCGGACGGTACTTCCCAGGGATTGTCCCAGTTGGACAGATCGTAGCCCGCGTTCCTGGCCGCGTTGTACAGCGCACGCGAATCACAGGTATCGTCGATCACATTGTTGATGCGGCGCCAGGTCAGCTTGGCACCCAGCGTCCACCCATCCACCCACCGGTTGCCGGACTGCAGTTTCTGCTCATAGCCGAGGATGACCTCGTCCTGGGTATACGGCTTCAAGCCCTTCGAGGCAATGGACCTGGGGTCCGGCGCGTGACCATCGGACCCGTTGACCACGTTGTCGTTGGCACCGCCATCCAGCGAACCGGTGATGTTGGGCTTGCCGGTGACCGGATCGTAGCCATCGTAGGTGTAGTACTCATTGGTGTAGTACGAACCAGAGGCCGAACGCAGCGCAACGTTGGCGGCAATGGGCAACGAGTAGCGGCCGATCGAGCCGAACAGCTTGGAGCTGCCCTCACCCAGCACATCCCATGAGAAGCCGGCACGCGGCTGCCAGATATTGTCCTGTTTGACGAAGCTCTGGCCATCGCCGTTCTTGTTGTTGAAGGAATCATTGCGCAGGCCGCCGTACAGCATGAATGCGTCGGTGACCTGCCAGTGATCTTCGAGGTACCAGGAGCGCTGCTCGATCTTGATGTCACCGCCGGTGCGGAAGTTGATCTTGCGTGCGTAGTCCTTGTACAGCAGCCAGCGGGCGCCGCTGGAGTAGGAACTGCCCTGGGTGGACTTCCACACATCATCGCTGACCCCGAAACCGATCGCGTGGTCGTCCAGCTGCCAGGTCAGGTCGAGCGCGGTCGTGCTGCGCTGATTGCTGCCGTTGGCGATGCCGAGCGAACTTTCCACCGCGCAACCTACCCGCTTGCCCAGAACATAATCGTAGACGTACGGGCAGCTGCCCTCCGGGCTCTCGATATTGCCGTCATACTCGCCGCGTTGCCCGTCCGGGCTGATGGTGTACTCGCCATTCTTGTTGCGCATGCTGCCGTAGCGGAAACTGGCCGTCAGATCGTCGTTCAGGTAGCTGGTCCACTGCAGGATATGGGTCATGCCCTCCTGCTTCTTGTACAGCCGGCCCAGGTACTTGTCCTTGCTGGCCTCGGCAGCGGGGCTGTCGTCTTCGTAATTGGCGGTGTACTTGTCGTAGTGGTAGCGGCGGTTGTTGCCGAAGCCGGTGTACTCCAGATGGTTGTTGTCGTTGAGATACCAGTCCAGCTTGAGCAGCCAGTAGGGATTGTTCGAGCTGTAGTCCTCAGCACTGGTTGCCAATGAGGTGGGCGGCGTGGAGACCCCGGACTTGCGTGGAGCTTCGGCGCTACGCCCACCATAGGCCTCGCTGTCGGCCGTACTCAGACTCCCCAGCGCGAACAGGAACAGCTTGTCCTGGATCAGCGGACCACCGATCCACGCCGAGGCCACGTCGCTGTCCTGCTTGTTGTTGTCATACGAACGCAGCAGGGTGCCGTCGCTACGCAGGGTATCGGGCTGCCTGCTGCGGAAGGCGTCCGGCGTGGTGGTCCAGCTGAAGCCGCCCTTCCACTCGTTGGTGCCACGCTTGACGTTGACGCTGGTGACGCCGCCGGTAGAAAACCCATAGCGGGCGCCGTAGCCGCCGGTCTGCACGTCGAGCTGGTCGATCGCCTGGAACGGTACTTCGGTGAAGCTCAGGCTGTCGAACAGGTTGGTGACGTTGAAGCCGCTGACGTAGTAGCTGTTCTCGGCGGCCGAGGCGCCGCCAAAGGATGCCGGCCCGAAATAGCCGCTGCTGGCCACCGTACCGGGCGTCAGCAACGAGATGCTGGTGATATCGCGGGCGACCGGCAGCGCATTGAGCTGCTCGGCGCTGAAGGTGGTACGCGATTCCACGCTGCCCAGGTCGATCGTTGCGCCCAGCTGGGCGCGCACGTTGACCGCATCCAGGGTCGCGGCCGCGCTGCCGCCGGCCGCCAGGTACGCGCTGGTGGTCTGGCCGGCGGCCACCGTGACCACGCCGGTGCGCACTTCGCCGCTCGGGCTGGTGGCGGTCACCTCGTACCTGCCGCTGCTCAGCGTGCCCAGCCGGAAGCGGCCGTCGGTGCCGATCCTGCCGTCGCGGACCACGCCGGAATCGAGGTTGCGGATGCGTACCTCGCCACCGGTGAACTCCGGGGCAAGGCCGCTGATGTCGCCCACCGTGCTCTGCGCATAGGCCTGCGCCGACAGCATGGCCGCGGTGAGAACAAGCAGTCGAAGACCGCGGCGTGGTCGCCGCAGGCGGATATGTGAAGCATGTGCCATTGAACCCTCTCCAGGAATGCCCAGTCGAGACTGGTTAAGGAGCGGTGAACGTAGTCCTGTTCAGACGGCAGCAATCAGGGAGGTTGATAGAAAAAAGTTATGCCGTGACACGATTCTCAAGTTGATTCGCGGGTTAACAATACGGTGGGATGGATCGCACATTGCAACTGAGGTGCGCACCACCTTTGTCATATCGAATTGCGGCACCGCGACATACCAATTTCGCTACGCGGAGGTCGCTTCGACCGTGCGTATCAACGTTCGTGGGCCATCTGCGACACACAACACAAGGCCGGCGTGGAATCCTCCACGCCGGCCCCGGTTCCCGCGGGTGCTTACCAGGCCCGCTTCAGGCCCAGCTGCGCGGCCACGTCACGGAAACTGCCATCGCCACGCTGCACACCCAGCTGGCCCCAGCCGGTCCACTTGCCGCCCAACTGCAACTGCGCGCCGGCCTTGAGCTCGTAGCGATCCTGCGGCGCGGCGCCGTTGATGGCATCGCCGTTGAAGCTGACCGCATTGCCGCGCTGCTGGTGGTACCAGTTGGCGGTGACGAACGGCTGCACCCGGTTGCCGCTGTCCACGTTGGCATGCCCATACGCCCGCACGCCCAGGCGGGTGGTGAGACCGCCGGCCAGCGCGGTCTCGATGCGGGTGCCGTTGGCTTCGGCATGGTCGTCGCTGCGGTAGTCGGTATAGGTGAGCTGCAGCTGCGGCTCGACCAGCAAGCGCGAGCGCTCGCTGCTGCGCGCCAGCCAGGCGTAGCCGGCTTCCACCGAGCCGGTCAGGCTGCGCGCCCGCAGGCGCTCTTCGGCCAGCGCCTGGCCCTGCACGCGCTGGCGGTAGTCGCCCGCCTGCACCCAGCTGTCCACGTACAGGCCGGTGCCCTGCGCGGGATGGGCGAACCAGTTGCCGTAGATGCCCAGCGCGGTGCCATCGACACGGCCCTGCGCCTGGTAGCCGGTGGCGTTGGACAGCACGCTGCTGCTGCTCTTGCCGGCCGCCATCATCACGCCCACCTGGCCACGGCCCTGCTCGCCCCAGCGCGCCAGGTCGGTGCCGATCTGCAGCATGGAACGGTCGCTGCGGACATCCAGCTGGTCCAAGCCGGTGCGCTGCTGGGTCTGGCCACCTTCGATACGCGCCCAACTGCTGCCACGCACGTCGTCCCGGCGCAGGCGCTCGACCAGGTTCGGCTCGCCCAGACGGTCATGCATCGCGTGCTGGAACATGCCCACCGCCGCGGCCTGGTTGGCCAGGTAGGCGCCCGCCTCCGGACGCAGCACCGGCTTGATGATGCCGCCGCCGCAGCCCGGCGCGGCCGGATCGGTCAGGCACGGCTGCGGCGCCGGATCGGTGGCGCTGTCCAGTTCCGAACGCAGGTACCAGTCGCCATCGTTCGGGTCGGTCTTGCCGCCCTGGTACAGGAAGTATTCGTACATCCCGCCGACTGCACGCCCGGCCAGGTCGAAGCGGGCATCGGAGCGACCATCGACCTGGATGATCTGGATGCCGTCCTGGGTTTCACCGCCCAGACCGCCCACGTTGTTGACCGCCACGGCCGCAGTACCGGAGGTATTGCCCAGCACATGCAGCTTGTCGGTGGCCGAATGGTCATCGCCCAGCGCGGTGTTCATCAGCAGCAGGCCGTTGTTGGCGGTGAAGTCGCCGTTGACGGTCAGGGTCTTGAAGTCGCCGGTGGCGGGCGCGTCGAAGGCAACGATGCCGTGATCCAGGCTGAGCCGGCCCACCTGCGAATCGCCGGTCATCTGCCAGCGTGCGCCGCTGGCGATGGACAGGTCTTCGAGCACGCCACTGGTCTTGCCGACCCAGGCCGAATCGCCGGACAGCTGCAGGGTGGTGGCCGCGGTGCTGGCGCCGCTGCCGAACACGATATCGCCGACCGCAACGGCGCGGTCCTGCATGCGCACCAGGCTGGCGTCATCGCCGACCTGCTCCAGGAACGTGCCGTTGCCGGCGCCGACCTGGGCCGCGGCGGTCAGCGTGATGTCGCCACCTTCGCTGCGGATGGCACTGTCGTGCCCGCTGTACAGCGTGCCGCCGGCCATGCCCAGGGTGCTGCCGATCACGTCGGCGCCGACCGCACCGGCGCCTTCGGCGCGCACCTGCGAATCGATCAATTGCAGCTCGGCACCGAACTCGGCCACCGCGCCATGCGCGCCATTGCCGGTGGTCAGTACCTGGCTGCCGCTGGCGGTCAGGGCCGCGCCGGCAGGACCATAGGCATACAGGCCATGGCTGCCGGTACCGGTGGTGTGGAGGCTGCTGTCGGTGATGTTGAGCAGCGCACGCGCGCCGTCGCTGGCCATGCCCGAATGGGTCGGGCTGGCACAGGCATCGCCGGCACCCACCACCAGCGCGCAGGCCATCGCGCCGAAGGCGTTCTCGCCATTGGTCAGCACCTGTACCTGATTGGCGTTGAGCACCGTGTCCGGATCGCCCAGGCTGCCGCCAACCTGCGACAGCAGGCCGATCGAGGAAACGCCATGGGTGGTGAGGTTGGCGTTGCTGATGTCCAGCTGGCCACCCCACTCGGCCACCACGGCCGAGGCGGTGGTGCCGCCGAAGGTGGTGCCGAAGGTTTCCACCGACACGTTGTCGGCCCGCAGCACAGAACCACCGCCCATCGCCTCCAGGCCATAGGCGCCGTTGCCGCGGGTGGTCAGACGCGCGGCGCTGAGCTCGACCAGACCGCCGTCGACCGCGCGAGCGCCCATGGATACGTCGCTGGCGGTGCTGATCTCAGCATGACCGACCTTCAAGGAAGAGCCGACGGTATCGGCGACCACGCCATGCGCATACACGCCGCCGGTAGCGATGGTCACCTGATCCAGATCGACCTGGCCGCCATTGTTGGCGCGCAGGCCATAGGCATGTTCGCCCTCGGTAGTGGAGCGCACGTTGCTGCCGGTCACCCGCGCATCGCTGCCGGTCGCCTCGACGCCGTGTGCATACCCCTCGTGGGTCAGCACGCTGACATCGGACATATCGACCCGGCTGGCATCGGCCGCCTGCACACCGGTGCCGGAGGCATCGATGCTGAGCTGGCTCAGCTGCAGGGCAGCAGCGGAGACCGCCTGCGCGCCCTTGCTGCCGGCGCCGGTGGTGGTGATGCTGCCGCCGCGCATGGCCACGTTCGTGGCCAGCCCGCTGGCGACCACGCCACGCGCGGTGGCGCCGTCGGTGCGGATGCTGACGTTGTCCAGCACCAGGGAGGCGTTGTCGTCGTAGGCCACCGCACCCTTGGCGTCGTCGCCGGTGGTGTGGATGCTGCTGTCGAGCACGGTCATCGAGGAATCGCCCTCGACATCGACGCCATCGCCCCAGTAGCCGGTGGTGGTGATGGTGGTATTGGTGACCAGCGCGTCGCCGCCATGCGAGGTGACCACGCCGGCCGCGCCGACGATGCCGGTGCCGCGGCCGCCATCGATCTGGATGCTGGCGCCGTCGATACGGGCCGTGCCTGCGTCGACCCACGCGCCGCGGGCGTTGTCGCCGCTGACCTGGATCAGCGTGCCGTTGCCGCTGGCATCGCGTCCGAGCTGCAGGTGACCGCCATTGCTGACCCGCGCACCGTCACTGCTGGTGCCGGTGGTCTGGATGCTGCCGCCGTTGAAGGCAACTATGCCGTCAGTGCCGTTGGCCAGCACGCCGATCGCGCTGGTGCCACTGGTACTGATATCGACGCCGCTGGCGTTGATCGTGCTGCTGCCTCCGGAATACAGGCCGTAATTGAAGTTGCCGGTGGTGGTGACCGTAGTGTTGCTGAGGTCGGCAAGCGCACCGGTCGTGGCCAACACGCCGGATCCATAGTCGCCATCGGTGTGGATGCTGGAATCACGCATCTGCAGGGTACCGTTGCCGAGCAGCACGCCGTTGCTGCTGTTGCCCTCGGTCTGGACGGCCACGCGCTCGGCGCTGATCAGCCCACCGGCATCGACGAACATGCCCGAGGCGTTGTCGCCGGTCATGTGGATGGCGCTGTCGCTGATCTGCAGGTGGCTGCCGGCGTCGCGGGCGTCCACGCCATGGGCGGTGCGGCCGCTGGCGTCGATGGTGCTGTTGCGCACCGTGACCTGACCGCCGCTGAAGGCCGCCATGCCATGCACGACATTGCCGGACACGGTGATGGCGGTACCGTCTATGTTCAATGCGCCGCCATTACGGGCCAGGCCACCGCTGGCATCGACGCCGTCAACGCCGATCGAGCCGCCATCCAAGCTGACCGCGCTGCCGGCGCCGTCGGCGAAGATGCCTTCCGCGCGATAGCCCTGGGTGACCAGGTCGGTAGCGGTGGCGATGATCGTGCCGCCGTTGATCGCTTCCAGCGCATGCGCATAGTCGCCATCGGTCTCGATGCTGCCGGCCGGCACGGTGACCACGGTCCCATCGGCAACCTGGCGGTCGGCATCGGCCGCGAAGGTGGCCGATGCCGACAGCGTAAGGATGCCGCCGATCGCAAGCGACAGGGTATGGCGGGAGAGCGTGTTGCGGGTTACCTGGTTCATGGGAATCTCATCACAGAAGGGAGAAGGACCTGGCCCGGCCGCCTCCCTGCTGCTGGAGGTCAATCCCTGGCATTTGCGCCGGCCAATGTGTGTCGGCAGTCGCAAACTACGGACGTATTCAACCCAGTCCTATGCAATTAGTTTCAAAACTTGCGGAACAGATCACGCTATTCATGTGCGGTAGTGCTCTGTATACAGACCGTGCAACCACGCCCAAGCGCCGTTCCAACCTGCTGCCGGGCTTTCGTACTTGTTGTATTGACCACCGCTCCCGACACGCGCAGCGTCGCCACTGCACTGCTGAACTGCCGAGCGCGCATCATGAAAAAGGTCTGGAACCCTGCCATGAGGAGTGGATTGCTGACCATCTCACCCGTCCTGCCGGCCCGACACGCCAGCAGCGGCCAGCTGCCGCGCTGAGCACCGGGCACGCGCATTGAACGGAGATACGCCATGGATACGCTTCGACGCCGTCTGCTGGCCGGCACGGCAGCAGGCTGGCTGGCGCAGTCGCTGCCCGTGCCGGTGAAGGCCGGCAGCACTGCCGACCGCGCCGGCCTGGCCGACGCCAACGCGCCGGCGTCATCGGCCATCGACGCGGTGCTGGCCGATGGCCAGGCCATCGACGGACTGCGCAGCCTGCTGCTGGCAGCCGGTGGCAAGGTGCTGGGCGAGCGCTACTACCACGGCGCGCAGGCCGAGGACCTGCAACCGGTCAACTCGATCACCAAAAGTGTGACTTCGATGCTGGTCGGGCTGGCCCTGCGCCGCGGCAGCCTGCCCGGGCTGTCGGCCCGCGTGGCGCAGCTGCTGCCACGCGCCCGCGCTTGCGTGGCGCCCTGCCCGGCCGCGCAGCTGCACCTGGAGCAGCTGCTCAATGCACGCAGCGGGCTACGCTACGACTGGCTGGCCCAATACGATGCGCTGATGGCCTCGCCCGACCCGATCGCGATGGCCCTGGCGCAGGTGGCCGAGCCGGGCGCAGCCGGGCAGTGGAGCTACAACGACCCGGTGATCGGCCTGCTCTCACCGATCCTGGCCGAAGCCGAGGGCCTGGACCTTGAGGCACTGGCCGCGCGTGAGCTGTTCGCGCCGCTGGGCATCGGGCACTGGCACTGGCAGCGCGATGCGCTGGGCCAACCGATGAGTTATGCCGGGCTGGCGCTGCGCTCCCGCGACCTGCTCAAGCTGGTCTGGATGATGGCCCGTGAGGGCCGCTGGGGGACTGCACCGATCCTGCCGGCGCGCTGGGTGCGGGCCAGCACGCGCTCGCGCGGCACTGCGCAATGGCAGCTGCCCGGTCTGCACGACATCGGTTACGGCTACCTGTGGTTCAGCGGCCGCCTGGATCGCCAGCGGCTGGTCTGGGGCTGGGGCTACGGCGGGCAGTTCGCGCTGTGGGCGCCGGCGCACGGCATTGCCGTGGTCAGCACCGCGACCGCGCCCGAGCCCGCACGGGCGCTGCCGCAGGCCGAGGCGATCATGGCGCTGGTGCTGCGCCTGCTACGGCTGCCGCTGCAGACGCGTCCACAGCGGTGCCGCAGAGCTGGACCAGGGTCTGCACCATCGCGGCCATGCGCTCGCCCTTGAACAGGTAGCCACGCGCGCCGGCCTGCCGCGCCTCCGCCACGGTGGCGTCGTTGCAGCGCGAGGAGAACACCACCACCGGCAGCGCCGGATATGCGCGGCCCAGTTCGCCCAGCAGCTGCCGGCAGCTGCGATCGTGCGCGGCGAGCACGTAGTCGGCCAGCACCACATCGGCCGCGGTCGGGTTGCCGGCCAGCGCGTCCAGCAGTTCCTGGCTGGTGCCAAAGGAACCCACCACGCAGGTAGCCGGATCATCGTTCAACAGGCCCTCCAGGCCAAAGCGGACCAGCGGGTGGTCATCCAGCAGCATCACCCGCAGCGGGCGACGCAGGTTTTCAAGGCTATCGGTCATCGTTGTGCTCCAAAGTTCGGGGGTGCCGACCGCCGCGCGGGCAGGCAGCGGTCATGGTGCGCGCCGGCGTGCCGGATCGATATTCAACGGCTTGCAATCCGGCTGCGCTGGGCCGCCGCCGGACCGGCACGCATAGCGTTCCAGCAAGCTTTCCAGGGTCCGCAGCAGCGCCTCGATCGCCGCGTGCGGCACCGGTGCAGGCTGCTGCAGCAGCGCCTGCTCCAAACCGACGCAGACCTGTGCGGTGTCGCGTTCAGCCATCATCAGCAGCGCTCCGGCCAGCGAATGCAGGCGGCCGATCAACTCGGCCGCGTCCTGCCGGGCAAGTGCTTCGGTGATGCCGGCGATATCCTCGGCGGTGGTGCTCACGAACAGTTCCCGCATTTTCGAACGGCGCTGTCGATCGCGCGCGTCGTCGCCGGCGCCGGCCGATGGCGCCTCCAGTGGCCGTTGCGACGACACGAGGTGGCGGGCCAGCGTCGCCTCCAGCACGTCCAGCCCGACCGGCTTGAGCAGCAGTTCGCTGATGCCGGCGGCCCGGCAACGTTCGCGGTCGGCGGGCAGCGCCGAGGCGGTGATGGCCAGGATCGGGGGCGTCTGCCCGCGTTGCTGCAACGCCAGCGCCAGGTCATAGCCGTTCATGCCAGGCATGTTGATGTCGGTCAGCACCGCCACGTGGGTGCCCGGGCACCACTGCGCGAGCGCCTCCATCGCTCCCGGCGCCGCGTCCACGCGGTAGCCCAGTTCCTCCAGCTGCCACTGGATCAACTCGCGATTGACCGGATTGTCCTCGGCCAACAGGATGCGGCCTCCAGCCGACATCGGCATGCCAGACGCCGGCGCCGTCGAGCGCGCAGCCGGCGCCGGCATGGGCAGGCCGCGTCGACCGATCGCGGCCACCAGCGCGTCGCTGGCATAGCAGGAAAGCAGCACTTCGCCGTCTCCCTGCCTGGCCACCAGCGGCCCGCCGGGAAGCGCCCGCAGCACGCGTGCGTGGACCTGCCGCAATGGTGCTTCTTCCGCCTCGCTCCAACCTTCGCGCGCGCCGCAGACCAGCAGCAGTTCGGCCTGCGCGCCGGCCGGCCATGCCGCCGGGGTGTCGATCACCCGCACATTGGCCCCCAGCGCCGACAGCAGACCACCGAACTCATCCCGCCATTCGGCCCGTGCCGACAGCAGGGTGACGCTGATCGCGGCCAGCGGCTGTGCGCGCGGCTGCGCTGCCGGCACCGGCTCGACCGGCACCTCGAGCGTGAACACGCTGCCATGGCCCAGCATGCTGACGGCCTCGACCCGCCCGCCGAGCAGGCCGGCCAGTTGCTGGCACAACGCCAGGCCCAGGCCGCTGCCGCCATAGCGCCGCGAAATGCTGGAATCGGCCTGCAGGAATGGTTCGAACAGGCGCTGCAGCTGCGCCTCGGTGATCCCGATGCCCGAGTCTTCCACCTTGAAGCGCAGGCGTTGGCGCGGGTCTGCAGCGGAGCGCGCGGCCAGGATGCTGATCACCACCCGGCCATGTTCGGTGAACTTGATCGCGTTGCTGACCAGGTTGTTGAGGACCTGACCGATCCGATGCGCATCGGCCACATAGTCGGTGTGCAGTGACGGATCGATGCGGTACAACAGTTCGATGCCCTTGCGCTGGGCGACGGGCGCGTACAGCAGCGCCACCTGTTCGACCAGGCCGCGCAGCGCGAACGGGGTCGGGTCGATGTCCAGCTGACCGGCCTCGATGCGGGAAAAATCCAGTACATCGCTGATGGTGCCCATGAGCAGGTTGGCCGACAGCTGGATCCGGTTGACGTGTTCCTGCTGAGCACTGCACATCTGCGAACGCGACAACAGCTCAAGGTGGCCGAGTACGCCATTGAGCGGGGTGCGGATTTCATGGCTCATGGTGGCCACGAACACGCTCTTGGCACGGCTGGCCGATTCGGCCTGCAGCCGCGCGTGTTCCGAATCCACCCGCGCCTGCTGCAGGCTGCGCTGCAGCTCGTGCTGGGTGGTCACATCGTGCAGCGCGCAGACCCACACGGCCCGGCCGCGGTAGGTGGCCGGGGCCATGCTCACTTCCAGCCGCATGCCCTGGTGCACCCAGTGCAGTACCTGCTGGCCCTGCCCGGCCTTGCCGCGCACCTGCGCCACCAGTTGCGCATACAGCGGGATGGATGCATCGGCCACCGGCGCAGCCAGCGAACCCGCCACCGCGTTCTCGGCCAGCGCACTGGCATCGGCCGCATCCAGCAGGCACAGGCCGATCGGGGTGGTATCGATGATGATGCGGCTCAGCGCCTGGCTTTCGTAGACCCGCGCGGTGTTCAGCAGCGCCGGAGTGAACACGCGCCGGTCCAGCAGCAGCAGCACCGTCCACAGGATGGCGCTCATCGACAGCGTGGCCGCTGCCTTCAACCACACCTTCCAGCCATTCACCGCCAGCAGTTCTTCCCAGGTATAGAAGTGCAGCAGCCGCCAGTCGATGCCCTGCAGCTGGCTGGCGTCCATGAAGGTGCCGCCAGCGCGCAGGTGCAGCGGCTGTCCGTCGGCGGGCAGCGCAGCGGGAATCATGCGCTGCAGCGCCGCGGCGGCCGCAGGCGTCTTGCCGCTGCTCATCAGCGTGCGGCCCTTGCGATCGATGACCAGGAACGCGCCCTTGGTCGATGCCGTCATGCGTTGCTGGATCCGCTCCAGCGAATCGAAGGTGACCCGCCGGAAATACGCATCGCCCTCGCTGGCCTGGGTCTGGATGCCGACCAGGGCGGGCTGGTGGGTGACTGGATTGAGGTCGACGAAATTGCGCAGCCGCCCCTCTTCATCCGGATACTGGATCGGCCCACGGCAAGGATGGATGCCCGCCACCCGGTAGTCGTGCGATATCAGTATCTGCAGGGCCTGGGCCCGGGTGGACACCTGCAGACGCTGCAGCAGCTCGGCCTCGCTGGCCACCCCGGTGACCGCGAACAGGCGCCCGGCCGGCTCGTAGGCATACATGAACAGTTCCGGGCCGGACTGGACCGCGGTCACCGTGGTGGCGGTGAACGCCGAATACTCGTGCAGCATGCCCAGGTAGGCGGCCAGCAGCGCGGGGTCCATGGTTTCGGTGTGCCGGCCCAGGACCAGCCACGGCAAGGCATTCTTTCCTTCCGCGGTAACCACCAGCTGTTCGCCCTGCCGGATGAACCGGCGGGCCAGCGCCCGACCGCGCTGCACCAGCGCCGGCCGTTGGGTGGTCCACAGCGCGTCATGCGCATTGATCGCCGAGGCGTAGGCGCGGTCGCGCCGACCCAGGTAGTAGTCGACCGCTTCCTTGGCCAGGTGGAACTCGCGCTGGTGACGCAGATGCACATCGCGCGCATCGGCCAACAGGCTGGCCAGCATGGTGGCCAGCAGCAGCAGCGTGATCAGGGCACCGGCACCGAACAGCAGCCGGCGCTGGTGCTGGCGCAGGTCGTTGAGCTGGGCGACGGCTGCGTGGGATAGGGGCATGGGAAGGGCCGATGCCAGCACGGCACGGGCGGATGATCAGGGCAGGCACGATATCGGCCGGGCTCCGGGCGGGATATACAAATAGTTGCAAACTATCGGAATCATGCATTACCCGTAGGGGTGTCGATTGAAGTAGCCGTGGCGATCGCCGAGGAAGACTCGGCGCAGCCCGCCACCAAGCCGTTGCGCAGCAGTTCCATCAGCTCCACATCGCTGTCCACCGACAGCTTCTGCATCGCCACCGCCTTCCGGCGGCTGAGCGCAGAAGCTGCGATTGCGCATCGCGCCGCGCCCGTCCGCCAGTGGGATCGCGCCGCGCCCGGTCACGCCGAAATGGCTGGAACCGCTGAAACTGGACGGCAACTCCTTGACCTGCGCAATTGGCACGCGGCCATGCGCGGTCCGTTGCGCCCAGCCTCCCAATGGCATGGGTACCGCTTGCTTCCCGACGGGAAACGCACATCGAAGGAGGTGATCGACCTTACGTTACCAGACCCATGACCGTCTACTCAACCCAATCCAGCAGACCGCTGCGCAGCACCTCGATCAGCTCCATTTCATTGTTTACACACAACTTGTTCATCGCCACCAATTTCTGCCGGCTGACGGTATTGAGCCGACGGCGCTGAAACTGGGCGATCTTCGACAAGGACAGGCCGCTGGCCCACTGCAGCACCACGCGCGATTCACACGCCGACAACGGCACGCTGGGCCGTGGCCAATCTCTGCCGGGATCGAAAAAATGGCTGCGCGCCCGCAACGAACTGCCCAGGTAGGTCTTTCCGCACAACGCGCTGCGGATCGCCGCGGGCAGTTCCGTTACCGAGTCGGACTTGCTGAGCAGGCTACGCACCCCGCACCGCTCGGCAAATCGCAGCAAGCCCAGGTTCTGCGATGCGGTCATCACCACGATCGGCAACTGGGGATAGCGCTTGCGCAGAAACGGCAGCATGCGTACGCCTTCCGGCAGCCCTTTGCCAGGCATGAACAGTTCGGTGACCAGTACATCGCAGCAATGCCGGTCCAGCGCGTCGACCAGTGCGGTGACATCGCCAACCTCAGCGAGCACGCTGCCGATAGCGGCATTGGTGAGAAAGGTACGGACCCCGATGCGGGTCACAGGATGATCATCGGCAACGATGATGTGCAGCGGCACAGGGCGCTCCTTAGACTCAGGCTCCAAATGCACGTCCCCGCAGTCGCGCAGGGGTCCGGCAGGGGAAAAACGTCCCGTCATCTGAGTTCCGGGAAACGCACCAACTTGAGCTCCGCGGCGCGCCATCGTGCAGTCTGAGGTCAGCAACGCTGCCAGCGCCACCTCAAACGTTAACGCGTTTGTTCCAAACAGAAAAAGTGCAGCAGCGCTTGATTTCAGGCCATGGCAAGGGTGGACGGATCAAGTTGCCTTCAAACGCTTCTGTGCGGACCCGCTGGTCCAGACATGCATAGCCCTTTTCATCAAGCAACCGGGACGATTCCCGACTGCGATGCCCAGACTCACTGAGCCGACACTGAGCGAGGCAATGCAACAGCGACACCGAGCGGATTTGACCGGCATAGTCACAGCGGGAGCATGGCCAATCCATAGCACAATTACGAAATTCATCGATAGCGCACGCGGCCTGGCCGCCGCACATGACAGTCCCTCAACCGCTGTCTCCTTTACCGGAGTAGCAGCTGGGCATGGATTCAGCGCTTCACTACAGATCCGCATCGAACAACAAGGTCACCACCCCCTGGTAATGGCTGCCCGGATGGTCCAGCATCTGCCGCACCGCCTCGCCGCGCACCGCAAACCCGATGCGTGACGGTCGCTGCAGCACATAGCTTTCCACCGTGAACTTCGGCGCGGCCATGCCCACCGTCAGCGGGTAGTCCACCGCATCGCGCCCCAGCGTCTGGTCACGCACCCCCGGCATGGTCAGGGTCACCTCCAGCGGCACGTCCTCGGCGCCGGCCGTGCTGCGGTTGCGCAGCCCGCAACGGCCGTCGGCCAAGGCGATCTCGCATTGCAGCGACACACTGAATGGTGCCGAGGTGTCCAGATTGAACGGCAACTGCTGCTCCAACGAGCTGGGCGCGCGGCCATGATCGGCCCACTGGCTCCAGCCACCGCGCGGCGAAAGGATGACGCGATCACTGCCGGGCGGGAACGTCAACCGGAACGCATGCTTAACTTCCAGGGTGAAATGCATGGTCAAGGTGTCGTCATCCAGGCTGACACCATCGCCCAGATCGATATCCATGCCGGCACCGCCAATACTGTAGGTGGTGCTGCCGGTGTAGATACCGACCTCCATTGCCAGTGGGTTGGGCGTCTCCAGCTCGTAGACGATATCCAGCTCGTGGATTGTCCGATCATCTCGGTTGTTCACGGCGCCGGACCAACAGGCTGACGCCCCCTCACTGTCGTCGTTGCGATGAAACAGGCGCATCGCGCTATCGGCTGCGCTGCCGAAATTGGTCAGAACAACAGTGCAGTTGGCCAACTCGATTCCCTCGCTGCCGTTGTAGGCAGCAATCCGGTACCCCATCCCGACGATGCGTACGACCATGTCAACGTTATTTCCCGCCGCATCGGTCACCGTAATCCTGCGCGCGCCAGGCATTCCGAAATAAAAATCGTTGCGGTTTCCCGTGCCACGGGTGGTCTTGGTACCGCGAATGGCCGTATCGATACCCCACACCCCACGCGCGACGCAGCTTGCATTGTGCACCGGGTGGCTGCACAACCCGGACCACGGCGTAGTGTTGTCAAATGTCCGCTTGTTGGGATCATGCGCGTTGGGCACAAACTCGGCGCTGACATGGATGTCGGCCGCCTCCGCCACCGCCGGCCACAGCAACGGCAAGACCAGGGCCAGCAGCGCCAGGCGCAGGGTTGCAGTGAATTGCATCGTCATGAGAAAACCCGCAGAGCAAAGAAAGCAACGCAATCGGCGCCGCATGGGACAGCGCCGGCGCACAGCGGCGACAGTGGCAGCCTTCATCGCCCCACCCCATCATTCAGCAGCCCCACTGCCAGCGGCGCGGCAGGCAACGGGCAGCGCAGGGTGCCCAGCATCACCACGTCATCCTCGCTGGGGTGCTCGCCGGCCAGCAGGCTCAGCCGGCACTCGCCCACGCTGGGGTGGCGCACTTCCAGCGTGGGCTGGCTGGCGCTCATTTCCAGGGTGAAGAAGCCGCTGGCCTCGCTTACGCTGCGGCTGGTGTGGTTGATCACCTGCGCCCCGGCCAGCGGCCGGTCCTGCGCATCGCGCAGATGGCCCATCACGGTCAGGGTGCGCTGCACGCTCACCTGCTGGTAGGCCACCCCGCCCTTGTTGAGGTGATAGCCCAGCGCGGCCGGCTGGATACTGGCGGCCGGCGCCTCGCGGCCGACGAAATCCAGTTGCAGCTGACCGCTGCGATAAGCCGCCACCGGCACGAAATTGCGGCCCGGCCGCAGCGTATAACTGCCACCACGGCTGTCATGCGCGCCCAGTTTCAGCCCGGGCAGATCGCTGGCCAGATCCACGATCATGCCGGTGCCGGCGCCACTGCCGAGCTGGCCGCCGGCCAGCGCCAGATGACCGCCGCCGATGGCCATGGTGCTTTCCAGATTCACGCTGCCGCTGAGCTGGCCACCGGCCGAGCTGCGCTGCGCCTGAAGATCGCCACGCAATGCCGGGTGCTCGAACTGCAGGCTGCTGCCCACGCCCACCCCTTCGCGGTCGACGCTGGCCTGGGCACCGATGCTGCGCACCAGCCCGTCCTCGAAACTCTGCTGCACGCCGCCGCCGGCATACAGATCGCGGCCGCCGGTGCGGCCGGTGCGGGTGCCCAGGTTGGCGCTGTAACGGCGCTGCGCCTGGCCCAACGCCAAGCTCAGGGTGAAATCGACGCCACGGTTGCGGCGCTGGCCGGAACTGGCGTTGGCCGGGCGGTCGAATACCGACGCGCGCCAGTTGGCGTCGCTGCCGAACAGGCGCTGGCGGCGGTTGAACGACAGATCCAGCCCGACCCCGCTGCTGACGCCCTGGCTGTGCGATACCCGCGCCGAAAGATGGCCGCTGTTGCCCACCCGATGGTTCAGCGCCAGCGCACTGTTGCGCAGCCAGCCCGAGCGGGTGGGGAACTGCGGCCGTTCCGCCTCTGCCCAGCGTCCCGGGTAGTAGTCCTCATCCTCGCGCCGGCGCTCCTGCCAGCTGCGGCTGTGCGAGGCCACCACGGTGCCGCGGGCATAGCGCCAGATACCCTGCACATCCAGCCCGCTGCCATCGCCGCTGTCGGCGCCGCTGGCGCGGTAGGCGTTGGTATACAGATTGAAACGATCATGCACCTGCCAGTCCAGCGAGGTACCAACGGCCTGTTGGCGACCAACCTGCTGCACCGACAGCCCGACAATCGCACGCGGGTGGGCCAGGTAATTGACGATGCCACCGAAGGCGCCACGGCCGCGCTCGGGGTCGTGGAAACTGTCGAACAGGCTGCTCTGGTAACCGGCGAACACACTGTAGCGCCAGCGCCGTTCCGGGTTGGCCCAGTTGCCGGGCTTGTGGATCAGGCTGCGCTCGCGCGAGGTCTCGCGGCCATCCTCGACCACCCGCAGCTCCACCTCGTAGATGCCGCCGGGCAGACGCCGGGTATCCACCCGTTGCAGGCCCGGCTGCAGTGCCTGGGTCAAAATCAGACTGCCATCGCGGTAGACCTCCAGCATGCCTTCGCGGTTGGCGGTGACATACACCGGGTACACGCTGGGCGCGCTGCTGTCGGCCAGCAGGATATCCGAGCTGCCGGCCATCAGCCCCAGGCTGGTGTAATTGGGCGAATTGGGCGCACGTGGCTGCCGGGTTACGCCCTGGAAATTGGGCAGAAAGTACCCCACCCGCAGAAAATGGTCGCGCAGTTCGCGCTGTGCATACAGGCTTTGCACCGAATGGCGCAGTACGGCGCCTTGTTCGCTGCTGCGGTCCAGCTGGTAGCTGGCCACGGTAGACCAATGGCCCAGGCTGCCCTGCGCATCCAGCGCGTAGCGGCCGGCCGTATTGAAACCCTGCCCGGCATAGGCATTGAGCTGGTGGCGCAGGATCAGGCCACGGCTGCCGGCGTCGGGCAGCTGCAGGTAACGCTGGTCCGCGGGGGTGCGTTGGCCCTCGCTGGTGGCCAGCGACAGCAGCGAACTCTCCAGGCTGTAGTGCAGGCGCTGCAGCCCGGGCGCACACTGCCCGGCGCACTCGCCCAGCGGCTGCGGCTCGGCCAGCGCATGCAGCCAGCGCTCACGTTCGCGATCGGGCAGAGCACTGTCGGCACTGTCGCTGAAATCCAGCAGCTGCACCCGGTTGTCGCGGCTCAGCACCGCCCGTGCATCGCCCAGATACTGACCATCGCGCTCCACCCGCACCACCAGCGGCACGTCGAAGAAATGCGCCTGGAAGTCTTCGGGCAGGTCATCGGCCTGCTGCAGAAGATTCACGCTGTCCCAGGCGGCGGGTGCGGCCAGCGCCCATGGCGCGCAGCAATACAGGCTGGCGGCCAACGCCAGGGGACGGAGTCGCAGCGACATCGATAACCTCACAGACAGGCCGGGGGAGCGCGCGCGGGCGCTCCCCCGTCAGCGGGCTGCAGTGCGCGCCCGGAACACATGGCAACTTTTGGGTTGCGCTTACGGGGTCGTCGGGGCGGCGCTTTCAAACATCATGAAGACGTTGCCCTGGTAGTTGCCCTGCGCATAACCAGTGTTCGGCGCGGCGGCGGCGACGATTTCAACAGCGGCACGCTTGCTGTTGGCAGCTTCGTTGGCGGTGGCCACTTCCACTGCGGCCGCCGAGCCAAGCGCCAGCGGCTTGCCTGCGACCGACACGGTCATCTTGATGGTGTTGGCGGCGCTGGTCAGGTTCGCGTCGGCGGTCAGATAGGCGTTGATCGCGCCAAGGCCACTCTTCAGGTCCACCTGCTGCTGGATCGGCTTGAGCTTCTGGGTTGCGATATCCCAGAACATGTTCTGGGTGATACCCGCCCAGTCCCCCACCGGACTCACCTGCAACCCGTTCGGCGAGGGCACGAAGGCCTCCACGGACACCTGCAGCGGGAATTCCTCAGCCATCGCGGCGGCCGGGCTGAACATCAGGACCGCGGCCAGGGCCAGACCGGTACGATTAATCGACATGGTTGTTGCTCCATTGAAGTGACAGCCGACCTTGAGGTTCGGATCGGCCAGGGTGTTGGTTCCAGCTGGAACCTAAAGACCAAAGGCGATGCTGCGACGTTGCTCCCCTTCGACGATTTCAAGACGATGGTGCTGGCCCGCCAGGCGCTCGAAGCGCCGCTGGCTACCGGGCAGCAGATGGATCGTACGTGCCGGCGAGCACTGCTCGGCCGTGCCGCTGCCGGTGCACTGGCGGAGGTCTTGCAGAATCACCGTGCTGTTGCCGTCGTTGTGCAGCACATCGGCATCGGCCAGGGTTTCGCGGCGGACCTGGTAGCGGGCCGCCGCCGGATGCACGATCACGAACACGCCATAGCCGGTCAGCACCTTCACCCCGGCACTGAGCTGCTGCCGGTACGCGGCAGCCTGCGTCTCATCCAAGCCGAACTCATCTGCGGTCTTGGGCTGCACCGGCACGAAACGTAGTCGGTAGTAGCGCTCCTGCTCGCGCGACCGCTGGTACAGCAGGCGGGTGGCCTGCTGGCCCTGCGCCGGCACGATCATCCGCGCCGGGCTGGCCACCAGGCTGGGGACGGTGTGTCCAGCCGCTTCGTCCTGCTTCGGCAGTTCACGTGGCCGTCCATCTTCGTCATAGACCACTTCAGTGATTTCCACCCGCACGAAGGCGGTGGCATCGCCACTGTTGCGCACCCGCTTGAGCAGGGTGCTGCGGCCGGGTTCCAGGTATTCGTACATCGCCCCGACGTTGATGTTCGGGGACGACGCGTGCGCGGTCGCCATGACCGCCAGCAGCGCTGGCATCAGCAGGAGTGATCGCATCAAAGAGATCCAGTAGCGCGCCACGCTGCCGGCCAACAACGTGGGCAACAGGCGAAGCGGTGGACGACTGCAGCAGGTGCGCAGCGCCGGGTGGGGGCTGAAGAACAGGCCCACAAGATATCGACGCCCCGGCGCCATCGATATAGCACTAATTGCAAAGCTCGGCCGTCACTGAAGGTTCGAGTCCAGCCGCTGCAATGGCATAGTACCGCCACACGCAAAAGGCCGCCGCGAGTGCTCGCGACGGCCTTGTTTTGCGGGGGGGGTCCGGCCGGCGATCGGATTCGTTCGGTACCGGCACCGCGATGTTCGACCATGGGGCGGCCCCACCATTTCGGACCCGCCATTTGCGCATTATATCCGACCATGGGTCGGGCCCGCCTTTTACGAGCGCTGGTAGAAACACCACTGCTGCCGGGCCTGCTCGCGCGCCAGCCGGCTGAGCTCGGCCGCGCATCCGGCGCTGCCTACCATCCGGCCCTGGATCGCATCGATGCCGGTTTCTGCCAGCCAGGCCTGCTGGGTCGCGGTGGAGACCCCGCTGGCCAGCACCTTCAGGGTGAGCGCCCTGGCCAGGCTGGTGATGCTGCTCACCACCGCGCGGCAGTGCGGGTCGTATTCAATGCCGGCGATCAGCGACGGGCAGATGCCCAGTTCCTGCAACGGCAGCGATTGCAGCTGCGGCAGGGTGGCGTAGCCGAAGCGGAACGCACCCAGCACCACCCCCACGCCCAGCCCGGACAGCCGCTGCAGTGCGCGGCGGGCGGCGCTGAAATCCGGTCGTAGTTGCGCCTCGTCCACCGCGATGCGCAGGTCGGTCGGGGCCACTGCATGGGTGGACAGGCTGTGTTCGACCTGGCTGACAAACTGCGGCCGGCACAGCTGCGCGCTGGAGACCGGCAGCGACAGCTGCCAGTCGTGGTGGGCGCGCTGCTGCCACAGGCTGAGCTGGCGGCAGGTGGCATCCAGCCACCACTGGTCCAGCCGGGTGGACAGCTGGGCGTGCTGCGCCAGTTGCTGGATATGAGCGTGGCCGATTACCCCATCACACGGATGCTGCCAGCACAGCTGCGCCTGCGCGGCGCAGATGCGGCCCGAGCCCAGATCCAGGATCGGGTCGTAGCAGACCCGCAGCTGGCCATTACCGAACGCTTCCCCAAGCTGGTGCTGCATCACGGTCTCCCCCGTGCGGATGACCGTCAGCCGGGGCGTGACGGGAAAGGGCGGATCAGGCGACCGGCGCGGAGCGGCGGCCGGACGATACGCGATCTGCGCGGGTGGGTTCGCGCACGTCAGCCTGGAAGAAGCCGGCGCGGATGGGAATGCAAGAAATACGAAATTGCGGCCAGACGCCGCGGGTCCGTCACCGCTCGTAGCGGGGCAACTGGGCCAGATAGGCGCTGGTGGTGCTGCGCACCGCAGCCAGTGCGGCGCTGTTGGCTTGCACCCCGTGCAGGTCGATCGCCTGCATCAGCGCGCGGATCTGCGCGATCAGCGGCTCGGCTCCCACCACCGCCAGACCGCTGATCACCCGATGCAGCAGGTCCTGCACCGCCACTTGGTTGCCATCGGCTTCGGCGGCGACCAGGTCGGTCAGGTCCTTGACCGTGCTGCCGCGCAACGCCTGCACCAGTTGCCGGACCACGTCGGCCGAGCCGAAGCGCTGGATCAGTGCCTGCAGCTGCGGGTCGGCGGCTGCGGCGACCGGTGCGGCGACAGCGGGCGGTGCCGGCCAGTGCCCGGCACCAGCGTCGGCGGCATCGGCGGCCGGATGCAGGTGCTGGAGCAGCAGCGCGCGCAGCACGGCCAGCGCTACCGGCTTGGTCAGCACATCGTCCATGCCGGCGGCATGGCAGCGTTCGATATCGGCCTGCATGGCGCTGGCGGTCAGCGCGATCACCGGCAGCCGCGCGCGGCCTCCGGCCTGTTCGCGGCGGCGGATCTCACGGGTGAGCGCATAGCCGTCCATGCCGGGCATGCGGCAATCGGTGATGACCAGGTCGTAATGCTGGGCGTCCATGGCCTCCAGCGCGGCACGGCCTTCCTCGACCATGTCGTGCTCGACCCCAAGCTGCTGCAGACGCCAGCGCATCAGGCCCTGGTTGGTGGGATGGTCTTCGACCACCAGCACCCGGCCACCGCGCCAGTCGATGGCGGCCGCGGCACTGCCCGGCCCGGCCGCCGGCACCGCGACCGGCGCCGGCTCGGCCAGCACATACGGCAGCCGCAGCCGCAGTTCCACCCGGGTGCCCTGCCCGGGCGCGCTGTGCATGCGCAGCTGGCCGCCCATCAGGTCGACCAGGCGCTGGCAGATGCTCAGGCCCAGCCCGGTGCCGCCATAGCGACGGCTGGTGGAGGTTTCGGCCTGGGCGAAGGGCTGGAACAGGCCGGCCTGGTTTTCCAGCGGGATGCCGATACCGCTGTCCTGTACGGCCAGGCACAGCACCTGATGGGTCGGATCCTGCTCCACCAGCGCCAACTGGATGGACACGCTGCCGCGATCGGTGAACTTGAGCGCGTTGCTGAGCAGGTTGAACAGGATCTGGCGCAGGCGCAGGCCGTCGGCGTGGTGCAGCGGCGCAACCGTCTCCTGCACCTGGCTGCCGAGCTGCAGGCCCTTGTCGGTGGCCTGGGCCGAGAACAACTGCTGCACGTTGTCGATGATGTGGCGCAGGTCCACTTCGGTCGGCTCCAGGTGCATGGCCCCGGCCTCCATCTTGGACACGTCCAGAATGTCGTTGAGCAGTTGCCGCAGCAGGTCGGCGGATTCTTCCACGATCCCCAGCACGCGCTGCTGTTCGGTGTCCAGCGGGGTGTGGGCGAGCACTTCGAGCATGCCCAGCACGCCGCTCATGGGGGTGCGGATTTCATGGCTCATGGTGGCCAGGAATTCGGCCTTGGCTTCGGCGGCGCGTTCGGCGGTGGCCTTGGCGGCGACCAGCGCCTGCGACTGCGCATGGGCTTCGGTGATGTCGATCCAGTAGCCGCTCCATAGCTGGCGGCCATCCACATCGGCATGCGGCTTGCCGCAGGAGCGTACCCAGCGCCAGCCCTGCAGCGACTGCGCGCGAAACTCGACCACGAACGGCGCATGGTCCAGTGCGGCCCGATCGGCGGCGGCCAACACCGCAGATTGATCATCGGGGTGAATCCGGGCCAGCACATCGCGCTCGTTGTGCATGCCCAGTTCGGCGCTGATGCCGAACAGGGCCAGCATGTCGCCGGCGATGAAGGGGAAGGACAGGCCGCCATCCGCAGCGCGGGCAAGCTGGTAGACCACCGCCGGCACGTTGCCGGTGACCCCGGCCAGGCGCTGTTCGACACGGCGGCGTTCGGCCACTTCGCGGCGCAGGCGCAGGTGGCCGATGCCATGCACCGCGGCCACGATCAGCAGCACGCCGAGGATCGGCAGCAGCCAGGTCAGCACCTGCTTCCAGTCCACCCCGGAGCGATACTGCACGGCAAGCCAATCGCCGCGCAGGGCTTCGCGCTCGCGCAGGGACATGTTGTCCAGCACCCGGTTGAACACCGCCACCGCCGCGGCGTCGCGCGGCGCGGCGCCCAGCACCAGCACATCGTCGATGCCGGCCGGCGCGGCCACCTGCAGCTGGCCCGGGTAGCGCTCCTGCAGCAGCTTGTCGACCACCGCCAGGTTGCCGATGCACGCATCCACCCCGCCGGCGGCCAGCAGCGCCACGCCTTCGCGGGTGCTGCGCACCGGCACCATGATCGCGGTCGGGGATTCCTCACGCAGCCACGGCCCCAACCGGACCGGGTCGGACACGCAGACGCGCTGGCCGTCCAGGTCGCCGGCGCGGAGCACGGTGGCGCTGCCACGCCGGTTGACGATCACGTTGGCCACGATCAGGAACGGGTTGCTGCGCGCCCAGCCATCGGCCGGTACATGGCGATCGGCCGGCAGCCCCATCACCAGATCCATCTTGCCGCTGGCCATCTTGTCGCGCACCTCCTGCCAGTCGCGCACCGGCACGATTTCCAGGCGCAGGCCGACCGCGCGCAGCCGGCGCAGGTACTCGCCTGCCAGGCCGGCCGGCTGGCCGTTTGCATCCACGAAGGAAATCGGCGCCCAGTCCGGCGCGAAGCCCACGCGCAGGGTGCGCTGCTGCAGCTGCTGCTCACCCATCCGCAGGCTGACCACCTGCTGGCCCTGCCGCCACTGCAGCGCCGGCAGCCAGTTCGTACGGATCTGCGCCATCCGCGCCGCCGGCACCTGGTTCATCGCCACGCCCAGCGCCTCGGCCAACGGCTGGCGCGCGTTGGGCACCGCAAAATGCAGGGTTTCCAACGGCAGATCGCCCTGACGCACCAGTTCGACGTTGTCGATGCCCTCGCGCTTGAGCAGCGCGGTGATCACATACGGGTTGCCGATATAGACGTCGGCCTCGCGGTCGGCGACCATGCGCAGCGCGCTGATGGTGTCCGGGGCCAGCAGGTGGGTCGCCGAGGGGTAGCGGTCGCGCGCCGAACGGGTGCTGACAAAGCCCTTCTCCATGACCACGCGCAGACCGCGCAGGTAGGGCCGGTCGGACGGGCGCGGATCGGTACGGCGCGCCGCCAGGGCCAGCGGGGCTTCGCTGTAGGGGTCGGTGAAGACCAGGCAGCGGGTGCGCTCGGCGGTCAGCGATACGTTCATCACCACATCGATCTCGCCGCGGCAGGCCGCGGCCAGCACACTGGGCCAGTCCGGGTATACCCGGGTGTCCAGCGCCACCCCCAGCCGTTGCGTGCTGGCCCGCAGGTAATCCCATGCCAGCCCATCGGGACGGCCATCGCGCAGTTCCTCGAACGGCGGCCAGCCACTCTCGTAGACCCCCACGGTGATGCGCGGGTGCGCGCGCAGCCATTGGCCCTGGGCGGCGGTGAGCACCGGTGCGGATGCGGCGGCGCCGACCGACGGTGCCGCGACCACGTGCCCGGGCGGCCAGGCCAGGCCCAGCACGATCAGGCAACAGAGCAACCAGGTACGCATGCAAGCAGCTCCCACAGGGCATCAAGCGGACGGCACCGCGCCCCACCCTGCGGGGGAGCCCGTGCAGTGTGCACGCAGATGCCAGCGGCAACCAGCCCTGCCGGCGCTGAAGATGCTTCAGCCCCGCATTTGCTATCGTTCACCCTGCCCCTTTCTTTCCTTGGAATCCCATGTCCCGCCAGCCGTCTGCCGCCCGGTCCGTTGCAAAGATGAAAGCCACGCTCGCAGCGGCGGTGGCAGGATCCGGGATGGATGAGCAGGCGCTGTTGCGCGCCGCGACCCAGGAAGCCTATCGGCGCGTCACCCTGTTGCTCAACGCCAGCTACGCCGATTTCAGCCCGGAACAACAGCGCCGGATCCGCGCGGCGTTGGGCAGCGAGACCCCGGCCGGTGCCGTCAGCCCGGCCAGGCGCGGCAAACCGGGCAGCACCGCCAAGCAAGACCTGCCGCCGCGCTACTGGCTGCCCTACAGCGGCGAAACCTGGTCCGGTCGCGGGCGCCCGCCCAAGGCATTCCTTGCCTGGGAAGGCACCGTGGCCCACACCGAATGGAAGAAGCGGCACCCCGACCAGCGTTTTCCGGCTTACCCGGGCTGATTCCAGCTCGGCTGGCACTGCGGCGGCGAGCAACCGCCCAAGTGCGAGCCCGAAGGGCCGCAAGATGGCCTGCCCAGGTTGCGCGGCAACCGAAAGTGGGCAACGGCCGCTCGCGCCGTGGGATTGGCCTTCACAGACCCACCGGTCGCCGTGCATGGACGGCGGTGTGGATATCGCACGATCCAACCCGTCCATCGTTGCTGCGTCCGCAGCCGGCCATGATTGGCCCCGGCCACCCCGTCGCCGCCTGGCCCGGCCTCACAGGTCGAGGTGGGGACGCAGCAGGGCCTCGAACCACTCGATGAAGGCGTTGAGCCGGCGCGAACGCTGCCTGCGGCTGGGATACACAAGCGACACCTGCATGGGCGCGGCACGAAAGCCCGGCATGACTTCCACAAGTTCGCCCCGGTCGAGCAGATGCTGGACATCGAACCGGGGAATCTGGATCAATCCCATCCCCGCCACGCAGCAGGCGATGTAGCTTTCGGCGTTGTTGACGATCACCTGGCTGGGTACGGCGACCAGCCGTTCCTGGCCCGACACAACATAGTCCCAGGGAAGCTCCCGCCCGGTGGAAGGCGAGGCATAGCCCACCGACAGGTGGCCCTGGAGCAGATCATCCGCCCCGGCCGGCACGCCATGCTCACGCAGGTAGCCCGGGCTGGCGCAGTTGATCAGGGCGATATGCCCCAGCGGACGAGCGACCAGACTGCTGTCATGCAGCGCGCCGATCCGCACGGCGCAGTCGACCCCTTCGTGGACCAGGTCGATCGCACGGTCGGTCGAGCCCAGTGCCAACTGCAGGCCGGGATAGCGGCGCAGAAATCCCGGCAGCGCGGGGGCGATCAGCCGACGCGCGATGCGGCTGGGCACGTCCACGTTGAGCCGCCCCGAAACCCTGCGTTGGCTGGCATGGAACAGCTGTTCGATGTCTTCGGCATCGCAGAGTAACAGGCGTACCCGTTCCAGCAACTGCACGCCATCGGCAGTGGGCCGCACCTGCCGCGTCGTTCGGTGCAGCAGGCGCGTGCCCATCGCCGATTCGAGTTGCTGGACCGCCGCCGACACCGATGCGCGCGGCACGTCCAGCGCATGGGCGGCCTTGATGAAACTCCCCATCTCGGCAACCTGGACGAAGATGCGGTACTGATCGAGTTTGTCCATTCATCCTTTCCCACAAAACCCACTCGCGCCGGGAACCCGCCCTACGGGAAACACCTCATCCGCTGTCGTTGCGGCGACGCTCGCGCAGCAGGCGCCCCTCCCAGAAACTCACCACCAGCACCACCGGGGTGGTCAGCCAGCCCATGACCAGCAGATCCACCACCCATGCCACCGGCGCCAACGCCAGCAGCATCAGCACCCCGGCCAGGTGCGGGGCCGGCACCCAAAAAAGAACCCCCGCGTTATCCATGCTGGTATCCGCCATGCCCAACGACCCTACTCGTCCAGGGCATCGAGCACCAGCTCGGCGGTGAGCCCACTGCTGTACTGCTGCTGCCCGGTAATCAAGCGCCCATCGCGGATCGCGAACGGTTCGTTCGCGCCCCGGCAGCGGTAGCTGGTGCCCTGGATCCGGGCGGCTTCGCCCTGGATGGTGTAGTCGTTCAGGGTCATGCCAAAGGTCTTGTTGACCTCGTCCTCCTCCTCGTCGCTGAAGCCGGTCCAGGTCTTGCCCTCGGCCAGCAACCTGCCATCGGACAGCCGCGTCCAGAGCAGGAGGCAAGCGCCGTGGCAGATCAAGGCGACGATCTTGCCCTTCTCGTAGAAGTCGGCGATCAGCGCGTGCAGCGCCGGGGCGTCCTTGAAGGTGAGCAGCGGCCCGCCCCCGCCGGCAACCCACACCGCGTCGTAGTCGTCGACGTTCACCGCACTGATCGGCAGCGTCTGCCCGAGCAGCGGGCCAAACCCGGCATGATGGACGAAGCCCAGGGTGACCAGGTCGTCGGCGTAGGGGCCGCCGGGCGTGCGCGGGTCGCTGTGCGTGTCGATCATGACCTCGCCGCCTTCCGGAGACACCAGGTCCACCCGATGCCCGGCTTCTGTGAACATCAGGAAGGCGCGGGTCATCTCTTCGCCAAAGAAGCCCACCGCAAAGCCCTTCAGCTGGGCGGTATTGGAGACGATCGACAGGATACGGCGCGGCTTGCGCTTCACGCCGATGCGGGTTTCAACTTTCAGGTCAGACGCTGGCATGGCTGTGCCCTCCAAAGTTCAACTATCGCCCGGGCTTCGGCCCCGGCGGCGGGCATGGATGCCTACTTGGTGGTGTACCCACCATTGATGAGGATGGTCTGCCCGGTGATCCACCAGCCGTCGCTCACCAGGTGGCGGATGAAGGGCACGACATCCTCTATGTCGGTCAGGCCGGTCTTGCTGAAGGGCGAAAGCGCCGCGGCCGTCTTGTGGTAGGCCACCGCATCGGCGCCCTCGGCCGGATAGAAGAAGGGCGTGTCCATCGGGCCCGGGCCGACGGCCGTGACCGAGATGCCGCGTGCACCGAACTCCTTGGACGCCGCACGGGTGAAATGCTCCACCGGCGCCTTGGTGCCTGCGTAGGCGGCGTAGAACGGGGTGAAGGCACCCAGCAGCGAGGTCACGATCGTGCAGATCTTGCCGTTGTCGTTGAGATTCCTGCCGGCTTCCTTGAGGAAGAAAAAAGCGGTCTTGGAATTGACCGCCGTCATCTGGTCGTATTCGGCCTCGCTGATCTCGGCCATGGGCTTCTTGAGCACCTTGCCGACGGTATTGATGGCGATGTCGGGCTTGCCGACCGCCGCGACCGCGTCGGCGAACAGCTTTTCGACCGCGCCGGCCGTGCTCAGGTCGCCCTGCAGCGCCACGGCCTGCGCACCTCTGGCCTGCACCGCGGCGACGGTGGCGTCGGCATCGGCCCTGGAGGCGGCGCTGTTGTAGTGGATCACCACGGCCTTGGCGCCCTGCGCGGCCAGGTCGCGGGCGATCAGGCCGCCGAGGTTCTTGGCGCCGCCGGCGATGAGGACAACCTTGCCCCGGATGGAATGGTCTGCCATGGAAAACTCCTTCACGCGTCGATGAAGCGTCGAGCCTAGGCGGTTTCACCTGGGGCGATAAACCGCCGTTGGCTGGATGGATAATCCAGGAAAGCAATCCAATCGAGGTTTTTTGGGTCTGCAGATCACGCTGTTGGTGCTGGTGGCGCACCCTGCCCTTTTAGACCATCCGCGTCTGTGGCGCGCCCGGGGACTGTTCCTGCGCATGGTCAAGCGTGCGTTGCTGGGCTTGCTGCTGGGCAAGGCGCTGGTTGACCTGCTCCAGTTGACTGAATGACTGCTCCACCGGCGTCTGCGTGGCCTGCTGGGTTGGCATGTGGGCACGAAGCATGGCCGGGTCATCAAGTGATCCCTGGACTACATATACGTTCTGGGCTGCAGCCAGGTGGCCGGTCCTGGCACTCAGAACAACGTGATCAACCTGCGTCAACCCATTGTCCTTGGCCAGGGTCAGCAGACTGGCCGCCATGCGCTCACTGCTGGCATCAAAGATGCGGCCACGCTTCAAATCAAGCTCCGCGACCTTGCCTGTGATCTGCTGATGAAGACCGAAGTCCTGATGATCTGCATCCACGGGCGTCTTCCCGCCCTGGCTTTCTTGACGAAGGCTTCGTTCAAGCTGCCGATCCTGCTGGCGTTCGAGTGGCGTCTTCCATTTCTCGATCTCGGGCGCAGCGTTGATCGCCCCCGTCGCCGGATCGCGCTCGATGTTCACTCTCGCCCAGTTCGATCCGATATCGACCTTGCCGGTCGTCAGATCCACGGTGTCATCCAGGATCCTGGCAGCAGTGGCCTGGGCTTGTTCTTCCCACATATTCCTGGGAGCCCAGGAACCTTGCTCAGCCTTTGCCTTTTCAAGCCGGTCGGTGATGAATTCTTCCGGGTTGCCAAATTGCTTGCGGGCTGAGCCTTGAACTGACGCTTTGACCTCGAAGCTCTCCCAATTGCCTTCAGGATTCTTTCCGACGACATCAATGCCGTGGCCCTGCTTGTTCTGGATGGCAACAAGATCGGTATAGCCTCTGCGAGCGAGGTCATGGGAGACAAAGGCCTCACCGATGTCACCCACTTCCGGATCGGTCAACGCAGACAATTCCCTCTTGCCCACATAGGCCTCGATGGCTTTCTCCATTGAGACCTGTCCATCGAACACCGAGATGTCTTTTCGGGCGAGATGGCCCAGTTCCCGGGGAGAAAGCGCACCGCTTTGCAGCAATCCATCCAGGCTTCCCGATTTCCGGAAGCCTTCGACCAATTCACCCAGTTCGCCCTGGCTGCGCTTCATGCCAGCCAGGCCATGGAACATCAGGTCGGCGCCCTCGGCGGCGATACCGCCCTTGGCTTGTACCCGCCGGGCATCGTTAGCCAGCTCTACCAGCTCGCCTGCCAACTCCCTGGCGGCACGGGCTTCCACCCGTCCCGCCAGGTTTCCTGCCGCCGGGGCGAGGTCTTCTGCGACGTCTGCCGCCTTGGCGACCTTGGCCAGGCTGGTGAGTTTGGTGACAGGGACGAAGGTCGCGATGATCTCAATCGCAACGGCGCCCTGGGCTTGCCCCAGATACTCCTGCTCCTTACCCTCCCGGGTTGCCTTTTCAAGCCCGGCCTCCCACTCGTTCCAGGCACCGACGGCAGCATTTCGGATGTCGCGCGGCACCTTGCCAGGATCGTCGATGGCATCGTTGGCATAGATCGACGCCGCACCGATGACAAAATTGCGGAAGTCGCGATCTGTGCTGAAACGATGCGCGAGCATGGCCAGATCGATCGTGTCGCCAATCATGCTCAAGCCATGGGACGTGGCCCCCTTCATCGCCCCGTAGCTTTCCTGCGCCTCTCCTGCGGTATGGCCGGCCAGCCCTGCGGCTGCCCGGTCCAGGTAACTGTTCTGCGGGTTGTCACGTGCCTCAACCGCCCAGCGCCTGGCAGTGGCCAGGCTGTCGCTGATCTGCTGGTCCGTCCAACCCAAGGCTTCGCCCGCCTTGGCAGCGGCCGCCTCATAACCGGCCGAGACCGGTTCTTCCACGAACCGTTCGTAGTTCCGCTCGGCCCAGGACTCATTGACATTGGCGGCATCCAGCGCGTCAGCAAAACGCCTGGCGTCAGCGCTCGGCAGCCGCGTCGTGATCGCCTCCAGCAGCGGTCCTACCTGTTCTCGTCCTTGTTCGGATGCATAGGCAGGCGACCTCACAATGTCGTTGACCACGCTCCTGGCGTCCAGCCCATCCATGGACTGATGGGAGTAGATCAATCGATAAGCTTGGTAGGCGGTTAAATCAACCTGGCCATCTGCGGAGGTCGCTTGGGCCAGTGCGGCAATATCAGCACTTCGAGTCTGGTGGGTTGCATCGTTCATGTCAGAGTCCATTCTTCACGACAGGATTGAATCAACGGAACTGCGGATAGTCCTTGATCAGCCGTTCTTCGACGGCCTGAGCCAGTGGAAACGCGGCTACGGATGTGATGTCACGCAGGACCTTCCAAGACGCATCGACAAGCGAATGATTCGTCTCGAATTCGGGAAGGCCATGCCTGCGCCGTAGCGCCTGGATGGCGAGAAGTTCTGCCGGAAACACGCGATCCATCGTCGCGTCGAACTCGAACTTCTGTCTGTCGGTGCTCTCCCTGCTTCGAGAGATGTGGAATTCGGCAGCCACCTGCATGACAGTCTGGAACTTCAGCTGGTCATCTGTGTTCCAGGCATCGAGCACCGCCCGGTACTCGGGAATGAGCGGATTGAGAGGTTCAAAGCGCGTTGGAATTTCAAACCCGGCCGAGAACAGCGCGACCGCGAAGACATCGGAAGTGGAATTCCTGATGCGTCGCATTTCAGGCATCGTATTGATGCGCTGGTCCTTTTCCGCCATCTCGATGTAGCGCTGCGCGCAGACGGAGCCTTCGGTCCACCAGGAGAGCATGGAAGGCCCCATGGCCATCATGCTGTCTGAAAATTCCCTGGGCCAGTTGCCAAGGTCCTGGCGCATGTCCGAATACATCCCCATCCACCGGAAGAACAGCGCGCGCAGGCGAACGGCTCGCTGGACGAATACGGCCAGTGTTTCGATGTCGGATCGGAAGAAGGCATCGCAGCTGCGGACATCGTAGACAAGCGCCAGATCATTGAGCTGGCCCGCTGCCTTTTGATGCAACGCACCGGGCGTGTCCAGGAACTTCTGGATTGCGGCCTCTGCCTGCTCGGCCTTGCCCTTCTTCCGAGCGTTCTCCAACCACTCGCTGCACTCAAGAGCCAGCGCCTGGAGCGATGGATGCGGGTTCAATGCCATGGTCCAGGCCAGTCCTTGTGCACTTCTTTCTCGCTTTTCAGTCAAGCGACAGGCAAAAAGCATCCCACTGTTTTGCCCCTGCTTCAACTCCCCGCCCTGCCCCACTCCCTTCCCCTATCAAGGTTCCAGGGACCTTCGGGGCACTCGCGGACGGGACCGTGAGCCGCCCCATGTGCGCCTGCCTTGTCCCAAGCGGCCAGGCAGAGCGCCCAACGCCGGCAGCTGACCGCCGGCCGACCCGCATGTTAATATCTCTCATTCGCAACTACCCCTCCCGCCCCTCCGATGACCTGCCCGTCCCTTCCCATCTCCGCCTTGGGCCTGGCCCTAGCCTGCGCTTCGGCCCATGCAGCGCCGCCATCCTCCGCCGATGTGCACCAGCTGGATGCCGTGCAGGTGCATGGCCGGGCCCAGACCCTTTACCGGGTGGACGATGCGACCGTGGGGACGCGCACCGATACGCCGCTGGCGTTGGTGCCGCAGTCCATCCAGGTGGTACCGCGCGAGCTGATCGAGGACCAGGCTGCACGCCAGATCACCGATCTGTACCGCAGCATCAGCGGCATCAGCTTTTTCAGCTACGCCGGCGTGACCCTGCGCGGCTTCCGCCAGGAAAACGTGCTGTACGACGGCCTGCGCGGCGACCCGTATGCCGGCTTTTCGGTGCCGCAGCTGTTCAACATCGAGCGCGTGGAAGTCCTGAAGGGACCGGCAGGCGCGCTGTATGGCGGCGGCGATGCCGGGGGTGTCATCAACTACGTAACGCGCAAGCCCAAAGCCACGCCCGAGCGCCGCATCGAACTGCAGGCCGGCAACAACGGTTTCCGCGCGGGATCGGTCGAGGCCACCGGGCCAATGAACGCCGCAGGCAGCGTGCGCTACCGCGCCGGGCTGTATGGCGATACCGAACAGGGCGTGCGCTGGAACGCAGACAGCGAGAGCGTGATCGGCGATGCGTCGCTGGCCTTCGACGTGGGCGACACCGGCGAGTTGACCCTGCAGTTCACCGACATCACCCAGAACCTGGGCGGCAACCGCCTGCGCGGCGTGCCGGTGGACGACAACGGCAGTTTCCTGACCGACCGGCGATGGAACCATAACGAAGCCAGCGACTTCCTGGATATGCGTGCCAAGGTGGCGCTGGTGCAGTACCGCTTCTCGCCCGGCAGCAACCTGGACCTCGATTTTGGCGCACGCTGGTTCGAGAACAACGAGCATCAGATCTACCACGAGCCGATGGGCCTGATCGACCGCAACCGCGATGGCGTGCCCGAATGGATGACCCGCCAGCTGCGCAACCAGATTCGCGACAACGACGCGTTTACCGCCAACGGCAACGCGGTGTGGCGCTTCAACACCGGCCGCATCGGGCACAAGCTGCTGTTCGGCGCCGACGTCTACCAGCAGGACGCCGACTTCACCGCGCAGACGGCCAACAGCGCCGACCTGGCGCGGGGTGCCGGCCCGGTGCCCGGCATCGACCTGTTCAACCCGGCGTATGGCGCCAGCTCGTGGCGGGACTACAACCTGGCCGCCCTGCCCTGGCGCGGCACCAGCACGCGCAGCAAGCGCTATGGCGGCTACCTGCAGGACGAACTGGCGCTGACCCCGCGCTGGCACGTGCTGGCCGGACTGCGCTGGGACGGGTTCAAGGACGATGACCGCATCGCCGGCACCGCCGTGGATGGCAACGACATCAGCTGGCGGCTGGGCAGCACCTACACCGTGCGCGAAGGCGTCAATGTCTACGCCAACATCGCCAGCGGATTCATGCCCCAGAGCGCAGCCAACCAGAGCGCCGAAGCGGGCGGCCCGTTCGATGCCGAGCGCAGCAGGCAGTGGGAAGTCGGCCTGAAATCCCTGCTGGCCGAGCGCGTGACCCTGAACCTGGCCGCTTACCGGATCGACCGCAGCAATATCGTGCAGGCCACCGGCGAGATCGTGGACGGCGTGAACCAGCTGGCCGCCCTCGGCCTGGTACGCAGTACCGGCATGGAGCTGGACCTGCTGGCCGATGTCACCGAACGCTGGGTGCTCAACCTGACCTACGCCTACAACGATGCCCGGGTGAAGGATGCCGGCAGCAACGGCATCACCAATGCCTCCGGCGACCGCTTCGCCAATGCCCCGCAGAACAAGCTCGGCCTGTGGACACGCTACGAGCTGCCGGCGATCAACTCGGCGATCGGCTTCGGCGCCGATTACGTGGATGAGCGCGTCAGCCTGGATGGCCAACGGGTAAAGCCGTACACCGTGTTCGACATGAGCTGGAAAACACAGTGGCAGCAGTGGCAGTTCCAGGCCAACGTCAAGAACCTGTTCGACAAGGTCTATGCCGCCAGCGGTTTCACCGGGCGCACCGGCCACTTCCCGGGTGAGCCGCGCCGGGTGTACGTGCAAGCCGCTTACGCGTTCTGAGCCCGCCCATGCGCCAGCCTTCGCCAGCGCCCCCCACCCGCCCGGCACGCGCCGGCAGTGGCCGGCGGCTGTGGTTCGACCTGCACAGTTGGCTGGGCCTGAAACTCTGCCTGTTCATGGGCTTTGTCTGCCTCACCGGCACGCTGGCGGTATTCTCCCAGGAGATCGACTGGCTGCTGCATTCCCCCATGCGCGTGGCCGATGGGGGTGAGCAGGCCGGCTGGGGCGCGGTCATCCATGCCGCACAGACAGCACATCCGGACTGGGAACTGGAAGGCATCAGCGCCGGCCACACCCGACTGTTCGCCGCGCGCGCGCAGATGCGCCTGCCCGACGGCAAGCGGCGCTTCGTCTGGATCAACCCGTATACCGCGCAGGTGAACGGCGACACCGGCTGGTTCAATACACAGCGGCTGCTCCGCAACACCCACCGCCACCTGATGCTGCCGGTGGCCTGGGGCGTGCCACTGGTGACGGCGTTGTCCATCCCCTTGCTGCTCTCGCTGCTCAGCAGTCTCTACATCTACAAGAAGTGGTGGCGTGGATTCCTGAAATGGCCCGACGCTTCGCGACCGCGCCGCCTGTGGGGCGATGTGCATCGCCTGGCCGGAGTATGGTCGCTATGGTTCCTGCTGTTGATCGGCCTGACCGGGGCGTGGTACCTGATCGAATCCCTCGGCGGCGATGCACCGGCCGCACCGACCATGCGACTGGCCAAGGGCGGCGACCGCATTGCCGCGGTAGATCCGGCTGCCGTCGACGCTGCGGTGCGGACCGTCCGCCAGCAATGGCCCGGCCTGGACATCCTCGCGGCCATTCCCGCGCGCGACGGCGGCAGCATCCTCTTCATGGGCGAAGCCGACGCCTGGCTGGTGCGCGAGCGGGCAAACAACATCGCCGTCGACCTGCATACCGGGCAAGTGATGGGCATGCATGACGGCCGTGCGCTGGGGGTCCACCAGCGCATCGCCGAAATGGCCGACCCCCTGCACTTCGGCAGCTTCGGTGGCTGGCCCATCCGACTGCTCTGGTTGCTGGCCGGCATCCTGCTGACCGGGCTGTGCTTTACCGGCGTGTATCTCTACGGACTGCGCACGGTGGATTCGCTGCGATCGGCAGCAAAGAGGAGGCAGGCATGAGCCATGGAAAGCTGCCGGGGCCCTGGCGCGCGGCGTGGCTTGGGATGGGTCGTTGGCGCTGGCTGTGGCTGGTGCTGTTGCTGGTGTGGGCGTCGCTGGTGCCGTTGGAGGCTATGAAGTAGCGGCGCTTATCCGATCAACATGGCCTGAAGGAGGCCAGTGCTCCACGGATCCCCCGGGTGCGATGCACCTGGGCGCGTCAGGGTGATCGACATCACCTACATCCGATAGAGTTCGAAAAGCAGCAATCAAAATAAGGCTTCGAGGCGTCTACAGAAGCCGGGGCGATTCATCGCTGCGCCAGACACAGATGAATGCCACTGGCATCATCACGACGTTTAAGCACAGTGTCCCCCGTCCGGGCACTGGCCTCAAAGGCCCGCAACACACCCAGCAACGCGGGCAATCCGTGTTGTACAACGCATTGCAACGCCTGCTCCTGCGTCATCAGGTGATAGGTATCCCAGATCCGCGACAGGCCGTCGCTGCCCAGCAGTACGTGACCTGGCCGGTGAAGTGTCTCGGACTGGAGGGTCGCGTTCAGCGCACTTTCCGGGTTGAGCGTCAGCGCCGAGCTGGACTCATTCCTCTGCTGTTGCTCGCGACGCAGCCACAGCCGATCACGCTGCACTCCCTGAAAGCCGGAGTAGGGCTTCCAGGGGTCATACACGGCTGCCGGCAATACGACGTCATCCAATACGCGCTCAGCTTCAGCAGCTGCGGGCCAAGCGGCTATGAAACAATCCGCATAGTGGTAACTCGCCAAACGCGCAGGGCTGACGGACAAATCGATCTCCAGCACGGTCGCCGCCGCGACCGGCCACGCCCACAAGGGGCGCGCATCGCCACCGGCCCGCCGGTAGGCTTGGCGAAGTTCTTGTAGAACCAAACGCAGCTGTGCCGGACTGAACCGCGTGTACTGAAACCGCTCCTCAAGCAGGCGGGACAGTTCGCGGGAGAACCAGCCGGCATCGGTCACGTCTGAGAACGTAGTAAAGGGTGTCTCGGTCAGTGTCGATGCCCCGTCGATCGCCCACGCCAACAGTGAGTCCTCACGCTGCACATAGCCCACCACATCCTCGGTGGGAATGTGTTCGTAGATGCCCTGACTGACCCGTTCGACTGTGACTGCTTTCATGACCGACCACTCCGGGGAGTCACTGCGATCTGCAAGGTGCGCAACCCACTTGAAATCACCGCCGGGCTCTCGTAGTCCCGGACAAGCGATGCAACGATCTGCGCCACTTGAGCGGGCTCCAGAACGCCCGCCTCCACCAAGCGCGAGCTAAACGCCTGGAACGATAGTCGAACCACTTGCTTATGTTCCTCACTCCATACCGTCGGCTGGCTGAAACGGGCCTCCTGGATTTCGACCTTCAGCCCGGCAAGCATTTCCCACAATGCCGCGGCACAATCATAGTCAAGGCCATGCAATCGACCGTAAGCAAGAATCGCAGCATTGGCCTGTTCAAACGCGGGCACCCTCGGCACGCAAAACAGGCTGCTCAGCGAGGGTTCCTCAATCACCAATGTACCCGTCGAGCCAAGCAGGACCAGCAAGGACTGAAGGACTGCCGCACGCTCCTGGAGATGCAATAGCACGAAGCGGCAGACAATCAGGTCGAAGCGATGCTCCTCTGCCCACCGAGTGATATCGCCAACACGAAAATCAAGATTGGCCGAGCCTTCACTCGCCTTGGCCACCGCAATCTGTGCCGGGCTGCTATCGAGCCCCAACACCTTCGCCTTTGGACTGCGCTCTGCCATCCAGCGGGCGATTTGACCGTGGCCGCAACCAATCTCCAGAATGCGTCCCTCGCTTGGTAGATGACGCAGCAAGAACTCGGTCGTGGCCGGATCATAGATCGCCGCCATCAGCTGAAGTCGCCTGCGGTCACACTCCCCGGTCGGCAAGGGGTAGTCCAGCGTTTGCATCGGTGACGCTGGGATCGCCAAGGTGCGGTTCATAGCGGCGCTGCAAGCCTGCCAATAAAAATCGGGAAGCCGGGTCGGCTGTTCTCCTGCCAGGTCCACCCAGCGGTAGTCCGTATGCTCCTCGCTTAGACGCATCGCGTGACCGGTGTACTCGCAGCGAAAAAACACCAGCAGCACACGCCGGCCAGGGATGATCTCGCAGGACTGGCTGTCAAGGTAACAAGCGGAGGTGATCGTCAAACCGCACTCTTCCTCCACTTCACGCGCGAGCGCGGCCTCCAGTCCCTCCCCCGCTTCAGGCCGACCGCCCGGCAATTCCCATTCACCACGGGGATTCTTGACGAACAGTACGCCGTGCGGGCTTTGCAAGATGGCTTTGACACTGACAGGTTCCATACCGGCTAACCTCCTATGGCTGCATGCCCTCTGGCATAGGCGGGCTCAACGACCAACTGGTACTGTCGTGGCGTTAGGCGATCAACCCGAAACGCAGGCGTAGCTGACGCCGCATGATTGGGCGTCGCCGGCAACGCGTGAATCGGTCGTTGATCCGAGGGCTTTCTGAAGTAAGAATGATTGTTCATGTAACGCGCGAACACGGAACGGCGCGGGCCTGATGAGGGCACCACATAGGTACCGTGAACCAATGCCTCGGAGAAGATCAGCACGTCCCCTGCCCGCAGGAACAAATGTCGTAGCATCGGATTGCCCTCGACTTCCCGATAGCACCCCGGCACGGGAAAGTTGGCGCGGTGTGAGCCAGGAATACAGCAGAAATGGCTCTGTGCTTCTGTCACGTCGGACAGAACATACTGCACCGCCACCAAACCGCTGTGGACGCGCTGGTTGCGTACCCAGTAGTAGATCCCCTCGTCGAACATATCGGCCTGATGGTGCAACCGGCCACCGCTGCTGACAAAGCGTTCATCGACACAGAACATGTGATCCAGGCGGAATCTGGAGCGGAACACCTCATCCAGAAATGGAAAAACCGTCTCCAGATCAATCAACGCCCGCCACTCTTCGCCCCAGTCAAAATTGACGTCGTGCAGGCGGTTGCCGGTGAGGTGTTCTGACCAATAGACCAGCAGCCGTCGGAGATGGGAGCTATCAATGGCGGCAGGCACCACCACGTAGCCATTGAGATCGAATTGGTAAAGTTGCTCTGCAGTCATTGTCCTCACCTTAGGCCTCGCAAAAGCGTCCTTGGCTAGAAATGCTCCCAACCGCATATCGCGTTCTTTAGATACATCGTCGAGCAGATCGCAACAACCTGAAAATCCCCTGTGATAGAAATTTTTCATACCGAAACAGAAGTTGTTTGATCCGATTGATCGAGAGATTCAAGGTCGCTGGCATGGCGATCCGCTCGTCGGAAAAACCGAGCCGTCCACCGGCAGCCACGGACACGCATGAACGGCCATTGAATGGCGCACATCGGTTGATAGTCGATTTGATAGTTGAGGGGACAATTCAGCGGGCAAAAAAAATCCCGCAGAGCGTCTAACTCGCGGGATTTCTTAGGTATTTATGGCGGAGGCGATGGACGATTTGGCGGAGAGAGTGGGATTCGAACCCACGGAAGGTTTGACCCTTCGCCGGTTTTCAAGACCGGTGCCTTAAACCGCTCGGCCATCTCTCCGTATCGGTGACGCTGTCGCGTTCCGCGTGCCCCGGTCGTTGCGGCCGGGGCAGCCGGTCGGGGGCGGCCCCGGCCGGTATGGCTCCCCGGCGTTGGCCGGGGGTCGCATTCTCGCACCTCGGGTGGGTTTTGCCCACCCGGCACGCGGCGCGATCAGCCTGCGTCGACCGCCAATGCACCCAGCGCGCTGGCGCGGATCTTCTCCTTGGCGCGCTCGCACGCGCCGCCGCAATCCAGGCGCGAAGCCTCCAGCTGCGGCGGCAGGTGTTCGGCCAGGAAGTCGATGAACACCCGTACCGCCGGCAGCAGGCCGCGGCGGGAGGCGAACACGGCGTGGCAGATGCCCTGCGGCAACGACCATTCCGGCAGCACCACTTCCAGCTCGCCGTTGCGCACCGCGTCGGCGCAGACGGTTTCGGGCAGCATGGTGATGCCGAAGCCGTCCTTGACCATGCTCTGCAGCAGTGGGAAATCGAAACCGGCCACGCGCGGCTGCAGGTCCACGCGGCGTACCGCGCCTTCCGGGCCATGCAGTTCCCAGCGTTGGCGCGCCTCGTCTTCGCTGATGCTCAGGGTGACGTGGTTGATCAGTTCGTCAGGGTCCTTCGGGCGGCCGGCGCGGTCGAGGTATTTCGGGCTGGCCACCAGCAGTTCCTGCACTTGGCCGAAGCTGCGCATGACCAGGCTGCCGTCGTCATCCAGCCGCGAGCGCACGCGCAGGGCGACGTCGTAGCCTTCATTGATGATGTCCACGCGGCGGTTGCTGATGTTCAGCTGCAGGCGCACCTTGGGGTACTGGGCCAGGAATTTGGGCAGCAGCTTGGGCAGCTGCATCTGCGCCAGCGACACCGGCACGCTGGCGCGGACCAGGCCGCGCGGTTCGGCGCTGAGGCGGTCCACCACCTCGCGCGCGGCCTGGGCCTCGGCGAGCATGGTCTGGGCGTGGCGGTGCACGCTGGTGCCCACGTCGGTGACCGCGAAGCGGCGTGTGGAACGCTGCAGCAGGCGTACGCCCAGGTCGGTTTCCAGCTGGCTGATGCGCCGGCTCAGGCGCGATTTGGGGATGCCCAGGGCGCGCTCGGCCGCGGCGAAACCGCCGTGGTCGACCACCATAGCGAAGTAGTAAAGGTCGTTGAGGTCCTGCATGCTCGAGTTCCAGATATAGAACAATATGTGGTATTCAACCACCTTTATCCTACGGATGCAACAACCTAACCTGATCTCCGTCGGCGGCGACTTCCGCCCCTCCCCAGAATCAGGTGACTGCCATGAAGCTTCTTCACATCGACGCCAGCGTGCTTGGCGACAACTCGGTTTCCCGCCAGCTCTCGGCTGCGGTGGTCCAGCAGTGGCGCGACCAGGTGCCTGACCTGCAGGTCAGCTACCGCGACCTGGACGCCCAGCCGGTGGCCCACCTGCGCAGCAGTTCGCTGGCCCAGTCCGACCCGGCCGAAGCGGCCGACGCCGAACAGGTGCTGACCCAGTTCCTGGACGCGGACGTGGTCGTGATCGGTTCCCCAATGTACAACTTCAGCGTCGCGTCCACCCTGAAAGCCTGGATCGACCGCCTGGCCGTGGCCGGGCGCACCTTCAAGTACACCGAAAACGGCCCGGTGGGCCTGGCCGGTGGCAAGCGGGTGATCGTGGCCAGCAGCCGCGGCGGCCTGCATACCGGTGCGCCGACCGACTTCCAGGATCCCTACCTGCGCCAGGTGTTCGCCTTCTTCGGGATCGACAACGTGGAGTTCGTGCGCGCCGAGGGCATCGCCTATTCGCCGCAGCACCGCACCGATGCGATCGCCGGGGCCCTGGCCGCGCTGCCGCAGCCGCAGGCCCTGGCGGCCTGAGTCGCAACGCCACGCCGCTCCCTCCCCCTCGTCGTGGTGGCGTGGTGGCGCAGCACCGGTTCTCTCTCCCTCGCCGGTGTTGCGCCTGATGGCCCCTTCCGGGGCCATCTTTTTTTCGATGCCGCAAACGCGAGGCGGGTGCTGGGCAGGGCCGGCCGGTTTTACTACGCTGGCCACCTGTTCCCCTGGATCGCCGCGCATGCGCTATCTGGTCATCGCCCCGCACCGCAGTGAGTTCCCCCACCCCATCACCCTGGCGCGCGGCCAGGCGCTGCAGGTGGGTGAACGCTACCAGGGGCCCGAAGGCTGGGACGACTGGTACCTGTGCGAAGCGGCCGGCCAGCTGCCCGGCTGGGTGCCGGCCCAGGTGATCGGGCGCGACGGGCTGGGCGAGGCCTTCGCGCAGGAAGACTACTGCGCGCGCGAACTGGATGTGGACCCGGACCAGGAACTGGCCGGGGGACGGGTGCTCAATGGCTGGGTGTGGTGCGTAGCGGTCCGTGGCGGACGGGAAGGCTGGGTACCGCTGCGGGTGCTGCAGGTTGTGTAACACCGGTAGAGCCACCCCCATGGGTGGCTGCAGGTGATGCGCGGACGTTATGGCAGCCACCCATGGGGTGGCTCTACCCGGGGGCGTAAACAAAAAAAACCCGCCTTTCGGCGGGTTTTTCGGTTCAGGCGATGGTGTCCAGGCCGCCCATGTAGGGCTTGAGCGCGTCGGGGACGGTGATGCTGCCGTCGGCGTTCTGGTAGTTCTCCATCACCGCGATCATCGCCCGGCCCACCGCGACGCCGGAACCGTTGAGGGTATGCAGCAGCTCGGGCTTGCCGGTGTCCGGGTTGCGCCAGCGCGCCTGCATGCGGCGGGCCTGGAAGTCGCCGCAGTTGGAGCACGAGGAAATCTCGCGGTAGGTGGCCTGCGAAGGCAGCCACACTTCCAGGTCGTAGGTCTTGACCGCGGCAAAGCCCATGTCGCCGGTGCACAGCAGCACCTTGCGGTACGGCAGGCCGAGCTTTTCCAGCACCACTTCGGCGCAGCGGGTCATGCGCTGGTGTTCGTCCTCGCTCTGCTCGGGGGTACAGGCGGTGACCAGTTCCACCTTCTCGAACTGGTGCTGGCGGATCATGCCGCGCACGTCGCGGCCGCCGCTGCCGGCTTCGGCACGGAAGCACAGCGAATGGGCGGTCATGCGCAGCGGCAGGCGCTCGGCGTCGAGGATGTCATCGCGCACGATGTTGGTCAGCGGCACTTCCGAGGTCGGGATCAGGTAGCGCGTGGACTCGCCCACGGCGGTCTTGAACAGGTCGTCCTCGAACTTGGGCAGCTGGCTGGTGCCGCGCAGGGAGTCGGCGTTGACCAGCAGCGGCACGTTGGTTTCTTCGTAGCCATGCTCGCCGGCGTGCAGGTCGAGCATGAACTGGGCCAGCGCGCGGTGCAGGCGCGCGATCGGGCCGCGCAGCACGGTGAAGCGCGCGCCGGACAGCTTGGCCGCGGTTTCCGCGTCCAGCCAGTGGTGGCGTGCGCCCAGTTCGACATGGTCGAGCACGGCGAAGTCGAAGCTGCGCGGGGTGCCCCAGCGCTTCTGCTCGACGTTTTCGCTTTCGTCCGCACCGGCCGGCACATCGGCGGCCGGCAGGTTGGGGATGCCCAGCGCGATCGCTTCGATCTTTTCGCGCAGCTCGTCCAGGGCTACTTCGGAAGCCTTGAGTTCATCGGCGAAGGCGGCCACTTCGGCCATGATCGCCGAGACGTCTTCGCCCTTGGCCTTGGCCTGGCCGATCGCCTTGGAGCGGCTGTTGCGCAGGCTCTGCAGTTCCTGGGTGCGCACCTGGATGCGCTTGCGGTCGGCCTCCAGCGACTCCAGCCCGGACACATCCAGCTCGAAACCGCGCGAGGAGCGCAGGCGTTCGGCAAGGTCGGCGGGGTGTTGGCGAAGCAGGGCTGGATCGAGCATGGCGTCGGGCTGGTTGCAGGTTCGGAACGCGATTATCGCCTGTTACGCGGATTTCTGCCGCCAGTCAGGCCGGCCGTGGCAGAATCGGGCTGTTCACCACGGTATGGCTCATGTCCGCTTCCCGCACTCCCTCTGGCAAGAACATCACCTTCCACCTGCCCCGGCGTAGCCTGATGATCGCCGGCATCGCCTTTGCCGTGGGCATCGCGCTGTTCCTGGTGGTGTGGCTGAGCAGCCGCAACGACGACTTCTACAAGGCCGGGCCGGCACAGACCCCGCAGCAGGCGGCCGAGATCGAGCCACTGCCCGAGCCGCTGGCCGCGGCGGCCGGTTCCAGCGACATGCCCGATGCCAAGGCACCGCCTGCCGGCGAGGACAAGCCGCAACTGGTGGAAACTACCCCGCCGCCCCCGCCTGCCGCCCCGGCGGCCGCGCCACCGGAGGCCGCCCCGGCCGCTGCGGTGGGCAGCGACCGCCCGCAGCCGATTGCCGGGCAGTCGCCGCCACCGGCCTATCCGCCGGCCGCCCTGCGCCGTGGCGACAGCGGCAGCGTGGTGGTGCGGGTGGACGTGGACGCCAGTGGCGCGCCCTCGGCGGTAACCCTCATCCAGCGCAGCGGTTCGCGCGAGCTGGACCGCGCTGCGGCCGAGGCCGTGCGCCGCTGGCGCTTCGTGCCGGCGCAGAGCAATGGCCAGCCGGTGCCGGGCAGTATTGAAGTGCCGTTCGACTTCAAGCCGCAGTGAGCAACGCGTCAGCGCCGTTTTCACGATGCTGATCGGCAACGGCTCAGCAAACTGAACCTCGCCGGCACCGCAACCGCCGCGTTGACGTTGCGCTGACACACCGGCAACCAGACCCGGGCAAGACTGCAGGCGTCAACCGACACCAGGAGTCAGCCATGAGTGTTACCCATGCCCCGGACATGCACGCCTCGCCGCAGCACCAGCGCGATGTGACCGATGAACCGAACCGCCGCGCCGCCTCGCCGTGGCTGTGGATGGCGCTGATCGTGGCGATGTTCGCCGCCGCGCTGGTGTGGCTGCGCTATGCCAACCCCGATGAAACCGCCAGCGCGCCAGTGGGCGAGCGCATGCTGCCGGCCACGCAGACGCCGGTGGCCACCGCTCCCCCGGCCCCGGCGACCCGCCAGGCCGCACCGGCTACGACCCAGCGCAAGGCGGTGCCGGCAGTACGCAACCGCGATGCGCGGCCGCTGGCCAGTAATGCCAAGCCGGCCTACCCGACCTCGGCGCTGCGCAGCGGCGTGGAGGGCAGCGTGGTGGCCAGCTTGAACGTGGACCCGCGCGGCCAGGTGACCGACGCTGCCATCGTGCAGCGCAGCGGCGCGCGTGACCGCGAGTTGGATCGTGCGGTGCTGGGCACCGTGCGCGACTGGCAGTTCGAGCCGGCCATGCACAATGGCCGCGCGGTGGCCAGCGTGGTGCGGGTGCCGGTGGATTTCCGCACCGAGCGGTAACCACGGCGGTAACGCGCAACGAAAAACGGAGGCCGATGGCCTCCGTTCTTTTTGCGTTGCATCCGATGCCCGTACACCTGCTGCCCGGGCATCGCGGTGCCGGGACGAAGGGCATCCGACCATGGGTCGGACCTACCCGGTCGCGCGGTTCGAGGTCAGCGCAGGCCGAAACCGGCGCCGGTGGCCAGGCCGTCGAAATCCGGGAACGAGGTAGCGACGTTGGCGATGTCGTTGATGCGCACTTCCCCGCTGCTGAGCTGGCCGGCGATGGCGAAGGCCATGGCGATGCGGTGGTCGCCGTGGCTTTCGATGGTGCCGCTGCCCAGTGCCGCGCCGCCGTGAATGGTGGCGCCGTCCTCGGTTTCATCCACCTGCACGCCCAGCGCGCGCAGGCCGGTGGCCATCGCGCCGAGGCGGTCGGATTCCTTGACCCGCAGTTCGGCCGCACCGCGCACCACGGTGTTGCCCTGCGCGGCGGCGGCGGCCACGAACAGGGCCGGGAATTCGTCGATCATGTCCGGCACCAGGGCCTCGGGAATCTGTGCGCCGTGCAGCGGTGCATGCCGCACCACCAGGTCGGCCACCGCTTCGCCGCCCTGCTCGGCGTGGTTTTCTTCGGTGATGTCCGCACCCATCAACCGCAATGCGGCCAGCAGGCCGGTGCGGCGCGGGTTGAGGCCGACCGCGCGCAGGCGCAGTTCGGACCCGGGGATGATGCTGGCGGCCACCAGGAAGAACGCCGCCGAGGAGAAATCGGCCGGCACCACGATGTCGGTGGCGCGCAGGCGCTGGCCACCACGCAGGCGGGCCTTGCCGGGCGAGAAGGTAATGTCCACGCCGAAGGCGCGCAGCATGCGCTCGCTGTAGTCGCGGGTGGGATGCGGCTCGCTGACCGAGGTTTCGCCGTCGGCGTACAGGCCGGCCAACAGCACCGCCGATTTGACCTGGGCGCTGGCCACCGGCGAGGTGAAATCAATGCCCTTCAAGGACTGACCACCGTGCACGCGCAGTGGCGGGGTGCCGTCGGCCTCGGTGTCGATCTTCGCGCCCATCAGCGCCAGCGGGCCGGTGACCCGGCGCATCGGACGGCGGGAGAGCGACTCATCGCCGACCATCACCGAATCGAACGGCTGCGCCGCCAGCAGGCCGGCGAGCAGGCGCATGCCGGTGCCGGCGTTGCCGCAATCCAGCGGTGCGCTGGGTGCCTTCAGGCCATCCACGCCGACGCCGTGCACGATGCGCTGCGACGGCGATGGGGTATCGATGCGCACGCCCATCTGGGCGAAGATCGCGGCGGTGGCGCGGGTGTCCTCGCCTTCGAGGAAGCCGTCGATGCGCGAAATGCCATCGGCCAGCGCGGCGAACATCACCGAGCGGTGCGAGACGGACTTGTCGCCGGGAATGGTCAGGCTGCCCTGCAGGGGCTGGCCCTTGTGGGCGATCCAGTACGGAGTAGCGGTCATCGAAAATCCTAGGGGGCGGGCCGCCGCGGCGGCGATGCAACGGTATGCGGGAGTGGCCGCAGCGCCCGCAGGGGCGCCGGGCCGGGCGTAGCGGGCAAGGCCGCTACGCCGTTCGGGTCAGGGCACGGCCACCGGATAGGAACCGAGGATCTTGATCTGCGCCGAGTGCGCTTCCAGTTCGGCCAGCGCCGCCTGCATCGCATCGTCCTCGACATGGCCGGCCAGGTCGATGAAGAAGCCGTACTCCCACTTGGCGTTGTGCGAGGGGCGCGACTCGATGCGGTTCATGCTGATGCCGTGGCGGGCGAACGGGCTGAGCACGTCGAACAACGCGCCGGGCTTGTCGTGGATGAACACCAGCACCGAGGTGCGGTCGTGGCCGGAGGTCGGGAAGATGTTGCGGCCGATGACCAGGAAGCGGGTGGTGTTGTCCGCGTCGTTCTGGATCGGCTTGGTGACCACCTTCTTCAGGCCGTACACGTGCCCGGCGCTTTCCCCGCCGATGGCGGCGGCGTCTTCGGCGTTGCGCGCGCGGCGTGCGCCTTCGGCGTTGCTGGAGACCGGGATCTTCTCGGCCTTGGGCAGGTTGGCGCGCAGCCACGAGGAGGTCTGCATGAACGACTGCGGGTGGCCGTAGACGCGTTCGACATCCTCCAGCCGGCCGCTGCGCGACATCAGGTACTGCTGCACGCGCAGTTCCACTTCGCCGCAGATCTTCAGGTTGGAGGTCAGGAACATGTCCAGGGTGATCTGGATGGTGCCCTGCCCCGAGTTTTCCACCGGCACCACGCCGAAATCGGCGTTGCCCGCTTCCACTTCCTGGAACACTTCCTCGATGCTGGCCAGCGGCAGGCCCAGCGCCGAACGGCCGAAGTGCTTGAGCACGGCCTGCTGGCTGAAGGTGCCTTCCGGGCCGAGGTAGCCGATCTTCAACGGCTCCTGCTGGGCCAGGCAGGCCGACATGATTTCGCGGTACACGTGCACCAGCACTTCATCGCTGAGCGGGCCTTCGTTGCGGTCCACCACCATGCGCAGCACCTGCGCTTCGCGTTCGGGCCGGTAGTAGTCCACCGCGGCGGCCAGCTTGCCCTTGGCCTTGCCGACCTGGTGGGCGAAATTGGCGCGCTCGGCGATCAGCGCCTGGATGCTGCGGTCGATGTGGTCGATCTTGGCGCGCACGTCCGACAGCACCGGCGCGGCGACGGGCTTGGCAGCGCGCTTGCGCTCGGGCGTGGCCTTGGCGGCGGCCTTGGTCCTGGTCGGCGCGGCCTTGGCGGCGCGGGTCTTGGGCGTGGGCTTGGCGGGTTGTTTGGCCATCAGGGGTTCCAGGTGCAGTGGGGCGGCGGGCGCCCCGGTTGAAACGAGAGACTCAGCCGTGGCGCTGCTGGAAGTCGGCCATGAAGGCCACCAGTGCCTGGGCGCCCTCCACCGGCAGGGCGTTGTACAGCGAGGCACGAATGCCGCCGACCGCGGCGTGGCCCTTCAGCGCCAGCAGACCGGCGGCCTTGGACTCGCTGACGAAACGCGCGTTGAGGGTGTCGTCGGGCAGGAAGAACGGGATATTCATGCGCGAGCGGGCGGCTGGCACCACCTGGTTGCGGTAGAAGCCGCCGGAGCCGTCGATGGCGCCGTAGACCAGCGCCGCCTTGGCCGCGTTGCGGCGGGCAAACTCTTCCACGCCGCCTTCGGCCAGCATCCACTGGAACACCAGCCCGGCCAGGTACCAGTTCCAGGTTGGCGGGGTGTTGAGCATGGAATCGCGCGCCACGTGCGAGCGGTAATCGAAGATGTCCGCGCGCGGCTGGCCGCTGCGCTCGAGCAGGTCGCGGCGCACGATCAATACCGAGACCCCGACCGGGCCGAGGTTCTTCTGCGCACCGGCATAGATCAGGCCGTACTTGCCGACATCCAGCGGTTCGCTGGCGATGGACGAGCTGAAATCGGCGAACAGCGGCACCTTGCCCACGTCGGGGGTGTCGTGGAACTCCACGCCGTGGATGGTCTCGTTGGCGGTGATGTGCACGTAGGCGGCGTCATCGGACAGCTGCCAGGCATCGCGCGCGGGGATGTCGTGGAAGCCATTGGCTTCGCTGCTGGCGGCGATGTTGACGTTGACGTAGGGGGCGACCTGCCTGATCGCGGTCTTGCCCCAGTGCCCGGTGAGCACGTAGTCCACGGTCTGCCCGGGCTGGGCGAAGTTCAGCGCCAGCAGGGCCTGCTGGGTGGTGGCGCCACCGGCCAGGAACAGCACGGCGTAGTCGTCGGGGATGCCGATCAGGCGGCGCAGATCGGCCTCGGCCTGGGCGGCCACGGCCATGAACTCCGGGCCGCGGTGGCTCATTTCGACAATGGAGGCGCCAGCGCCGTTCCATTCCAACATCTCTTCCTGCGCCTTGCGCAGGACCGATTCCGGCAGGGTTGCAGGGCCGGCACTGAAATTGAACGCGCGCGTCATGTCACACCTATGGGGCAAGACCCCTAGTATGCCGCAGCGCACCAGGCTTTAGGCCTTGCCGGGCAAGGCGAAATTGGTTGCATTGGAATCTATCGGGGCAGTGCTGCGTGCTGGTCAGTTCGGTGCGGATCCTGCCGGGATCATGAGGAGCCGGCCAGCGGCCGGCGGCACTACGGGCGGGTCCATTGCCATGAGGAGCCGGCCAGCGGCCGGCGGTACTACGGGCGGGTCCATTGCCATGAGGAGCCGGCCAGCGGCCGGCGGCACTACGGGCGGGTCCATTGCCATGAGGAGCCGGCCAGCGGCCGGCGGCACTACGGGCGGGTCCATTGCCATGAGGAG
>NZ_JACWUO010000014.1 GCF_020857975.1 Stenotrophomonas rhizophila
GCGGCCGGCTTGGTAGGGTCGGTTCCCGAACGACTGCCGGTACGGCCGATCGGTGCTGGGACGCAGGACCATGGCCGGAGCAGTGCCTTCGTCCTGGGTCATGCCCCAAAGAGGCCTTCACCGCCAACGGCAGTCGATCCGGATGCGACCCTACCGGGGCCGGCGGCCGGCTTGGTAGGGTCGGTTCCTGAACGACTGCCGGTACGGCCGATCGGTGCCGGGACGCAGGACCATGGCCGAAGCAGTGCCTTCGTCCGGGGTCATGCCCCAAAGAGGCCTTCACCGCCAACGGCAGTCGATCAGGATGCGACCCTACCAAGGTCCGACCGCGGCCGGCCTGGTAGGGTCGGTTCCCGAACGACTGCCGGTACGACTGATCGGTGCTGGGACGCAGGATCGTGCCCGGAGCAGTGCCTTCGTCCGGGGTCATGCCCCAAAGAGGCCTTCATCGCCAACGGCAGTCGATCCGGATGCGACCCTACCAGGGCCGCGTCGATCGGAATGCGACCCATCCGGTGCGCTCGCCGGCGTACCGGCTCACTCCCGCGGTACCGCCGCCCGCACCTGCTGCCAATGCACCTGCCAGGCCTGGAACATCAGCACGTTCCACAGGTGGGTATGCCACTTACGCTCGCCCTGCTGGAACTGCTGCCACAGCGGCACCACCGCCTCGACGTTGAACACGCCTTCGGCGGCCAGCCGCGCCGGATCCAGCAGGTCGTCGGCCCAGCCGCGCAGGTCGCCCTTGAGCCAGGCACTGACCGGCGCGCCGAAGCCGCGCTTGGGCCGGTGCACCATGTCCTGCGGCACATAACGGCCCAGCACGCGCTTGAGCAGGTACTTGCTGACCCCGTCGCGGTGCTTCATCGACAACGGCAGCGACCAGGCGAATTCGGCCACCCGCCAGTCCAGCAGCGGCGCGCGCGCCTCCAGGCTGACCGCCATGCTGGTACGGTCCACCTTGCACAGCAGGTCGTCGGGCAGGTAGGTGGAAAAATCGGCCAGCATCATCGCGTCGGCCGGCGAACCGGCGCCGTGCAGCGGGTCGGCCAGGTCGTAGAAACTGCTGGCGCCGCGCGCGCCCTGCACCGCCGCCACCGGGTCGCGCCAGCGCGAGATGCGGTTGCGGTAGACATCGCCGATACCGCGCGCGCCGGTTTCAGCCAGCAACGCGGCCAGCCCGCCGGTACGCGAGGCCTCGCCCTGCGCGTGCGCGTGGCTGGCCATCCAGCGCCGCAGCGGCGCCGGCACCTTGCCGAGCAGGTTCCAGTTGCGCAGCGCGCGCTGGTAGCGGCTGTAGCCGAAGAAAAGTTCGTCGCCACCGTCGCCGGAAAGCGCCACGGTCACCGCGCCGCGGGCCAGCCTGGCCACCAGCGCGGTGGGCACCTGCGAAGCGTCGGCGAAGGGCTCGTCGAACATCGCCGGCAGCTGCGGCACCACCGCCAGCGCATCGGCGCCGCTGACGTACAGTTCGGTGTGGTCGGTGCCCAGATGGGCCGCCAGCGCCTTGGCCAGCGGCGCCTCGTCGTGGTCCGAATCCTGGAAGCCGATGCTGAAACTGTGGATCGGGGTGGACGACTGCGACTGCATCAGCGCGGCCACCACCGACGAATCGGTACCGCCGGACAGGAACACCCCGACCGGCACGTCGGCCACCATGCGCAGCCCGACCGCATCGCGCAGCAAGCCGTCCAACTGGTTTTCGGCGTCGTCGTCGCTGCCGATGAACGGCAGCGCGAGCGCCTGCTGCATGCGCTCGCGCGCGTTCCAGAACGGCACCTGCTGCTGGTCGGGCCGGTGCGCGGCGGGGCCGGCGGCCACGGCGGCCGCGTCCAGCCGCAGCAAGCGGCCGGGCATCAGCTTGAAGCAGTCGCTGTGGATGCAGTGCGGCGCGGGAATGTAATCCAGCCGCAGCAGCAGGGTCAGCGCATCGCGGTCGACCCCGTTGTCGAAGTCCGGGTGCTGCCACAGCGCCTTCAACTCCGAGCCGAACACCAGGCTGGCGCCGGCCCAGCCGTAGTACAGCGGCTTCTTGCCAACCCGGTCGCGGGCCAGCCACAGGCACTGCTCGGCGCGGTCCCACAGCGCGATGGCGAACATGCCGTTGGCGCGCTGCAGGGTCTCATCCAGGCCCCAGGCCACGAACGCGGCCAGCAGCACCTCGGTGTCCGAATGGCCACGGAAGTGGTGCCCCATCGCTTCCAGCTCGGCGCGCAGCAGCGCGAAGTTGTACACCTCGCCGTTGTAGGCCAGGACGTAGCGGCCATCGTCGGAGGCCATCGGCTGGTGGCCCAGCGGCGACAGGTCCAGGATGCTCAGGCGCCGGTGCGCCAGCGCGATGCCGCTGGCCGGATCGGCCCATACCCCGCTGTCGTCGGGCCCACGGTGCACCATCGCATCGCCCATGCGCTGCGCCAATCGTTCCAGCGCCGCATGCTCCAGTTCCGGAGCGGGCAGCAGCATTCCAGCCAATCCACACATGCGTCAGAGATCCTGCGCCAGAACCCGGGCGGCGCCTACCAGGGCATTGTCGCTTGGAAGCACGCACATTGCTGCCCCCGCCAGCGGGGTATAGGTGTCGGCGCCGCAGACCCGCTGCAGCGGCAGGTGACCCAGCCCGGCCTCGACCAGCGCGGTGATCACGCCCTCGCCCACCCCGCCACTGTGCCGGCCCTCGTCCACCACCAGCACCCGCTGCGCGTCGGCGGCCTGTTCGGCGATGAAGCCGGCATTGAGCGGCACCAGCCAGCGCAGGTCCACCACCCGTACCTGCCAGCCCAGTTCCTGGCCGATGCTGCGCGCCGCGCGCAGGCTCATCGGCACGCCATTGCCATAGGTGAAGATCACCAGGTCGCTGGCGTCGGGCGCATATACCCGGCCCTGCCCCGGCAGCAGGGTCTGCTCCGGCGCGGGGTACGGGAACAGCCACTGGCCATCGCCGGGCTCGTACAGATCCTTGGTCATGTACAGCGCGATCGGCTCCAGGAACACCGACACCCGCCCGTCCACCTGGGCCAGCGCGGCCAGGGTGCGCAGCATCATCGCCGCATCGTCGCCGCGCGACGGGCAGCCGACCACCAGGCCGGGGATGTCGCGCAGCGCGGTGATCGAGTTGTCGTTGTGGAAATGCCCGCCAAACCCTTTCTGGTAACCGAGCCCGGCGATCCGCACCAGCATCGGGTTGCGGTACTGGTCGTTGGAGAAGAACTGCAGCGAACAGGCTTCGCCACGCAGCTGGTCGGCGGCATTGTGCAGGTAGGCCAGGTACTGGATTTCCGGGATCGGCAGCATGCCCAGGTTGGCCAGGCCCTGGGCCATGCCCAGGATCATGGTTTCATCCAGCAGCGTGTTGAACACCCGGCGCGGCCCGAACGCCTTGAGCAGGCCCTTGCTGACCGTATACACCCCGCCCTTGTGCGCCACGTCCTCGCCGAACAGCAGCGTGGACGGGTACTTGGCCATCAGTTCGTGCAGGCCCTGGTTGATCTGGATGGCCAAGTGCCGCGGCGGTTGCCGCTCGGGCAGCTGCGCCTGGCTGCCGAACGCGGCAAGGCGCGCCTCGGGCGCGGCGACCCGCCCGGCCTCGGCCTGCACCGCGGCCGGCGAATACGGCGCCAGCGGCGCCATGATCTGCGCCAGTCCTTCCAGCTTGGGCCGGCGGTCGGCCTCGGCGGCGGCGGCAAAACAGCGCACGCGCATCGCTTCGTAACGCTCCAGCACCTGCTCCGGGCGCATCCAGCCCGAGGCCATGGCGATCTGCGCCGAGCGCAGCAGCGGGTCGGCCGCCTCGGCCGCGCACAGTTCCGGCAGCGGCCGCCATTCGATTTCGAAATCGGTCCCGGCATGGCCCATCAGGCGCGTGGTGCGCAGGTGCAAAAAGGTCGGCCGGCGCGTATGCCGGCAATGCTCCAGCGCGCGTTGCACCTGGGCATGGCCGGCAGCCAGATCCAGGCCGTCGGCATAGAAGTAGTCCAGGCCCGGGCGGTGGCTGAAGCTCTCGGCGATCCAGCCGTCGGGGGTCTTGACCGAAATGCCGATGCCGTTGTCTTCGCAGACGAACAGCACCGGCGCCGGCAGCCGCTGGTAGGCGGCCCAGGCCGCGGTATTGAACGCGGTCTGCGCGGTGGCGTGGTTGGCCGAGGCATCGCCGAAGGAGCAGATCACCACGCTGTCGGCCGGAATCGGCAGGGTGTGGCCGATCCGGCGCGCGCTTTCGATCGCCATCGCCGTGCCCAGCGCCTTGGGCAGGTGCGAGGCGATCGTCGAGGTCTGCGGCAACACCCACAACGGCTTGCTGCCCCAGACCTTGTGCCGCCCGCCACTGGCCGGGTCGTCGCCGCTGGCGGCAAACGACAGCGCCGCGTCCATCACCGGATCCATCCCCGGCAGCTTGGCGAAGCGTTCGGCCATGAACGCGCCGGAGCGGTAATGCAGGAACGCCGGATCGGTATGCCGGGCCAGCCGCGCGACCAGCGCATTGCCTTCGTGGCCGGACGAACCGATGGTGTAGAAGACCTTGTTCTGCACGCGCAGTACGCGCGCCATCAGGTCCAGGTGGCGGCTGACCAGCTGCGACTGGAACAATGCATCGAAGCCCTGCGCATCCAGCGTGCTGCCGGGCAGGATCGGTGCATCCGGCGCCGGCCGCGGGGCGGCCTCACCGCGCCACTGCTGGACGAATTCAATGAAATTGGCATCGCAGACCTCGGCCCGGTTCAGGCCCTTCATGCGTGCGGGAATCGGATCGGGAACCACGGCAAACATCCATCAGCCTCCGTGACACGCGGCCAAAGCGACCACGCCCGAAGTCTGGCTGCAACCTGCGCCGCTTGCCAAGCGCGGGTGCAGCATGGCGCTCAGCCGGCGCGGCGCGCCCGCCACTGCGCGCGCGACTGGCCCCAGATCTCGATCGGTTTGCCATCGTGCGGCGGCGGCAGCTCATCCATGCGCAGCAGGGTGCTGCCGAGCTTGCGCGCGACTACCTTGGAATTTTCGTTGGCCGGATCGATGCTGTGGATGACCTCGTCCCAGCCCAGCGCGTCGAACGCCCAGTCGATGCTGGCGATCGCCGCCTCCGGCGCATAGCCCTTGCCCCAGTGCGCGCGACTGATGCTCCAGCCCACTTCGGGGCCCGGCCAGTCCAGCGGCTGCCACGGGCCCATCCGCCCGACCCAGTCGCCGCTGCTTTTTTCGATCACCGAGAACATCGAAAAGCCGTACAGCTGCCAGCTGCCGGCCAGGCAGCAGAAGCTGCGCCAGGCCTGCGAGCGGGGCTGTACGCCACCGAGGTGCTGCATCACCTGCGGGTCGGCGCAGAACTGCAGGAAGGCGTCGAAGTCTTCGACGCGGGGTGGGCGCAGGATCAGCCGGTCGGTCTCCAGGCGCAGATCGAAGATGCTCATGCAGGTTCCTTGGAATAAGCCGATCTGGATCTTCGCAGAAGGCGCAAGAGTAGGCCAATGGGTGCTGGCCGGATCTGCAGGAAGCCAAGGCAGGATCAAAGGCAGGATCAAACGCGTTTCGTGCCCCTTCGGGGCGCGAGTCACTTTCTGATGTCGCACATCCGTGTGCGCCACCCTACGGGCCAGCTACGCTGTTCCGCGCCGCTCCTGCGGCGCTGGTGCTCGTGCAAGAAAGTAACCAAAGAACACGCCCCCGTCCGCTCGCCGCCGGGCGTTGCCCGTCGGTGCCCTGCGCTTCTCGCGTCATCGGGGACGGCGCGGAACTCGCTGCGCTCGCGCCCCTAGACCAGCGGGCGCCCGTTATTCCAACGCGTCGCCACGCGCCCATGCGTTGCCGCGCAGCCCTCAGCACGCTTCATGCTTGGCCCGCGCCTCTTCGCCCGCGCCTCCGTAGCAATGAATGTCCATAGTGAAGAACGCGTCGCTACGCGCCTGTTCCCGGACGAATGGGAATGCGATGCTCGGCTCGCTCCAAGGGGGGGACAGGTCAAAATCACGAGCAACGGCACCAGCAGCCGGGCAGAGCCCGGCTCTACGAGCAAGGATGGTGATCGCAGCATCAGCATTCGCCCGCAGCGTGCGCCATCTCCCTCTTCCCAAACGCAACAGGCCGGCTTTCGCCGGCCTGTCGCCTTACGCATCTCACCACGCGGTTACTGCTTGTTCGAATCCAGCGCCGCGGTCTGGGTGACCAGCTGGCCATCGACCACCGGCAGGCGGTCGCTGCTCGGCTTGTTGTCCATCTTCACCGTCTTTTCCACGCCGTCGTAACGGTAGGTCACGTTGTAGCCGGTGACCGCATTGGTGGTGCCCATCGGAATGCGGTTGCCCGGCTTGCTGGCCATGCGCATCGTCCCGGTGGTGCCGTCCTCGTTGCGGTAGGTGACGTTGTAGCCGGTCACCTTGGTGGACTCGGAGGTCGCCGTTTCGGTATGGCACTGGCGCTCGGTGCGGTTGACCACGCGGCCGCCCACATGGCGCTTGTCGACCTGGTTGCCGATAAGGCCGCCGGCCACGGCACCGGCTGCGGTGGCGGCCTTCTTGCCGTTGCCGCCACCGACCTGGTTGCCGAGCAGGCCGCCGATCACCGCACCAGCCACCGTGCCGCCGACATTGCCGTCGCGCTCGGGCAGGCGCTCCTGCACCACCACGTCCTGGCAGACCTCATGCGGGGTCTGGGTGGTGGAGGTCTGGCGCACCGGCTCGGTGCCGATCACGGTGGCGTAGGCCTTTTCCTTTCTGGTCAGCGGGTCGACCTTGACCACGTCGGCGTATTCCAGCCTGCCGGCCTTGTCTTCCACGGCCAGCGCATCGGTGCGGGCACCGTCGTCGGCCAGCGGAGAGGTGTCCAGGTTGGGCCGGGTCTGTGCAGCGGTCACCGCGTCGGACGAAGAATTGCCGCTCTTCATGAAAGCAGCGGTGGCGATACCGCCGACAAGCAGCGCGCCAGCGGCGACCAAAGCAGTAGTAGTTGTACTTTTCATAACCGGCTCCTTGCGGACCATCCGCAACGTTCTTGAGCGAATTCCAGCACGTCGACCCTGAACGGAATCTCCACATTCCGTACACGCCACCTTTCCCCATTCAGGTTCTGTCGCAACAGGGCTCGTGATAGCGTTTACAGCATCTGTCGAGGAGAGCGTCATGGCCAACCCCCTGCTGCTGCCGGTGCTGGAATGGGCGCGCCGGCTGCGCTACCCCACGCTGTTCAAGCTGACCGCCGGGCTGTTCGCGCTGACCCTGTTCATTCCCGACCCGGTGCCGTTCGTCGACGAGATCCTGCTCGGGATGGGCACGCTGCTGCTGGCCAACTGGAAAAGCCGCGGCGCAGTGATGCCGCCTGCCCTGCCGGGCAAGCGCCGCGCGTGATCCTGGTCGACAGTCATTGCCACCTCGACGCCGGCGAGTTCGACACCGACCGCGCCGAGGTGATCGAACGCGCGCGCGCCGCCGGCGTGCGCACCCAGGTGGTGCCGGCGGTGACCGCCGCCAGCTGGCCCAAGCTGCGCGATACCTGCCGGCCCGCCGATGGCCTGTACCCGGCCTATGGGCTGCACCCGATGTTCCTGGCCGAGCACCGGGCCAGCGATCTCGACGACCTGCGCGGCTGGATCGAGCGCGAGCGCCCGTGCGCGGTGGGCGAATGCGGGCTGGATTTGTTCGTCGAGGGACTCGATGCGGAGCTGCAGCAGCAGTACTTCGTGGGACAACTGCGGCTGGCGCGCGAGTTCGACCTGCCGGTGATCGTGCATGCCCGTCGCGCAGTGGACGCGGTGATCGCGGCGATCAAACAGGTGGGCGGGCTGCGCGGGGTGGTGCACAGTTTCCCGGGCAGTCCGGAGCAGGCCGGGCAGTTGCACAAACTGGGTTTCCTGCTGGGCCTGGGCGGTCCGTTGACCTACGACCGTGCGCAACGCCTGCAGCGGCTGGTGGCACAGATACCGCTGGAGCAGCTGCTGCTGGAAACCGACGCGCCCGACCAGCCCGATGCCGGCATCCGCGGCGAGCGCAACGAGCCCGCACGACTGCCGGTGATCCTGGAGACCGTCGCGCGCCTACGCGGCCAGCCAGCCGAGGACATCGCCGCACAGACCACGGCGAACGCCAAGCGGCTGTTCGGCCTGCCATAACGGCGCCCACCGCTCACAACTGCCGCAAATCCTATAGGCCATTGGCCGGCTGCCGGAAAACCCGGCCACACCCAAGGCCGCCGACCCAACGCTTGCCTGTAGTGGGCCGGGGCAGTCCATCGATGGCCCACGGAACAGCAGGGCGAATGTGGCTGTCTGCATTGCGTTGCGGGGACGGCGCCGTTGGTTCGCCATCAGGCATCCATCCAGTCATGAAGAGACAAAGCGCCGACCCATTGCAGAAGGGCAGTGCCCTGCTGTTGAACTTGCCCTTCCCCAGACCACCGACCCACTGTCGATGGGCGGGGGCGTGTGGGTTCGCGGGACCCTCCACCGCATGGATGCGGTGGCGGAGCTTACACGGACGTACTTGCAGCGTGTCCCGCGGGCCCACACGCCCCCGCCCTACTCGGGCAGGCGTTGACCTGACGGCTGTTGATTGGCATTGGCTTCGGCTTTCCGAGCAGCCAACCAACGGTGGCGACTACGTGGGTGTAGCGCTCTTCCTGGGCTTCATGAGCATCTCCAGCGCCTTGCCCACCGCGGCGAAGGCGAACGCACCGGTGATGTGGGTGGCCGCGCCCAGGCCGGCGCCGCAGTCCAGCTTCAGCGCCGCGTCCGCACCAAGATTGGGACGGATGCCACATACGCTGCCGTCGGCCTGCGGGTACTTCACGTTCTCCAGCGAATACACCGCCGGCACGCCGAAGTAGCGCGAAGCGTTCTTGGGGAAGTTGAAATCGCTGCGCAGCTTCTTGCGGATCAGCGCCATCATCGCGTCATGCTCGGTGCGCGATACATCGCGGATCCGCACCAGGGTCGGATCGGTGCGCCCACCGGCCGCGCCCACCGTCAGGATCGGCAGCTTGCGGCGACGGCACCAGGCGATGGTTTCCACCTTGACCCGGAAACTGTCGCAGGCATCGATCACCAGGTCGAAATCGCGGTCCAGCAGTTCCACCATGTTGGACACGGTCAGGAACGATGCAATCGCCTCCACCTGGATGTCCGGGTTGATCGCCCGGCAGCGCTCGGCCATCGCCTCGGCCTTGTTGCGGCCGTACTGGCCGGCCAGCGCCGGCAGCTGGCGGTTGGTGTTGGACACGCAGATATCGTCGGCATCGATCAGGGTCAGCTGCCCCACCGCCGTGCGCGCCAGCGCCTCCACCACCCACGAGCCCACCCCGCCCATGCCCACCACCGCCACCTTGCGGGTCGACAGCAGGTCCACGGTGCCTACCCCATACAGCCGGTCGATGCCGGCAAATCGTTCGCGCAGTACGTCGTTCATCGGCGCATTTTAGAGGCCTGCACGGTCCAGCGGACGCCCCATCCACAGGACGCACCGTAAGATCGGTACAGCCACCCTACCCGGACGCCATCCATGAATCAGCCCGCCACCCCGCCCCGCCGCGCCTCGGCCGCCTACCGTTACCTGGTCGTCGGCGTGCTCGGCCTGCTGGTCGGCCTGATCGCCACGGTGATGGTCGCCCGCGCCATCCAGGCCCGGCAGGATCCGTTCCCGGACGCCCTGATGAACGTGATGGCCCGGCAGGTGCAGCTGCTGCGCGATGCCCAGGCGCAGAGCCGCTGCAGCCTGGCCGACAGCGTGCCGCGCCTGCAGACCCTGCGCTCGCTGTCCAACGACCTGGACCTGGCCTTCCCCGGCCTGAAGGACAGCCAGGGCTTCCAGCAGCACGCCGGCACCCTGCGCGCCAGCCTGAACCAGGGGCTGGCGGCGCCGCCGGTCGACTGTGCCGGCATGGCCGCGCTGGTGGAAAAACTCGATACCGGCTGCCAGGCCTGCCACCAGGATTTCCGCTGATTCATCTGCCAGCTACCCGGGCCGGTCGGGATTGGCACGCTGTTCACGTAGGACAGGACAGGATCTGCGCCATGCGCACCAGACGCATTCGACCACCCCTTCTGGCCAGGAGAACCACCATGAAGACCCAACTCATCGCTGCCGCCGCCGTTGCCACCGTCGCGCTGGCCGGCTGCGCCACCACCTCGCCGGGCTATGGCAGCAGTGGTTACAACAATGGCTACGGCAACCAGGGCAACAGCTACAACAACGGCCGCTGCGCCGATTGCGGCATCGTCACCCGGATCAACCAGGTGGCCTCCGGCCGTACCGCGCCGACCGCCACCGGCGCGATCCTGGGCGGTATCGTCGGCGCGGTGGCCGGCCATGAGATCTCCGACCACACCGGCGGCAGCCGCGGCAACAAGAACATCGCCGCCGCCGCAGGCGCCGTCGGTGGCGCGCTGGCCGGCAACCAGATCCAGAAGAACGTCACCAGCGACACCTTCGACATCACCGTGCGCATGGACGATGGCCGTACCGTGGTGGTCAACCAGCGCGACCTGGGCGGCATCCGCGAGAACACCTACGTACGTGTGGTCAACGGCAAGGTAATCCTGCGCTGATCACGACCGGACCAGATGGACGCGCAAAAAAGGGCCCGCTTGCGCGGGCCCTTTCGTGTCTGCCTCCGGGCAAACCGGTGTGCGCTTAGAGCGGCTTCACCTTGTCGGCCTGCAGGCCCTTCTGGCCGTTGACCACTTCGAACTCGACCGCCTGACCTTCCTTGAGGCTCTTGAAGCCCGCAGATTCGATCGCACGGAAGTGCACGAACACGTCCTCGCCGCTTTCACGGCTGATGAAACCAAAACCCTTGGCGTCGTTGAACCACTTGACGGTGCCCTTCTCGCTCATCTTAGCTACTCCCTAGAACTGTCTTGTTGTTGGATACGCCTGGTTGGGCGGCTGACAGCAAGGGGGAAGCGAGGTGCAACGATGCAGCGGATCCGGAAGATCTACCATCATCAGGCCACGATCCACGGTGACCTTGCCAAGCTCAGCGCCTGCAACTTAACCCGGGCAAAACGAAAAAGCAATTGGCAAACCCCAGCATTGTCAACCCCATTTCCCCCTACCATACCGGACAGCATGGACCATTCATTCATCTTGTATCTGCTAGCGGCCGTACTGGTCCTGGTCGGCATCGCCGGCGTCATGCTGCCCGCCCTGCCCGGCATCCCGCTGGTGTTTGCCGGGCTGCTGCTGGCGGCCTGGGCCGATGGCTTCGCGCACGTGGGCTGGTTGCCGCTGACCCTGCTCGGGCTGCTGACCCTGCTCTCCTTCGCGGTGGACATCCTGGCCACGGTGGTCGGCGCCCAGCGCGTGGGCGCCAGCAGGAAGGCGCTGTGGGGCACCCTGCTGGGCAGCATCGCCGGGCTGTTCTTCATGCCCATCGGCCTGCTGGCCGGACCGCTGCTGGGCGCACTGGCCGGCGAGTACTGGCATACCCGCGAACTGGGCCGTTCCACCAAGGTGGGCCTGGCCACCTGGCTGGGCATCCTGCTCGGCTTCGCCCTGAAGCTGGCCCTGGTACTGGCCATGCTGGGCCTGTTCGCCTTCGCCTGGTTCTTCTGAGCCGCCCGGCCGGGCCGGGCCGGGCTTCACATCCTGCGCACACCGCCGCCGGGCATAAACGCGGCAGCGGTGTGAACGCGGTGCGCTGGCACGATCCCGGGCCAGCGGCCACACTGTCGCCGCACACCCCATTCATTCTTGCCACCTGGCCTGCTTTCATGATGATCCCGCGCCCCCGCTCCGCCCTGTTCACCGCCCTGGCCCTGGCCAGCCCCTGCCTGCCGCTGGCCGCGCAGGAAGCGGCGCCCACCCCGGCATCGCCGGAGGCCTGCGCCCTGGTGGACACCGACGCGGCGCGCCTGGCCTGCTACGACAAGCTGTTCGGGCATACCCGCGGAGTGACCGTGGCCGCCGATGCCGCCGCCGCCGCGGCCGTACAGGCCCGCCGCGAGGAGCGCCAGGCCGCGCGCAGCGCCGAGGCCGATGCCCCGGCCACCCAGCGCGCCAGGCAGCGGCTGGGCGAACTGTTCAAGAGCGACGGACATGAAGATGCGCTGGCCAACGCCGGTAAGGGCTCCCTGCTGGACAGCCGCTGGGAACTGGCCCAGGACTCCAAGCTGGGCGCGTTCCAGCTGCGTGCCTACAAGCCGGTGTACCTGCTGCCGGCGTTCTGGACCAGCGACAAGAACCAGACCCCGCAATCGCCCAACCCGGCCAATACGGTCGCCACCCCACAGCTGCTGGACAGCAACGAGCTCAAGTTCCAGCTCAGTTTCAAGACCAAGGTGGTGGAAAACCTGTTCGGCGACAACGGCGACATCTGGGCCGGCTATACCCAGAGCTCGCGCTGGCAGGCCTACAACGCCGAGAACTCGCGCCCGTTCCGCGAAACCAATTACGAACCGGAAGTGATGATGGTGTTCCGCAACGGCTACTCGATCGGCGGCTGGCGCGGGCGCATGACCGGGATCAGCCTCAACCACATGTCCAACGGCCGCGCCGACCCGCTGTCGCGCAGCTGGAACCGGGTGATCCTCAACGTCGGCCTGGACCGCGAGAACTGGGCGCTGGTGCTGCGCCCGTGGTACCGCCTGCCCGAAGACCGCAAGGACGACAACAACCCGGACATCGAGGACTACATGGGCCGCGGCGACGCCACCCTGACCTGGAACAGGAATGGCCACGAAGTTTCGCTGATGGCGCGCCATTCGCTGCGCGGCGGCGACCGCTCGCACGGCGCGCTGCAGCTGGACTACGGCTTTCCGATCAGCAACCTGCTGCGCGGCCATGTGCAGGTGTTCGACGGCTACGGCGAAAGCATGATCGACTACAACCACAAGGCCACCTACATCGGCCTGGGCGTGTCGTTGCTGGAGTGGTACTGATGGCGGTGACGATCTGGCACAACCCGCGCTGCAGCAATTCGCGCGGGGCCTTGCAGCTGCTGCGCGAGCACGGCGTCGAACCGACCGTGATCGACTACCTCAAGGATCCGCCGGACCGCGCCACGCTGCAGGCGCTGGTGGCGGCGATGGGCCTGGGTGCACGCGCCCTGCTGCGCGACAAGGAAGCGGCCTATGCCGAACTCGGGCTGGCCGATGCGGCGCTGGATGACGCCGCCTTGATCGAGGCGATGCTGCAACACCCCGCACTGATCAACCGGCCGATCGTGCGCACCCCGCGCGGGGTGCGCCTGTGCCGGCCACCGGAAACGGTGCTGGCGCTGCTGCCGTAGATCCCTGCCACGCAGGGATACGTCGCGTAGATCCCTGCCATGCAGGGATGCGTCACGTAGGGATGCGTCAGCCGCAGCCGCTCATGCAGCGGCTGCGGTCTTCGCCGCAGGTAAGCGCGGGCAGGCGGTTGCGGCAGTAGTCGGCGCTGGCCTGGCAGGACTTGCGCAGCTCGGGGTTGTCGATCTTGTCGCAGCGGGTGTCGCGCTGGGTGGCCACGCCGGCGCCGCAACTGTCGCCACTGCCGAAGTCGGCACGGCGGGTCATGCAGCTGTCATGGCGACGCTGGCACTGGTCCATGCACTGGTTGGCGGCGGTGACCTCGCGCAGATTGGGCGCGGCGTAGGAATCGCCATCGCTGCTGCAGGCGGTGAGCAGCAGGGACAGCAGCAGTGCGGACAGCATCCTTGGCATGGGCGTGCTCCTTGTTCGGGGGCCGGCGGCGGCCGGCGCGCGTGGGCTAAATGTAGCACTGCCGCGTGGCCCGGCGCCGCCGCATTCGCCCCTTCCACCGGCCTGGCGCGGGGGCGACAATGGCCGCGCCCTTTTACCTGGACGCCAGCGGATGGCCCGACCACGACGCTCCTTCTTCGCCTACGCCTCGGCCCTGCTGGGCCTGCTCAGCCTGATGGGCGTGGCCTGCTTCCACTTCCCGGACCTGTTGACCAGCCGCGAGTTCCGCGCGGTCTACAACGAGCACTTCGCCCGCCACCTGCTGCTGGTCGGGCTGGCCGCCGCCTTCGTGCTTGGCACGCTGGCGATCCTGCGCGACCGCAACAAGCGTATCGCCACGGTCGGGGTGGGCAGCGCCACGGCCGCGGTGCTGCTGGGCGGTACCAACGTGCAGTTCGATGCCATCGGCCAGACCCCCTATTCGCTGGGGCTGGACTGGTTCGTGCTGTCGCTGTTCTTCTCGGCGCTGGTATTCGTGCCGCTGGAACGCTACCTGGGCAAGCAGGCGCTGTCGCCGCTGCGGCCGGGCTGGCGCACCGACGTGGGCTATTTCTTCATGAGCCACGTGCTGGTGCAGTTCATCCTGATCCTGGTCACCGCCTCCACCTCGACCATCGCCGGGCTGGCCGCCTTCCCGGCGGTCAAGCAGCTGATCCAGTCGATGCCGGTGTGGTTGCAGTTCCTGGTCGCCGTATTCGTGGCCGACATGGCCCAGGCCCTGCTGCACCGCGCCTACCACAACATTCCCTGGCTCTGGCGCTTCCACGCCGTGCACCATTCCAGCCGGCACATGGACTGGCTGGCCGGCTCGCGCATCCACCTGGTTGAAATCGTGATCACCCGCAGCTGCGTGTTGCTGCCGCTGCTGGTACTGGGCTTCTCCACCCCTGCGGTGAACGCCTATGTGATCCTGGTCGGCCTGCAGGCGGTGCTGGCCCACGCCAACCTGGGCATCCGCTTCGGCTGGCTGGAATACCTGCTGGTGCTGCCGCGCTACCACCACTGGCACCATGCCCGGCAGCAGGAATACATCGACGTCAACTACGCCATCCACCTGCCGCTGGTGGACATGCTGATGGGCACCTTCAAGCTGCCCCGCGACCAGCGCCAGTGGCCGCAGGAGTACGGCGTTATGAAGCTGGAAACCGTGCCCAAGGGCATCATCAATCAACACCTGATGCCGTTGCGCGCACGCAAGACCTTCGACGAGTTCGTCGACTGAGGTCAGCGCGCGCTAGCGCACGACGGCGTCAGCGCCAGTCGGTGATGCCTTCGCGGCGGTACACCTCGGCGAACGCCGGCCGCGCTTTCAAGCGGTCGGCATAGGCCTTGAGCACCGGCCAGGTGTCGCTGGGGCTGGGCATGTTGCGCGACCAGCGCAGCAGCATCACCACCATGAAGTCGACCACGCTGACCTGCGCGCCCAACATGTACGGCCCGTGTGCCTGCAGGTGCGCGGCCAGCTGCTGCCAGGCCGCCTCCAGCCGTTCGCGCGCGGCCTGGCGGACCGCCTCGGTCTGCTCGCCGCCGGCGAACTCATGCGCATAGAACCAGGCCCGGTAGGCCGGCTGCACCGTGTTGGCGCTCCAGAACATCCAGCGATAGGCTTCTGCGCGCGCCGGGGTACCGCTGGCCGGCAACAACCCGGCCGATGGATGCAGGTCGGCCAGGTGCAGCGCGATGGCCGCCGCTTCGGTCAGCACCTGGCCGTCCATCACCAGGGTCGGCACCACCCCGGCCGGGTTGAGCGCCAGGTACGCGGCGGTCTTGTGCTGGCGCTGCTCGAAATCCAGCAGCACCAGTTCGTGCGCCAGTTCCAGTTCGAGCAACAGCCAATGCACCACCAGCGAGGCGGTGCTGGGGGAGCCGTACAGGGTGATGCGCATCGGTGCAGCCTCGGCGGGAAAACGCCGATTATGCCTGCGGCCGCCCGCGCGCAGCGCCACGCAGGTACAGATCGGCCGCCATGGCGGCAGGCGCTGTGCCTGTCGGCGCCGGCTGCACGCGCCTAGCATGGCCGGCACCTGCCACTGGAGCCGCCGCATGCCCGCCACATCCACCCTGTTCGCCTTCGGGCTGATCGCGCTGGGCATGGTGCTCACCCCGGGGCCGAACATGATCTACCTGGTGTCGCGCTCGATCTGCCAGGGTCGCGCGGCCGGGCTGGTGTCGCTGTCGGGGATCGCCGTGGGTTTCCTGGTGTACCTGCTGTGCGCGGTACTGGGCATCACCGCGCTGTTGATGGCCGTGCCGCATGCCTATGACGTGCTGCGCATCGCCGGCGCCCTGTACCTGCTGTACCTGGCCTGGCAGGCGCTGCGCCCGGGTGGGCGCTCGCCGTTCCAGCTGCGCGAGCTGCCGCGCGACAGCCCGCGCCGGTTGTTCGCGATGGGCCTGTTGACCGCCCTGCTCAATCCGAAGATCGCGGTGATCTACCTGTCGCTGCTGCCGCAGTTCATCCAGCCGGGCGGACACGGCAGCGTGATGACGCAATCGCTGGCCCTGGGGCTGGTGCAGATCGCCACCAGCCTGGGCGTCAATGCGCTGATCGTACTGGCCGCCGGCAGCATCGCCACGTTCCTGGCCGGACGCCCGCGCTGGCAGACCGTGCAACGCGGGCTGATGGGCACGGTGCTGGGCGGGCTGGCGGTGCGCATGCTGGTGGACGCACGGCGCTGAGCGTGCACCGACCCACGGTCGGTGCCTACCGCGATCGGCAATGTCTGCCGCGTGCGGCAACCCCGACCGCGATCGCAACGCCTGCCGCGTCCAACAACGCGCAGCGCAATCGCAACGAAAAACGGCGCCCTCGGGCGCCGTTTTCTGTCATCGGATGCCGACCGTCAGCCGGCACCCGACGGGTCAGGCCACCACTACCGGAATCTTGCCGATCCGGGCCTGCCATTCGCGTGGGCCGGTCTGGTGCACCGATTCGCCGGTGGAGTCCACCGCCACGGTCACCGGCATGTCCTGCACGGTGAACTCGTAGATCGCCTCCATGCCCAGGTCGGCGAAGCCGACCACGCGGGCGGCCTTGATCGCCTTGGACACCAGGTAGGCCGAACCGCCCACCGCCATCAGGTAGGCCGACTTGTTGTCGCGGATCGCCTCGATCGCCGCCGGGCCGCGTTCGGCCTTGCCGACCATGCCGAGCAGGCCGGTCTGCTCCAGCACCTGGCGGGTGAACTTGTCCATGCGGGTAGCCGTGGTCGGGCCGGCCGGGCCCACCACTTCGTCGCGCACCGGATCGACCGGGCCCACGTAGTAGATGAAGCGGCCCTTGAGATCCACCGGCAGCGGCTCGCCCTTGTCCAGCATTTCCACCATGCGCTTGTGCGCGGCATCGCGGCCGGTCAGCAGCTTGCCGTTGAGCAGCAGGGTCTGGCCCGGCTTCCAGCTGGCCACGTCTTCGGGGGTGATGGTGTCCAGGTCCACCCGGGTGCCCTTGGAGGCGTCATAGGTGATCTGCGGCCAGTCTTCCAGCGACGGCGGGTCCAGCATCACCGGGCCGCTGCCATCCAGGGTGAAGTGCGCGTGGCGGGTGGCCGCGCAGTTGGGGATCATCGCCACCGGCAGGTTGGCCGCGTGGGTCGGGAAGTCCTTGACCTTGATGTCCAGCACCGTGGTCAGCCCGCCCAGGCCCTGCGCGCCGATGCCCAGCGCGTTGACCTTGTCGAACAGTTCCAGGCGCAGCTCTTCGGCACGATTGGAGGCGCCACGGGCCTTGAGCTCGTTGATGTCGATCGGCTCCATCAGCGATTCCTTGGCCAGCAGCATCGCCTTCTCGGCGGTGCCGCCGATGCCGATCCCGAGCATGCCCGGCGGGCACCAGCCGGCGCCCATGGTCGGCACGGTCTTGAGCACCCAGTCCACGATCGAGTCGGACGGGTTGAGCATGGCGAACTTGCTCTTGGCTTCCGAACCGCCGCCCTTGGCCGCCACGATCACCTCGACGGTGTCGCCCGGCACCACCTTGACGTTGACCACGCCAGGGGTGTTGTCCTTTGTGTTGATGCGCTTGCCGGCCGGGTCGGCCAGCACCGAGGCGCGCAGCTTGTTGTCGGGATAGTTGTAGGCACGGCGCACGCCTTCATTGGCCATGTCCTCCACGCCCATGGTGGCATCGTCCCAGCGCACGTTCATGCCGATTTCCAGGAACACGGTAACGATGCCGGTGTCCTGGCAGATCGGCCGGTGGCCTTCGGCGCACATGCGCGAATTGATCAGGATCTGCGCCATCGCTTCCTTGGCGGCCGGCGATTCCTCGCGCTCATAGGCGGCGTTGAGGCTCTTGATGTAATCGACCGGATGGTAGTACGAGATGTACTGCAGCGCGTCGGCGATGGACTGGATGAGGTCTTCCTGCTTGATCGATGTCACGACTTGCTCGCTTGCTGGAGGCTGGCGGGGGTTGAGCCCGCTATTTTACCCCCCCGCCGGGGCTGGCGGTGGCGTTGCCGGCCGTTGGCGGCGCAACGCGGCCGGCCGCCCGCTCCAGCCGCACTCCAGGTCTCGGTGGCGTTCCTGGCCCTGCTCGAACAGCTCGGCCCGGACGAGCGCGCCGCATTCCTGCTCAAGGACGTGTTCGACTACGACTACCCGCAGATCGCCCCGCTGCTGGAGCACAGCCAGGCCAACTGCCGCCAGCTGGTGCACCGCGCGCGCCAGCGCCTGCAGGCCGGCAAGCCGCGCTTTGCGGTCAGCCCCGGCCAGCACCGCGACCTACTGACCCGCTTCATGCACGCCTCCCAGGCCGGCGACCAGGCCGCCATCCGCGCCCTGCTGCACGCCAATGCCGAGATGATTTCCGACGGTGGCGGGCAGGTCACCGCCGCGATCCGCCCGCTGCTGGGCGCCGAACGCATCGCGCAGCTGTACTGGGCCATCGCCCGGCGCAATGGCGCCCATCCGGCGCGGATCGGCCAGGTCAACGGCGAACCGGCGATCCTGCGCTTCCAGGGCGACCAGCTGCACTCGGTGACCCTGGTCGGCATCGACGACGGGCGCATCGTGCGCGTGCTCAGCGTGCTCAATCCGGAAAAACTCACCGGGCTTGTCACAGCGCGCGGTGCTGGCGCGTCTTCCTGGTGAAGACGGCCACAGGGGCCGTCATGGAGTCTGCAATGTCCGCTTCGCCCCGCGTTCCCTATTTCCGCCTGGCCAATGAGGCCATCAAGGGCCTGCTGGCCACCAGCAAGGCCGTGCATGACAGCTCGATCGATCCGACGTTGATGGAACTGGTGTTCCTGCGCGTATCGCAGATCAACGGCTGCGGCTACTGCATGGACATGCACGGCACTGCCCTGCGCAACGGCGGCATCGAGCCGCGCAAGCTGGACACGCTGCCGGCCTGGCATGAAAGCCGTTTCTTCGATGCGCGCGAGCGCGCCGCACTGGGCTGGGCCGAAGCCCTGACCCGCCTGCCCGATGCCGCCCCGTCCGACGCCGCCTTCGAGGCGCTGGCCCCGCACTTCGACGAAAAGGGCATCAGCGACCTGAGCGTGGGCATCGCGGTGATCAACGCCTGGAACCGCCTCGGCGCCGGCCTGCTGCCGCCGCTGCCGTAACCCGGTGGAGCCGGCCGCCGGCCGGCTCCACGCAGATCCAAACGGGAATAGGTAGTGCCGGCCGCTGGCCGGCTCCAGGCAAATCCAAACGAGAATAGGTAGTGCCGGCCGCTGGCCGGCTCCAGTCACACCCAACCATCGCCAGGAGCCGGCCAGCGGCCGGCACTACCGGTGCAGCGTGCCGACCAACGGTCGGTACCCGCCGGTTGGGACCGGTGCGCACGATGGCGGTGTCGCGTGCAAGGTATTCATCCCTCCGCCACGGCGCGGGCGCGCACAATGGCGGCCATGCCCGCCTCCCCCGCCGCCGGCGCTACCGGCCAGAAGAATCCCAGCCTGCGCGAACGCTTCCAGGCGATGCGCAACCTGCCCCCGTTCCTGCGCCAGGTCTGGCAGACCAGTCCTGCGCTGGCCAGCGCCAGCCTCGGCCTGCGCCTGATCCGTGCGTTGTTGCCGGTGGCGATGCTGTACGTGGGCAAGCTGATCATCGATGCCGCGCTGCTACTGAGCCAGCACGAGGCCGGCTTCCCGCCGTTCGGCCAGGCGCTGTCCAGCGGCCTGCTCAACCCGCTACTGGGCCTGCTGGCGCTGGAGTTCGCCCTGGCGATCGTGTCCGACCTGCTCGGCCGGGCGGTCAACTACGCCGACAGCCTGCTCTCGGAGCTGTTCACCAACGTCACCAGCGTGCGGCTGATGGAACACGCCGCCGAGCTGGACCTGGAAGACTTCGAAGACCCCGACCTGCAGGACAAGCTGGACCGCGCGCGGCGCCAGACCATGGGCCGGATGAACCTGATGAGCCAGCTGTTCGGCCAGGTGCAGGACGCCATCACCGTGGCCAGCCTGGCAGTGGGCCTGCTGGTCTATGCACCGTGGCTGATCCTGCTGCTGGCGGTGGCGCTGGTGCCGGCGTTCATCGGCGAATCGCACTTCAACGCGGCCGGTTACTCGCTCAATTTCCAGTGGACCCCCGAGCGCCGCCAGCTGGACTACCTGCGCCAGATCGGGGCCAGCGTGGAAACCGCCAAGGAAGTGAAGATCTTCAACCTGCACCGCTTCCTGATCGAGCGTTACAAATACCTGGCCGACAAGTTCTTCCATGCCAACCGCGCACTGGCGCGCAAACGCGCGTTCTGGGGCACGCTGCTGGCCGCGCTGGGCACGCTGGGCTACTACACCGCCTATGCCTACATCGCCTGGCGCACGGTGCGCGGCGATTTCTCGATCGGCGACCTGACCTTCCTGGCCGGCAGCTTCCTGCGCCTGCGCCAGCTGCTGGAAGGCCTGTTGATCGGCTTCTCGCAGGTGGCCGGGCAGGCGCTGTACCTGGACGACCTGTTCTCTTTCTTCCAGATCCAGCCGGAAATCCACTCGCGTACCGACGCGGTGCCGATCCCGCAGCCGATCACGCGCGGCTTCGTGTTCGACAACGTCGGCTTCCGCTACCCCGATGCGGAACACTGGGCGGTGCGGCATCTGGACTTCGAGCTGCGCGCCGGTGAAGTCCTGGCCCTGGTCGGCGAAAACGGCGCCGGCAAGACCACCCTGGTCAAGCTGCTGGCGCGCCTGTACGACCCCGACGAAGGCCGCATCCTGCTGGACGGGCGCGACCTGCGCGACTACGACCTGGACGACCTGCGCGCCAACATGGGGGTGATCTTCCAGGATTTCGTGCGCTACAACCTCAGCGCCGGCGAGAACATCGGCGTGGGGCTGGTGGAGGCGATGACCGATGACGCGCGCATCCGTGATGCCGCCCGCCGCGGCATGGCCGACGAGGTCATCAACGCCCTGCCCAACGGCTACGACCAGCTGATCGGTCGCCGCTTCAAGCAGGGCGTGGACCTGTCCGGCGGGCAGTGGCAGAAGATCGCCATCGCCCGTGCCTACATGCGCGATGCGCAGGTGATGATCCTCGACGAACCGACCGCCGCCCTGGACGCGCGCAGCGAATTCGAAGTATTCCAGCGGTTCAAGGAACTGTCCGACAACCGCACCGCCGTGCTGATCTCGCACCGCTTCTCCTCGGTACGCATGGCCGACCGCATCCTGGTGCTGGCCGGCGGGCGGATCGAGGCCAGCGGCACCCATGCCGAGCTGATCGCCCAAGGCGGCCGCTATGCCGAACTGTTCGAGCTGCAGGCCGCCGGCTACCGCTGAAACCCCCATTCCACAAGCCTTTCCGGCCAGTCAATGAGAATTTATCTCATTTGAGATAAACTGGCCGGGACAAAACAGATCAGACCCCACCCCCATGTCTTCCGCTTTCGGCGCCGAAACGGTGCTTGAGGTCCGTCACTGGACCGACGCCTACTTCAGCTTCACCACGACCCGCGACAGCGGTTTCCGCTTCGAGAACGGCCAGTTCGTGATGATCGGCCTGGAAACCGAAACGCGGCCGCTGCTGCGCGCGTACTCCATCGCCAGCGCCAACTGGGAAGAGAACCTGGAGTTCTTCAGCATCAAGGTGCAGGACGGCCCGCTGACCTCGCGCCTGCAGCACATCCAGCCCGGCGACAAGGTACTGGTCGGCAAGAAGCCCACCGGCACCCTGCTGATCAGCGACCTCCACCCGGGCAAGCACCTGTACCTGCTCGGCACCGGCACCGGCCTGGCACCGTGGCTGTCGGTGATCAAGGACCCGGAAACCTACGAACGCTTCGACAAGGTGATCCTCACCCACGGCGTGCGTTACGAAAAGGACCTGGCCTACCGCGAGCTGTTCGAAAAGGAACTACGCGAGCACGAATTCCTCGGCGAGATGATCGGCGACAAACTGCTGTACTACCCGGCCGTCACCCGCGAGGCGTTCCCCAACCAGGGCCGCCTGACCTCGCTGATGGAAAGCGGCGAAATGCAGAAGACCCTCGGCCTGCCGCCGCTGGACCCCGAGCACGACCGCGCCATGATCTGCGGCAGCCCGCAGATGCTGGCCGACCTGCGCACCGTGCTGGACAGCCGCGGCTTCCAGACCTCCGCGCGCATCGGCACCCCGGGCCACTACGTGTTCGAACGCGCCTTCGTCGAAAAATAAGCGGCGGCCGGCGCTGCCGGCTGTTGGGCGCGTATGCGATCGATCGGCGGTAGGTCCGACCCAGGGTCAGACGCTTTTCACGGCCCACCGCAGTGCCCCAGCCCGGCCAGGCATCGGCTATATTCCGCCCAAGCCCGGCATCTCGCCCGGCCCCTCCGGAACCGCGTCGATGATCAGGAAGATCCGCCCCGCCCTCGTCTGCCTGCTGCTTGCCGTGGGCCTGGCCGCCAACGCCGCAGCGCCGGCCACCCCTTCGCCAAAAGCCGGCGACATCCCGCCGCAGGTCCTGGGCAAGGACCGCAAGGGTGATGTAGTCGACCTGGCCAGCCAGCGCGGCAAGATCGTCATCGTCACCTTCTGGGCCTCCTGGTGCGGCCCGTGCCGCAAGGAACTGCCGATACTCGGCCGCCTGCAGCAGGTGATCGGTCACGATGCCCTGCAGGTCTACGCGGTCAACCTCAAGGAACCGCGCGCCGATTTCAACGCCATCGCCCGCAGCCGTTCCGCCCCGCCGCTGGATTACCTGCACGACGCCAAGGGCGTGGTCAGCGAGCAGTACGGCATCAAGACCATCCCGCATATGTTCATCATCGGCCACGACGGCAGCATCGCCCACGTGCATCGCGGCTACAGCGAAGAAAGCCTGCCCGAAATCGTCGCCGACATCCTGGCCCTGCTGCCCGAGGAAGTACGCAACCGCCAGGCCGGCGGCTGACACCGCCGCCGCGGTAGAGCCACGCCATGCGTGGCTGGGACGTTTGGCAACCCGGTGATCCGGGGAGCCGGGCATAACCCGGCGTTACGCCAGCGCCGCCTCGATGTCGCCGCGCAGCGACTCGGGCTTGTCGGTCGGCGCATAGCGCTGCAGCACCTGCCCGTCGCGGCCGACCAGGAACTTGCTGAAATTCCACTTGATCCCGCGCGTGCCCAGCACCCCGGATTTTTCCGCCTTCAGCCACTGCCACAGCGGATGGGCGCCCTCGCCGTTGACCTCGACCTTGTCCGACAGCGGGAAATCCACCGCATAGGTCAGCGAACAGAAGCTGCGGATCTCCTCGGCATTGCCCGGCTCCTGGTGCCCGAACTGGTCGCACGGGAACCCGATCACCACCAGCCCGCGCGCCGCGTAATCCCGCCACAGCGCCTCCAGCCCTTCGTACTGCGGGGTGAAGCCGCATTTGCTGGCCACGTTGACCAGCAGCAGCACCTTGCCCTGGTATTGCGCCAGCGCCTGCGGCTGGCCGCTGAGGTCCACGAACGAGAAATCGAAGGCGGTGGTCATGGCGGAGATCCTGCGAAAAAAGGCATCTTAGCGCCGCGGTGGGGACGAACGGGGCAACGGGCAGCCAGCCGCAGGGGGCGATGACGCGGCGGGGTTCATGGGGAGCCGGCCAGCGGCCGGCACTACCGTCCCGTGCCGCGCTCGTCGATGCGCCGGCCAGGTGTCCCCACGCTTTCAACATGCCTTTCGACACAAGCCCGGGCCAACCGCCCCGGGTTAATCTCGGGCACTTGTCTGACCGGAGAATTCCCCTTGACCACCCGCCTTGCCCTTGCCGTCGCCGTGACCCTCGGCCTTGCCCTGCCTGCCTATTCGGCCGTCGCCGCGGCCCCCGCCGCCGCCAACGCCCAGCAGGCCAACCCGTTCTTCGCCGACAGCCCCCTGCCGCTGCACTACCCGCAGTTCGACAAGATCAAGGACAGCGACTTCGCCCCCGCCTTCGACGCCGGCATGGCCCAGCAGCTCAAGGAAGTGGAGGCCATCGCCAACAACAAGGCCAAGCCCACCTTCGACAACACCCTCATCGCCCTGGAAAAGAGCGGTGACACCCTGGACCGCGCCACCACCGTGTTCTTCAGCCTGGTCGGCGCCGACACCAACGACACCCGCAAGAAACTGCAGGCCGACTACTCGGCCAGGTTCGCCGCCCACAGCGACGCCATCGCCCTGAACGGCAAGCTGTTCGCACGCATCCAGACCCTGTACGACACCCGTGCCCAGCTGGGCCTGGACGCCGAAGGCGTGCGCCTGGTCGAGAAGTACTACGACAGCTACGTGCGCGCCGGCGCCAAGCTCAACGACGCCGACAAGACCAAGCTCAAGGCGATGAACGCCGAACTGGCCAACCTGGGCACCAAGTTCAGCCAGAACGTGCAGAACGAAGTGAACGCCTCGGCCGTGGTCGTCGATGACGTCAAGCAGCTCGACGGCCTGTCGGCCGAACAGATCGCCGCCGCCGCCGAAGCAGCCAAGGCGCGCAAGCTCGATGGCAAGTACGTCATCGCCCTGCTCAACACCACCGGCCAGCCGCCGCTGACCAACCTGCGCAACCGCGAGCTGCGCCAGAAGATCTACCAGGCGTCGGTCACCCGCGGCAGCCGCGGCGGCGAGTTCGACAACACCGCCCTGGTCTCGCGCATCATGCAGCTGCGCGCCGACAAGGCCAAGCTGATGGGCTTTGCCAACTTCGCCGCCTACAACCTGACCAACCAGACCGCCAAGACCCCCGAAGCGGTCAACGCCATGCTCGGCCAGCTCGCCCCGCCCGCGGTGGCCAACGCCAAGCGCGAAGCGGCCGACCTGCAGGCCATGATCGACCAGGAACAGAAGGCCGCCGGCAAGCCCACCTTCCAGCTCGAAGCCTGGGACTGGGCCTTCTACAGCGAGAAGGTGCGCCAGGCCAAGTACAACTTCGACGAGTCCCAGCTCAAGCCCTACTTCGAGCTGAAGAACGTGCTGGAAAACGGCGTCTTCTACGCCGCCAACCAGGAATACGGCCTGAGCTTCAAGCAGCGCACCGACCTGCCGACCTATCACGAGGACGTCACCGTCTACGACGTGTTCGACGCCGACGGCAGCCAGCTGGCCATCTTCATCTTCGACCCCTATGCACGCGCCTCCAAGCGCGGTGGCGCCTGGATGAATTCGTATGTGTCCCAGTCCGCGCTGACCGGCTTCAAGCCGGTGGTGGCCAACCACCTCAACATCCCCAAGCCGCCGGCCGGCAAGCCCTCGCTGCTGACCTGGGATGAAGTGACCACCACCTTCCACGAGTTCGGCCACGCCCTGCACGGCATGTTCTCCAACGTGAAGTACCCCTACTTCTCCGGCACCGCCGTGCCGCGCGACTTCGTCGAGTTCCCCTCGCAGGTCAACGAAATGTGGTCGGACAACCCGGCCATCCTGAAGAACTACGCCAAGCACTACCAGAACGGCAGCGCCATGCCGCAGGCGCTGCTGGACAAGGTGATCGCCGCGTCCAAGTTCAACCAGGGCTTTGCCACCACCGAGTACCTGGGTGCGGCGATGCTGGACCAGCGCTGGCACCAGATCGGCGCCGACCAGGTGCCGGCCGCCAAGGACGTGATGGCCTTCGAGCGCGCCGCGCTGGAGAAGGACGGCATCTACTACGCACCGGTCCCGCCGCGCTACAAGACCCCGTACTTCAGCCACATCATGGGCGGCTACTCGGCCGGCTACTACGCCTACATCTGGTCCGAAGTGCTCGACGCCAACACCCAGAAGTGGTTCCGCGAAAACGGCGGCCTGAGCCGCAAGAACGGCGACCATTTCCGCGCCACCCTGCTGTCCAAGGGCGGCAGCGTGGATGCGATGGAACTGTTCCGCACCTTCGCCGGGCATGAGCCGCAGATCGAACCGCTGCTGGAGAAGCGTGGGTTGAGCGGTGGGGATGGCAAGAAGTAACGCGCGCTTCGGCGACGTGGATTGAACCGAAACCGCCCGGCAATGCCGGGCGGCTTTTTTGGGGGCGCCCTCCCGCCATGCAACCTCATCGCGGCTGCATGCCAGCCCGCTGGTAGGGTCGCTCCCCGGACGACTGCACGTACTGATCCCCGGCCGATGATGGGCATGACCTGGACCGGAGACGGCGGTTGTGCGCCGCGGTGAGGCCACCGCCTTCCTCGATCAAAGCTATGCGTTCGTCGCGCCGACCAGCGGTATCGGCAGTCGTTTGGAAACCGACCCTACCTGGCCAGCCGTGGATACCGATTCGGCGACGTTCTCAATCGGCGCTTTCAGCCTGCCTGCGGATCGAAATAGGCGGCCCAGGTCTGCGGATCGGCGGACTGTGTGCTCGCGCGGGCGAACTGCCTCCTTGCCAGTGTGGTTTCGCCAGTATTGAGCAACGCCACGCCCAGATTGAAGGCGGTGTGCCTGTCAGTGCTGCCAAGGGCCAGCGCCTGTTCCAGCAGCACGCGTGCACCTGCGTGGTCGCCCCGGTCGCAGGCGACGGCGCCCAGGCAGGTCAGCAGCGGGATACTGGCGGGTTCATTGACGAGGGCGCGCTGCAGGATGGTCCATGCATTGCCCAGCGCAAGGTCGGCGCTGGCGATGCCGTTGAAGGCAGCGTCGACGTGTTGCCGGGCGGTGTCCAGTGCGGAGTGCACGGCGGTGGGCGGTTTTTCCATGGTGGGAGCGTAGCCGATGGGGGATGCAGTGGAATCGTTCTTGCCGAGCCGATCTCGATGATTTCTATGCCCCTACCGGATGTTGGCAATGTCCGTGCAGTCGACCGGGGTGCGACCCTACCAATGCCAATGCCAATGCCGTTGCCGTTGCAGTTGCCGCTGCCGCATCAGCGCGGCGCGATATACCCGCCCGGCACGCCCTGCGGGGACAGCACCAGCTGCCACAGCTGCGCATGCCGGCAGCGGAAGCTGGCCATGGCGCCGGCCAGGTAGAAACGCCACATGCGCTTGAAGCGTTCGTCGTAACGCTGCGGGTCCAGGCGGTGCCAGGCCGCTTCCACGTTCGCGCGCCAGGCCTGCAGGGTGCGGTCGTAGTCGGCGCCGAAGTTGTGCCAGTCCTCCAGCACGAACAATCCTTCGAAGGCTGCGGTGATCTGCGCGGCCGAGGGCAGCATCGAGTTGGGGAAGATGTAGCGCGCGATCCACGGGTCGGTGCGGTGGCGCGAGAGGTTGCTGCCGATGCTGTGCAGCAGGAACAGGCCGTGCGGATGCAGGCAGCGCCGGACCATCTCGAAATAACTGCGGTAATTCTTGTCGCCGACGTGCTCGAACATGCCCACCGACAGGATCGCATCGAAGGTTTCATCGACGTCGTGGTAGTCCTGCAGGCGGATCTCGATCGGCAGGCCGGCGCACAAGCGGCGGGCGTAGTCGGCCTGTTCCTGGGAAATGGTGATGCCCACCCCGGACACGCCGTAGCGTTCGGCGGCGAACTTCAGCGCCTCGCCCCAGCCGCAGCCGATGTCGAGCACGCGCTGGCCCGGGCGCAGCCCGAGCTTGCGGCAGATCAGGTCGAGCTTGGCGGCCTGGGCGGTATCCAGGTTGGAAGCGTGCGCCCAGTAGCCGCAGCTGTAGACCAGGCGCTGGCCGAGCATGGCCTGGTAGAGGTCGTTGCCCAGGTCGTAGTGGCGCTTGCCCACCTCCAGGCTGCCGGCGCCGGCCTGCAGGTTGAACAGCCGCGCCTTGAGCGCGTCGGCCAGCTCGCGCCAGCCATGGACGCGCTCGTCCAGGTGGGCCTGCATCAGGTGGAACAGGAAGTCATCCAGCGCGGCGGCATCCCACTGGGCATCCATGTAGCTTTCGCCCAGGCCCAGCGAGCCCTGGGCCATGACCCGCGTGTAGAAACGCGGGTCATGCACCTGGATGTCGTGCGGCCGCTCGCCGCCCACGGCGACCCCCGCTTCCTGCAGCAATTCGGTTACCCGCCGTTGCAGTCCCGCGTCCACCCCGCCTCCCCCGCTCAGCCGGCGGCGAACAGGCCTGCGTACGGCGCACCGACATGCGGTGCCAGCACGCTGGCCGGAACATCCACGGTCTGGGTGCCATCGGAGTACGGCCCTACCTGGTAGGGCGGAAACACGAAGCGCACCGCGCTGATCTTGCCGTCGGCCCCGGTCAGCGGCTGGAACTGGCGGAAGTTGTCGGCGCTGGGCTCGGTGCCGTCGGCGATCATCCGGCTGGCGCTGCGCAGCGATTCCTGCAACTGGCCCGGGTCCATGTCTTCGCTGCTCAGGCGGGTGGCCACGCGCTCGCGCAGCTGGTCGGCCACGTAGTCGCTGACCGCCTTCCAGCCCTTGGCATCGGCCACCAGCTTGTCGGCGGTGAGCATCTGCTGCTGCTCGGGCAGCCAGACGAAGCGGGCCACCAGCGGCTCGCCATGGGCGCCGCCGGTGTAGCGGCTGCCGTCGGCGCTGACCACTACCAGCTGCGGGGTTTCCAGCACCTTCTCAAAGCTCAGCGACAGCTCGTAGGGCATGGTCGGCTTGTCGTTGCCCAGCCCGTCCACGGCCTGCTGCAGTTCGCCGCGGGCACTGCCGGCGTAATCGGACAAGGCCTTGGCCAGGCCCGGGTAGCGCGCGATGTCGGCCGGGTAACTAATCCCGACCACGGCCTGCGGCGAAGTCTCGATCACATCGCGCAGTTCGACCGGCGCGCTGGTCGCGGCCGGGGTTTCGATGGTGCCCGGCTGCGTTGCGGCGGTGCCTTCGGCCGGCGCCGGCGCGGTGCTGTCGGCGTCACGCTTGCAGCCGGCCACCAGCACCAGGCCCACGGCCAGTGCCAACGCGCTGGCGCGCAGCGCGCGACGGTTTACTACGTTGTTCATTGCAATCCCCTTGTGGATATCCAGCATCTTGATCTCTCGTCCCTGAAGCAGGACCGGCCGCGGTCAGCCCGCCAGCAGGTCGTCGTATTCCTCGTGCCGCTGCATGAAGGCTTCGGCGTAGGCGCACGCCGGCACCACTTTGAATTTGTGTTCGCGCGCGTAGCGCAGGGCCACCTTGGTCAGCTCCCCGGCAATGCCCCGGCCGGCGATCGGCTCTGGCACTTCGGTGTGGGTGATGACCATGTGCTTGCGTCGGCGGCGGACCTGGATCTGGTAGTCCAACAGCGCCAGATGCCCCTGTACCCGGGCCTGGAACCGGTGGTTGGCAAGATCATGCTCCACCTCGTAAGCCAATCCGGGCGGGGTGACCGAAGCCATGGGCGGTGTCTCCTGCGGCGACTGACGCGATAGTGCGCAGCGTAGCGCCATGATCGTGTGAAGTCTGAACAGGGGCAAGCTTGGACGCACAGCGTCACATCCGGCCGCGCCCCCGACCGGCAGGCCTGCTGCCACCCCCGCACCGCCACGCACCCGGCCATTACCGCGCCGACGCGAAGGCGCCGGTTGGGGCGCGGCTAAAGTCTGATCCGCTCAAGCCGATATCGGGTACGGACAGGGCGCGAAAGCTGGCACGGCTTTTGCGACACCTGATTGACCGATCGTGCTCTACAAAGAGGTCCTGATGGACAACGCACTCACCTCCCCCGCCCCCGGCGATGCCGACAGCTCGCTGCTGGAAGGCCTGTTCCAACTGGCCGTTAACGGCCAGACCCAGGGCTGGGAATTCGACCAGATCGACAACGAAGTCTATGCCCGCCTGCTCAGCGCCTACGGCACCGACAGCAAGAAGCCCGCGTAGGCGCCCGACGGCGTCACGGCAGACAGGTCACGACCAACGGTCGTGACCTACCGGATCCCGCACCGGCAGGTACCGACCATTGGTCGGTACGCCCATGATCCCCACACCGGTAGGTACCGACCGTTGGTCGGTACAGCCGCACGGGTAGGCAACGACCGATGGTCGGTACGCCACCACCGGCTCAGCCCAGCGGGCGGAAGCTCGGGTTGCCCAGTTCACGCAGGAAGTGGGCAAAGATGCTCGGCTGCATGGCCAGCATGAAGATCACCCCGAACGCCGCACCGGCCAGGTGCGCGCTGTGGTTGATGCGGTCACCGCCCTTGCGGTCCATCCAGATGCTGTAGCCCACGTAGAACACCGCGTAGATGATCGCCGGTGCCGGGATGAAGAACACGAAGATCACGCTCCACGGGCTGAGCAGGATGAAGGCGAACAACACCGCCGACACCGCACCCGACGCGCCCAGGCTGAGGTAGTTCGGGTTCTTCTGGTTCTTCAGGTAGCTGGGCAGGATCGACACCACCAGCGCCCCCAGGTAGAACGCCGGATAGGTCAGGTAGCTGCCGGTCAGCTGCAGCATCACCTTCTCGATCTGGCCGCCGAAGAAGAACAGCGTGATCATGTTGAAGGCCAGATGCGCCAGGTCGGCGTGGATGAAGCCGTAGGTGATCAGCCGGTCGTACTGGCGATGGCGGTCCAGCGCCGGCGGCCACAGGATCAGGCGGTCGCCGAGCTTGCGGTTGTTGAATGCCATCCACGACACCAGGACGGTGATGGCGATCAGCAGCAGATTGACGGGGGTCATGGCGGGGCTCAGGCGGTGCGGTAGTTGTCGACCATACGATAGCGCCTGGCATACCAACCAAACGCCAACGCCGCCAGGAACGCGAAGCCGGCGAAGAAGAACATCAGGAACGCGGCCTCGCTCAGGCCGGTACTGGCGATGTTGTGGGTCACCGTGTCGTTGCGCACTGCCGCGTTGGACAACAGCACCCACAGGTTGCCGATGGTGGTGGTCAGGTTCCAGAAGCTCATCACCACGCCCTTCATCGCCTGCGGCGCCTGGCTGTAGGCGAACTCCAGGCCGGTGGCCGAGACCAGCACCTCACCGAAGGTGAGCAGCGCGTAGGGCAGGATTTGCCAGAAGATGGACATGGCATTGCCGCCATCCATCATCACCTGGATGCTGCCGATCACGACCCAGGCGAGGCCACTGAAGGCAATACCGGCAGTCATCCGGCGCAGCGCGGTCGGCTCGAAGCCGAAGCGGCGCAGCGCCGGGTACAGCACCAGGTTGTTGAACGGGATGAGCAGCATCACCAGCGCAGGGTTCAAGGCCTGCATCTGCGAGGCGGTGAACCAGCTCGGCATGACCATGTCCTTGCCCTGCAGGACCCAGGTGGAGGCCTTCTGGTCGAACAGCGAGAAGAACGGGGTGGTCAGCGCGAAGATCACCAGCACGCGCAGCACCGAGCGCACACCCTCCACCGCTTCGTCCGGGTGTTGCCCGCGGGCTGCCTCCAACCGCATCCATGCGCCACCACCGACGCCGATCAACAACGAGACCAGCGCCAGGCACAACACGATCACGATACCCAGCATCGGGGTGAAGATTCCCATACCCAGCGCTACCGCGACGCCGCCCAGCGCCATGGCCAGACCGGGTTGTTCACGACGTACCCACAGCACCGCGGCCACCGCGCAGGGAATGACCATTGCAACACCCAGCCAATAGACCGACCCGACCGCAATCAGAACGCCAAGCGCACGCATCACCGGCGATGCCGGGCCCGCTACGGGCCGGCGGCTCAGCAGGGCCGTACGCACCACAGCCGCGAAGGAATTGGGATCCTTGGACGGCAGCGGTACCAGCACGTATCGCTTGCGGCCCAGCCAGAACACGAAGGTGGCCACGAACATCAGGATGCCCGGGATGCCGAACGCCCACGCCGGGCCCAGGTTCTTCAGCGCCAGCGGGATCAGCAGCGAGGCGAACAGCGAGCCGAAGTTGATGATCCAGTAGAAGGCGTCGAAGACGATCTTGGCCAGGTGCTTGTTGCCCTGGTCGAACTGGTCGCCCATGAACGAGGCCACCAGCGGCTTGATGCCGCCGGCGCCCAGCGCGATCAGGCCCAGGCCGACGAAGAAGCCCTGGCGGCTGTCCTCGAACAGCGCAAGGCAGGCGTGCCCGGCGCAGTAGATCAGGCTGAACCACAGGATGGTGTGGTACTTGCCGAAGAACTTGTCGGCCAGCCAGCCGCCGAGCAGCGGGAAGAAATACACGCCGATCATGAAGCTGTGCATGATGTCCTTGGCCTCGGCCTCTCGCGCCGGGTCAAGCACTTCCTGCAGCAGCAGCGAGGTGATCAGGAACTGCACCAGGATGTTGCGCATCCCGTAGAAACTGAACCGTTCGCAGGCCTCGTTGCCGATGATGTACGGAATCTGGCGCGGCATCTTTCCCTTGCCTGCGCTGGCGGCGGCGATCGTGCTCATCCTGTGGGGTTGTCCTGCAAATACGGAAGGCGGCAAGGGTACCGGAAGCGGCTACCCCAGCGCACGCTGCACAGCTGCGTGACAGGGACCGGCCAACATGGCAGGCAGGCGGGCCGATCGCGCCCGAAGTCACGACGCGTCCACGGACAAAGCGTAAACTTATCGTTATGCGCACCCTCTGGATTGCTGTCACGGAACGTCGGCCGGGTTGGCTGCTGCTGTTGCTGCTGGCCGCCCCCGGCGCGTCGGCGCAGCCGCACCCGGCCGAGCCGCAGCCGCGCCTGTTGACGGTAGCCACCCTGGAACTGCCCAGCCAGGACGAAGCGCAGTGGCAACAGCAGCGCGACCAGGTGCTGCAGCTGCTGCAGGGCCTGCAACCGGATGTGATCGCGGTACAGCGGGTGTTGCAGACCCAAGGCCGCAACCCGGCCTGCTGGCTGGCCACGCGGCTGCGCTACAGCTGCGATTTCGTCACCGCCGACCCGCCCAGCCAGGCACTGCGCCATGGCAGCGCGATGCTGACCCGGCTGCCGGTCAGCGAGGACGGGGTGACCCTGCTGCACCCGCCGGGCCTGTACAGCGCGGCCGGGATGCTGCGGGTCAAGCTGCGCGAAGAGCTGGTCAACATCTATGTGGCGCGACTGCGCCCGGAACAGGACCAGGCGCAGGTGCGCCAGCACCAGACCAGCGACCTGATGACCTGGATCGGCGCCACCGCCGAGGGCCTGCCGTCGCTGATCGCCGGGGATTTCGCCGCCGACACCGCCGAACTGGTGCGCAGCTCGCCCGGCTTCCAGCCGGCACGCAAGAACCCGGGCGAACGCGTCGACCCGCCCTCGGCGGCGGGCAGCGCGCGCGGCCACGGGCTGGACGTGCTGTTCCAGGTCAAGCATTTCGACGGCGTCGGCCAGCAGGCATTGCGGCTGCCGCCCGGCGAAGGCGGCGAGGCCGGCGCCGGCGCGCTGCGGCTGGGGGTGATGGCCACCCTGCGGCTGCAGTCGGCACTGCCGGCCAGCGCACCCTAAGCCGGTAGGTCCGACCCATGGTCGGACGCATCTTCGGTCGGACGCATCTTCGTTCGGACGTGCGTTGTCCGAGCGTGGCTCGGACCTACCGGTTGTTCCTGTGCGGAAGCTCGGTGCAGGAACGAAGCCCCCAAAAAAACGGCCAGGCATCGCTGCCTGGCCGTCTTCATTGGTCCCTGGCGGGATCGATCAGGCGATCGCTTCCTGGTAACGACGCTCGACTTCGTTCCAGTCGACCACGTTGAAGAACGCGCCGATGTATTCCGGGCGACGGTTCTGGTACTTCAGGTAATAGGCGTGTTCCCACACGTCCAGCGCCAGGATCGGGGTGTTGCCGTCCATCAGCGGGCTGTCCTGGTTGGCGCTGCTTTCCACCACGACCTTCTTGTCCGGGGTGACGCTCAGCCAGGCCCAGCCGCTGCCGAAACGGGTCAGCGCGGCCTTGGTGAAGGCTTCCTTGAACTTTTCCAGGCCGCCGAGCTGGGCGTCGATCGCCTTGGCGACTTCACCGACCGGGGCACCGCCGCCGTTGGGCGACATCACCGTCCAGAACAGGCTGTGGTTGGCGTGGCCGCCACCGTTGTTGCGCACCGGGCCCTGCAGGTTTTCCGGCAGCGACTTGGTCTTCTTCACCAGCTCTTCGATCGGCAGGTCGGCGAATTCGGTGCCTTCCAGGGCCGCGTTGACATTGTTGATGTAGGTCTGGTGGTGCTTGGTGTGGTGGATTTCCATCGTGGCCGCGTCGATATGCGGCTCGAGCGCGTCATAGGCGTAGGACAGCTTGGGCAGGGTGTAGGCCATGTGGTTCTCCTGGTAGCTCACTCACCCGGCGAAGACCGGGCGTTGCGCTGTGGATGATGGGGATGGTCGCCAAGCATACCAAGGGCGATGTAAAGGAAAACTGGTGGCGCCGCTGCACCGATGTGACATCGCGATAACCGCCAACGGCGGTCAAGCCTGCGTTCGGCTGCGCCTCATCGCCGCGTGCCGCAATCGCAGTAGAGTAGTGGCCACCCTCCGCTGCCCTGCCCCCGCCCATGCGCAAGCCCCTGCTGTTGTTGGTCGCCATCGTGCTGCTGGTCGGTGGGCTGGCCGCGGCCAAACTATTGCAGCGCCCACCGGCGCCGCAGTTCGCCCCGTCGCTGACCGGCCCGGCCGCCGCCGAACCGGCCCGCGCCAGGCCGGCGCACGACCCGCTGCCAGCCTTCCTGCCCGCCCAGGCGCGGCAGACCATCGCCCTGATCCAGCGCGGCGGCCCGTTCCCGCACCGCCAGGACGGCAGCGTGTTCGGCAACCGCGAACAACGCCTGCCGCCGCGCCCGCGCGGCTATTACCACGAGTACACGGTGGACACCCCCGGGGCCGGCAACCGCGGCGCACGCCGCATCGTTACCGGCGGCACCCCGCCGACCGGCTGGTTCTATACCGACGACCACTACGAGACCTTCCGCAGTTTCGATGTTCCACCGGCCGGGAGCTGGCAATGAACCATGATGGATTCGAGATGGGCCTGCACGACATCAACAATGCCGGCGTGTATGCGATCGGCAACGACGATGTGGGGCCGCTGTCGGCGGCGATGCGCGACGCCGGCCTGCGCGTGGTGCAGATCGACCTGGACGGCTGCCGGGACAAGCGCACGCTGCTGATGCGGATCGCCACGCGGCTGGATTTTCCGTCCGGCTTCGGCGGCAACTGGGACGCGCTGACCGACAGCCTGCGCGACCTGGCCTGGCTGCCGGCCAACGGCTATGCGCTGTTCTTCACCGACGCCGACGCGCTGCGCGCCCAGGCGGCCGCCGATTTCGACACCCTGCTGGACGTGCTCGACGAAGCCAGCGGCAGCTGGAGCGAAAACAGCGTGCCGTTCTGGGCGTTCGTGGCGCTGCAGGATGCCGATGTGGCCGTGGACCGGTAGCCCCACGCCGGATCAGGCAAACCCCACACCAGGTAGAGCCACGCCATGCGTGGCTGCTCTCCGGCGCGGCGTCATGGCAGCTGCCAGCCACGCATGGCGTGGCTCTACCGGCGCAACATCCCCACACGCTCTGCAAGCCCCGTAACGCATCCATCAGGAGCCCCCTTGTTGTTCAAGGGGGCGCGCCAACGGCGCGGGGATAAGGTGGAATGCGCGGACAACGGCAGCCGCTGAGGCGCAGCCTCAGCGGCTGCCGTTGTCTTCCTGCAGCTCTTTCTTGAACGGGATATCCGGCGGCGGCCGCGCCACGGCCGGCTGGTCCTGCATGTTCGGGTTGGTCAGGCCGCAGCCGCCGCCGAACTGCAGCATCGACACCACGCAGGAAATCTTGCTGTTGGTTCCGGGAATGGGAATCTCCACGGCCTTGATGCCCTTGCGCACCCATTCGGCCAGCAGCGATTCGTTCGGCGCCCAGTACTTGTCCAGCGAGGTCGGCGTGTAGTTGTACGGCGGGCGCTTGAGCCAGGTGCCGGACTGGGCGATGCGCTCCTTGGTCCAGCCGTCCTTGTCGCCGCCGGGCGCGCCGCGTTCGCCGGCGCCCTTGCCGTCCTGGCTGGGCACGCGCGCGCTGCCGTCGGCATTGAACAGGCTGCCGCCGCGGTTGCCGGTGGCCGCGACCGCGCGGCCATTGAGGTCGGCATCCTGCCGATGGTTGGCCGCGCCCCAGTCGTCGCCGCGGGTCGGCGTGGCCCAGTTGCCCGGGTCGGCGGCGGGCCTGGCCGCAGGTGCAGGCGCAGGGCTGCGCGCGGCCGCCGGTGCAGTGGACGCGGCCGTGGCCGGGTTGGGCGTGCTGGCACTGGCACTGGCGGTCGCGGGCGCGGGGCTTGGCGGCGCCGGGCGCGGGGTGGCATTGGGCACGCTGCGCTCACGCACCGACAGCTCCCGCGTACGGCCGGGCACCACGATCTCCCGCTGCGGCACGGCGGCCACCGCCACCGTAGCCGCTGGTGCTGGCTGGATCTGGCGTTCGCGCACCTGCAGCTCGCGTTGCGGCAGGCGCGCCTCCACCTGCGGGCCGGGCACGGGCACGGTCGGGGCGGGTGCGTTGGGCACGCTGACCTCGCGCTCGCGCACGACCAGTTCCGGGCTGCGCAGCGCCGGGGTCAGCGGGCGCGGGGCCGGTGCGACCGCGGCCGGGGCCGGCGCCTGCACCAGCGGGATGCTGCGTTCGCGCACCGCGATGTCCTGCGGCTGGGGCGGCACCACGCGCACTTCGGTGCGCGCCACGCTGGTGGGCGGCACCACGAAATCGGTTGTGGCCTGCGCCACCTCGGTGGCCTGCACCGGCTGTTCCACCGCCGGGGTGGCCTCGCTGGGCGGGGCCGGCTGCGGCTCGCTGGCGGTCGGTTCGGATGCCGGTTGTGGTGCCGATGCCGTCGGCGTGGGCGCAGGTGCCGCGCCGGTATCGGCAGCGGCGGCGGCGGCAGCAGGTTCGCCACCGCCCTGCTCCTGCGGGGTGCCGCGGCCGACCAGCGACACTTCGATGCGTTCGCCTTCGCCGCCCTGTTCCGGCTCGGCCGGCGGGCGCACCAGGGCCACCCACAACAGCAATACCGCAAACAGCACGTGCAGCAACAGGCTGATCCCGGCCGAGCTCCAGCGCATCCAGCGCTGGTCGCGTGGCGCCGGTTCCCAGCCCTGCCAGAGCAGGCGGCGCAGGGCTTGTACCGCCCCCAGCGACGGCAACCGGCCGGGCGGGCCAGGCAACGGGCGCCCGATCAGCACGGCGATCACCTCGCCGGCGCGGAACGGCCGCGGCAACGGGGTCAGCGCGCGCAGCCACAGGCCCCACCCATAGGGCAGGCCGGTGGTTTTCTCAAGGATGCGGTTGTCCGGCTGGCGTGCCAGCAGCCAATCGAGGATCTCGTCAGCCCGGCGCAATGGCACGCAGCGCGATCAGGCGGCCGTGCCGCGCGGGATGTACGGCGCGTTGCCACTGTCGTGGTCGGTCGCATCGCGCACGGCGGTGATGCCCGGCACGCGGCCCATCAAGGTCTTCTCGATGCCCTGCTTGAGCGTCACATCGGCCATGCCGCACCCCTGGCAACCGCCACCGAAGCGCAGCAGCACCACGCCGTCGGCGGAAACTTCCTGCACCGCCACCTTGCCACCATGCGAGGCCAGCTGCGGATTCACTTCGTTCTCCACCACCCAGCGCACCCGTTCGATCAGCGAATCGGACTGGCCGGGGGCTTCGCCCTTGATCTTCGGTGCCTTGATGGTGAGCTGCTGGCTGCCGGTGGCGTTGCTGACGATGTCGATCTCGGCCCCGTCCAGCCAGCCCACGCTGGGCGCATCGACGAACAGGGTGAAGCCGTCGCAGTCCACCGCCCACTCATCGCCCAGCAACTGGCTCGGCTCGGCGAATTCCAGGCGGGCATCGGCGCGCGGGGTGCCGGGGTCGACCGCGCTCAGGCGCACGCCCATGCCGGGCACGGCCTCACGCTCGATCAGCTTGCGGAAATAGGTCTGGGCAGTGTCGGATATCTGGATCATCGGGCTATTCTAGCGGCTTACATGTTATGCGCTCATTCGGCTTATACACCGGGCGGCGCATCGTTCAGGCATCCCGCAACACACTGGAGTGGAGGATTTCATGGCCGACCCGATTCCGCTGGCACAGGCGCACTGCGTACCGCGCAGGGGCAGCGAGCACAAGCTGGACCAGGCCCGGGTGGCCGAACTGCTGGCGCAGGTCCCGGGCTGGGAACTGGCCGAGCAGGGCCAGGCGCTGACCCGCACCTTCCGCTTCAAGGACTACCATCGGACCATGGCGTTCGTGAACGCCCTGGCCTGGGTGGCCCACCGCGAGGACCACCACCCGGACCTGGGCGTGCATTACGACCGCGCCGTGGTGCGCTTTTCCACCCACGACGTGGGCGGGCTGAGCGAAAACGACTTCATCTGTGCAGCCAGGGCGTCGGCCCTGACGGAGTGATTGCCATGAAACTGCAGACCCTTGTGTTGTCCAGCATCGCCCTGACCGCCCTGGCCGGCTGCAACCAGCCGGCCGCGCCGCAAGCCCCGGTGGCCGCGCCGACCGAGGTGGCCGCGGTCAAGACCCCGCCACCGCAGTACCCGATCGAACTGGCCTGTCAGGGCATCGGCGGCACCAGCACCTTCAAGGTGGTGATCGCCAGCGACGGCGCGCCGGCCCAGGTCAACCTGCTGACCGGCAGCGGCAACATCCAGCTCGACGAACTGGCCAGCACGGCGGTGAAGGGCTGGCAGTTCAAGGCCGCCACCCGCGCCGGGCAGACGGTATCGACCACCATCCAGGTACCGGTCAGCTTCAATCCGCCGCAACCCAAGCCCGATGAGTGCTTTGCCGTGGAAGAGCGGTTGCGCCGGGGCGGTTGATTGCTCCCTGATCGAGGTCAGCCTTCGCCACGCCTCCCGTCGCGCGCCTCTACCGGGGCGCGCCGTACTTGAACAAGGATGCCGTGGCGCATGCTGGAAATCTCTTCTGAAAACGTCTGGATCGCCCTGGGGGTAACCCTGGCCGCCGGCCTGGCCACCGGCCTGGGCAGCTTGATGGTGCTGTTCTCGCGCCGCCCCAACCCGCGCCTGCTGGCGTTCGGGCTGGCCTTTGCCGGTGGCGCGATGGTGTTCGTGTCGCTGACCGAGATCCTCAACAAGGCGATCGATTCGTTCACCCAGGCCTACGATGCGCGCCTGGGCTTTGCCTACGGCACCGCCGCGTTCCTGGCCGGGGTGCTGCTGATCGTGGTGATCGACCACCTCATTCCCAATCCGCACGAGAGCCTGGACAAGCAGGACCCGTTGTTCCGCGACAACAACAAGGCCTATATCCGGCGGGTGGGCCTGCTGACCGCCATTGCGATCACCGCGCACAACTTCCCCGAGGGCCTGGCCACCTTCTTCGCCACCCTGGAAAGCCCGGCGGTGGGCATGCCGCTGGCGTTCGCCATCGCCATCCACAACATCCCCGAAGGCATCGCCATCGCGGTGCCGGTGTACTTCGCCACGCAGAACAAGTGGTATGCCTTCGGCGCCAGCCTGTTGTCCGGGCTGGCCGAGCCGGTGGGCGCGGCGATCGGCTACTTCGCGTTGTCGGGCATGCTCAACCACGCCACCTTCGGCTGGGTGTTCGGGCTGATTTCCGGGGTGATGGTGTTCCTGGCCCTGGACGAGCTGCTGCCGGCGGCCAAACGCTACGCCAAGGGCCACGAAACCGTGTACGGCCTGGTGGCCGGCATGGGCAGCCTGGCGATCAGCCTGGTGTTGTTCAAGTGGTGAGGCTGGGCCATAACCCGATAACAGCGGGCCCGGCCCGGTAGTGCCGGCCGCTGGCCGGCTCTGCACCGTGTCGATCGACATTCGGAGGAGCCGGCCAGCGGCCGGCACTCCCCCCGTCCCGCGCGGCCGGATCGGCCGCCGGCACTATTTCAACCGGTTCAACACCTCCACCAGCTCATCGGCCAGCGGCGCGTTGATCAGGTATGGGGTCTTGCCCGCGTCCAGCGCGAACTCCAGCGAGGCGGCGTGCAGGAACAGGCGCTTGAGGCCGATCTGCTCGCGCAGCCGCTTGTTGACGTCCGCATCGCCGTACTTGTCGTCCCCGGCCACCGGATGGCCCAGGTGCTGGGCGTGCACGCGGATCTGGTGGGTGCGGCCGGTCTCGATGCGCACCTCGCAGTACGAATGCCCGCCCTTGCGCTCCAGTACGCTGAAGTGGCTGATCGACTCCTTGCCGATCGGGTTGACCTGCACGTGGCGCTCGCCGCCCTGGCGCAGGCCCACGTGCAGCGGCGCGTCCACGGTCATGGTGCCGTCGGGCATGCGCCCCACCAGCAGGGTCAGGTAGCGCTTGCGGATGCCGGCGCCGTGGTCTTCACGCAGCAACGCCTGCAGTTCGCTCAGGGCCGAGCGCTTCTTGGCCACGATCAGCAGGCCGGAGGTGTCCCGGTCCAGCCGGTGCACCAGTTCCAGGGTCTTGCCCGGGCGCAGCGCGCGCAGGGTCTCGATCGCGCCGAAACTGATCCCGCTGCCGCCGTGGCTGGCCACGCCGGACGGCTTGTTCAGCGCCAGCAGCCGATCGTCCTCGAACACGATGGCATCTTCCAGACGCTTCATGAACGAAGGCGGCGGCCCGGCCTTGTCTCCTTCTTCAGTGAGACGAACCGGCGGGACGCGGACTTCGTCGCCGCCTTCGAGCTTGCGCTCGGCCTTGGCGCGGCCGCCGTTGACCCGGACCTGCCCGCTGCGCACCAGTTTGTAGATCAGGCTGCGCGGTGCACCCTTGAGCTGGCCGAGCAGGAAGTTGTCCAGGCGTTGCCCGGCGCGGTCGGCCGGGACAGTGATGATACGTACGCTGGTCATGGCTTCAGCGGCTTTGGGGGTGGGCTCGGTAACGGTCATTGGCCTTTTATTCTGTTACACTCGGCGGGCGAGATAAGGGATTGATTTCGTTGGAAGTTGCTCTGGGCCAGAAGCCCGACTTCCCGCGATTCCGGCACAGTGCTGCAGCCACCGCCCCCGGGGCGGCCATGTTAGCGGCTCACCGGCGGTCCCGGCCATCGCCGGATGCCTGACAAGCATTTGTGCTGAAAAACATGTCCCTGTGGCGCTCCAGCCTGGCTGACAGCTGCCTCCGGCCCCGTAACACCCAAACCAAAACACAAAGAAGCGCTCCCGCGGCCTGCCGTGGTGTTGTAGCGCTGGAAACCCAAGCCGCCCTCCCCGCGCCTGCGCGATGGGCGTCGAAGCGTGACCAGAAGCGAAACCCCATGGCGTTCCGCGCGGTAGCAGCGCGCGAGGAACGCAAGTATGAAGCGAATGCTGATCAACGCCACGCAGGCCGAAGAGCTGCGGGTAGCCATCGTGGATGGCCAGACGCTGTACGACATCGACATCGAACAGCCGTCCAAGGAACAGAAGAAGTCGAACATCTACAAAGGCCGCATCACCCGCCTTGAACCGTCGCTGGAAGCGGCCTTCGTCGAGTACGGCGGCGAGCGCCATGGCTTCCTGCCGCTGAAGGAAATCTCCCGCGATTACTTCCAGGCCGGGGTCGACCACAACAAGGCCGGCATCCGCGAGCTGCTGCGCGAGGGCCAGGAAGTGGTGGTCCAGGTGGACAAGGAAGAGCGCGGCAACAAGGGCGCCGCCCTGACCACGTTCATCTCGCTGGCCGGCCGCTACATGGTGCTGATGCCGAACTCGCCGACCGCCGGCGGCGTCTCGCGCCGGATCGAGGGCGAAGACCGCGCCGCGCTGAAGGAAGCGCTGGACAAGCTGAACATCCCCGACGACATGGGCGTGATCATCCGCACCGCCGGCGTCGGCCGCGATGCCGAAGAACTGCAGTGGGACCTGGATTACCTGCTGCAGGTGTGGAAGTCGATCGCCGAAGCGGCGCTGACCAAGCCGGCCCCGTTCCTGATCTACCAGGAATCGCGCCTGATCGTGCGCGCCCTGCGCGACTACCTGCGCGCCGACGTCGGCGAGATCCTGGTGGACACCGAGGAGCTGTACGAGACCGCCCGCGAGTTCATGCAGCAGGTGATGCCGCAGACCCTGCGCAAGCTCAAGCATTACAAGGACGACATCCCGCTGTTCAACCGCTTCCAGATCGAATCGCAGATCGAAGGCGCGTATGAGCGCAACGTGCGCCTGCCGTCGGGCGGTTCGATCGTGGTCGACCAGACCGAAGCGCTGACCGCCGTGGACGTCAACTCCTCGCGCGCCACCAAGGGCAGCGACATCGAGGACACCGCGTTCCAGACCAACCTGGAAGCGGCCGAAGAAGTGGCCCGCCAGCTGCGCCTGCGCGACCTGGGCGGCCTGGTGGTGATCGATTTCATCGACATGGCCTCCAACAAGCACCAGCGCGAAGTCGAAAACCGCCTGCAGAACGCGCTCAAGTACGACCGTGCGCGCGTGCAGCTGGGCCGCATCTCGCGCTTTGGCCTGATGGAAATGAGCCGCCAGCGCCTGCGCCCGAGCCTGGGCGAATCCAGCCAGATCATCTGCCCGCGTTGCGACGGCCATGGCCGCATGCGCAGCGTGGAGTCGCTGTCGCTGGCCATCATCCGCGTGGCCGAAGAGCATGCGATGAAGGAAAACACCGGGCAGGTGCTGGTCCAGGCCCCGGTCGAGATCGCCAACTACCTGCTCAACGAAAAGCGCGGCGCGCTGCGTGAAATCGAACAGCGCCATGACGCGCCGATCGTGATCGTGGCCGACGAGCAGCTGCACACCCCGCACTACGAAGTCACGCGCCTGCGCGACAACGAACTGGGCGAAGACAGCGGCAAGCCGAGCTACCAGCGCGGCACCCCGCGCAAGCTGCCGGTGCACGCCCTGACCAAGGCCCAGCTGAACATCCCGGTGGCCCCGGCGGTGACCCAGGTCAAGCACAGCCAGCCGGCCCCGGTGCGCGAAGCGCCCGAACCGGAAGCCGCACCGGCGCCGGTCGCCCCCGCCCCGGTGGCCGCCCCGGCCGCCACCGGCGTGGTCGGTTGGCTCAAGCGCATCTTCGCTGGCGAACCGGCCCCGGCCGCCGCCCCGCAGGCAGGCAACCGCCCGGCCCAGGACGGCAACCGCAACAACCGCAACAAGGACCGCAGCAAGGACCGTAACGGTCGCCGCGACGAGCGCGGTGAGCGCAACGGCAACGGCGGCGGCCAGCAGGCCCAGGGCCGTGGCAAGGACCAGCGCGGTGAACGTGGCGAACGTGGTGGCGAGCGCGGCGGCAAGAACGAGCGTCGCGACGAGCGCCGCCAGGACACCGCCGCCGCACCGGCCAACGGCAATGCCGCGCAGGTGCAGGCGCCCGGCCAGGCCAAGCCGCGCAACGAGCAGCAGCCGGCCAAGCCGCGCAATGAACAGCAGCAGCCCAAGCTGAAGCAGAAGCAGCCCCGGCCGCCGCAGGGCGAGGCCGACAAGGCCGTGGCCGGTGAACGCCCGGCCCGCCAGCCGCAGGCCGACGCCGCCAAGCCGGTGCAGGCCGCTGCAACGCCGGCCGATGCCGCCGTGCTGGCCGCTGCCGCACTGACCGTCAGCGACGCGCTGGATGGCACCGAGCGCCCGGCCGATACCGCCGCGCAGGCCGAGCAGGCCGGCGCAGCGACGCAGGCCGACGCGGGCGAAGCGCTGGATCACGGCGATGCACCGGCCAACGGCGACGATGCCAACGGCGAAGGCGCCTCGCGCCGTCGCCGCGGCCGTCGCGGTGGCCGTCGCCGTCGTCGTGGCAATGGCGAGCAGGCAGCGGGCAGCGATGGGTTCAATGGCGACGACAACGGTCTGGATGACGATGGCGACGACCAGGACGGCGATCTGGACGGTGGCAACACCGCCGCCTTCGAGCGCCCGGCCGTCGACAACGGCCAGCCGCAGCCGGAGTTCGAGTTCGATGACGAAGCCGGCAGTGCGCCGGCCGCCGCACCGGTTCGGGCCCCGCGCCCGGCCCCGGCGGCTGCCGCCGTCGCCGCTGCCGCACCGGCAGCGGTGGTCAGCAGCCCGGTGGTGAATGCCGCCCCGGCCGAGCCGAGCCCGGCCCCGGTGGCCGAAGCCGCGGCCGAAAAGGCCCCGGCCTCCTACACCGACCGCGTCCCGTTCGTGGAAAGCCCGACCCCGGCCCCGGCCCGGGTGGAAGCCACCGCGCCGGCCGCTGCCGTCCAGGCCCCGCGCCCGGCTGCGGCCGCTGCCCCGGTGGTGGAACCGGCACCGGCTCCGGTCGCTCCGGTTGCTGCCGAACCGGCTGCCGTGGTGACCCCGGTCGCCGCCGCTCCGGTGGCGACGCCGGCCGCGCCGGTCGCCCCGCCGGTCGTCACTGCCCCGGTGGCGGTGGAGCCGGTTGCGCAAGCTCCGGCCGTGGCCGCCGCCCCGGAGCCGACCCCGGCCCCGGTGGTTGTGCCCGCCCCGGTGGTGGAAGTGGCGCCGGTCGCCGCTGCTACCCCGGCGGTGGAAACCGCCCCGGTCGCTGCCCCGGCCGTCGTTGAAGCCGCCCCGGTGGCCGAAGCCGCCCCGGTGCAGGCCCCGCGCCCGGTGCAGACCAGCATGCTCGATGCCGTGGTCGCCGCCCGGGCCCAGCCCGAAGCGGCCGCCCCGGCGCCGGCAGCACGCGCCGAGGCGGTCGACACCGCCCCGGTCGAACGCAGCGGCCAGCTGTTCGGCAACGCCGCCGGTCAGTCCGTGGCCGGCAACGACGCGGCCGAGCAGGCAGCGCCGGCCGACACCAGCGATGAAGCCTCCACCGACGTGGTGCAGGCCGAGCCGCAGGATCCGGAAAAGCACGACAAGGGCTGATTCCGGCCAGGCGTCACCAGCCAAACGCAGACAGCGGCCTTCGGGCCGCTGTCTGCGTTTACGGCCCCCTGTGGCATGCTCGGCCGATGAACCTGCGCCCGCTGTTGCCCGTATGCCCACTACTGTTGTGCGCGCTCTGCGCCTGCCAGCCCGACCCGCCCGTGCTCAGCAAGGACGCCATCGCCCTGCGCGATGCCGGGCCGGAGGATGTCGTCCGCAGCCGGCTGCGTGGCACTGACGTCGAACTGCTCGCGCAGGACTGCAAGGTGTTCCGGGTGACCCGCGGACCTGATCAGGCGGTCACGCTTACCGAGGTACTGGCTCCGCCGCCCTACCCGTTCTTCACCGCTTGCCAGCGGCAGTCGCTGCGGCAGGAAGACGGCGCGGTGGTTGCGGTGCTGGGCCGGATGGCGTTCGGCGCCGGTGGGTGCTGCGCCACGGGCGGCACCTGGCGCACGCGCGACGGCCAGGCGTGGGAAAAGATCAGCGAGCGGACCGTTCCGTAATGCGCCGGCAGCGTGCCGATGGTGCAGGAGCAGCCACGCATGGCGTGGCTCTACGCTATCGATGCGGCCACGCAACCCGGGGGTAGAGCCACGCCATGCGTGGCCGCGTTTCCCCGATCAGGGCGTAGTGGCGGCCGGGCTGCCCGGGCTCGGCGCGAACTGCAGCCGCGTCCAGACCCCGTAATGGTCCGAGGCCCAGCGGCCTTCGGCATAGGGCTGATCGAACAGGAGTTTTGCCTCGCGCGCGAGCAGTTGGTCCTGCTGGAAGAAGACGTGGTCGATGCGGCGTGGCGCGTCGAAGTAGTGCCGGTTGAGCGTGCTGACCGGGGCCTGCGCGGTATTGACGTGCACGCTGCCGAAGCTGTCGCCGTAATGGTTGCGCAGTTCGCTCAGGTCGCCGGCATCGACCAGGGCGTTGAAATCCCCGGCAATCACCACCGGGGCACCGTCGGCGGTGGCGGCGATGAAACGCAGCAGGTCGGCCACCTGTTCGGCGCGGATGCGGCTGCCGTCGGCATCGCTGCGTTCGTTCAAGTGGGTGGCGTAGACGTTGACGGCGTGTGCGTCGATGGCGATGCGCAGGTGCGCCACGGTGCGGTAGTCGCCCAGCGGCGCCAGCAGGTGTTCGTTGCGCGCCAGCACCGGGCGCCGGGTCAGCAGTGCGTTGCCATAGCGTTTGGCGCTGCCGGGCGGGTCGGTGGAGACGAACTGGTAGTCGTAGCCCAGCCTGCGCGCCAGCCAGGCGGCCTGGTTGCGCACCCGGGGTTTCTGGATCACCTCCTGCAGCGCGATCGCGTCCGGCTGCAATGCCTGCAGTTCGCGCAGGATCACCCGGCGCCGCGCCGGCCAGTCTTCGCGGTCGTGGTGCAGGTTGAAGGTGACCATGCTCATGCCCGGCGCTTCCGCACCGCCGGTATCGGCCGCGCCGGCCGGCGCCGGCACGACGGCCAGCAGCAGCGCGCACAGCCACCCGGCGCAGCCGATGCGCAATGCCTGCATCGGCTGCATTACGGCGCCTTGCGTTCGGCGCGGCGCACCGCGGCCGGGATGTCGATCTCGACCCGGGCCGGCACCTGGGTGATGCGCAGCTCGCCGTTCAACCACTGCGCCGCTTCGCCGTTGATGGTGGTATCGCCGGGCTCGCCGCTGTAGGGCCACGGCAGGATCACCCCGCCGTGCGGCGGTACCAGCCCGGCCGGCAGTTCCAGCACCAGTTGCTTGTCGTTGCGGACCAGCGCGTAGTTGAGCAGGCCGTTGGGCGTGCGCAGGCCCTTGACCGCGATGCCCGGTGCCTCCAGCCAGCGCGAGGGCACGCCGGCGGCCAGCACCAGGCTGTCGTCGACGTCGCGGTTGTAGGCGAACATGTCCAGCGCCGAACGCACGAAGTCCGAGGCCACCCAGGCGTGCGGCAGGTCGCCGACGAAGAACGGTTTGCGCGGAGTGCGCGAGACCACTTCGGCCCACTGGTTCCACGCCTGCGGGGCGCGGTCGTTGAAGAAGAAGCCGGTGGCCTGCCAGGCACGGTCGCGCCAGCCCAGGCGCACGAACGCGGCGACGTTGCGCCATTCGTAGGGGGTGTAGTCCTTCCATTCGCGCTTGCCGTCGCGGCGCTGCTCGAACTCGGTCCAGTAACGTTCGAAGGTGTTGTCCAGGTACGGCTGCGGCAGTCGGCCCTGTTCACCACCCGGGGCCAGTGCGATGGTGGTGGAAGTGGCATCGAAGTCGCCCAGCTCGGCCGACCCGGGCAGGTAATCGATCTTGTGCAGGTTCACCGCGGCCAGCAGCGAGGCCTGCAGGTCATCACGGAACTGGTCGCGCGACGCGCTGATCTGCATCGCATCCAGCTTGCCCAGGGTGCTGGCGATGATCGCCGCGTCCTTGTAGCCGCGCAGCGCCCAGAAGTTGTCCCAGTACGAATGCATCGGCTTGGCCGAATAGCCTTCGTGGCTGATCGAGGCCGGCATCATCCCGTAGAAGGCCGGGTTGAGCGCGCGGTTTTCCTCGGTGCGCTCGCTCAGGCGCAGCCGCTCCATGTACTGGTACGCGCCCTGCACATGCGGCCACATGGCTTCCAGGAAGGTGCTGTCGCCGGTATAGCGCCAGTATTCGGCGATGTTGAAGATCAGCTCGCCATGGCTGTCGTTCTCCGGCACCGGGTCGCTGCCGCGCGCATCCACGCAGCACGGCACCTTGCCGTTGTCGAACTGGTGCGGCGCATACCAGCTGACGTAGTCGCGCACCGCATCGCTGCGGCCCATGCGCAGCAGCCCTTCGGAAATCATCGCGCCGTCGCGGATCCAGCTGCGCGAATACGAGCGCGTGCCCGGCTGCAGGCTGGGCCCGATCCGCGAGATCAGCATGTGCGCCAGCGCCGTGCGCAGGGTGTCGGCCAACGGCTTGCCGGCCGCCGGCAGCTGCAGGCTCACCTGGTCCAGCTTGGTCCGCCACATCGAGGCGACCGCCTGCTGTGCCTTGCCCGCATCGAAGCCCGCAGGCATCGTCCAGTTGCCGGTCTGCGGCAGCACGATGGTCACCTCGCGGCTCTGGCCCGGCTCCAGCCGCCAGCGGTACAGCAGCGCGCCGGAGGCCAGCCCGGTGGCGTCGGCGACCTCGCCGGTGGCCGGCAGCGTGCCGTCGGCCAGGTGCTCCACCTCCAGCTTGCTGTCAAAAGCGGTGGCGAAGGCCGCATCGGCCGGCTGCAGCGCATACACCCGCGGGCTGCCGTTGACCTCCACCTGGGTGGGGCTCACGGCCAGGTTGTCGATCCGGCTGAAGCCACCGACGGTATTGAGGAACTGGGTCGGCGGGTTGACCTGCCAGGGGCGTACCGCCAGGGCCAGGGTGTAGTCGTGGGCGACCTTGTCCGGATTGCGCAGGGTGTAGCGGCCGACCAGCTGCGCCTTGTCGGCGGTGCCCTGGACGAAACCGGTGACCTCCAGCGCGGCCTTGTCGTGGCTCCAGTCCACGCTGGCGATCGGCAGGTAATCGTCCTGCAGCGACTGGCGGCTGCTTACGTCGGCCCAGCTGAGCAGCTTCTTGTTGTCCACCAGCACGAACGGCTCCACGCTGAAGCTGGCCTTGGCCACTTCCAACGCGCCATCCTCGCCGATCAGGGCCTGTTCGCGGCCGCCGTCCAGGCCCAGCAGGGTCCAGTACGGCTGCTCGCCGCTGAAGCCACGCGGCACGAAGCCGCGCGGCAGGTCGGTGCCGACCGAGCGGATGAAATCGTTGGGGGTGGCGGCAAATTCCAGCGGCTTGAGGCTGATGTCGCGGATGCCGTAGCGCCAGCTCGGGCCGCCCTTGAGATCAAAGCGCAGGTAGCGCGCCTCGGTATCGGGCAGCGCCAGCCAGTCGCGGCCGCCACCACCGGCGGTGATCTCGCGCACCTGTCGCCAGTTGCGCCCGTCCTGCGAGGTGCGCACCACGTAACGGGTGGCCTCCAGCCCGGGCAGCCACTGGATCACCGCCCCACCGAACTCGCGCACCTTGTGCAGGTCCAGGCTGATGGTCTGGTCGGGCACCCCGCCGCTGATCCAGACCGTGTCGGCCTTGCCATCGGCGATGCGGCTCTGCAGCGCGGTGGCGGTATCGGCAATCACCGACGGTGCCAGCGCCGAGGTGTCCATCGGCGGCAGGCCCTGCAGGGTGAGCCGGTCGAAGCACACCGTGCCCTTGCCGCCGACCTTGTTGTAGATGGTGAATTCCACCGCCGCGCTGCGCTTGAGGGTCTTGTCCGCATCCGGGCCCCAAGCCTTGTCGATCTGGCGGGCGCGGTACTGCACGCCGGTCCAGGTCTTGGGGAACGCATAGCCGGGCCGGTTGACCCACCACACGTTGTCGCCGCTGGCATCGATCAGCTTGAACTGCAGGTCGTTGGCCGGCGAGTCGCCACGCAGCTGGAAGCCCAGCTGGTAGTTTTCCGGGAACTCGATGCCCAGCTCGCGGCGGATGCCCACGTAGCCGGACACCTCGTGGAAGTCGTAGTCCACGCACAGGGCGCGGCCGCCGCCGTTGCCGGCGACGCTGCGCAGCGAACCGCTGACCTGGTCGGACAGCACTAGTTTCCACGGCGCCATGTCGTCGAAGCTGTCCAGCAGCTTCGGTGCCGGCAACGGCGGCGGCGCAGCGGCCGAGGCCGCCAGTGACCAGACCAGACCCAGACCCATCACCGCCGCAGCATGCTTCACCCTTTGACACTCCCCAACAGCAGACCCTGGATGTAATAACGCTGCAATGCCAGAAACAGCAGCAGCACCGGCACCACCGTGACCACCGCGCCGGCCATCATCATCTCCACGTCCATGATGTGTTCGCGCGACAAGGTGGCCAGGGCGACCGGCAAAGTGTAGTGCTCCTGGTCGGTCAGCACGATCAACGGCCACATGAAGTCGTTCCAGGCGCCCATGAAGGTGAAGATCGACAGGGTCACCAGCACCGGCTTGAGCATCGGCAGCACGATCTGGAAGAAGATCCGCATCTCCCCTGCCCCGTCGATGCGCGCCGCTTCCAGCAGCTCGTCGGGGATCGAGCGCGCGTACTGGCGCACCAGGAAGATGCCGAACACGCTGGCCAGCGCCGGCACGATCACCCCGCCGAAGCTGTTGACCAGGCCGAGCTGCTTCATCAGCAGGAACAGCGGCAGCATCGCCACCTGGGCCGGGATCACCAGCGCGGCCAACAGCATCTGGAAGATGCGCTCGCGGCCGGCGAAGCGCAGCTTGGCAAAAGCGTAGCCGCCCATGGTGTTGAGCAGCAGCGAGCCCAGCGTGATGGCCAGCGAGACCAGCAGGCTGTTGACGAAGTTGTTGCCCATCCCGGTCCGCGCGAACAGCTCGTGGTAGTTGACCGTGGTCAGCGCCGAGGGCAGCAGCGGCGGCGGGAAATGCGCCGCCTCGCCGGTGGGCATGAACGACACCGACAGCATCCACAGCAGCGGGGCCAGGCTGACCAGCGCCAGCACGCTCAGCCCGCCGTTGACCCACCATGCATGCCAGCGCGACTGGCCGATTTCACGACTCATACCAACTGCCTCTTGCGGCCGAAACGCAGCATGACGCTGGTCACCGCCAGGATGATCAGGAACAACAGGAACGCCACCGCCGAAGCGCGGCCCAGGTTCCACCACTTGAAGCCTTCCTCGAACATGAAGTACAGCACGCTCACGGTGCTCTGCAGCGGGTCGCCGCGGGTCATCACGTAGGGTTCGGCGAACAGCTGGAAGTAACCGGACACGGTGATCACCCCCACCACCAGCAGGACCGGGCCGAGCATGGGCAGGGTGATGTGCAGGAACTGCTTCCAGCGCGAGGCGCCGTCGATGCGCGCGGCCTCGTACAGGTCGTGCGGGATCGCCTGCAGGCCGGCCAGGAAGATCACCATGTTGTAGCCGAAGTTCTTCCACACCGCGAACAGCATGATGGTCGGCATCGCCCAGTTGGGGTCGCCGAGCCAGTCGATCGGGCTGATGCCCAGGTGGCCCAGGCCGTAGTTGACCAGGCCGTAGCTGGTGTGGAACAGGTAGCGCCAGATCACCGCCACCGCCACCAGGGTGGTCACCACCGGGGCGAACAGCGCGGTGCGGAACAGCGCCTTGAAGCGCGCCGCCGGCGCATTGAGCAGGATCGCCGCGCCCAGCGACACCGCGATCGACATCGGCACGCCCACGATCACGAAATACGTGGTGTTCCACAGCGACTTCCAGAACATCGGAGTCTGCAGCAGGTCGATGTAGTTGCCCAGCCCGACAAAGCGCAGGTTGGCGCCGTCGGCCAGTGCGTACAGGTCGAAGTCGGTGATGCTCAGCGCCAGCGCCGAGGCCACCGGCAGGCCGAAGAACACGCCGATGACCAGGATGGCCGGGCCGGCGAACATCCAGCCGGCAAGCGAACGCTGCTTCATGGCGCGGCCTCCGTGGCCGGTGCCGCGGCATCGGCCGGGGTGGCCGGGGCCTGCTGCTGGCGCATCCAGCGGCGCTTGGCGAGGACCTTGTCCACGCGCTTGTCCAGTTCCTTCACTGCCACATCCTGATCAAGGCCACCACGCACCACCTGTTCGGTGATGATCCGCATTTCCTGCACGATCCGCTCCCACTCCAGCACCTTGGGGGTCGGCTTGACCCGCTCGAGCTGGTCGCGGAACGGCTGCGCCAGCGGGTCGTTGGCCAGCGAGGGGTATTCCCAGGTGCTGCGCCGCGGCGGCAGGTCGCCGATGATGGAATGGAAGCGTTCCTGGATGGCCGGGCGCGACAGGAACTCGATCAGCTTCCACGAGGCTTCCTTCTGCTGCGAGGAGCGGAAGATCACCAGGCTGGTGCCGCCGGCGATGCCCGCGCCGGGGCCGTCCGGGCCGGGCAGCGCGGCGGTGCCCCACTTGCCTTCCAGTTCCTTGGGCTGCAGCTTCTTGAACTCGCGGATATTCCACGGGCCGGACAGGTAGAACACGTTGAAACCGCGGAAGAACTCGTCCCAGACGTTGGAGATCTGGGTTTCGGACATGCGCGGCGCCCAGCCCTGGGCGAACATGTTTTCGTAGAAGCCCAGCGTCCTGCGGAAGCCGGGGCTGCTGAAGTTGCCGCGCGTGTCACCGTCGCGCAGCAGCGGGTCGGGCTGCTGCAGGGCGAAGGACAGCTGCTGCTCGAACTCGTTGATCGGCATCAGCACCGCGTAACGCTTGGGGCCCTGCATCTTCTTGATCGCGGCCATCATCGTGTTCCACTCGGCCCAGGTGCGCGGCGGGTGGTCGAAGCCGGCCTGGGCAAGCAGGTCCTTGCGGTAGTACAGCAGGCGCGTGTCGACGTACCACGGCACCCCGACCAGTTCGTCATGGACTACGTTGGTATCCCAGATGCCCTGGAAGTAGTCGGCCGGGTCGACCACCTTGGACTGGTCCACGTACGGCTGCAGCGGGGTCAGGGTGTTGAGCTCGGCGAACTCGGGAATCCAGGTATTGCCCAGCTGGCACACATCCGGCAGGCCGTCGGCGGCGAAGGCGGTCAGCAGCTTCTCGTGCGCGGCCGTCCACGGGATGTTCTGCACATCGACGTGGATGCCGGGGTTTTCGGCCTCGAATTCGCGGATCAGCCCGCTGACCACTTCGGCCTCGCGGCCCATCGCCCAGAACCGCACGGTCACCCCTTCGGGCTCCTTGCGGCAGGCACTCAACAGCAGGCTGCCGACCAGCAGCAGCAACAGACTCAGACCCAGCTTGGGGCGCGACGACAATGGCACTGCTTACTTCCCTTGAGGCTGGTTGCGGTTCGAAGTGGAGCTGTTCTTCTGTTCCTGGGCGGCGGCCGCGCGCGATTCGGCGATGCCGACCGAGCGCGCCGAGGCCGCCTTTTCATCTTTCTGCAGTTCCAGCGGCTGGTCTTCCCCTTCCGGGGTCAGCCAGCCGCCGCTGAAGCCGGCGCGCTCCAGGCCCTTGCGGATGTGCGCGTTCTTCTTCATCACGTCCCAGACGAAATCGTTCCGGTAGTTGGCGATCATGGTCAGGATCGGGCCCTGGTCGATGCCGATGTAGTCGCTGGCCACCCAGCCACGGTCGGGCACCAGCCGACCGGTCTTGATCGGGATGTCGTAGTTGAAGCTGGGGTTGAACGAATCCAGGAAGCCGTAGCTGGAATAGATGTAGTCGCCGTAGCGCTTGTGCATCTCCAGCGTGGCCGGGATCACTTCTTCCGGGGCGAACACCACCGAGGCGATCGCCGCGGTCGGCGCGATCGTGCCGTCGTCGAAATTCTCGCGCAGGCCGGCGCCGCGCGAGGAGTAATGGCGGAACTGGCGCTGCTCGCCGCGGTATTCCTGGGTGGTGTTCTGCGGCCCGTCGCTGGCGGTGAGGCCCCACACGTTCTGGCCGTAGTCCTTCCAGTTCATGGGGTTGGCGATGGCGTACTCGCGCTGGGCCAGCGCGGCCGAACGGCTGTTGAGGAAATAGGTGCTGCCACGCTCGCGCATGTAGGCATCCTGGATATCGCGGAAATCGACCCAGACGTGGGTGTACTGGTGGCCGAACAGCGGCCCGAAGGACAGGTATTCCTGGCCCTGGTAGACGCCCCAATCGTTGTCGTAGGTGCGCGTCCAGACCGTCCACGCATCCGGGCTGACCGGATGGGTCGGCGAGCCCAGGGCGAGGATGTAGACCATCATCGCCTCGTTGTAGCCCATCCAGTCGTGGTCGATGAAGCCGCTTTCGGGGAACCAGCCCATCGAGATCAGCGGCGCGCGCTGCTGCAGCCAGGTCCAGTCCACGCGCTTGTACAGCGTATCGGCGATCTGGCGGATTTCCTTTTCGCGCGGGTCATCGCCGCTGTAATAGGACTGCGCGAACAGCACGCCCATCATCAGCAGCGCCGTATCCACGCTGGACAGTTCCACCCAGCTGTCGTAACGACGGCCCTGCTGCATGTCCAGGAAGTGGTAGTAGAAGCCCTTGTAGCCGCCCTTGCCGGTGCGCTGCGGGCCCATCGGCAGGTCGCGGAAGAACTTCAGGGTGAGCAGGGTGCGGTCGATCGCCTGGTTGCGGCTGACCCAGCCGTTCTCGATGCCGATCGGATAGGCGGTCAGCGCGTAGCCGACCGAGGCGATGCTGGCGAACGGGCGCGACGGATAGCGGTCGGGGCTGAGGCCGTTGACTTCGTTGGTGGTGTCCCAGAAGAACTGGAAGGTGCGGCGCTCGATATCGTCAAACAGCGGCGGCAGCTCCGGCTTCATCGGGCGCGGCGGCGCATCGGCCTCGATCAGGATCACCGGCGGGCGCGGCTTGGCCGGCTCGTCCGGCGCCTGCTGCTGGCAACCAGCCAGCGCCAACGACAATACCGCCAACGCCACTATCCGATGTGCTTTCACCGACCACCTCTTTCTGCGCATGTTCGTGCTGGAGAGCATAGCCTCAACCGGGCTGAAATCGTTTACAGATTCCGGGCCAAAAAAATCCGCGGGGGCGGAAGGGGGAGTTCGCGGGCGGTACCCCCAGGGGCACCCACCGCACACGCGCTTGCCGATCACCGACGGGCAAGCGCCTGTGCAGTTCCGCCGGTCGGCCCAGGCCGGCCGGCGGTGCTGCCCCGGCACCGCCCATGAGGGCGGTGCCGGGTAATGCCTGTACCGCTGCGATCAGAAGCGGAAGCCGACTTCGGCCTTGACCTGGCGCGGCGTACCGACGATATCGCCGGTCTCGTTGTAGCTGGCCAGCAGCTTGCCGTCGGACTTGGTGTAGTTGTAGTTGGAGAAGTTGTCGAAGTTGAACACGTTGATGATGTCGATACGCGCATACAGCTCGGTATCGCCCGGCATCTTGAACGTCTTGGTGGCCTGCAGGTCGACCGAACGGTAGCCGAAGATCTTGCCACCGATCAGGAACTTGCCGTTGCCGTTGGGCACTGCGGCACCCGGGGTCGGCAGGTCGAAGCCGGTCGACTGGGTGACCGGGTACCAGTCGTTCACCGCGGTCGGGGTGGCCAGGGTGATCTTGCCACCGAAGGTGATGCCCCAGAAGCCGGCGTACGAACCGGTGACCACCAGGCGGTGGCGCGGCGCGCCGTTGGAGCGGATGGTCGGGTAATCCTCGATCAGGCCGCGGTCGAACGCGTACTTCTCGTTGATGTCGCGGTTGTGGCGCGCGGTGGTCCAGGTGTAGGCGATCGAGGTGCCCCAGCCGCTTTCCTTGGTGAACGGCTTCTGCGCCGACAGCAGCACCTGGGTCGCACGGGTCTTGATGCCCTGCTGGCCGATGATCAGGCTGCCGAAGCCCGGCACGTTGCAGCTCCAGGCCTGGCTCAGGCCCGGGTCGCTGCCGCCGCACAGGCGCGGGTCATCGAAGAACTGGCCGGTCGGGTAGCGGTTGCCCAGGGTGAAGGCGAAGCCGTCGTAGCTCAGCGTGCGGGAGATGGTGGCATCGGTCAGCCAGTCGCCGACCTGGTTGCTCATGCCCAGGCTGAACTGATCCGAGTACGGGGCCTTCAGGTTGTTGTTCAGCAGGTCCACTTCCAGACCGGCATTGCTGGTCGCACCGACCAGGGACTGCAGGTTGCCGATGCCGTTGAGCAGGTTCGGGTTCCAGTCATAGCAGGCGGCCTGGCCATTGAGGCAGCTGCCGGTGGCCGGGTTGCGGAAGTAGATGGTCGGCTGCGGCAGCGCCAGCTTGGTGGTTTCCAGCTGCAGGTTGTCGAACAGGTCGCGATCGTACGAACGGCCGGCACCACCGTGGATCACGTGCTGCTCGTCGGCGTTGATGTCATACGAGAAGCCCAGGCGCGGCTGCCAGGCATCCTTGAACGCCTTGCGGTTGTGGCCGGTGCTGATGTAGTTGCCGATGTCCAGGCCGCCCAGCGCCAGCGAATCGGCGTAGGTCTGGCCGGCGGGCGCGCGCGGATCCTGCGAGTAGATCGCGTCGACCACCTGCTGCGGGGTCACGAAGTCCAGGTAGGACGGGGTCTTCTCGTAGTCCCAGCGCAGGCCGATGTTCAGCTGCAGATGGTCGTTGACCTGCCAGTCGTCCTGGATGAACAGGCCGATCTGCTTGGACTTGGAACGCACTTCACCCGACACGCCCGACACGCCGGTCACCGGCTTGACGAACTGCGCCTTGTACGGGATGTCGGACGGGAAGTCCGCATCGCCCAAGGTATAGGTGAAGGCCGGATTGATCTGTGCCGCATCCGATGCGTACAGGTCGATTTCCTTGTACTTCGCGCCCATCTTGATGGTGTGGTCGCCGGCCCACTGGATGCCGTCCAGGGTCAGGTTGTCTTCGATCGACCAGCCCTTCTGGCCCTTCACCTGCGAATCCAGTGCCGAGGCGCCGCCGATCTTGACCAGGGTGCGGTCTTCGGTGCCGTCCGGTGCGGTGTAGGTGATGCCGTTGGCCAGGGTCAGCGGGGTCGGATTGTTGAACGAATCCTCGTGGGTGACCATCAGCTCGTTGTAGTAACGCTCACCGCTGTGGTTCCAGCGCAGCGCGTAACGACGGTCGGTGTTGACCACTTCGCGGCCGGCTTCCGGCGCGGTTTGCCCACTGAACTGCTGCTGGGTTTCGTCGCGGTCCTGGAAGGTCAGTTCGATGCGATCGTTGTCGGTCGGCTCGAAGTCGATCTTGGCGAAGATCAGGTCCTGCTCGAACGGCTGGCTGGCCGGGCCGAGGCCAGCGGCAGCGCCGGCCGGCAGCAGGCCGACGCGGTTGGTCACCGAGCCTTCCGGGGCGATGGTGACCGGCAGGTCGAAGCGCTTGGCTTCGTAGGTGACGAAGAAGTGCGCCTTGTCCTGGATGATCGGGCCACCCAACGCAAAGCCGTATTCCTTCTCGGCCGACGCTTCCTTGGTCTGCCCGACCTGGCGCTCGGCCGGGGTCTTGGCGCGCATGTCTTCGTTGGTGTAACGGTAGAAGGTTTCACCCTTGAACTCGTTGGTACCGGACTTGGTGGCCGCGGTCACCGCCGCGCTGGACACTTGGCCGTACTCGGCCTTGTAGTTGCCGCTGATCACCTTGTATTCGCCGATGGCCAGCTGCGGGAACGGGTTGCCGGCGCTGCCGGACTGGCCGGCCACGCCGCCGCCCTTGACATAGCTCTTCTGGCCCACGCCGTCGATGTAGACGTTGGTGCCGTCGGCATTGGTGGCACCGCCGCGCAGCGAGGTGTTGCCCTTGGCATCGCGGGTGAAGATCATGCCCGGCACCGCGTCGGCGAACTCCAGGAAGTTGCGCGACACCTGCGGGGTGGTCTGGATCTGCTGCAGGCTGACGGTCTTGCCCACCTCGGAAGTACGCACTTCCTGCAGCAGGGTCGGCGCGATCACGTTGACCGTGTCCAGGTTGGTGGCATTGGCGGTGCCGCCGTTGGCCGGCGCGCCGCTGAAGTTCAGGGTCGCCGCGGAGGCCACGGTCACGGTCACCTTCTGGGTCTGGCCATTGGCCACCACGTCATAGGTGCCCGGGTCCAGGCCCATCAGCGAATAGCTGCCGTCGGCGCGGGTGGTGGCGCGGCGCACCGAGCCGCTGGCCAGGTTGGTGGCGGTCACTTCGGTGCCGGCTTGGGCTTGGGCGACCTGGCCACGCAGCGAAGAGGTGGCCGACTGCGCCATCAGGGTCGGGGCGGCGCCTAGCAGCAGGCAACTGACCAGCGCGCTGGTCAGCAGGCTACGGGCCGGCACGCGGGTGCGGTGATTGGAATACGTCATGTAAATCTCCGGGTGGTGGTGGCCGTCTTTGCGGCCCCTGTCGTTTTTTTGATTGCGTGGTTTGGATGCGTCACGACCAACGGTCGCGACCTGCTGCACTACCTTGTGTTGCGTCATGACCAACGGTCATGACCTACCGCTTGAATCACGCACGATCAGGCTCGGCACAAGCGTCTGCTTGTCACCGGCCACTTCCGTGTTGTTGCCGTCCATCAACTGCAACAGACGCGTCATCGCCTTATCGCCGAGATCTGCAATGCTCACCTGCATCGTGGTCAACGATGGGTGAACGAAACGCGCCAGCGGAATGTCATCGAAGCCGGCCAGGGCGACATCGGCCGGAACCCGCACGCCTGCCTGCGCGAACGCATACAGACAGCCCAGCGCCATCATGTCGTTGGCGGCAAACACGGCATCGGGCAGCGTGCCGGCTGCCAGCAGCTCCTGCCCGGCGCGGTGGCCGGAGGCTTCGTCAAAGTCGCCGGGCAACTCGATGCCGGCAGCGCCGGCACCGAACGCGGCCAGCGCGTCACGGAAACCACGCAGGCGCTCGCGGGCATCGAAGTTGAGGTCCGGACCGGAAATGAATGCGATGCGACGGTGGCCGACATCCAGCAGGTGGCGGGTCATCGTCATCGCCCCGGCATGGTCATCGATGCTCAGCACCGGATGATCCTGCTCGGGCAGGTAGGTATTGATCAGCACCGTGGGCAGTGCCTGCGGCAGGTTGTCGGTGAGGAACCCCGGGCTTTCGGCGTACGGGGACAACACCAGCAGGCCGTCCACCCGGCCACGCATGGCGCGCAGGGCCGCGCCCTGCTGCTCCTGGTCGCCGTGGTAGCTGGACACCAGCAGGTGCTGGCGGCGCTCGCGGGCCACCCCGTCGATGCCACGCATCAACTCGGAGAAGAACTCGCCGTACAGGTCCGGCAGCACCACGCCAATGGTGTTGGTGCGGCGGCTGCTCAGGCTGCGGGCGGCGGCATGCGGCGTATAGCGCAGGCGCGCAGCCACCTCCAGCACCAGCTTGCGCACGGGCTCGGCGACATTTTCATGGCCGTTCAGGGCACGCGAGACCGTCGCCACAGAGACGCGGGCTTCGCGGGCTACATCTTTGATTGTGATGGCTGCCTTGTTCACTTCGCCGCCCTCCACGGCTTAGAGATTTGGGGCTTGGCGCGGAATGTAAGCGTTTTCAATCCTGAATGTAAACACTACGTTAGCCATATGTCGCACGCCGGTAACCCAAAGCTGTCCATGGCAGCCCCCTTCGGGACTGGCCAGGACAAGGCAGGACAAGGGTTTAGGCGTTTTTGGCCGGTGCCTCGGCGCGGATGGACAGCGCGTGGATATCGGTGTCCATCATGCTGCCCAGGGCGGCATAGACCGCCCGGTGGCGCGCAAGTGGCAGCTTGCCCTCGAAGGCGGCGCTGACGATGTGCACGTTGAAATGCCCGCGGCCGTCACGGGCGCCCTCATGGCCGGCGTGCCGGTGGCTGTCGTCCTCCACCTCCAGCTGCACCGGGTCCAGCGCCTGCTGCAGTGCCGCGCGGATGCGCTCGACCCGGTTCATGGCAGCACCTTGCGGAACGGGCGCACCTGCACCCGCACATATACCCCGGCATCCACGTAGGGATCGGCCTGGGCCCAGGCCTGGGCGGCCTCCAGCGAGTCGAACGCAGCGATCACCACGCTGCCGCTGAACCCGGCCGGGCCCGGGTCCTCGCTGTCGATCGCCGGGCACGGCCCGGCCAGCAGCAGCCGGCCGGCATCGCGCAGCGCGGTCAGCCGGGCCAGATGGTCCGCGCGCGCCGCCAGCCGGGCCGCCAGCACATCGGCACCGTCATAGCCTTCAATCACATACCACATAGGCAACTCCCAAGGCTCAACTAAACGAACCCGGCGATTCTAGCCCGCCCGGCTGGACACTGCCGGCCTGAACCCGTACTCTTGTCCCCATTGCACGTGGCTGGACGCAGCAGCCCCGTCGGCAACCGGCTTCACCACCCGACCGACGATCGACCCGCTGCCCCACACCAGCGCACGTAGACGACCTCCCGTAGTTCTGTCGCTGCCCATCGCGGCGCGCCTTGCTGTTTGAAGTGTGGAACCGCGCCGACACAGGCGTGTCATGGCTTGCCATCTTGCCGCCCGGAACGCTCCGGCCGCTGGCACGGTGCGGCGACCGGTCCGTTGCAATACTGACGTCAACTTGATGACCTCCGAACTCGCGCTCGACGCGAACCCGCAAATCCGGCCGACCGCCCCACAGCAGCAGGAAATGCCGCTGGCCGTGTGGCATGGGCAACCGGTCCTGCAGATTCCGCAGGACCTGTACATCCCGCCGGATGCGCTGGAAGTGATCCTGGATGCCTTCGAGGGCCCGCTGGACCTGCTGCTGTACCTGATCCGCCGGCAGAACCTGGACATCCTGGACATCCCGGTGGCCGAGATCACCCGCCAGTACGTCGAGTACATCAATGTCATGCAGGAGCTGCGCTTCGAGCTGGCGGCCGAATACCTGGTGATGGCGGCGATCCTGGCCGAAGTGAAGTCGCGGATGCTGCTGCCGCGGCCGCCCAGCATCGAGGGCGAGGAAGCCGACCCGCGCGCCGAACTGGTACGCAGGCTGCAGGAGTACGAACGTTTCAAGCAGGCCGCCGAGGACATCGACGCCCTGCCCCGCCAGGACCGCGACACCAGCGTGGCACATGCCTTCGTCCCCGACCGGGCCGCGATCAAGCTGCCGCCGCCGGTGGACCTGAAGGAAATGCTGGTGGCGCTGCACGACGTGCTCAAGCGCGCCGAGCTGTTTACCGGGCATGCGATCAAGCGCGAAGCCCTGAGCGTGCGCCAGCGCATGGGCGAAGTGCTGGGCCGGTTGGAAGATGGCAAGTTCTACCGTTTTGAAACGCTGTTCACCGCCGAAGAAGGCAAGCTGGGGGTGCTGGTGACCTTCCTGGCCCTGCTCGAACTGGCCAAGGAACAACTGCTGGACATCGTCCAGGAAGCCCCGCTGGCGCCGATCTACGTCAAGTCCCTGGCCGCCGGCAACACCAACGAACCGCTGCAGTTCAACAGCGAATTCGACGACCCCGCCGACGCCGCCAACGAAACCGACTGAGCACCCGACCCTCGCATGGATCAACCGCTGATCAACCGTATTGTCGAAGGCGCGCTGCTGGCCTCCAGCCAGCCGCTGACCCTGGCGCAATTGCAGGGCCTGTTCCCGGAAGAGGAACCGGCGCCGCCAGGCAGCATCGAACGCGCGCTGGAACTGCTGCGCGAGGGCTGCCAGGACCGTGGCGTGGAACTGGTCGAGGTCGCTTCCGGCTTCCGCTTCCAGGTCACCGGCGAAGTGCACGCCTACATCACCCGGCTGTGGACCGAGCGCAAGACCCGCTACACCCGCGCCACCCTGGAAACCCTGGCGCTTATCGCCTACCGCCAGCCGATCACCCGCGGCGAAATCGAACAGGTGCGCGGCGTGGCGGTCAGCAGCAACATCATCCAGGCCCTGGAAGAGCGCGAATGGATCCGCGTGATCGGCCACCGCGACGTGCCCGGCAAGCCGGCGCTGTTTGGCACCACCAAGGGCTTCCTGGATTATTTCGGGCTCAAGCGCCTGGACGAACTGCCGCCGCTGTCCGAGCTGCGCGACCTGGGTGAGCTGGAACCGCAGCTGCCGCTGGACAGCCACGGCCAGCTGGCCGGCCGCCTGCCCGCCGGCGCAGCCAGCCCGGAAGGCGAGCTGGACGGCGACGCGGCCAACGACGACGCCGGCCTGCCGGCGGCGGCCGGCGAAGACCAGGACGACGCGGATGCGGCGCCGGTCGACCCGCCCGAACCCGCCGCTGCCCGGTTGGCGGCCCGCGCCGCACTGGCGGCGGCGCGACTGGCGGACCCGCCCGCAGATGCGGACAATACCCAAGGCTCGGCCGATGCCGATGCCGATGCCACCGACACCCCATTCGATGCGCCGTTGCCGCCTGCCGACGACGACGCTGATACGACCGCCAGCGATGGCGAACCCGATACCGCGCCGGGAGAGCGCGCGGCGCCCCAGAACGAAACCGAAGACAACGCCGTCGCGACGACGACCGTGGCTGTTGACGAAGCCGATCCCGAACCAGAGGCCGACGCACCCGTCGCCGGCCGGAGCCAAGTGAATGAGTGACACCCCCCGCAAGCCGTCTTTGAACAAGCTTTCGCTCAAGCGCGAAACCGCCACCGACCAGCCCAAGCTGGAAGAACGCCTGCACAAGGTGCTGGCCCAGGCCGGGCTCGGCTCGCGCCGCGCGCTGGAACAGCGCATCGCCGATGGCCTGGTCAAGGTCAACGGTGAAGTCGCGCAGACCGGCATGTCGATCAAGAGCGGCGACAAGGTCGAGCTGGACGGCCGTGGCTTCGTGGCCACCGCGCTGACCGAAACTTCGCGCGTGCTGGCCTACAACAAACCCGAAGGCGAAGTGACCACCCGCGAAGATCCCGAAGGCCGCCCGACCGTGTTCGAAGCGCTGCCGGCCCTGAAGGGCGCGCGCTGGATCGCGATCGGCCGCCTGGACATCAACACCACCGGCCTGCTGCTGGCAACCACCGACGGTGAGCTGGCCAACGCGATGATGCACCCCTCCTATGAGGTCGAACGCGAGTACGTGGTGCGCGTGCGCGCCCCGGAAGGCGAAGAGAAGGTGCCCGACAACATCGTCGACCGCCTCGCCCGTGGCGTGGCGCTGGAAGACGGCCCGGCCAAGTTCGACGAGATCGAACGCATCGGCGGCACCGATTCGCACGACTGGTTCCGCGTGGTGGTCAAGGAAGGCCGCAACCGCGAAGTGCGCCGCCTGTGGGAATCGCAGGGCTGCCAGGTCAGCCGCCTCAAGCGCACCCGCTACGGCAAGGTGTCGCTGCCGCGCGAACTGCTGCGCGGCCAGTCGGTGGAACTGCCGGTCAAGCAGGTTGAAGCCCTGCGCGCCGAACTGAACCTGGAAGCAGGCGCGCCGTCGGCGCTGACCCTGCAGCCGGTGATCGGCCAGCGCCGCGCGGCCAAGACCACCGTGCGCGTGTCGCGCGAGGGTGGCCGCGGCAACGCCTACGTCAACGGCCACAATTCGGCCGACGAAGGCCGCGAACTGCGCCGTTTCGACAACGTGCGCGAAGAGCGCGGCCGTGGCCGCGGCGGCAATGGCGGCGGCTTCAAGGGTGGCCTGACGGTCAGCGGCGAAGCGGCGGCCAAGCAGTCCCAGCGCCCGTTCAAGGCGCGCCCGGACAAGGGCAACCGCGCGTTGCCCGAAGGCAACCCGGCCGCGTTCCGCAGCTGGTACGTGCCTGACGGTGTCAGCACCGGCCCGAGCAACCACCGCAATGCCGGCCCGGGCGCTGCCCGTGGCCCGGGTGCGCGCGGTCCGGGTGCCGGCGCAGGCGCCGGTGGCCAAGGCCGTCCGTACGGCAAGCCGAAGGGTCCGGGCGGCGCCGGCGGCCAGGGTCGCAGCTTCGGCGGCGAAGGCCGCGGTGCAGGCGGTGGCGGCGGCTACGGCGGCGAAAGCCGTGGCGGCTACGGCGGCCAGGGCCGTCCGGCCGGTCCGGGCGGCGGCGGCAACCGCGGCGCCCAGGGCGGCCAGGGTCCGTCCCGCCATCCCTATGGTCATCCGGGCAACGCCCCCAGCTTCCCGTCCGACCACGCCAACCCGGGCTTCAGCCCGTACGGCAGCGCGCGGCCGGCCGGCAACGGTCCCGGCGCCCGTGGTCCGGGTGGCCCCGGCGGCAACCGCGGCCCGGGTGGTCCCGGCGCACGCGGTCCCGGCGGTCCGGGCGGCAACCGTGGCCCGGGTGGTCCCGGCGCACGCGGCCCCGGCGGTCCGGGCGGCAACCGTGGCCCGGGTGGCCCGAGCGCACGTGGTCCCGGTGGTCCGGGCGGCAACCGTGGCCCGGGTGGCCCCGGCGCACGCGGCCCCGGCGGCCCGGGCGGTCGCCCCGGCGGCAGCCGCGGCCCGGGTGGCGGCGGTCATCGTGGCGGCGGCCCGCGCGGCGCCTGATCGCTGAGCCGCTGAAACGAAAAACCCGGCTCCGGCCGGGTTTTTTTGTTTACTGGCGTCGGGTGGCGCGTCGCCTGCGGTGTCGGTTGGAACAACCTGGACGGATCATCGGTGCGTGCAGATGGTCGCCGCCGGACAGGTACGCCGCGCTGCGCGTGGTCTCCACGCATGGCGTGGATCTACGGGCGTTGTCAGGTTCACAGGGAAACGCATGGCGCCGCGCGTGTAGATCCACGCCATGCGTGGATGCCTTGGTGCGGATGCCCTTGGCGTGGATGCCCTTGCTTCAACGCCGCTCGATGGTGAACTTGCCCAGGCCCACGCCCAGGTCCCAGCCCTTGCCGGTGCCGGCCAGCGCCAGCGACACATCGCCCTTGGTCATCACCTGGGCATTGCTGGACTTGTCCGCACCGGCGTGCGCCTCTACCGAGGCATACGAACCGAGCAGATCGTTGAGCGAATAGGCGCCGGAGAAGCGGCCCTTGCCGTCGACGATCTTCGACTTGCCCACGGTCAGCCCACCGCCCTTGACGGTGATCTTGACCGGAATGCGCGCGCCATTGTCGCAGCTGATCGTGCCGGTACCCGAGGCGGTCTTGTACAACACCGACCAGCCGGCCAGGTTGTAGTGCAGTTCGCAGTCGATGTTGCCGGCCGCCTGGGCCGCCGGCACCACGCTGATGCCGGCCAGTGCGATCAATGCCAGGGAGAACGTCTTCATGCAGGTCCGCTCGTACGCAATGGGAATGACTGGAATCTAGCAGCGCGCGCGTGTGGCCTGGATGAGGCCGCCCGCGCGCGTCAGGCCATCGTTCAGCCAGCGCCGGCCGGCCCGCCCAAGGTGAACGCGTCGGCATCGAGCATGGCCGGGAAGCGCGCGCGGTGCGCGGCCAGCGCCGCCGCCGACACGGTGGTGGTCGCCACCTGCTCCACCTCGCGCACTTCCAGCTGCGGCTGGCCGAGGAAATCGATCACCGCGCTGTCGCCGGCATAGTGCAGGCCGTTGCCGTCCACGCCCACGCGGTTGACCGCGGCCACGTAGCAGAGGTTTTCGATCGCCCGCGCGCGCAGCAGCGTGCGCCACGCATAGGCGCGCGCCGAGGGCCAGTTGGCCACGAACAGCTGCAGGTCGAAATCCATCTCGTCGGCGCGCTCGACGTTGTAGCGGTTGCGGCAGAACACCGGGAAGCGCAGGTCGTAGCAGACCTGCGGGTTGATCCGCCAGCCCTTCCAGTCCACGCACAGGCGTTCGCTGCCGGCGGCGTAGCGCAGGTGCTCATCGCCATAGCGGAACAGGTGGCGCTTGTCGTAGTGCTGCAGCGCGCCGTCCGGGGTGGCCCACAGCAGCCGGTTGTACACGCCCTGCCCCACCCGCAGCTGCACGCTGCCGGTGACCGCCGCGCCCAGGCGCGCGGCCTGTTCGCGCATCCAGGCCACGGTCGGGCCGTCCATGTCTTCGGCCTTGTCGATGGCCGCGTTGGAGAAGCCGCTGGTGAAGGTCTCCGGCAGGATCACCAGGTCGGTCTGCCCGGCCAGCGGCGCCAGCAGCGCGCCGTAATGGTCGCGGTTGCCGGCCGGGTCGTGCCAGCGGGTGTCGCCCTGGACCAGGGAGACGCGCAGGTCGCTGCGTTGGACGGGTGCGTCCATCACAGCGCCTGCAGGCGGTCGATCGCCGCGTCCAGGGTGGCATCGTTCTTGGCAAAGCACAGCCGCACCAGGCGCTGGCCAAGCGGCGCGGTCTCATAGAACGGCGACAGCGGAATCGCGGCCACGCCCTTTTCAATCGTCAGCCACTTCACGAATTCATGGTCGGGCAGATCGCTGATCGCCGAATAGTCCACCAGCTGGAAGTAGCCGCCCGGCACCGGCAGCGGGGTCAGCCGGGTGGTCAGCAACTGTTCGCGGAAACCGTCGCGCTTGGCCTGGTAGAACGCGCCCAGCTGCAGATGGTGTTCGGGCTCATCGCGGATCATCGCGGCAAACCCATGCTGGGCCGGGCCGAAGCTGGTGAAGGTATTGTACTGGTGCACCTTGCGGAACTCGGCGCTCAGCAACGGCGGGGCGATCGCATAACCGATCTTCCAGCCGGTGCAGTGGTAGGTCTTGCCGAAGCTGGAAATCACGAACGTGCGCCCGCGCAGTTCCGGATAGCGCAGCGCCGATTCATGCCGGCGGCCGTCGTAGATGATGTGCTCGTAGACCTCATCGGAGATCAGGTAGATATCGGTGCCGCGCAATACCTCGACCAGCGCCTGCATGTCATCGGCGGTGAGCATCGCCCCGGACGGGTTGTGGGGCGTGTTGACCATCAGCAGACGGGTGCGCGGGCTGATCGCCGCGCGGACGCGGTCCCAGTCCACCGCGAAGGTCTGCGGGTCCAGCGGCACGTGCACCGCGCGCGCGCCGGCCAGCTCGATCGCCGGCTCGTAGCAGTCGTAGGCCGGGTCGAGCACGATCACCTCCTCGCCCGGGCGCACCACCGCGTGGATGGCGTTGAAGATCGCCTCGGTGGCGCCGCTGGTGACGGTGATTTCGCTGTCCGGGTCCAGCTGCGCGCCGTACAGGTCCAGCGACTTCTGCGCGATCGCCTGGCGCAGCGGCGCCACCCCGGTCATCGGCGGGTACTGGTTCAGCCCGCCCTGCATGGCCTGGATGGTGGCATCGAGCAGGCGCTGCGGCGCGGAGAAATCCGGAAACCCCTGGCCCAGGTTCACGGCGCCATGCTCGGCGGCCAGCTGGGACATCACGGTGAAGATGGTGGTGCCCACCTTGGGCAGCTTGGTCTGCGGTTGCATCGGCCGGAAAAAAAAAGAAAGGGGGAAAGCGCAGTGTACGCAACCCAGCGGTAGCTACCCACCGTTGGTGGGTATGGCGTAAACCCGCATTCGCGTATTCGTCCCACCGCCCCGCCCCCGATACACTGTCGGCCCCATCCATCGCAAAGACCCGCCCTTGAACCCTCCTCCGCTGCTGGCCGCGCAGGGCCTGGCCTTCAGTCGCAACGATGAACCGGTGTTCGGCCCGCTCGACCTGCACATCGACGCCGGCGAAGCCTTGCTGGTGCAGGGCGACAACGGGGCCGGCAAGACCACCCTGCTGCGCGTGCTGGCCGGCCTGCTGCGCGCCGATGCCGGGCAGGTGCAGATCGATGGCCGCCCGGCCGGGCACACGGAACGGGCGCAGTTCGTGGCCTACCTGAGCCACCTGCCGGCGCTGAAGGCCGACCTGGGCGCGCTGGAAAACCTGGACTTCCTGTGCGGCCTGCACGGCCGCCGCGCGCGCCAGATGCCGGGCAACGCGCTGGCCATCGTCGGCCTGGCCGGCCATGAGGACACCCTGGTGCGGCAGCTCTCGGCCGGCCAGAAACGGCGCCTGGCACTGGCCCGGATCTGGCTGTCGCCGGCGCCGCTGTGGCTGCTCGACGAACCCTATGCCAACCTCGACCTGGACGGCATCAACCTGGTGAACCGGATGATTTCCGCACATCTGCGCAGCGGCGGCGCCGCCCTGGTAACCACCCACGGCGCCTATGCCGCCCCGCCAGTGCAGACCCGGCTGCTGCGCCTGGCCCGTGCCGGGAGCGCGGCATGATCGCCCACGGTACCCAGCCCGGCCTGTGGCAGACCGCCTGCGCGCTGGTCCGCCGCGATCTGCGCCTGCTCTGGCGGCGGCGCGGCGATGCCTTGCAGCCCCTGATGTTTGCCGTGCTGGTGGTGGTGCTGTTCGTGCTGGCGCTGGGCCGCCAACCTGCGCTGATCGCGCAGGTGGCCGCGGCGGTGATGTGGCTGGCGGTGCTGCTGGCCGGGCAGCTGGCGCTGGATTCGCTGTTCCGCAGCGATGCCGAGGACGGTTCGCTGGAACAATGGCTGCTGGCCCCGGTGCCATTGGCCTGGCTGGTGCTGGTGCGGGTGCTGGTGCATTGGGCCAGCACCGCCCTGCCGCTGATCGTGATGACCCCGCTGCTGGCCGAAATGCTGCATCTGCCACATGACCAACTGCCCATCCTGCTGGCATCGTTGCTGCTGGGAACCCCGTTGCTGAGCCTGATCGGCGGCGTGGTGGCCGCACTGACCGTCGGTATCCGGCGCTCTGGTATTCTCGTGGCGTTGCTGGCGTTGCCGCTGTATGTACCGGTGCTGGTGTTCGGTGCGGGCAGCGTGGCGGCAGCGGCAGGCGGGCAGGATCCGATCGGCCCGCTGCTGCTGCTCGGCGCCGGGCTGGTGGTGGCCCTGGTGCTGGCACCGTTGATCACCGCCGCGGCGATCCGGATTTCATTGAATTGAGGCTTGGTCCACCGCACCACCGTTTCCAGCGTCATCGTTCAACCAGCTGCGTCACGTCCGTTGAATCGTCGCCCTTCGTTGGATAGCCACCGCTGCATGCACACTATCGTCCGCTGGTTCCACCAACTCGGTTCGCCGCCCACCTTCGACCGCTTTGCCGCGCGCTGGTCGCGCGTGTTCTACGTGGCCGCGCTGCCGGTGCTGTTGATCGGCGTCTGGCAGGGGTTGTTCGTGGTGCCGCCCGAGCAGACCCAGAACGATGCCTTCCGGATCATCTACATCCACGTGCCCAGTGCCTGGATGAGCCTGTTCGTGTTCGCGCTGATGGCCTTCTATGCGGTCATCGCCCTGGTCTGGCGGATCAAGATCTGCGAAATCCTGGCGATGGCCTGCGCACCGATGGGCGCCGGCTTCACCCTGGTCACCCTGCTCACCGGCAGCATCTGGGGCAAGGGCACCTGGGGTGGCTGGTGGGACTGGGACCCGCGGCTGACCAGCGAGCTGATCCTGCTGTTCCTGTACCTGGGCGTGATCGGCCTGTACCACGCCATCGAAGACCGCCGCAGCGCCGCCCGCGCGGCCGGCCTGCTGGCCATCGTCGGGGTCGGCCTGCTGCCGGTGATCCGCTATTCGGTGGACTGGTTCGGCGGCCTGCACCAGCGCCAGTCGATCAACGTCTTTGGCACCAACGCGGTGCGCGATGAACTGATCGCGCCGCTGTGGTGGATGGTGGTGGCCACCAAACTGTGGTTCGTCGGTTCGCTGCTGGCCAAGGCACGCGCCGACAACCTGAGCCGCGAAGCCGGCAAGGCCTGGGTCGGCGGGCAACTGGCCGGCACCCCGTCGGCCCCGATCGAGGATGCGCCGCGATGAGCCACCTGCCCTTCATCATCGCCGCCTACGCGGTGTTCTTCCTGGTGCTCGGCAGCGATGCGCTGGGGTCGTGGCTGCGCCTGCGCCTGGCGCGGCGGCAGGCCCTGCGCCGCCAACAACGGCTGCAGGCACGCGCCCAGCCGCAAACCGCTACCCCGCTGGCGCCGGAGCTGAGCCGATGACCCCGGTGCAACGCCGCCGCATGATCTGGGTGCTGTTGCTGCTGCTGGCTTCGGCGCTGGCCACCACCCTGGTGGCGTTCGCCCTGCAGCGCAATATCGCCTATCTGTATACGCCGGCCGAAGTGCTGCGCGGCGAGGTCGACCCGCAATCGCGCTTCCGCCTGGGCGGCATGGTGGTGAAGGGCTCGTTCCAGCGCGCCACCGGTTCGCTGGAGGCGCACTTCGTGGTCACCGATGGCGATGCCACCCTGCCGGTGAGCACCTCGCGGATTCTGCCGGACATGTTCCGCGAAGGCACCGCGGTGGTCGCCAGCGGCCGCCTGCAGGACGGCCGTTTCATCGCCGATGAAGTGCTGGCCAAGCACGATGAAAACTACGTGCCCAAGGAAGTGGCCGACAAGATGGGCCAGGCCCACCGCAAGCACGATGTGCCGGTGGCGCCGGCCGGAGCGCCCTGAGTGCTGCCCGAACTGGGCCAGGTGCTGCTGGTCAGTGCGTTGTTGATGGCCATGCTGCAGGCGGTGCTGCCGCTGTGGGGCGCCCAGCGCGGGCAGCAGGCATGGATGGCAGTGGCGCGCCCGGCCGCGTTCGCCCAGCTGGCCTTGTTGCTGGGCGCCTTTGCGGTACTGACCGCGGCCTTTGTCGGCCAGGATTTCTCGGTGCGCTATGTGGCCGAAAATTCCAACAGCTTGCTGCCGCTGGCCTACCGCTATTCGGCGGTATGGGGCGCCCATGAGGGCTCGCTGCTGTTGTGGGCGCTGGTACTGGCGCTGTGGAGCGGCGCGGTGGCGCTGTGGTCGCAGCGGTTGCCGGCGCAGGTTTGCGCGCGCGTACTGGGCGTGCTCGGCATCATCAGCATCGGCTTCCTGGCCTTCCTGATCTTCACCTCCAACCCGTTCGCGCGGTTGATCCCGGCCCCGCTGGAAGGACGCGACCTCAACCCGCTGCTGCAGGACCCCGGGCTGATCATCCACCCGCCGATGCTGTACGTGGGCTACGTGGGCTTTGCGGTGCCGTTCGCCTTCGCCATCGCCGCGCTGCTGGAAGGCCGGGTGGATGCGCGCTGGCTGCGCTGGACCCGGCCGTGGACCAACGTGGCCTGGGGCTTTTTGACCTTGGGCATCGCGCTGGGCAGCTGGTGGGCGTACTACGAGCTGGGCTGGGGCGGCTGGTGGTTCTGGGACCCGGTGGAGAACGCCAGCTTCCTGCCGTGGCTGGCCGGGGCGGCGCTGATCCATTCGCAGGCGGTCACCGAAAAACGCGGCAGCTTCGCCAGCTGGACCCTGCTGCTGGCCATCGCCGCGTTCGCGCTGTCGCTGCTGGGTACCTTCCTGGTCCGTTCGGGCGTGCTGACCAGCGTGCATTCCTTCGCCGCCGATCCCTCGCGCGGCACCTTCATCCTGGTGTTCCTGGCCCTGGTGATCGGCGGCGCGCTGCTGCTGTATGCGCTGCGCGCCGGCGCGCTGGGCAGCGACGACCCGCGCCGCGGCTTCATGCCCACCTCGCGCGAAACCCTGCTGCTGGCCAACAACCTGCTGCTGGCCGCGGCCTGCGCGATGGTGCTGCTGGGCACGCTGTACCCGCTGCTGGCCGATGCGCTGGGGCTGGGCAAGGTCTCGGTGGGCCCGCCCTATTTCGGCACGCTGTTCCTGTTGCTGATGGTCCCGCTGGTGGCCCTGCTGCCGTTCGGCCCGCTGGTCAACTGGCAGCGCGACCAGCCGCGTCGCGCGCTGGCGCTGCTGGCGCCCTGGGCCGGGCTGGCACTGCTGCTGGGCGCGATCGCGTATTTCACGGCGCCGCAGGGCGCGCTCAAGACCGCTGCCGGCGTGACCGGCGCGGCCTGGGTGGCGCTGGGCACCGCGCGCTTTGTGTGGACCCGGCTGCGCGGCAACGGCCGCTTCAATGCGGAAATGATCGGCATGATCCTCGCCCATGGCGGGGTGGCAGTGTTCCTGGCCGGCGCGCTGCTGGTGGAAGCGCTGAACGTACAGCGCGAGGTCGCCCTGTCGCCCGGGCAGACCCTGCAGGTGGGCGGCTATGAACTGCGCTTTGAAGGCGTGGACCACCAGCTAGGCCCGAACTACAGCGCCGACCGCGGCCAGGTGCGCGTGCTGCGCCACGACCGCGAACTGGCCCTGCTGCACCCGGAAAAACGCCAGTACGCCAGCGGCGGCCAGATGATGACCGAAGCGGGCATCCTGGCCCGCGTGCGCGGCGATGTGTACGTGGCGCTGGGCGAGCCGCTGGGCAACAATGCCTGGGCGGTGCGCGTGCACATCAAACCGTTCGTCCGCTGGATCTGGCTGGGCGCCCTGCTGATGGCCCTGGGTGGCTTTGTCACCGCCGCCGACCGTCGTTTCCGCCGTCCCTAGCCATCTGCCGTCCAGGAGTTCCCCGTGTCCGACCCCCGCCCCGCTTCCCGTCCGCTGCCGCCGGTGGCCATCGTCATCGGCGTGCTGTTCTTCTTCGGGCTGCTCGGGCTGATGGTGTACGGGGTGATGAAGTCCGGCGCGCCCGACCGCGACATCCTGCCCTCGGCGTTGATCGGCAAACCGGCACCGGCGTTCACCCTGCCGGTGCTGCATGACCCCGGCATCCAGGTCAGCAGCAGCGAACTGCGCGGCGCGCCCTACGTACTCAACGTGTGGGGCAGCTGGTGCGCGGCCTGCCGCGAAGAACACCCGGTGCTGACCCGCTTTGCCGAAACCAAGCGCGTGCGCGTGATCGGCTACAACTGGAAGGACGAACCGGCCGATGCGTTGCGCTGGCTGGAACAGCTGGGCAATCCGTTCGTGCTGGTGCTCACCGACATCGAAGGCCGCACCGCGATCGACTGGGGCGTCACCGCCGCGCCGGAAACCTTCCTGGTCGACGCCAGTGGCGTGGTGCGCTGGAAGTACAGCGGCGCGCTGACCCAGCAGGTGATCGATACCCGGCTGATTCCCGAACTGGAAAAGGTGGAGCGTGCCAATGCCGATGCTGCAAGTTCCCTGCCGGCCGCGCCGTAGGCGCCTGCCGGTGCTGCGCGCGGCGGTCCTGGCCGCGGCCCTGCTGGCACCCGCATTGGCCCCGGCGCAGGCGGTCTCCGACCCTACCCCGCTGCACTACCGCGATGCCGCGCAGGAAGCGCGCTTCCACGCGCTGGCCGCCGAACTGCGCTGCGTGCAGTGCCAGAACCAGTCGCTGGCCGATTCCAACGCGCAGATCGCCCATGACCTGCGCCGTGAAGTACTGCTGCTGATGCAGCAGGGCCATGACGATGCGCAGATCAAGCAGTTCCTGGTCGACCGCTATGGCCCGTTCGTGCTGTACCGCCCGCCGATGGATGCGCGCAACAGCGTGCTGTGGTTCGGCCCGGCCGTGCTGCTGCTGGCCGGGGCCGGGGTACTGGTCTGGGTGGTGCGCCGGCGTAGCCGGCAGGTCCAGCCGATCGACACCACCGGGGACGGCTGGTGAGCGCGTGGCTGCCCGCGCTGGCGGCGCTGACCGCGACCGTGGCCGCGCTGCTGGTGCTGTGGCCATTGCGCCGCAGCGACCGACGCGCGCCCTTCATCGCGATGGTGCTGGCCGTGGGCGTGGCCGGTGCCTGCCTGTACCTGCTGGTCGGGCAGCCGCAGGCGCCATCGGCCGCCGTGGCCGCCGCGCCCACCGACCTGGGCCAGGGCGTGCAGGCGCTGGAGCAGGCCCTGCAGCGCGACCCGCAGCGCGCCGACGGCTGGGCCCTGCTCGGCCGCGCGCGCACCGAACTGGGCCAGCACCAGCCGGCGGCCGATGCATTCGCGCGGGCGGTGGCGCTGGCCCCGGATGATCCCGGCGTGCTGGTCGAAGCCGCGCAGGCGCGGGCCCAGGCCGATGCCGGCAAACAGTTCGACGACACCGCGCTGCAGTGGCTGCGCCACGCCCGGCAGCTGGCCCCCGACGCCGAGCGCGCCAGCTGGCTGCTCGGCATCGCCCTGCGCCAGCGCGGCCAGGACGCCGAAGCGGCCGGCATCTGGGAGGCGCTGCTGCCGCGCCTGGACCCGGGCGCGGCCAGCGCGCTGCGCGAACAGATCGCCATCGCCCGCGGCAAGGCCGGCCTGCCGGCTGCAACCGCCGCTGCCGCCGCAGTTGCCGGCACCGCGCTGGGCGTGCAGGTCCGGCTGGACCCGGCATTTGCCGCGCGCGCGTCCCTGCCCGCCGATGCCAGCGTGTTCGTGATCGCCCGCGTGCCGGGCGGCCCGCCGATGCCGGTGGCGGTGGAAAAACACCCGCTCGGTGCGCTGCCGCTGCAGCTCAGCCTGGACGATGCCGACAGCCCGATGCCGACCCAGCCGCTGTCGGCCCATGCCGAGGTGGAGGTATTCGCCCGCCTGTCCGTCTCCGGCAACGCCAGCCGCCAGGACGGCGACCTGGATTCGGCGCCGGTGCGCGTGCGCCTGCCGCATGCCGGAACGGTGCAACTGGTACTGGGCGCGCCGGACCGGCCTTGATGCCGGCCCTCCACGGTGTTGGCGTGCCCTCGGCCGCGGCCTGCAGCCGGGCTAAAATGGCCGCATGACTGAATTCATTCCGGCCGGCACCCGTTACCACGCCCTGCCCTCCCCGTTCCCGTTCAAGCGCGGTGGCGCCCTGCACGGCGCGCACGTGGCCTATGAAACCTGGGGCACCCTGGATGCGCAGGCCGCCAACGCGATCCTGCTGGTTACCGGGCTGTCGCCAGATGCGCATGCCGCCGCCAACGCCGGCAACCCGGCCCCCGGCTGGTGGGAAGCCATGCTCGGCCCGGGCAAGCCGATCGACACCGACCGCTGGTTCGTGGTCTGCGTCAATTCGCTGGGCAGCTGCAAGGGCTCCACCGGCCCGGCCAGCATCGACCCGGACACCGGCGCGCTGTACCGGCTGGGCTTCCCGGAACTGTCGATCGAAGACGGCGCGCGCGCCGCGGTGGAGGTGGTACGCGCCCTGGGCATCAGCGAACTGGCCTGCGTGATCGGCAACTCGATGGGCGGCATGACCGCACTGGCCGTGTTGCTGCTGCACCCGGGCATCGCCCGCAGCCACATCAACATCTCCGGCAGCGCCCAGGCCTTGCCGTTCTCCATCGCGATCCGTTCGCTGCAGCGCGAGGCGATCCGGCTGGATCCCAAGTGGGATGCCGGCCGCTACAGCGACGACAGCTACCCCGAATCGGGCATGCGCATGGCGCGCAAGCTGGGCGTGATCACCTACCGCTCGGCGCTGGAATGGGACGGCCGCTTCGGCCGCGTGCGGCTGGATTCGGACCAGACCGACGAAGATCCGTTCGGCCTGGAATTCCAGGTGGAAAGCTACCTGGAAGGCCACGCCCGGCGTTTCGTGCGCTTCTTCGACCCCAACTGCTATCTGTACCTGAGCCGCTCGATGGACTGGTTCGACCTGGCCGAATATGCCGACGGCGACGTACTGGCCGGCCTGGCCAGCATCAAGGTGGGCAAGGCGCTGGCGATCGGCGCCAACACCGACATCCTGTTCCCGGTGCAGCAGCAGCAACAGATCGCCGACGGCCTGCGCGCCGGCGGCGCCGACGCGCAGTTCATCGGGCTGGATTCACCGCAGGGGCATGATGCGTTCCTGGTGGACTTCGCACGGTTCGGGCCGGCGGTGGGCGACTTCCTCGCCACGCTGTGAAGCACGGGCGCCGCTATCTGGCACTGGCCGCCGCCGGCGCCCTGGCCGGCGCGGCGGTCAGCGGCTGGCTGCCAGCGTGGCTGGCCGCCTGGTATGCACTCGCCAGCGTGGTGGCATTCGCACTGTACGGGCACGACAAGCGCGCCGCGCGGCTGGGCCGCTGGCGCACGCCCGAACGCACCCTGCAGCTGCTGGCCTTCGCCGGCGGCTGGCCGGGCGCGCTGCTGGGCCAATCGGTGTTCGCCCACAAGCACCGCAAGACCGCGTTCCAGTGGGTATTCGCGCTGTGCGTGGTGGCCAATATCGCGTCGTTGGTGGTGCTGCTGCGTGCATAGATTCCCTGCGCCGGTTCCTGAATGACCACACAATCGCGGGGGGCATGCCGCAATTCCCGGGCATGACCGCATTTCGGCAACCCGCCACCTCCGTGGCCTTCTTCGGGATTCCAGAGAGCGCCCTATCACTGTTGACAGAGTTACAAAAAGGAACTAAACCTTGCCCCTATACATAGGACCAAAGGTTTGAATTGCAGCCGAAATCTTGGCTAGGCAATAACTCCAGCACGCAGCCTTGCAGGCGCATTGGCTAAGCAGTTCTATCAGGACATCATTGCCGGGAAGCAATTAACAGCACAAACAATGGAGGTTTGGATGATCAGGAGTATCGTCACTGTCGCGACGTTGTCCGTCGCAGCGTTTCTTCCCCTTAGTAGCGGGGCGAAAGAGGCAGACCCGCCCAAGAAGGACTTTGATGAGCCGTCGATGGCTCAAATTAGTTCGACGTCAGTTGTTCCAAACACAGGAGCCATCATCAATGGCCGACTGATGTTTGAGTCTATTGATAGCAGCGGAAAGCTGTATTCCGTCGAGTACGACCCGGCAACTTCACACGTAGTCGCAATTAGCGGCAACAACTTGATCAGCAAAACACTGACACCGCAGCAGCTCGCTATCGCAGAAACGAAAGCGAACCAAGCTGCGGCTGCGGGGCTGGCTCCCGTCGTCATGGTTCCCATTTTTATGGGCATCGCTTGTTATACAAACGACCAGTTCACGAAGCACGATGCAATTCGGCAGTGTGAACGCAAAGGGCGAACCGTTGTGATGGAGAACACCGGAATCTGTGGCTTCAATGCGAGCTACCGGTGTGATGATGTCGATCCACCACCAGTCCCAACACCGGCCCCGACGCCAGTTCCAGGCCCATCCACGGCTTACCAAGGCATTTGGCTTGCCAATGGAAACAGCGTGGGTTCAAGCGATTATTGGTCGGTCTGGACATATGACGACGACTGGTTCTAAATCGGCCCAGTAATTTCGATGCTTCCCGGCATTTCAAATGGACTATTGAAATAATGCTGAATGTGATCACGGACCGGCTGCCACGCTTCATGCCTGCGTTTCGCTTTGCCGCCGCGATGGGCCTCTCCATCACTATGGTGTTCGCGGTGTCCATGGCGTTGATGGTGGCATCAATGATCGGCGGCGTCCGTTCGATGGATTTGACCTTCAAGATCGCCGAGCCGGCGGGCAAGCCGGGCGTCCGCGATGGCAGCGCGGTCTATGGCACAGACGCCCGGCACGGAATCACCTGCGCGGACGCATCGGCCGCCATGGGCGACGGGCACTGGTGGATCCGTTGCAAGTTCGCTGCCGAGGAATCCGCCTTTGGCACGGACTACCTGGAATCGCGCGGGCTCACGTGGGACGGAGCGGCCGCAAACGTCGTCATTCGCCCCATCGGTGGGGCCTGGGTGCACTACCTGGTTGCCGCATTACTTGCGTTGATACTAGGGCTGGCCTGGAGCTGGCGCGACCGCCAACGATGGCGACGGGAGCTCCAGTGGATCTGGGCGCACCGGAAAACCGCCGTCGTGGCGCTCCTGCTTCCGGCGGCAGCCGCATTCTCCCTGTCCACGGTGACCTACCTGTTGACCGGTGCAGCGGCCATGCCGCCTGCCATGGCAAATGCAGTGCCGCGCGAGTACCTGTTGCCGATGTTCATTGCCATCGTGGTAGTGGCACCGGTGCTGGAAGAGCTGCTTCATCGTGGCGTGGTCTTCGACCTGCTCAGCCGGCGGGTGGGCGTCATTGCCGCAGCGGGTTTGGGAACGGCGCTGTTCGTCGGGATGCATTTCCTAGGCGAGTCCGGAAACGTGGAGCCCATCCGCCTGGTCTCACTGGTCACTTTCTCGCTGGCGATCTACGCGGTCCGGGTGCGATGCAACTCGTTGGTCCTGTGCGTACTGGCGCACATGCTGCTGAACCTCATCGTCTTTGCAGCGATAGCCTTGGGCACGCAAGCTTGATCTGCCAACGGGATCTGCGCGGTGCATGGCACTGATATTGCGCAAAAAAAGATATCCAAGGCCAGGACGTTGTATCTATTGCCTGGGTTTGGCCCACAGGGAATCAACATACATCCCAGTCCACGCTGCCTGCGTTCAGTGCATGGGCACGAATGGTGGAAAGGGCGTTCTCGAGCATGTCATAGGCAGATACCGCGCCCGAAACCGCAGGCCCCGCGGTCAGCACCAGGTGCTCGACATCCACGCGGCCGGCACTGCTCAATGTCACGCCAAGCTTCAGCGTGGTCGTTCCGGAAGGAATGTAGAGCTGCACTTCCCTGGCTTGTGGACCCGCGCCGGCATACACCGGCGCGCCAGCGGAGTTCGCAAAAGCCAACCGTCCTTGGGCGCCGTCCGCTCGGACCCAGAGCGCGGCGGTGCCTGCGCCATCCCTGACCAGAAGGGTGCCGGCCAAGCGCACTTCCCGCCCCTGGAAGGGACCGGCATCCAGTGAGGTGACAGCGCCAATAAACTTTTCGGTGCCGGTCGATTCAGCGGACAAGGTGAGTGCCGCACCACCGGTCTTCAGAATATCGCCCGAACCGGCGGTGATCGGCGCTGGTGCCATTCCAGACGGTGTGCGCCGACGCTCCGCCGCTGAGCAGCGCCAGAAGTAGAAATACCGCTGCGCGGTTCATGGTCAACATCCTTGTTCGCCTTGAAACGCCATCCTAGTTCAAGCCCACTCCGTCCGCTAAGTGGTGTGCAGACGCTTGGCGCGCTGCACCCGTGACGACGACCTGACGAGATGAACCCGGGTGCCTAGCGTTCTGTTCTGCTCATGATGCGCTCATACATCGCCTGCCGCGTCAGTGCGTCTTCGAGTCGATCCAGCGAAGCGATCAATTCCCCCGCCTCCGCGGTCAGTTCGAGCGCAACCGCATTCAGGGTTTTCCAGAAGGGCCCCATTCGCTCCACAAGCTTGCGGCCAGCCGGGGTGAGCTTCAACAATCGGCGTCGGGCATCCATCGGGTCGGACTTGGATACGACGATCCCAGCCTTTTCGAGCGAGCTCCGGGTCTGGCTCACCGAGACGTGAGTGATTCTGAGCGCAGCGGCGAGCTCGCCAACCGTTGAGGGTCCGTTGATCACAAGCTGATTGAGAACACCGAACCAGCGCTGCTCGAACTTGACCCCCAGCGCGGCATATGCCCGCGTCGTGTCGCCGTCGATCAACTCCGACACCCTTCGCAACCGCGCGCCGAGCCCTGCCCCGCCCAAGCTGCGGGAGTAATCGTTGGTGCTGCCGTCGGTCGCGCTCATGGTTGACTATATGTAGGTGCCTACATATATTGGAACTCATTCCTGGTGTCGAGGTCAACCCGTGACGCACGCTTACCTGTTACAGAGACGACGCCTCATTGGCGCCGGCATGATTGCGCTCATGGCGCCCACGCTGGGCAGTGCGCGGGACGACGGTGCTCACGCCCCATTCGAAGCACTCGATGCCTTCGTTGCAGAGCAGATGCGCCAGGCCAGCATTCCCGGGCTCGCGCTGGGCGTGGCCTCCAACGGGGCCGTTCGCTTCGTCCAAGGCTATGGCCATGCCGATATCGAACAGCGCCGCCCGGTGACGGCCGAGACCATGTTTCACATCGCCTCAGTCACCAAGACGGTCACTACTGCGGCCATCATGCAACTTGTCGATGCCGGCAGATTGAGCCTCGATGAGGCCGTAGGCGGCTACCTTGACTTCCCGCTGCGCAATCCACACCACCCGGATGTGTCGATCACGTTCCGACACCTGTTGATGCATACCTCCAGCATCTCCGATGCGAACTACTACGCGATCGACTTTCGGCAGCGGGGGCGCGATTCCACGATACCCCTGGCCGAATTCCTGAAGGACTACCTCGCGCCCGGTGGCCGGGCGTATTCCAGGGACACCTGTTTCTCCCAGGACATGCCGGGTGCGGCATGGGACTACAGCAATGTCGGCTACGGGCTGCTGGGCTATCTCGCCAGCCGGATCGCCGGTCAGGACATGCGCGAGCAGACGCGCGAAAAAATCTTCAGGCCCCTTGGCATGGGCCACACGAGCTGGACGATCAGTGGTACCCCGGCCACGCTTGGGGCAACGCCTTACGATGACGTCGATGGTGTTCTTGCCGCTGTCGAGCCGGTCGGTTTCCCCGACTGGGCCACAGGGATGCTGCGATCGTCCATCGGGGATTTCACCCGATTCGTGGCCGCATCGGCAAACGGCGGCGTTTTCGGGAACGCCAGGATCGTCAGTGGAGCGGCCATGGCGCAGATGCTCACCATGCACACCCCGCCGAAACTGCCTGACTGGCTGAGCGGTCAAGGGCTGGGCTGGGTGACCTCCAAGCTGGATGGCCGCGACATGCCGAACCATTGGGGCGGCGACCCGGGCGTCTTCACGGCCGTGTACATGGACCCTCCGAACCGCACCGGAGTCGCGATCTTCACCAATGCCACCGTTTCAGCAGCGAGAAAGACGGCCGTAAAGAACATTGCGAGCCGTCTACTCGGCACTCGACAGCGATGAACCTGCGTTGGCGGGTCCGGAGCTCCACGCTCCCCACCGTTCGAGGATACGCTGGCAGAAAGTAGTTTGTGCCAGATCGCTACTTCAAGCTTGTTGCACGTGGGGCGGCCGAGGCCTCCGCTTGCCGTTGGCCAAACGCTATGCCCGCCGCGCCTTCGCTGCTGCAGGTGAGATTCATGGCACAGACGAAACCCGTTCTGGTTGGCACCCTGGCGATAGCTGTACACGCCGTGCCGGGCAAACGCATAGGACGCCTGCCAGCATCTGCTCACGCGATGGCCCGGGAGTGACACTGTCGCCCGCCCGGGCAAACAGAGCCTTCCCGCGACATTATCCGCTGTTCCTGCATAGGCGCTAGACTGATAATTCATGCCAAGGACGGGGTTGGTTGGTCAGATGCAAGCGCAGAATGACTCGAATCGGCATCGGCACCGTCTTGGTCGATGGATACTGCTTGCCATCGCCTCGGTGGCGACGTTGGCCTTGCTCCTGGTGCTCGGCCGGATTCTATCGACGGTTCCAAAACCGTGGCGCGAGGGGATCCGCAACGTCGGGCCACCATGTACGCAGAGCTTCAGCCGCTCGCCGCAGTCGCCAGCTGGCGCGGATATCAAGGTGGCGACAGATCCTGGGAAAGTCTGTGGCTACGCGTATGCCATCCGAACGGCGGAGAACGAGAGTACGCAGTATGTGCTCACCCTGGCCGGGGGCAACGTCGACGCCAAGTCGACGGTTCTGGTCTCGCTCACCGCTTATGATGGCCTGCGCAAACTGGACCGGGTGCGTCGCAGAATCCAGGGTCCTGCCAACCTGGAAAACATGCAGTTGGTCGTCGATGTATCGCCACGCGCGACCCTGGTCGAGGTTGTCACATCGGTCCGCGGCGGTGGCGGGTATGCGTTGCAGGGAGTCACGTTGCTGCCCGCAGGCAAGGCCGCCACATCCGGGGTGACGTTGTACCGGGAGGCGGTGGATCTCATTGCGGCCCATGCGCTGAACGTCGCCAACCTGCCGCCCGACTTTCGTACGCGCTGGCAACCGCCCGAAGATGCCACCCCGGGCGAGGCACGACGTGCCATTGGCCAGGTACTGAAGGCGTTGGGCGACGGGCACAGCTTCCTGCTGGACCCCGATCGCCTGGCCTCCCTGCCGCGCCAGGAGCAAGCGACATTCAAGCTGGCGCGGTTCAAGCGGCTGGGTGCGAACATTGGCTATGTCGAGGTACCGGGATTCCTCGGTAACGACCCCGTCCTTCGCCAGCGCTATTCAGCGTCGATCACAGAAGCCCTGCAGGCAGGTACCCGTGCAGGCGTCCGTGGCTGGGTGCTGGATCTTCGCGGCAACACCGGCGGCAACATGTGGCCGATGCTTGCGGGCCTTGAGCCCCTGTTGCGCAACCAGACGTTGGGTTGGTTCCAGCGACGCGATGGAAGCCGGCGTCCCTGGCGCAATGAAACAACTATTGGCGCCGATGAATTGCAAGGTCTGGCCCAGATGCCGGTCGCGGTGCTTACTTCAGGCAGGACCGCAAGTTCTGGCGAGGCCGTGGTCGTCGCCTTCCGTGGCCGCCCCCATACACGCAGCTTCGGTACGCCCACCGCTGGCGTTGCAACAGGCAATGCGGGTTATCGGCTCCAGGACGCGACAATGCTGCAGCTGACCACGACATCGTTCGTTGATCGCACGCAGCACGTTCACGGCGGCCCGATTCAGCCAGACGAACGTGTTGGTCTCCTTACCTCAGGCGACGAGACCGAGGCCCAGGCGATGCGCTGGTTGGGAACACAGGTCAACGTTCCGTGAGACTGCGCGGCCGACTGCTTTCAGGCAGGAGCGGACTTCGTCCGGTCTTGGTCCGGACGGCAGGGGCTGCGCTAAGGAAGCACTGTTGACGGCACGACGCGATACGCGATCGCGCTACCCTGGCTTTCGGTAGGCGGCAAGGAAGAGCCTGATGACCGCACCGGCACCCCGCAACGAATCCATCCTGTCCAGCAAGGTCAGAAAGACTTCGGCATGCAGGCCGGCATCGGGCGAACCCGACGCCGAGAATGCGGCCTCCAGTTGCGTCCGTTGGCGATCGAATCGGCGCTCCCAGCCCGCCATGATGTGCGCGGGAACCGCTTCGCCCTGGTGGACCGCGCGGGACAGGGCCCGGTAGGCGTCACTGCGGGTGACCTGCTCCAGGCCTTGGGCCATCGACCACAGCAGATCATGCAGACCGGCGGTATCTGACCCGATCGCGCCCACCGCGCGTTCGACGCTTGCCAGCCAACGCTGCAGGACCGCTGCGGCCAGCAGTTGCTTGCTGCGGAAGTGCGCGTAGAGGGTGACCTTGGTGGCCTCGCACTCCGCTGCAATCAACCCCATGCTGCAGGTGTCCACGCCGTGCCGGGCGAACGCACGCGACGCGGCTTCCAGGATCTGCTCACGGCGCTCGCTGCGGATGCGGTCCCAGCGCTGCGCCCGCGGTTCAAGGGCCATCGACGCCGGCTCCGGCTAGGGCCAGCGCTTGAACAGCACGCTGGCATTGACCCCGCCGAAACCGAAGCCATTGGACAGCGCATGTTCGATCGCAGCGGGCATCGCATGCGGCCCGGCAATGCTCAGGCCTTCGGCCAGCGCGTCAGGCACGGCCAGGTTCAGCGTGGGCGGCACGATCTGGTCGCGCAGCGCGAGCACGGTGAACGCCGCTTCGATGCCGCCGGCCGCACCCAGCAGGTGCCCGGTACTGCCCTTGGTGGAAGTGATGTGCAGCCCGGGGGCGGCGCCGAACAGGGCGCGGATCGCGGCCAGCTCGGCGCGGTCGCCGACCTGGGTCGAGGTGGCATGCGCGTTGAGGTGCTGCACCTGCGCCGGATCGATGCCCGCCTGCCCCAGCGCCTGGGCCATCGCCCGCCGCGCGCCCGAACCGTCTTCGGGCCCCGCGGTGAGGTGGTAGGCGTCGGCGCTGGTGCCATAGCCGACCAGTTCGGCCAGCGGCGTAGCGCCGCGGGCCAGCGCATGCTGCAGTGATTCGATCACCAGCAGCCCGGCGCCTTCGGCCATGACGAAGCCGTCGCGGCCCTGGTCGAACGGCCGCGATGCGGCCTGCGGGTTGTCGTTGTAGCCGGTGGACAGCGCCTTGGCGGCCGCGAATGCGCCCAGCGACACGCGGTGCAGCGCCGCTTCGGTGCCGCCGCAGACGGCGATATCGGCCTCACCGGCGCGTATCATCCGCGCCGCATCGCCGATGGCCTGCACGCCTGCCGCGCACGCGGTGACCGGCGCGCCGATCGGGCCCTGGAAGCCGTTGCGGATCGATACATGGCCGGCGGCCATGTTGCCCAGGAACGACGGCGCGGTGAACGGCGACAGCCGGCGCGGCCCCCGCAGCCGGGTGGTTTCCACCGCCTCGGCGATCGCGCCGAAGCCGCCGATACCCGAGGCGATCACGGTCGCGGTCCGGCTGCGTTCGGCCTCGGTCGCCGGCGCCCACCCCGCCTGGGCCAGCGCTTCCTCGGCCGCGATGATCGCGAACTCGATGAAGCGGTCCATCTTGCGCAGGTCCTTATCGCTGATGCTGGCCCGGCGGTTGTAGCCGGTCAACGGGTCTTCGTCCACGCCACGCACCCGGCCACCGATGGCCACGCCCACGCCTTCGCAAAGCTCGGCCGGCAGCGCGGTGATGCCCGAAGCGCCGGCCAACAACTTCGACCATACCGCGTCGGTGCCGGTGCCCAGCGGGGAAACGATGCCGATGCCGGTCACCACGATCCGTACATTGTTGGCGGTAGGCATCACTTCGCTCCCTGCGCCGCGTCGGCGCGGATCTTGAACCAGATGGAATACATCGCCGGCAGGAACACCAGGGTCAGCACCGTGCCGGCGATCGTGCCGCCGATGAGGGTGTAGGCCAGCGTGCCCCAGAACACCGAGTGGGTAAGCGGGATGAAGGCCAGCACGGCCGCCAGCGCGGTGAGGATCACCGGCCGCGCCCGCTGCACGGTGGCTTCCACCAGCGCCTGGCGCGGGCCCATGCCTTCGTGCTCGTTATGGTGGATCTGCCCGATCAGGATCAGGGTATTGCGCATCAGGATGCCCGACAGCGCGATCAGCCCGACCAGTGCATTGATGCCGAATGGCTGCTGGAACAGCAGCAGGGTCGGCACCACGCCGATCAGGCCCAGCGGGCTGGTCAGGAACACCATGACCATCGCCGACATCGAGCGCACCTGCAGCACGATGATCAGCAGGGTCACCGCCAGCATGATCGGGAACAGCGGCAGCATCGCCGCCATCGCCTTGCCGGACTCTTCGATCGCACCGGCTTCGGTGATGCGGTAGCCCTTGGGCAGCGTTGCACGCAACGGCGCCAGGGCCGCCGTCATCGCCGCCGACACATCCGGTGGCTGCAGGCCTTCGGCAATGTCGCCGCGCACGGTGATCGTCGGCACCCGGTCGCGGCGGCGCATCACCGGCTCTTCCATGCGCACCTCCAGCGTGCCGATCTGCGACAGCGGAATGCGCTGGCCTGCGGCACCGGTCAGGGTGAAATCCTGCACCCTGGCCGGGTCCAGCCGGGTGCTGCCAGAGGAGCGCGCAAGCACCTGCACCGTGCGGATGTCCTCGCGCACCGTGGTCACCGGCACGCCGTTCAACAGGAACTGCAGCTGCTGGGCCGCGCTGCTGGAGCTCAGGCCCACGGCCTGCAGGCGGTCCTGGTCCAGGCTGAAGTGCAGCGCGGGCGTGCGTACGCCCCAGTCGCGGTTGACCGTGCGCATCATCGGGCTGGCCTGCAGTTGCGTCTCCACCGCGTCGGCGATGCTGCGCAGCACCGCCGGGTCCGGGCCGCTCACGCGGTAGGCCACCGGGAACGGCGAATACGGGCCGAACACCAGCTGGCTCACGCGTACCCGCGCTTCCGGCGCCAGCCCGGCGGCCACCGCTTCGCGCAGCCGGTGCTTGAGCGCCTCGCGCTGCTCTTGGCTGTCGGTGCGGATGACGATCTTGGCGAACGCCGGGTCGGGCAGCTCCGGCGACATCGCCAGGAAGAAGCGCGGCGCCCCCTGGCCAATGTAGGCCGTGACGATGCGCGCTTCCTTCTGCCTGGCAAGCCAGGCTTCCACCTTCGCCGTGGCCGCGCTGGTCTGGGCAATCGCGGTGCCGTAGGGCATCTGCACTTCCACCAGCACCTCGGGGCGGTCGGAGATCGGGAAGAACTGCTTCTTCACCGCGCCCATGCCGGCAATGGCCAGCGCGAACAGCACCACCACCGCGCCGGCCACCAGCCACTTGCGCTCGATGACCCGGCCCAGCAGGCGGCGGAAGCGGTTGTAGCGCGGGGTGTCGTACAACGCTTCGTGGCCGCCTTCCACCGGCGTGAGCTGCGGCAGCAGCTTCACCCCCAGGTACGGCGTGAACACCACCGCCACCACCCACGAGGCGATCAGCGCTATGCCGACGATCCAGAACATGTTGCTGGTGTACTCACCGGCGGTGGAACGCGCGAAGCCGTTGGGCATGAAGCCCACGGCGGTCACCAGCGTGCCCGACAGCATCGGCGCGGCGGTATGGCTCCATGCATAGGCCGACGCGGCCACGCGGCTGAAGCCCTCTTCCATCTTCACCACCATCATCTCGATGGCGATGATGGCATCGTCAACCAGCAGGCCCAACGCCAGGATCAGCGAGCCCAAAGTGATGCGATCGAAGTTCTTGCCGGTGGCGGCCATCACCAGGAACACCGCCGCCAGGGTCAACGGCACCGCGGCGGCCACCACCACCCCCACCCGCCAGCCCATGCTGACAAAGCACACCAGCATCACCACCACCAGCGCCACGAAGAACTTCACCATGAACTCGTTGACCGAGGAGCTGATGTTGTCCGACTGGTCCGTCACCTTGCCCAGCGACATGCCCAGCGGCAGTTCGGCGTTGATCTGCGCCACTTCGCCGTCCAGCGCCTTGCCCAGGTCCAGGCCGTTCCAGCCATCGCGCATCACCACGCCCAGCAGCAGCGCAGGCTCGCCACCGTTGCGGATGAGGAAGCCGGCCGGGTCCTCGTAACCGCGCTTCACCGTCGCGATGTCGGCCAGCTTGAGGGTCTTGCCGGCGGAAACAATCGGCGTGTTGCGGATCTTGTCCAGCTCGTCCAGCGCGCCATCCAGGCGCACGAATACGGTCGGGCCATGGGTTTCCACCGAACCGGCGGGGGTCAGCGCGTTCTGCCCGTTAAGCGCGGCGAACACCTCCTGCGGGCTGATGCCCAGGGTGGCCAGGCGCTCGTGCGAGAACTCCACGAAGATGCGCTCGGGCTGCTCGCCGATGATGTTGACCTTCTTCACCCCCGGCACGTGCAGCATGCGCTGGCGCAGCACTTCGGCATCACGGACCAGCACGCGCTGCGGCTCGCCCCTGGCCTTGAGCGCGAACAAGGCGAAGGTGACGTCGGCATATTCATCGTTGACCATCGGCCCGATCACGCCGGCCGGCAGGTTGGCCGCTTCGTCCTGCAGTTTCTTGCGCGCCTGGTAGAACTCCTCCTGCACCTGCGCCGGCGGCGTGCTGTCGAGCAGGCTCAGCGTGGTGAACGCCAGGCCGGGGCGGGTGAAGGTCTCGCTGCGGTCGTACCAGCGCAGCTCCTGCAGCCGCTTCTCCAGCTTTTCGGCCACCTGGTCCTGCATCTGCTGGGCGGTGGCGCCCGGCCAGGCGGTCACCACCGTCATCACCTTCACCGTGAACGCCGGATCCTCAGCGCGGCCCAGCTTGAAGAAGGAGACGATGCCGGCCAGCGACACCAGCAGGATCAGGAACACCGTGATGGAGCGTTCGCGCACGGCCAGCGCGGACAGATTGAAACCGCTCACGGTGCCGGCGCTCCGGCAGCTGCCGCGGCAGTGGGCTCAAGCACGCGTACTACCTGGCCTTCGCGCAGCAGGTGCGCGCCCAGTGCGGCCACGCGGTCGCCATCCTTCAGGTTGCCGCTTACATACGCACTGTCATCGGAGATGCGCAGTACCTGCACCGGCCGCCAGCTTGCCTTGGCCGGCTGGCCGTCGATCCGCCATACGCCGGTGCCCTTGCCGCCATCGTTGAGCCCGGCCAGCGGCACCCGCACGCCGTTGCCCACCGCCGCGGTGCCCGGCGTGGGCAGTTCCAGCACCACCGTGGCGCCCAGCGGCGCCGGCTCGCCCTGGGCGTCCAGCACGTAGCGCGCCTCGAAGGTGCGCGAGAGCGGATCGGCCGCGCTGGACAACACCCGCAGGCGCGCCGCAATAGGCGGGCCGGCATGGCCGAAGATGCTGGCCGTGGCCACCGAACCCAGCGCCGGGCGCAGGGTTTCCGGCAACTGCACCACCGCCTCGCGGGGGCCGGAACGGGCCAGCCGCACCACCACCTGGCCGGCGCCTACCACCTGTCCCGGCTCGGCCAGGGTCTGCGACACCACGCCATCGGCGTCGGCCAGCAGCAGCGCATAGCCACTGGCATTGGCCGCCACCGTTGCCTGTGCCCTGGCCGCGCGCAGCTCCGCCTGCGCGGTCTCCGCCGCGGCCTTGATCTGGTCATAGGCCGAGCGCGACACCACCTGGCTGGTGGCCAGCGTGCGGTAGCGCAGTTCGTCCTGCGCGGCCTGGGTGGCGCGTGCCTGGGCGGCGGCCACCGCCTGCCGCTGCGCGCTTGCGGCCAGTTCCAGATCGGCCGGGTCCATGCGCATCAAGGGCTGGCCACGGGTCACCGGCTGGCCGGCATCCACCAGCCGCGCCAGCACCTTGCCGGATACCCGGAAGCCCAGGTCGCTCTGCACCCGGGCCTGCACGGTACCGGTGAAGGCACGGGTCTGGCCGGCACCGGCACGCACCGCCTCCACCCTCACCAATGGCGGCTCGGTGCGCGGATCGGCCGGCGGGGTGCCGCCACAGGCGGCCAGCGCCAGGGAAAGGACGGAAAGGGACAGAAAGCCTGAAGAACGATGCCGCAGCATGGAAGCACCCGGGAAGGGACTGGTCAGGCCGGCATTGTTGTTCCTAGTGACTAATTATGTCAATGGTCACTATCCATCAGAATCAGGGTGACAGGCTTCTCAGGATCAGGCTGGACAGCTGCACCGGTGCGTCCTCGCTGTATTGCAGGCTCTGCCGCAGCAGCAGCGGGTTCAGGTACGGGCGCATCACCAGGTAGATGGCCTGCGCGGCTTCGTCCAGCGGCGTCTTGCGCTCGAAGTCGCCCGCCGCCCGGCCCCGCTCCAGGATCTTCTGCAGGTGCCCGCGCACGCGGGCCTCGTAGGCCACGGCGGTGGGCCAGCCCTCGGAGGCGGCGGCCACGGCGATTTCGTACAGCTTGCGGTCCTGGTTGAACAAGGCCACGCTCGCTTCGACGGCCACGCGGAACATGCGCCGCAACTGTTCCGGCGCGCTGTCGGTGCTGGCGATCGCCGCCTCGATCTGCAGCTCGATCCCGCGCAGGCAGGTATGGCAGATCGCTTCGCCGATCGACTGCTTGGAGGCGAAGAACTTGTAGATGTAGGCCTTGGAAAAGCCGATCGCCCGGGCCAGGTCCGACACGGTGGTCTTCTCGTACCCGTAGTGGCTGAAATGCTCGGTCGCGGCGGCAACGATCTGGTCACGGACCTCATGGTCCCCAGGGCCCCGCGCGGCGGGCTGAATCTCGGTTTCGGTGTTCATGCGGCTACTGTAGCGCCGCCCGGAAAAGGGGGCAAATAGTGACCGTCTAGAATACTAGTCACATATAAGAGCGCAGCCAGGCGCGGCTGTAGGTATCGAACCCCATCCGAGCAGGTTCCACGTTGAGCGAGCCGGTGAGGCGGGTCCGGCTCCCGGTCCGGACCCACTCTGGACCCATGTATGGGGCGAAGCCACCCGCCCGGCCCTGCCGTGACGCCGACCCGCCGTGTTCCGGCAATGGTCAATCCCCACCGAACGGACAGCAGTGCCATCCCTGCTGTCGTCGCGCCCACGCCTCCAGATCCCTGTCGTAGCCCATGGCCACCGGATCGCGCCCGTCGGTCAGCTTCGTCGGCTGGCCGACGTACTCGCGCATCAAGCGACCAAGCACCTGGTCAGCACCCCGGTGTTCGCGCGCCGCCGCAGCCTGGAAGCGCGCCTGCAGTCCCGCTTCCACCTTTACCTGCATCACCACACTGGTGTTCATGGCGCGCTCCCCCTACGGACCATCGAAGTGGCTTTCGCTTCCCTAGCGGCGCGCTGCAGCTTTCTGGGGATCTTCGCCGGCACCGGCGCCGGGCGCTCGATCACCGTCAGAGTGATGCAGCCCTGCCGTGCCTCGATCTTCAGACGCGAGCCCACGTCGAAGCCCAGCTTGTCCAACCAACGGCCGCGCAGGCGCAGATACGGCACCACCTCGTCGCGGCCGTATTCCTCGCGGATCGGATACAGCGCCGCACCCACTTTGCAGCGGTGGGTCGAGCGGGCATAGGGTTTGCGTTTGGGGGGCTCGAAGAGCGGCGAGTTGGCCCACGACGTCAGCATGTTGCACCTCCTGTCAGGATCGCCCTCGTCGGGATGGCGAGGGTGTCGGGAGGCTAGAACCGCAGAGAGCCGGCGGGCGTATTCCCACTAGGGTGTTGTATTAGCCGCCCTCCCGACGGAGGAGGATCAACTTTATCTCTCTGGGAGGTTCTAGGCTCCGATGTACACCATGCGCGATGGTGCAGAAGATGGGAAATCGCTTGTTTCTGTTGATTCGGACCGGTTGGTTGAACATGCCTACGCCAATGTCGCAACTTGCACTGTCAGTGTTTTCAAAGTCCGCTAGAACGCGGCGCGGCGCGGCGCTCATCGTCATGTCCGTGGCGCGATCGCACCACAAGCATCGCCACCTGCCGAGTGCGGCATGGCCTCTGTCGGCCAGAAGCAGACATAGGCCAACGTAAAGCTAACCGGCCTGCGTTGCTTTTTGCACATGCTCGGTTGAGCGCAATGTTATGTCGCCGGTGAGGCCCCGCTTCTTTTTCAGAAGCTCCAACTTTTGAGAAAGCGTAAATTGCGATGCTGCCGCCAGTTGTTCCTTGACTCGGCACAAGAGCGGCCAGTAGTCACGGTGAAATGCTTTCTCCGGGGATTCAACTAACGCCTCGACGATTAGGCAGAGTCCTTCACAACCCTTCTTGAGAAGGTCGAGTTTCACCAAATCAAGGTTCGCAAGCGAACCGGTCAAGTCTGTATTCAGTGCCGTGTTCTTGTTATTCAGCGCAACTTGCCACTGCCCGTGCGCCACTTTGTTACGAAGTTGGCTCGGGGTTTCAATGTATGCCTTGATAAGGCGACTGAGTTCTTGCTTTACGTTCGGAACATAGTTGCCATTTCTCGAACGAATCTTTCGTAGTGCAAGCGCTACACATTTTTCCCAGGCAGAGACAATGCTGCCCCGCTCCCCTGCTGTCTTGATTTGACGAATCTCGTCTAGCTCAAAGCAGTGCGGTGTGTGGACTAATTTGGAAAATGCCGCCTCAGACCATGCACAGTAGGTAAGAGCCAAGACCTTTGTCTGTAGCTCAACTGATGCTTTGTTGTTCGCCAGGAGGTCGCGGTGAATACCGCGTTTTATGTGCTTCCAGCCCTGCTCAAGAACTCTCAGGTTCGCTGTCTGCGCTTGGAAGACTTCAAGCTGCTGCTTTCTGTTCATATCGTTCCGTGCAGGTAAAGAACACTATCGTTTCAAATGCTCTTTACCTGCCCGGAATCGAACCGGGAACCTGCAGATTGCCTCTGCAGTGCCTTACCATATTCGGCCACAGATCCAAGGCAAGGATAACTCGTATGCCATACGCGTGGCAAGTGGTGCGGCATGACTACACGGTAGCCGGACCCGTGGGGTCAGGTTATACAACTTATCCACCGCGCCGTATGGCGGTCTATGCCCTAAGCCGACTCGATCTTAGAATGGCGGCATCCTGAGGACAAGTCGACGTTGGCCCGTCCCAGCGAGCTTACCTGGGTGCATTTCATGAGCCGCGAAGAAGCACTTAAGAATGTTCTTCGTGCCGAAGTGGGCCTGACCTACCCCGATAAATCGTCCTCATTTCCTGCCACGCCGGGTATACGCTTTCAGCCAAAAGGAGCGAGTAGGTCGGAGGCAGCAGCGGTCCTCACAGTCCCAATGCGTTCGTGCCACAAAGCCAGTGCGCACTGAGCGATGCTGTGCGACCCTAGAACCTCTAAGCTTCACTGATCGAAGGTCGGTGATAGGACTGAGCGTGAAGCAGCGATACGAGGGTCTCAACGGCGAAGCCCTGCCGAGAGTGGTGCCATTGCCGGTCGAGCATGTGCTGCAACGCTACCGCGATGTGTGGGTACCGATCGATACCTATCCATATTTGGCTGTCGATACGAAGCGGGTTGATGCGCACTGTCAGGACATCGGCAACTTCGCGGTGTTCGCGGGCGGTCGCCTGATGCAGAACCTCCGGCCCGAAGAAGGCGGCAGCCGTTTGATCTCGGGAATGATGGGCAGTGGCGTCGATGCCGGACTCTCTCCCGAATCAAAGGTGGTTGTGGAGGGCATGGCCAATCCACGCGCGCATTGGATCATGAACTTCAATGACGCGTTCGCCGTTGGTATGCATCCATTCGCTGCGCTTCACACGCACTACATCTACGTCGACGGGAACGGTAGCTACCAGCGCAAATTTGCCGAATTGGTGATCGTCGACCGGCATAGTCGGCCGCGGTGCGCCCTAGTCGACTTCGACCCGCTGGCAGAGATGGCACTGACGTTTCATCTTGAATATATCAATGAGCCGCGCGACAGGTCATGCGACATGGTTCGCTTGACGACGTTACTCGATGCAATGTTCGTGGAGAACGAGAAGATCCTCACCGCAGCGACCGCGCACCACTGCGAGCACGCGCCGCTGGAAAAGCCGTTCGACTATGTTGCACCAACGCTGACCCGTTACGGCCGTCTAACCCACGACGCTGGCGGGCAGCCACGGATCGAGCTGTCGTTCGCGCTGCTGCACTACGAAAAGGCGTTGCGCGAGTTCGACTCGCTCAAGGCGGCGGCGGCGAAGAAAGACACCGAGGCCGCGTTCGTCCATGGCGTCTACTGCGTGGTCGCCATTGCAGCCTGCGTCGAGGCTACCGGCAACCGACTCGCGTTCTTGCAGACTGGCGTTCATCCTGACCACCGCGACAAGCGCCAGCCGCTGCACAAGATCAACGATGCTGGCGCGGCACTCGCGCAGGCCGCAGGCCGCGCGTTCGTGCCGATCGTGGCCGGGCGGCCGATCTACCATTCGCTGGAGCGGGTGCGCGAGCTGCGCAATGCCTTCATGCACGCCAAGGAGCGCGACGAGGAAGTCGATCCGGTAGCGCTGACCTCGACCGTGTTCACCGCCGTCGACGAGAGCCGCTGTCGGGACTACCTGCACCACCTGCGCCTAGCCGTTGCTCATGTGTTTGACCAACTCGCGCCTGAGCATGCCGCGCCGATCGTGACGCGCGGTAACGTCGATTGGCTCGGCGGGATTGAGGTGCCTTAGAGGTCAGCGCGCAAAGCCACGGACTGCCCGACCCCGACCTCGCGCGACCTGAGGCTGCCCGTTGTTGAGGGCCCTTGCGGGCAAGCGGTGGCAATCAGTGCCCATATTGAGTCATTCCGCCCCGTAGAACGACGGCTTTCGGCCAGAAGCGGACATCAGCCGACATCCCCAATAGCATCCCCCACGAGCCATCACCCCTACCCCAACCGCCCCTCCCGCAACCGATAACTCCGATGCACGATGCCCTCCGGCAATGCGTCATGCGTAATCATCAACAAACTCCGCCCGCCCAGCGCGGCCACCATGTCATGCAGCAACGCATGCGCGGTATCCACGTCCAACCCCTCGGTGGGCTCGTCCAGCAGCAGGATCGGCGCGTCGCGCAGCAGCGCGCGCGCCAGGGCCAGGCGCCGCGCCTGGCCGGCCGACATGGTGGCGCCGTTTTCGCCTACCCAGGCCTGCAGGCCGCCCAACTGCTCGGCCCAGCCCTGCAGCCGCACGTCGGCCAATACTTGCCATAGGCGGGCATCGCCGGCATCGGGATCGCCCAGGCGCAGGTTGTCGGCGATGCTGCCGGCAAATACCGGGGCGTTCTGCGGCAGCCAGGCGATCTGGCGGTGCCAGTGGTCCTGGGCGAGGTGGGCGATGTCGATGCCGCCGTAGCGGACCCGGCCGGCGTCGGGGTCCCACAGCCGCAGCAGCAGCGCCGACAGCGTGGTCTTGCCGCTGCCGCTGTCGCCGCCGATGGCGATGCGTTCGCCTGGCTGCAGTTCCAGTTGCACGTCCTGCAGCAGCGCGCGCGCCTGGCCCGGCCAGCGGAAGGCGACGTTGTCGAAACTCAGTGTGGCGGCCTGCGCCGGCAGCGCGACCGGATCGGTCGGTTCGGCTACGCCGGGGGCCTGGTCGACGATGGTTTCCAGCCGCACCGCCGCCACCCGGCCGGACAGCCAAGATTGCCAGGCCAGGCCGATGCCGGCCCACAGTTCCAGCAGGGCCACGGTGAGAAACACCAGCGCCGCGGCCAGTGCGGCGTCGATGGCGCCCTGCTGGAAACCGTGCAGGGCCAGCCACAGCATCGCCACCAGGCCGGCGGCGGCGCACAGGCCGTGCAGCGCGTTGCCGCGGATCAGCCGCCAGCGGCGGCGGCGGTCGCGCGATTTGAGTTGCTTGGCCGCTACCAGCACGCGCTGGTTCCAGTGCTCGCCGGCCTGCAGCGCGGCCAGGTCGGCGGCGCCTTCCAGCCCTTCGAAAGACTGGGTGCGCAGCTGCGCCCGATGCAGGGCGCGGTCGCGTTCCTGTTCGCCGGCGCCGCGCACGGTCAGCCAGGGCACGCCTATGCCGATCAGCAGCGCCAGCACCGCCAGCAGGGCGGCGGCGGGCGGGTAGATGATGCCGGCCGAGACCACGGCCACCACCGAGATGCCGGCCAAGGCCAGCAACGGGCCGATCGCGCGCACCAGCAGGCCGTCCACTTCGCCGATGTCCGACATCAGCCGCGCCAGCAGTTCGCCGGTGCGGATGCCGGCCAGCCGCGCCGGGGCCAGCGGCAGCGCGCGGCGGAAGAACCACACGCGCAGGTCGCGGGCGATGCGCAGGGTGACGTCGTGGCCCACCAGTTTTTCGAAATAGCGCGAGACGATGCGCGCCATGGTCAGGCCGCGGATGCCGGCCGAGGGCGAGAAGAAATTGAAGCCGCTGCCCAGCCCGGCCGCGCCGGCCAGCGCGGCGGCGGTGAGGAAGCCGCCGGACAGGCCCAGCAGCGCGGTGCCGGCCAGCATGGTGGTCCACAGCAGCAGCAAGGTCAGCAGCAGGCGAGCGCGGTGGCGGGTGAACACGTCCTTGAGGGTATCGATACGCGGCGTGTTCATGCCGGCAGCTCCGAGGCGTGGCGGGCGCCGCTGGCGGTGAGGGTCAGGCGGGTATCGGCCCAGCGCATCGCCGCTTCGCTGTGGGTGGCGATGACCACGCTGCGCCCGCGCGCGAAGGCAGCCAGGGTGCGCAGCAGGTCGGCTTCGGTGTCGGCATCGAGGAAGGCGGTGGGTTCGTCGAGCAGCAGCAGCTGCGGGTCGCGCAACAGCAGCCGGGCCAGGCCGATGCGGCGTGCTTCGCCGCCGGACAGGCCAAAACCGCGTTCACCGATCACCGTGTCCAGGCCGCGCGGCAGCGCGGCGGCAAAGCGCATCACCTGCGCCGCTTCGGCCACCGCGTGCAGGTGCGCGTCGGTGGCGCCGGGGGCGGCCAGACGCAGATTGTCGGCGATGCTGCCGTGGAACAGGTAGGGGCGCTGGCCGGCATAGCCGATTTCCAGGCCCGGGCGCAGCACGATGCTGCCCGAGCGTGGCGGCAGCCAGCCGGCCAGGGCTTCGAGCAGGGTACTCTTGCCGCTGCCGCTGGGCCCGACCAGGGCCACGCGCTGGCCGGCCTCGATCTGGAACGACAGCTGCCGCACCACATCGTGCGGCGCGCCCAGCGGGCGCAGGCTGAGCTCGCGCACCTGCACCGGCGGGGCATGCTGTTCCAGCAGCTCGGGCGCGCGCGGCAGCGCGGCCGGCGCCTCGCTGGCCGCGTCGGCCGCCGGCAGCTCGCCCAGCAGGCGCTCCACTTCGGCCGCGGCGGCCAGTGCGTTGGCGCGGTCGTGGTAGTGCGCGGCCAGCCGCCGCAGCGGCGCGTAGAACTCCGGCGCCAGCAGCAGGCAGAACATGCCCACGCCCAGCGTGGGCACCTGCGCGTGCAGCGACATCAGCCCCAGGTAGCTCAGGCCCAGGTACAGCGCCACCATGGCCACGCTGACCGAGGCGAAGAACTCCAGCACGGTGGAGGACAGGAAGGCGATGCGCAGCACTTTCAGGGTGCGCTCGCGCACGCCTTCGGCGGCGGCCTCCACCCCGGCCAGTTCGGCCTGGCCGCGTCCGTACAGGCGCAGCAGGCCCAGGCCCTTGATGCGGTCGGCGAAATGCCCGCTCATTCGTGCCAGTTCGCCCAGCTGCGCGCGCCCGGCCGCTTCGGCGCCCCAGCCGACCAGCATCATGAAGAACGGCACCAGCGGTGCGGTAAACAGCAGGATCAGCGCCACCACCCAGTCGGTCCAGGCCACTGCCAGCACGATCAGCAGCGGTACCACCACCACTTCGATGCGCACCGGCTGGTAGCCGGCGTAGTAATTTTCGATCGCATCGGCGTGGGCCAGCATCAGCTCGCCCAGCTCGCCGGTGCGTTGCTGGCGCAACCACAGCGGCCCGCGCCCGAGCAGCCGCCGGTAGACCCGCTCGCGCAGGGCCAGCCGCGCCGCATCGGCCACGTCGCCGGCGGCAGCCTGGGTGGCGCTGCCCAGCAGGGTGCGCACCGCCAGTACCACCAGCAGGCCCAGCAGCACCGGGGTGGCCTGGGCCAACGGCCGGTGCTGCACCAGCACTGCCTGGATCAGCCAGGCGATCGCCGCGGCCTGGCCGATCAGCAGCGCCCCGGACAGGCAGATGCACACTGCCGCCCAGCGTTGGCGGCCGCGTGCGGCCTGCCCCAGCCCGCCCAGCCATTGCAGGCGCTGGCGGCGCAGGGTGGCCGTTTCAACGGCGGTGGCGTCAGGGGGTATGCTCAAAACAGGTCACTGGCGGCCACGGGGAGGTTCCGGTCGATTGTAGGGGCTCCCGGGGCGGGGCCGCTGCGGCACTCGGTCGCAGGCCCGGCCCGGCTGCATACGATTCCTTCGCGGGATCGTTTGTACATTGATCTGGATCAAGGCCTTTTGAAGTTGTCGGTCACAGAATTGCGCTGTAGACCCCCTTCCCGCCACCTGTAACGGCAAAACCCACGAGGTAGCCAGGCCATGATCGATCAGACAGTCGTAGAACTGTCACGGCTGCAATTCGCCCTGACCGCGATGTACCACTTCCTTTTCGTCCCGCTCACCCTGGGCCTGTCGTTCATGGTGGCCATCATGGAGAGCGTGTACGTCATGACCCGCAAGCCGGTCTGGCGGCAGATGACCCTGTTCTGGGGCACGTTGTTCGGCATCAACTTCGCCATCGGCGTGGCCACCGGCATCGTGATGGAGTTCCAGTTCGGCATGAACTGGTCCTACTACAGCCACTACGTCGGCGATATCTTCGGCGCGCCGCTGGCCATCGAAGGGCTGATGGCGTTCTTCCTGGAAGCCAGCTTCATCGGCCTGTTCTTCTTCGGCTGGAAGCGCCTGACCCCGGTCAAGCACCTCACCGTGACCTGGCTGATGGCGCTGGGCACCAACCTGTCGGCGGTGTGGATCCTGATCGCCAACGGCTGGATGCAGAACCCCACCGGCGCGGTGTTCAACCCCGAAACCATGCGCATGGAAGTGGTGGACTTCGCCGCGGTGCTGTTCAACCCGGTGGCCCAGGCCAAGTTCGTGCACACCGTCAGTGCCGGCTATGTGACCGGCGCGGTGTTTGTGATGTCCATCAGCGCGCTGTACCTGCTGCGCAACAAGCACAAGGACATGGCCCGGCGCTCGTTCGCGGTGGCGGCCGCGTTCGGCCTGCTGTCGTCGCTGTCGGTGGTGGTGTTGGGTGACGAGAGCGGTTACGCCGCCAGCGAACACCAGAAGATGAAGCTGGCCGCGATCGAAGCGATGTGGGAAACCGAGCGCGCCCCGGCCGATTTCACCGCCTTCGGCATCCCCAACCAGGCCACCCACACCAACGACTACGCGATCAAGATCCCCTACCTGATGGGCCTGATCGCCACCCGTTCGCTGGACCAGCCGATCCCGGGCATCCTGGAACTGGTGGGGCGCGCGGAGAACCGCATCCGCGGCGGCCAGATCGCCTACGGTGCGCTGGAGCGCGTGCGCAAGGACAAGAACGATGTGCAGGCGCGCGAGATGTTCGACCGCCACTGGCAGGACCTGGGCCACGGCCTGCTGCTCAAGCGCTACCGCGAGGACATCCTCAACGCCACCCCGGAAGAAATCGCCAAGGCGGCCATGGATACCGTGCCACGCGTGGCACCGCTGTTCTGGACCTTCCGGATCATGGCCGGGCTGGGCTTCTACCTGATCGCCTTCTTCGCGCTGGCCTTCTACTTCTCCTGCCGGCACAACTTCCAGGACAAGCGCTGGTTCCTCAAGCTGGCGCTGTGGTCGCTGCCGGCACCGTGGATTGCGATCGAATGCGGCTGGTTCGTGGCCGAGTACGGCCGCCAGCCGTGGGCGGTGGATGGCGTGCTGCCCACCTTCTACGCCGCATCGGGCCTGGCCCTGCATGAAATCCTGACCACCCTGGCGGTGTTCACCGGGCTGTACACGGTGCTGCTGGTGATCGAGGTCAAGCTGATGCTGAAGGCGATCCGCACGGGCCCCGACGACATCCTGCCCTCGCTGCAGGCCGATATGCGCCCCGCCCCCCACACTGCCGCCGCCCCCGGCCAAGCCTGAGGCAGGAGAATCCAGATGGAATTCATTGCACTTGATTACACCACGCTCCGCGTGATCTGGTGGCTGCTGCTCGGCATCCTGCTGGTCGGCTGGGCCGTCATGGACGGTTTCGACCTGGGCGTAGGCACCTTGCTGCCGTTCGTGGCCCGCACCGACGACGAGCGCCGGCTGGTGATCAACACCGTCGGCCCGGTCTGGGAAGGCAACCAGGTTTGGCTGGTGCTGGGCGGCGGCGCGATCTTCGCCGCCTGGCCGCCGCTGTATGCGGTGAGCTTCTCCGGCTTCTACCTGGCGGTGTTTGTGATGCTGTTCGGGCTGATCCTGCGCCCGGTCGGCTTCAAGTACCGCAGCAAGATGCCCAGCAAGCGCTGGCGCGACACCTGGGACTGGGTGCTGTTCGTCGGCGGCCTGCTGCCGGGCCTGATCGCCGGCGTGGCGGTGGGCAACGTGCTGGTGGGTGTGCCGTTCCACTTCGATGACAGCATGCGCATCTTCTACACCGGTTCGTTCTTCGCCCTGCTCAACCCGTTCGCGCTGGTGGCCGGCCTGGTCAGCGTGGCCATGCTGGTGTCCCACGGCGCGGCCATGCTGGTGCTCAAGACCGACGGCCCGGTGGCCGAGCGTTCGGCCCGCTACGGCAGCATCGCCGCGCTGGCCAGCGTGGTGCTGTTCGCCGCTGCCGGCGCCTGGGTGGCCTTCGGCCTGCCCGGCTACCAGATCACCTCGCAGGTGGTGACCGACGGCCCGACCAATCCGCTGCTGAAGACCGCCGAGATCGGCGCGGTGGCCGGTGGCTGGCTGCGCAACTACAGCAGCATGCCGGCCACGCTGGTGTTCCCGCTGGTGGGCCTGCTCGGTGCGCTGGCCAGTGCCTTCCTGCTGCGTGCCCGTCGCGGCGGCCTGGCCTTCATCGCCTCGGGCGCGTCCATCGCCGGCATCATCCTGACCGTCGGCTTTGCGATCTTCCCGTTCCTGCTGCCCTCCTCCAGCCAGCCCGTTTCCAGCCTCACCGTCTGGGACAGCTCGTCCAGCCACCTGACCTTGTGGATCATGCTGCTGGCCACGGCGATCTTCCTGCCGATCATCATCGGCTACACCACCTGGGTGTACCGGGTGATGAAGGGCAAGACCACCGCCGAGGAAATGGGCGACAACCCCAACGCGTACTGATTGCCCGGGTACCGGCCAATGGCCGGCACCGCCCCCGTCATTAAGTTAGGAGATTGACCATGTGGTATTTCGCCTGGATCCTCGGCGCAGGGCTGGCCTCGGTCGTGGCCATCCTCAACGGCATGTGGTTCGAAGCCCGCGAGAGCAACCGCGCCGACGACGAACTGCGCTGAAACCGTAAAAAAAGGTTGCCGATACGGTCTTCACGCCGTATTCTTGGCGGCTCCTTCGGGGTGTAGCTCAGTCTGGTAGAGCGCTACGTTCGGGACGTAGAGGTCGCAGGTTCGAATCCTGTCTCCCCGACCA
>NZ_JACWUO010000015.1 GCF_020857975.1 Stenotrophomonas rhizophila
AGATGCTCGTCATCCTCAACGCCCGCAAACGGGACGCCGAAGTGGCCCTGACAGGCATCTGACAAGACAGTTGCTACGGGGCGCTGGGCAGATTGTTTTTCCCCTCCACGCCTGGCGTGGATCTACGCGGCACGATGGTGATGTGGCCGTTTATCTCCAGCAGCGCCATCGCCACCTCGCTCACGTCCAGGCAGCCCTGCTGGCGCAGTGCCGCGGCGAAGTCGGCCTGGGTGACCAGTTCGCGTTTGAGCACCGAATCGAGCAGCCTGCCGTCGCGGGCGATCAGCACCGGCTCGCCTTCGACCAGGGCTTCGATGCGGCGGCTGCGCGTGGTCAGCCAGCCCACGCCGTAGTTGATGCAGATCAGCGTGGCCGCCAGCAGCAGCCCGCCGCCCAGGGAGGTGTCCTGGCCCAGCAGGGCGTTCTGCACCGCGTTGCCGAGCAGCACGATCAGCAGCACGTCGAATGCGGTGATCTGGCCCAGCGCGCGCTTGCCCGACAGCCGCACCATGCCCAGCACCACCGCATACACCACCACCGCGCGCAGGATGAATTCCCACCACGGCATGGCCAGCGTAAACAGGTCGCTCATCACGTCCTCCCCGGTTCAGCCCACAGCATGCGGGGCGGTGGAGGTGGCGGCAACATCCGGGATGATGCGGACCGAGCTATGGCGGCCTTTGTGGCCGCCCAAATAAAAAGCCCCGCCGACCAGGGGGAGGTCAGCGGGGCCGGGGAACGGGCGCTTGGGGAGGAGCCCCCGTTCCGAGATCTGCTCCAGGGGATGGGAGAGATCCACAACAGGCATTGCGCCTGTCGAGGTCTATAAAAGCACCCCGAACATTGATAGTTCGTGAAGGGGCCCAATTAAGCCTGCCTTACCACGGGAAACATTCATCCAACAGTCAGTTTTTGCGGACAGAGTGAACGAATTCAGCAGTTTCACCGTGATTGACGTCTCAGTGAGCCTCGTCCCAGTTATCGCCGACGCCGGCATCCACCACCAACGGCACACGCATCTGGGCTGAAGACGACATCAGCTCCACCACCTTCAAACGCAAGGTCTCCAGGAACGAACTTTCGGTTTCGAAGACCAGTTCATCGTGTACCTGCATGATCATCCGGGCCTGGCCGTTCTGGCCCTGCAGCCAGTCGTCCACCTTGACCATGGCCCGCTTGATGATGTCCGCCGCGGTGCCCTGCATCGGGGCATTGATCGCGGCGCGCTCGGCACCGGCACGCAGGCCCTGGTTGCGGGCGTTGATGTCGTTCAGGTACAGCCGGCGGCCTTCCAGGGTTTCCACATAGCCGTGGTCGCGGGCCTGCTGGCGCATGCGCTCCATGAAATCGCGCACGCCCGGGTAACGGCTGAAGTACAGCGCCACGTAATCCTGGGCCTGGCCACGGTCGATGCCCAGGTTGCGGGCCAGCCCGAACGCGCTCATGCCGTACATCAGGCCGAAGTTGATCGCCTTGGCCGCGCGGCGCTCGTTGGGGGTGACCTGGTCCAGCGCGCGCCCGAACACCTCGGCGGCGGTGGCGCGGTGCACGTCCACGCCGAGCTCGAAGGCGCGCACCAGGCCCGGGTCTTCGGACAGGTGGGCCATGATCCGCAGTTCGATCTGCGAGTAGTCGCAGGCCAGGATCTTGCAGCCCGGCGGGGCCACGAAGGCGCGGCGGATGCGGCGGCCGTCCTCGGTGCGGATCGGGATGTTCTGCAGGTTGGGGTCCGACGAAGACAGCCGGCCGGTGGCGGCACCGGACTGGTGGTAGCTGGTATGGACCCGGCCGGTGGCCGGGTTGACCATCTCCGGCAGCTTGTCGGTGTAGGTGCTGCGCAGCTTGGCCAGGCCGCGGTATTCCAGGATCACCCGCGGCAGCTCGTGCTGTTCGGCGATCGCCTCCAGCGCCTCTTCATTGGTGCTGGGCTGGCCCTTTGGGGTCTTGATCAGCGCCGGCAGCTTCAGTTCGTCGAACAGCACCGCCTGCAGCTGCTTGGGCGAATCCAGGTTGAAGGTACGCCCGGCCAGTTCGGTGGCCTTCTGCTGGGCAGCCAGCATGCGCACGCCCAGGTCCTGGCTCTGCCGGCGCAGCTCGGTCATGTCGATGTGCACGCCATTGGCCTCGATCCGCGCCAGCACCGGCACCAGCGGCATCTCGATATCGCGGTAGACCCGCTCCAGCGCCGGGATGTCCTGCAGCTGCGGCTGCAGCACGCGGTGCAGGCGCAGGGTGATGTCGGCGTCTTCGGCGGCGTAGCGGCCGGCTTCATCCAGGCCCACCTGCGAGAACGAAATCTGCTTGGCGCCCTTGCCGGCCACATCCTCGAACTTGATCGTGTTGTAGCCCAGGTAGCGCATCGCCAGCGAATCCATGTCGTGGCGGGTGGCGGTGGAATTGAGCACGAAGCTCTCCAGCATGGTGTCGTCGTGGTAGCCCTGCACGTCCACCCCGTGCCGGCGCAGCACGTGCAGGTCGTACTTGCCGTGCTGGCCGAGCTTCTTCTTGGCCGGGTCCTGCAGGATCGGGCGCAGTGCGTCCAGCACCTGCTGCAGCGGCAGCTGCGCCGGCGCGCCGGGATAGTTGTGGCCGACCGGGATATAGGCGGCGCGGCCGGGCTCGACCGCCAGGCTGATGCCGACCAGGTTGGCGCGCATCGCATCGAGCGCGTCGGTCTCGGTATCCAGGGCGATCAGCTCGGCGGCGGCGGCGCGCTGCACCCAGGCATCGAGCTGCTCGGTGGTCAGCACGGTCTCGTACTCACCGGCGGCCGACAGCGCCGCATCGACCGGGGCGGCCGCTTCGTCCGGCGTAGCGCGCGCGTAGCCGGCGGCGGTGCCGCGCAGGCTCACCGGCGCATCGCTGGCGTCGGCCGGCGCAGGCACCGGGCCACCCAGTTCCTTCAGCGCCTGGGTGAAGCCGTAGCGCAGGTACAGCTCGCTCAGGGTGGGCACGTCCGGGTCGCGCAGGCCCAGCGTGCGCGGGCTGGCCTCCAGCGGCACGTCGGTGCGGATGGTGACCAGGTCGCGGTTCAACGGCAGGCGCTCCAGCGCCGCGCGCAGGTTTTCGCCGATCTTGCCCTTCATCGCCGGTGCCGCGGCCATCACCCCATCCAGGCTCTGGTATTCGGCCAGCCACTTGGCCGCCGTCTTGGGGCCGCACTTGTCCACGCCGGGCACGTTGTCCACGGCATCGCCCATCAATGCCAGCAGGTCGACGATCTGGTCGGCGCGTACACCGAACTTGTCCATCACCGCCGCGTCCGAATCCAGGCGGCTGCCGGTCATGGTGTTGACCAGTTCGATGCCCGGCCGGACCAGCTGGGCAAAGTCCTTGTCGCCGGTGGAAATGGTCACCTGCAGGCCGTCGCGCTGGCCCTGCAGGGCCAATGTGCCGATCACATCGTCGGCTTCCACGCCGGGGATGCGCAGGATGGTCAGGCCCAGGGCTTCGACGATGCGGCACATCGGTTCAACCTGCGGGCGCAGGTCGTCGGGCATGGGCGGGCGGTTGGCCTTGTAATCGGCGTACAGGTCGTCGCGGAAGGTCTTGCCGGGCGCGTCGACCACGAACGCGATGAACGCCGGGCGTTCCTTCAGCGTGGCGCGCAGCATGTTGACCACGCCAAACAGCGCGCCGGTGGGCTCGCCCTGGGCATTGGTCAGCGGCGGAAGCGCGTGGAACGCGCGGTACAGGTAACTGGACCCGTCAATCAGGACTAATCGGCTCATGCGACGATTCTACGCGCCCGATGCCGGCCGCCGAAGGCGCGCGGCTCACGGCGGGTGGGGCATAATCGGAACTCCCCCGTCCAAGGACCCTCGGCCCATGAAGACCCTGTTGCTGGTTGGCCTGCTTGCATTGGCCGGTTGCGCCACCACCGGAGGCGCAGGCGCCCCGCCCGTGGACGTCAGCGGTGCCGATGTGGTGCGCAAGACCCTGGGCAATGGCGATACCCTCGAGGAATACCGGGTGGGCGGCCAGCTGCGCATGGTCAAGGTGACCCCGGCGCGCGGCGCGCCGTTCTACATGTACGACCGCAACGGCGATGGCCAGATGGACAACGACAAGGACGGCGTGTCGCCGGTGTACTGGAAGTTGTACAGCTGGTGAGCCCGGCCTGCCCGCCCTGGCGGCGGGCCATCCTGGAATGCCGCTTGCATCGATGCCTGCACTCGACCGTCCGCTTGTTTGCACCGACATGAATACGCCCGAACGCCGCCAGCCCCACGATGACGCCCGCCTGCGCGCCGGTCTCACCGCCGAGCAGCGGCAGGCCCTGGAGACGCTGGAGCATTTCGGCTGGCAACTGCGCTTCGTGCGCCGCCCGCTGTTCCGCGACCCGATACCGGTGCTGTTCGACCGCAGCGGCGAGCGCTACGTGGTGCTGCAGCCCGACGGCAGCCTGGACGAGTCGCAGACGCTGAAACTGCGCGACTGACGCCGAACCCGCAATCCGGTAGTGCCGGCCGCTGGCCGGCTCCTCGCATCACCAATTGCAAGCGGAGCGGCCAACGGCCGGCACCAGCTCGTCAGCGGATGACCAGCACCGGCACCGTGCTGCGCGCCAGGACCTCGGCGGTCTGGCTGCCCAGCAGCACCCGGGTAACCCCGCGACGGCCGTGCGAGGTCATCACGATCAGGTCGCTGCTGCGCTCGGTGGCGGTGTCGATGATGCCGTCGGCGGCATAGCGGTCCAGCACGTGCACGACGTTGGCGCGCAGCCCCTGCGCCTGGGCGACGGCCTGGGCCGGGGCCAGCACCTTCTGCGCGGTTTCTTCGCGGTCGGCCTTGTACTCGGGGCTGTTCATATAGCCCACGCTCCAGCCCATGGCGTCGTACATGCCCACCGCCCACGGCTCGGACACGGTCACGATATCGACCTCGGCGTCCAGGTCCTTGGCCAGTTCCAGGCCTTTGCGCAGGCCCTTCTCGGCCAGTTCCGAACCATCGGTGGCAATCAGGATGCGCTTGTACATGGCGGGCTCCTCAGCGGTGAAGAAGGAAGGGCCACCATTGCACACCCGGCGTGCACGGCGTGCCTTGAGCCAGATCAAACTTCCGGTGGCTGGCGTGCGCGAACCACCCGCGCCGGGTTGCCCACTACCGTGGCCCCGGCCGCAACATCGCCGGTGACCACGCTGCCGGCCCCCACCACGGCGCCGTCGCCGATCTCCACCCCGGGCAGCACGATCGCGCCGCCACCGATCCACACATTGCGTCCGATCCGCACCGGCCGCGCCGATTCCAGCCCGGTCGCCCGCGCCTGCGCATCACGCGGGTGGTCGGCGGCATAGATCTGCACCGCCGGCCCGATCTGGCTGCCCGCGCCAATGCGGACCTCGGCCACGTCGAGGATGACGCAGTTGTAGTTGAGGAACACGCCCTCGCCCAGGTGGATGTGGCTGCCGTAGTCGCAATGGAACGGCGGGCGGATCACCGCGCCTTCGCCCACCGCGCCCAGCCGCTCGCGCAGCAGCGCGTGGCGGACGGTGGGCGACTCGGCCAGGGCGGCGTTGTAGCGCACCATCCAGGCCTTGGCTGCGGCCATCTCGGCCTGCAGCTGCGGGTCGCCCGGCCGGTACGGCTGGCCGGACAGCATCTTTTCCTTTTCGCTCAGCGCCATGCAGGTTCCTCGTTGCGGCCCCCGATGATGCCTTGGCCGCCACCTCCGGCGTAAGCGGTACCCGACCGGACGCTCAGGCCACGCTCACCCGCCGGCGCCGCAGCGGCAGGCGTACCGCCAGGACCACCACCAGCGCGGTGGCGGCCGCGGTCATCCAGAACGGCCAGGCCGCGAGCAGCGCGCACAGGCCGGTGGGCCGGGGCTCGCAGCGCAGGCGCAACAGGTCCAGGCCGCCGCCGGCCTCCAGGCAGGCATAGGCGCGGTGGAACAGGGCCAGCACCGGCGCCATCCAGCCCGCCGACACGGTCAGCGTGGACAGGGCGGCCAGCAGGTACGGAATTCCCTTGTTCATGTATGCGCTCCCAGCAGACAGCGCCAGACTCTGGGCGCCGCGCCGGGGTGCCACAAGCGCCACGCGACGAAGCCGCCGAAATCCGGGATGAGTGCCGGGCCGGTGCGGATGAGTGGGGGGCGTTTGGGCGCCGGGTGGACAGCCAGCGCCGGCACTGCGTGCCAACTGACTGCCTGCAGTCAATGGCCCGGCGCTGGCCGGCCCTGCTGTCAGGCGATGCGCACCACGCGCGCGCCCTGGCACAGCGGATAGGTCGCAACCAGTTCGGCGATGCGTTCGTGCAGGGTGTCGAACGACACACCGTACAGGTACAGCGCGGTTTCGGTCGGCCCCTGCCACCAGCTGCAGATCTCGCCCACGCCTTCGATGCGTTCGACGATCTGCTCGAACACGTAGTTCGAATCGCACTGCTCGTAGACCTCATCGGGCAGGTCTGTACCGTTCAAGTACAGCGCCAGGCCTTCGGTGACACCGAACGGCTGGTCCGGCGCACCTGCACGCTGGATCAGCGAGCCCTTCGGCGCGCCCAGCTGTTCCAGCAGTTCGATCACGCCCGGCAGCGAGGCGGGATCGTTCAGCGCGATCTCGATATCGCCATAGTCCACTTCGCCGCCTTCGGTCAGCGCGGTACCGCCGCCGGTAAGCTGGCCCAGCTCGGCGCTTTCCAACAGCGCCTCGAGCGGATCCTCGAACAACTCATGGCGATGCTCGGGTTGCAGCTTGGCATTCAATTTGACGGTGACGTGCAGCGGGGAATCGGTCATGGAGGTGGCCTGTGCCAACGGGATAGCACCATTGTAGTGCCGGCCGCTGGCCGGCTCCCGATGGCAACCGAGCGAAGAGCCACCGGCCAGTGGCCGGCAGGCCTTCACCGCAGGAACGGCGCAACCTTGCGCTCCAGCAGTTCCACCAGCGCAGGCGCCATGAAATCGTAATCGTCGGGAATATCCAGGCAGACGATGCGCTTGCTGCCCAGCCATGGCCGGAACCGGCTGGACAGGCGACTGCGGTGGGCGCGCTCCATCACGAAGACCAGGTCTGCCCAACGCAGCAGTTCCGGGCTGACCGGCACGTCGGCATCGGGCTTGAGCCCGGCCGAGGCGGTTTCGATGCCGGGCCAGTCGGCGAACACCTGCTCGGCGGTGGGGCTACGCAGGCGGTTCTGGCTGCAGATGAACAGGACGTGGCGCGTCATCCCCGGCGCGCCCGACCTTACAGCACCGTCAGGTTGGCATAGGCCATCACCAGCCACTTGCTGCCGGCTTCGGCAAACTCCACCTGCACGCGCGCATGTGCGCCGCTGCCTTCGTAATCGGTAACCATGCCTTCGCCGAAGCGGGCGTGGCTGACCATGGCGCCCAGCTTCAACGGCGGCGCCTCCAGGGCGGCATGGCCCATCACCCGGTTGGCGCCGAGCGAGGCGGTGCGCGACACCTGCACCTTGGGCCGCACTTCGTTGAGCAGTTCGCGCGGAATCTCGCGCAGGAAGCGCGAGGGCACGTTGTAGTTTTCCTGGCCGTGGATGCGCCGCGATTCGGCGTAGCTCAGCACCAGCTTCTGGCGGGCGCGGGTGATGCCTACGTAGGCCAGGCGGCGCTCTTCCTCCAGCCGGCCGCTTTCTTCCAGCGAGCGCGCGCTCGGGAACAGGCCATCTTCCATGCCGGCCAGGAACACGATCGGGAACTCCAGGCCCTTGGCCGAGTGCAGCGTCATCAGCTGCACGCCTTCCTCGCCGGCCTGGGCCTGGCCTTCGCCGGCCTCCAGCGAGGCGTAGGACAGGAACGCGACCAGTTCGCTCATGGTCTCGCCGGTCTCTTCGATGTCGTCCTCGCGGCGGACGAAGCGCGAGGCTACCGATACCAGTTCGTCCAGGTTGTCCGCGCGCGATTCCGAATCCAGCGCGTTGCGGCTTTCCTTGGACCAGTGCTCGCGCAGGCCCGAGCGCACCAGCACGTGGTCGATGCGTTCGGCCAGGGTCATCTCGCCGGCTTCGGCATGCAACTGGTTGACCAGGACAAGGAACCCGGCCAGCGCATTGCGCGCGCGCGCGGCCAGTTCGTTGCCCTGGGTGGTGAGCATGGTGGCTTCCCACAGCGAGATGGCGTGGCTGCGCGCCAACCGGCGCACTTCGTCCAGGGTGCGGTCGCCGATGCCACGGGTGGGCGTGTTGACCGCGCGCTCGAAGGCGGCGTCGTCGTTACGGTTGGTCATCAGCCGCAGGTAGGCCAGCGCGTCCTTGATTTCGGCGCGCTCGAAGAAGCGCATGCCGCCGTACACGCGGTAGGGCACCTGTTCGGACAGCAGGGCTTCTTCGAACGCACGCGACTGTGCGTTGCTGCGGTAAAGCACCGCGGCATCGCCGTAGCTCCCGCCGTCGCGCACCCACTGGCGGGCCCGTTCGACCACGTAACGGGCCTCGTCCATTTCGTTGTAGGCCGCGTACAGGTCGATAGGCTCGCCATCGCCGCTGTCAGTCCACAGCTCCTTGCCGATCCGGTCCGGGTTGTGCGCGATCACCGCGTTGGCGGCGCCGAGGATGTTGGCGCTGGAGCGGTAGTTCTGCTCCAGTCGCACAGTCTGCGCACCGGGGAAATCCTTGAGGAAGCGCTGCACGTTCTCGACCTTGGCGCCGCGCCAGCCATAGATGGCCTGGTCGTCGTCGCCGACCACGAACACGTGGCCGCTGTCGCCGGCCAGCACGCGCACGAAGGCGTACTGGATGGCGTTGGTGTCCTGGAACTCGTCCACCAGGATCTCGCGGAAACGCGAGCGGTAGTGGGCCAGCAACGCCGGGTTGTCGCGCAGCAGTTCATGCGCGCGCAGCAGCAGCTCGGCGAAATCGACCAGGCCGGCGCGGTCGCAGCGTTCCTGGTAGGCGGCATAAGCCTGGCGCATGGTTTCCAGCCACGCATCGTGCGGCTCGGGCTGGATGTGCTGCGGCCGGCGGCCCTCGTCCTTCTGCTCGTTGATCCACCAGGCGATCTGCTTGGGCGGGTGCTTGCCGTCGTCGATCTCCAGCTGCTGCACCACGCGCTTGACCAGCCGCAGCTGGTCGTCCGAATCGAGCACCTGGAAACTGTCGGGCAGCCTGGCGTCCTGGTAATGCAGGCGCAGCAGGCGGTGGGCCAGCCCATGGAAGGTGCCGATCCACGCGCCGCGGCTGCCCTGCGGCAGCTGCAGGTCGATGCGGTGGCGCATTTCGCCGGCGGCCTTGTTGGTGAAGGTCACCGCGAAAATGCCATGGGTAGGCACGCCGCAGACTTCATTCAGCCAGGCGATGCGGTGGATAAGCACGCGGGTCTTGCCGGAACCGGCACCGGCAAGCACCAGATGGTGGCCGGGCGGGGCGGACACAGCTTCGCGCTGGGCGGGGTTGAGCCCGTCGAGCAAGTGGGAGACATCCATCGGGCTATTTTACGCCCTCCGCGCCTTCCCTGCGTCAGGGCTTACGGCCAGCCGCCTCCTCCTTCAGGCGGGCGTCCAGCTGGGCGCGCCCGTTCTGCGCGTAACGCCGGCAGGCCCCCGCATCGACCAGCGGCGCTGCCCTATCGCCTGCCAGGCGGGCGAACAGATCGCTGCCCAGGGGATGCGGCGTCAGCTGCACATCGCAGGGCAGCGTGGCCAGGGTGTCCAGGCCACGCCGGAAGGCGGCCACCATCTGCGGATGATCCAGGTAGCGGTACTGCGCGTCGGAGATGGCGCTGACGCTGTCGGTGTAGGCGATGTCCAGGCAACGCGTGCCCTCGCAGGAACGCCATGTCCAGCTGGTGCCACCGGGAGTGTGGCCCGGCGTGGCATGCGCGGTCAGCGCCAACGGACCAACACGGACCACCTCGCCGTCGCCGATCACCGCGGCGTCGGCCACCGGCGGGAAGGTCCCACCGGGCTCGAGGTACTGCGGATCGCTGCGGTCGCTCCTGCCGTTGCGCAGCGTGGCCAGCGCAGGCGCGCGCGCCAGCAGCGGGGCGCCGGTGGCCGCCTGCAGGTGGGCCAGGCCGGCGGCATGGTCGGAATGTTCGTGCGAGTTCAACAGGTATTTCACCGCGTGCGGATCCAAGCCCAGCGCACGGATATTGGCCTCGATCAGCGGACCGGCCGCCACGGTGCCGCCGTCGATCAGCACATGGCCCTGGTCGGAGGTGACCAGCACCGCCGACAGCCCGCAGGTGCCCACGTACCACGTGTTGCCGAAGATACGCCGTGGCGGGGCGCGATCGTTCCAGCCCTCCATGACGCCGGCACCCGCCGGGCAGGCCGGAATGTCATCGACTGCGCTGGCCACGGGCGTCGCGGCGCTGGCCGGCGCACCGGGTGCGGGGGCATCGGCCCTGTCCGCCGGCCGACAGGCGGCCAGCAGCATGCCCATACCCAGTACGGCGAACACGCGGCGCATCACGGCCGAGGCAGCGGGGGCGCGCAGGGCGGTCGGGGCGGAGGTGGGCGTCATGCGCATTCCCGGTCTGAAAGACAGCAGCCTAGAGCGGTAGGCGCGCCGTCACCAATGCGAAGATTGAGACAGAGGCATTAGCCCTTTCTATACCTCGCTTCAACCGTACTGCGTGTTGTCGCAGTTGGCCTACCCCCGCAAGGCGTCAGCCCAGCGCGCGCCCTGCGGCCTGTTGCGCCTGCACCCGCAATTCCGGAATGGCCAGGCTTTCCCACAGCGTGCCGATGCGCAGGCTGCCAACCACCTGGATGCCGGGCTGTGGCTGCCCACCCGCATCGAGCAGGTGGCCCTGCTGCACCGACGTATCCAACCCCAGCCCATGCGGGCCCGGGCGCGCATGGCCGTCGGCCAGCAACTGCTGGACCAGCGGATTGCGCATCGCGGTGGCGCGGGTTTCCACCCCGGTGGCATTGATCAGCGCACCCACCTGCAGTGGCGGCAGGCCGCCGTCGGCGCCGTGCGCATGCACCTGCAGAGTGCCATCGAGCACCAGCACGGTATCCAGCCGCGCGCGATGCCGTTGCAATTGGCCGCTGCGCTCCAGCGCGGTGACCTGCGCATGCACCTGCCTGGCGATGCGATGGCGGTGCACGTCCCAGTACCGCACCACGTGGCGCAGGAAACGGCGCTGGTCGGCGGCATCCAGCCCCCACCACAGTGCCTGGCCGAGCGGGCGGATGCGATCCATCACGCTCTGCCACGGCAGGCCCTGCGCGACGGCGTCACGGGCATGCCCGCGCAGCGCGCGCAGCGCCTGCCGCAGTGGCAGGCCCGGCAGCGGTTGCGGATCGAAGCTGGCCGCGCCGCCGTGCGCGTGCGGCAACGGCAGCAGCGCGTGGCGCGACAGTACGTGGATACGGCCGCGATGCCCGGCGTTGGCCAGGGCCACCACGCTGTCGGCCATGCTCAGGCCCGAGCCGATGATGGCCAGGTCGCCGTCGCCGGCCAGCATGCGCACGCCGTCGTAGTCCCAGGCATCGACGACCTTGCCCGGCGGCAGCGCGTCGGCGCCGGCGACCGGCAGCGGACGCATGCTGTTGCCGCAGGCCAGCACCACCTGGCGCGCCTGCCAGCTGTCGCCGCCGGCCAGGGTCAGGCGCTGCGTGGCGGTGCCGGGCTGCAACGCGGTCACCGCGTCATGCACCACGCTGAACTGCGCGGGGCTGCCGGCCTGCGCCTGCTCCAGCCGTGCCTGCAGGTAGGCCGCATAGCAGCGGCGCGGCGCGTACTCGGCGGCCAGCGCGTCGCGCGGCATGCCGGGGAACGCGTCGACCTGCAACAGGTAGTCGAGGAAATCATCGGGGGCATCGGGCAGCCCGCTCATCCTGCCGACCGGCACGTTGAGCAGGTGCTCCGGCCACGGGGTGGCGTAGGCGATGCCCTGGGCCAGCACCGAGGCCGGCTCGAACAAGGCGACATGTAACGCAGTGGTTGCAGTGCGCAGCGCATGCAGCGCCACCAGTACGCCCGCCGCGCCGCCGCCGACAATGGCCAGATCACACTGGCGAAGGGATTGGGTTGCCGTCATGCCCCGATTGTAGGCGATGCACGCGATGGCCCCGTACCGGCCATCGCCGCGGCGCTACATCAGCGCATCGGCCAGCCGCGCGATGCCTTCGCGGCTGCGCCGCCACGCCGCGCGCTGGCGCCAGCTGCGCAGGTCGAGCTGGCGCGATTGGCCCAGGTAGTCGTTTTCGATCTGCAGCAGCTGGGCGACGATGCCGCGGTCGTAGCAGAGCATGCCGATTTCGGCATTGAGCGCGAACGAGCGGATATCCAGGTTGATCGAACCGACCAGGGCGATGTCCTCGTCCACGGTCAGGTGCTTGGCATGCAGGAAACAGGGCTGGTACAGCGCGATGCGCACCCCGCAGCGCAGCAGTTCATCGTAGTAGGCCTCCTGCGCCCACGCGGTGAGCCGCTGGTTGCTGCTGGCCGACAGGATCAGCTGCACCTGCACCCCCGACAGCGCGGCAATGCGCAGTGCGCTGAGGGTGGCCTCGTCGGGCACGAAATACGGGGTGACCAGCACGATGCGGCGGCGCGCCAGGTGGATCAGCGCATTGACCGCATCGCGTGCATTGCTGAACGGGTAGGCCGGGCCACTGGGCAGCAGCTGGGTGGCCACGTCGGCCGAGCACACCGGTACGGCGGTCAGCACGTCCAAGCGCTGGCCGGTTTCCATGTACCAGTCGCTGGCGAACACCGCCTCCAGGTGCGCCACGCCCGGGCCGCGCACGCGCGCGACCAGTTCCTTGTTGGGGAAGCCGGGCACGAACTGCGCCTGCGCCAGGTTCTGCGAGCCGATGTAGCCGACCCGGTTGTCGATCACCGCGATCTTGCGGTGGTTGCGCAGGTCCATGCGCCCGCTGCGCCGCCAGCGCAGGCCGCCGGGCAGCATCGCCCGGACGTCCACGCCGAGCGCCTGCAACCGGCGCCGGTAATGGCGCAGGCCGCGCTTGGCCCCCACCGCATCCAGCAACAGCCGGCAGTGCACGCCGCGCGCGGCGGCGCGCTGCAGGGCCTGCACGATGGCCTCGCCAACCGCATCGTCGAACATCAGGTAGTACAACAGGTGGACGCGCTCGCGGGCCTGGTCGATGTCGGCGACCAGCGCCTGCAGCGAAGCGTCGTAGTCGTTCAGCAGTTCCACCGCGTTGCCGTGGATGGGCATGAAATCGCCCTGGCGCTCGATCAGCGGCACGATCTCGGCGGTGGCGGTATCGGCTACCGGCGTCCAGCGCAGTGGCGGCTGCAGTGCCTGTTCCTCGCGAATCACCTGTGAGGCCTCGGCCTGGCGCTGCACGCGCTGGCGCGACAGCCATGGGTGGCCGAACAGCAGGTACAGCGGCAGGCCCAGCAGCGGCACGAAGCCGACCAGCAGCAGCCAGCTGCGCGCCGCACCCGGGGTGGTGCGGGTGGGAATCCAGAACAGCGCGGCCAGCCGGATCAGCCAGTCCAGCAGCAATAACCAGGAACCCAGCAGCCACTCGAACAGCATCGCATCGCCCGTCGGGGGTGTGCAGGCATTCTGCCATGGGTGGTGTACACGGCCGTGTTGCCGTGGTGGGCCTGGCCGCCAACGGGCGTGGCCACCAAAGGGCGTGACCACCAACGGTGGCCACCTACCGGACGCGGCCAACAAAAAACCCGCCACGAGGGCGGGTTCTTCAGGGGAAGCTCAAGCATCCTTGCGGATTACTTGATCTTGCCTTCCTTGTACAGGACGTGCTTGCGCACGACCGGATCGTACTTCAGGAATTCCATCTTCCCGGGGGTGTTCTTCTTGTTCTTGTCCGTCGTGTAGAAGTGGCCAGTGTTGGCCGTCGAAATCAGACGGATCTTGTCGCGCTTGCCTGCCATGATCGTTTACTCCTCAGACCTTTTCGCCGCGCGCACGCAGCTCAGCCAGAACGGAATCGATGCCGTTCTTGTCGATGGTGCGCAGGGCATGCGCGGAAACACGAAGCTTGACCCAGCGGTTTTCGCTGGCCACCCAGAAGCGGCGCTCGTGCAGGTTGGGCAGGAAACGACGACGGGTCTTGTTGTTGGCGTGCGAGACGTTGTTACCCGTCTGCACTCGCTTGCCGGAAACTTGGCATACGCGGGACATTGCGCACCTCGATGAAAGTAGTTGTCAGCCCATAGCCCGGGCGACGGCGGCCTCGGCGGTTTCCCGCCACACGTCATGAGAATCAAAGGGTTACGCTGTCGAGGGCAGGCCGGATGACGTGTTCCCGGCCACCGATCCGGAACAATCCGGACACAGCGAGCCGCGCATTATGCCGCAGCCGGGGCGGCGCTGCAAGTTGTCCACAGGACGGGGCAGCAGGCCCTCAGCGCAGGTGCGGGATCACCTGGGCCAGCAGGTGGGCATCCTTCAGGGCGCCGTGCAGGCCCCGGCTGTGGACAATGCCCAGCCGCTGCAGCAGGTCGTCGAGCTTGTTGGGCATGCCCGGCCAGCGGCGCCGGGCCAGTTGCAGGCTGCAGGTGACCCGGCAGTGCCGGCCCAGGCCACCGGGGATGCCGGCCAACCGCAGCTCGTTGTCCAGGAAGCCGACATCGAAGCTGGCGTTGTGGGCGACCATCTCGCTGCCGCCGAGGAAGTCCAGCAGTTCGGTGGCCTTGCTGGCGAACAGCGGCTTGCCCACCAGCATGGCATCGCTGATGCCGTGCACGCGCTGCGCGCGCCAGTCCACGCTGCGCTGCGGCTGCAGGTAGGTGTGGAACTGGCGGCCACTGATCCGGCCATCAATCACCTCCACCGCCCCGATTTCGATGACCCGGTCGCCCAGCCGATGCGAGATGCCGGTGGTTTCGGTGTCCAAGCTGATCACGCGTTGCATGCGGTTCCTTGCGCTTGCCTGCGGCCCGGTCTGCCCGGGGCGCCTGTCGACGCATTTTCGCACGCCGCCCCGGCTGGGGCGGCGCGCGCCGTCACATCTCCTTGCGGTGCAACCAGCGGTACAGCACCGGCAGCAGCAGCAAGGTCAGCAGCGTGGACGACACGATCCCGCCGATCACCACGGTGGCCAATGGCCGCTGTACTTCCGAGCCGGCGCCGACGTTGAAGGCCATCGGCACAAAGCCCAGCGAGGCCACCAGCGCGGTCATCAGCACCGGCCGCAGCCGGCCCAGCGCACCTTCGCGCACCGCGTCGGCCAGCGGCAGGCCACCGTCGCGCAGGCTGCGCATGAAGCTGATCATCACCAGGCCATTGAGCACCGCCACGCCGGACAGCGCGATGAACCCCACCCCGGCCGAGATCGACAGCGGAATGCCGCGCGCGGCCAGGGCGAGCACGCCGCCGGTCAACGCCAGCGGCACGCCGCTGAACACGATCGCCGCGTCCTTGACCGAGCCGAAGGCCCAGAACAGCAGCGCGAAGATGATGATCAGGGTAACCGGCACCACCACCGCCAGGCGTTGGCTGGCCGAGATCAGTTGTTCGAAGCTGCCGCCATACTCGATCCAGTAACCGTTGGGCACCTGCACATCGCGGCCGATCGCCTGCTGCAGCGCGGTGACGAAACTGCCCAGGTCGCGGTCGCGCACGTTGGCGGTGACCACGATACGACGCTTGCCATTCTCGCGGTTGATCTGGTTCGGCCCTTCGCTGTTGGCCAGCGTGGCCAGCTCGCGCAACGGCACGGTGCGGGCGCTGCCGCTGGTGCCGCTGCCGGCGCGGCTGGATTCATCGGCGCCGTCGGCCAGTGCGGTCTCCAGCGATACCGGCAGGTCGGCCAGCGCGGCCGGGTCCTGGCGCAGGGCTTCGGGCAGGCGCACCACGATGTCGAAACGGCGGTCGCCCTCGAACAGCTGCCCTGCCACCTGCCCGCCCACCGCCGTGGCCACGGTGGACTGCACCAAGCCGGGGTTGAGCCCGTAGCCGGCCAGCGCGGTGCGGTTGGGGGTGACGGTCAGCAGCGGCAGGCCGCTGGTTTCCTCCACGCGTACGTCGGCCGCACCGGGCACCGTGCCGGCCACCGCGGCGATCCGCTTGCCCACCGACAGCAGCGTGTCCAGGTCATCGCCGAACAGCATCACCGCCACGTCGGCGCGCACCCCGGAAATCAACTCGTTGGTGCGCATCTGGATCGGCTGGGTGAACTCGTAGTTGTTGCCCGGCAGCTGCTCCACCGCCGTTTCCAGCTCGCCCAGCAGCGCGGCGCGCGGTTTGCGCGGGTCCGGCCAGTCCTTGCGCGGTTTCATCATGATGAAGGTGTCGGCCACCGAGGGCGGCATCGGGTCGGAGGCGACCTCGGGCGTGCCGATCTTGGAAAACACCTTGAGCACTTCCGGGAACTGCACCAGCCGGTTCTCGATCTGCACCTGCATCTGGATCGACTGGGTCAGGCTGGTCCCGGGGATGCGCATGGCGTGCATGGCCACATCGCCTTCGTCCAGGTTGGGCACGAACTCGCTGCCCAGCCGCGTGGCCAGCAGCCCACAGCCGACCACCAGCACCAGCGCGCCGGCCACCATCCAGCGCCCGCGCCGCAGGGCCAGCGCCAGCAGCGGTTCGTAGCGCCGGCGTACCCAGGCCATCAACCGGTTTTCCTTCTCCTGCACGCGGCCGCCGAGGAACAGTGCGATCGCCGCCGGGACGAAGGTCAGCGCCAGCACCATCGCCCCGCTCAGGGCCAGTACCACGGTGATCGCCATCGGGTGGAACATTTTTCCTTCCACCCCGGACAGCGCGAAGATCGGCAGGTACACCGCGGTGATGATGCCCAGGCCGAACAGGCTGGGACGGATCACTTCGGCGGTGGCGCTGGCGGTTTCGGCAAAGCGTTCGGCGCCGGTCATGTCGCGGCCCAGCGCGTGCTGGCGCTGGCCGAAACGGCGCAGGCAGTTTTCGATGATGATCACCGCACCGTCGACGATCAGGCCGAAGTCCAGCGCGCCCAGGCTCATCAGGTTGGCCGACACGCCGCCACGGGCCATGCCGGTGAGGGTGAACAGCATCGCCAGCGGAATCACCGCGGCGGTGATCAGCGCCGCGCGGAAATTGCCGAGCAGCGCGAACAACACCACGATCACCAGCAGCGCGCCCTCGACCAGGTTCTTGGCCACGGTGTCGATGGTGCGGTCCACCAGTGCGGTGCGGTCGTAGCTGGCGGTCACGGTGACGCCTTCGGGCAGGCTGGCCTGCGCCTGCCGCAACCGCGCCGCCGCGGCCTGGGCCACGTCGCGGCTGTTGGCCCCGATCAGCATCACTACCGTGCCCATCACCACTTCATGGCCGTTCTGGGTGGCCGCGCCGCTGCGCAGCTCCGGGCCGTCCTTGACCTCGGCCACGTCGTGCACGTGGATCGGCACGCCTTCGCGGCGGGCCAGCACGATGTTGCCGATCTCCTCCAGGTTGGCGACCTGGCCGGGAATGCGCACCAGGAACTGCTGGCCGTTGCGTTCGATATAGCCGGCACCGACGTTCTGGTTGTTGGCTTCCACCGCCTGCGCCACGTCTTCCAGCGTGAAGCCCAGCGCGCGCAGCCGCGCCGGGTCCGGGGTGATGTGCACCTGGCGCTGGAAACCGCCGATGGTGTTGACCTCGGTCACCCCGGGTACGTTGCGCAGCTGCGGACGGATCACCCAGTCCTGCAGGGTGCGCAGGTCGGTGGCGGTGTAGGCACTGCCATCGGGCTTGCGCGCCTTGGGATCGGCGTCGATGGTGTACATGAAGATCTCGCCCAGGCCGGTGGAGATCGGGCCCAGTTGCGGGTCCAGGCCGGCGGGGATCTGCGATTTGACCTGCTGCAGGCGTTCGGCCACCTGCTGGCGGGCGAAGTAGATGTCGGTGCCGTCCTCGAACACCACGGTGACCTGCGACAGGCCGTAGCGCGACAGCGAACGCGCCTGCTCCATGCGCGGCAGGCCGGCCATCACCGTTTCCACCGGGTAGGTGATGCGCTGTTCGGTTTCCAGCGGCGAATAGCCCGGCGCGGCGGTGTTGATCTGCACCTGGACATTGGTGATGTCCGGGGTGGCGTCGATCGGCAGCTTGGTGAAGCTCCAGATGCCCACCGCGACCAACGCCACGGTCAGGGACATCATCAGCCAGCGGTGGGCGACGGAGGCGGCAATGATGCGCTCAAGCATGACCGTGCCCTCCGCGATGCCAGGGCTGCAGCGCGCGCTCAATGTTCATGCGATGCCCCCGCCTTGCCGATGTCGGCCTTGACCACGTAGCTTTGCTCGACCACCACTTCCTCGCCCAGGGCCAGCCCGGACTGCACTTCGACCTTGCCGGCATCGCGCGCACCCAGCGTGACCGGGCGCGCGGTGTAGGTGTCGCCGCGGCGCACGAACACCACGTCCTTGCCGTCCAAGCTCTGCAGCGCGCTCAGCGGTACCACCTGCGCGGCCGGGGTGGAGGCGACCACGATGCGCGCCTTGACCGCCGCGCCCGGCCGCCACAGGCCATCGTCGTTGCGCAACGTGGCCCGCGCCACGGTGCTCTGGCTGGCGGTGGCGGTGCCGGGCAGCACGCGTTCGAGCGTGGTGGCCTGGCTGACCCCATCGGTCATCCGCGACACCGTGACCGGCACGCCGGCGGTGATGTGCTGGGTATCGTTGCCGAAGATATGCAGGTCCACCCACAGCGAAGACAGGTCGCCGATCTCGAACAACGGCGTGCCCTCGCCCGCCACCCCGCCGACCTGGGCCTGGCGCGCCAGCACCACGCCGGAAATCGGCGCACTGACGCTGTAGGTGGTCAGGCTGAGGTTGCTTTCGATGCTGGCCAGTACCTGGCCGGCACGCACCCGGTCGCCGACGTTGGCACGCAGTGAGCGGATCGGCCCGGGGAAGCGCGCCATTACCTGCGCCACGCGGCCATCGACCGGGGTCAGCAGGCCCTGTACATCGTGTTCGTCGGCGATGGTGCCGGCCGCCACGGGAGCCACGCGGATACCGGCCTGTTCGGCCATCGCCGCGGCGATGGTGGTGCTCTGTGGGGCGTCGTGGTCGTCCTGTTCGCCCTCGGCATGCCCGGCCTCAGCGTGGCCGGCATCGGCGGCGGTGTCGGCCGCTGCCACGGCGGGGGTGTCCCTGTTGCAGCCGCCCAGGGCCGACAGGGCAAGCAGCAGGCTGGCGGTGAGCGCCGTGCGGGATGCGGAAGTGGTCATCGGCGGTCCTCCGTGGACACGTGGCTGGGGGTGGGGGTATCGCCGGCGGCGAGCATGCCCTGCCCGGTGAGGCGCTGGATTTCGATCAGGGCGGTCTGCGCGGCGATCGCCGCCTCGCGCTGGCGCTGGCGCGCGTCGATGCGCATCGCCTGCAGCTGCGCCCATTCCATGTAGCTGATCGCACCGGCACGCCAGGCCTTTTCAGCGGCGTTTTCGGCGCGCTTGAGCTGCGGCAGCACATCGCTGGCCATGCGCGCCACTTCCAGCCGCGAGGTCAGGTAGCGGCCATGCGCTTCGGCCAGGGTGGCGTACAGTTGCAGCGCGCGCGCGTCGCGCTCCACGCTGTTGAGCGCCAGTTCGGCTTCGGCGGCGCGGATCTCGGGCGCGGCGCGCGCCACGCTGCCCAGCGGCAGGCTGAATCCGGCAACGAACGCGCTGTCGCGGCTGTCGCGGCTGTTGCGCACCCCCACCTGCCAGTTGAAGTCCGGGCGCGCGGCGGTACGCGCCAGTTGCACCTGCGCCTGGCGGATGCGGCGTTCGCCGGCCAGCACGGCCAGTTCCGGGGTGCGTTGCAGTTCGTCGGCGAGCGCGGCGAAATCCTGCAGTGCCGGCAGCTGCATCGGGTCGCCGGTGACCAGGTCGAAGCCGGGGTCGCGCTGCTTCCACAGCGCCGACAGCGCCATGCGCGCGGACTGGTCCATCTGCCGGGCGCGGTCGCGGTCCAGTTCGGCCTGGGCCAGCATCGCCTGGGCGGTGAACAGTACCGATTCGGGCGAGGCGCCGGCCTGCAGGCGCAGGCGTGCGGCGGCCACGGCGCGGCGGCGCTGTTCGATGTCGGTCTGCGCGATGGACAGTTGCTGGCGCGCATCGGTGACGGCCAGGTAGCGGCGCGCCACTTCGGCCATCAGGTCCAGCCGCGCGGTCTCGCGCTGCGGGGCCAGGCTGTCGATGTTGGCCTGGGCCACGGCACGGCGCGCATCCAGCTTGCCGCCCCGTTCGAGCACGCCGGCCAGGGTGACGGTGAGTTCGGTGGCCTTGAAGCCGCGGTTGCCACCGGTGCCCAGCGCGTTCTCCAGGTCCACGCCCAGGGTCAAGGGCGGGCGCAGCCCGGCTGCGTCGCGGCGTGCTTCCCAGACCGGGCGCTGGGCATCGACCAGGCGCAGCTCGGGGTGGTATTGGGCAACGCGCGCAAGCGCGTCATCAAGGGTGAGGGCAACAGGGGGCGACGTTGCCGCCGGCGCCGTGCCCTGCGCATGGGCGCCGGGCACGAACGCAAAGGCAGCCAAGGCTGCCAGACGCATCCACATGGGAAATCTCCAGATAACGGTTCAGATGGGCAAGCGCGGCACAGGGCCGCGTGGCATCAGGACGCTATCGGGGGGCGCAACACGCTCTCGGGCGGCTGGGTGCGCAGCTGCGTGGTCAACCCTGCCGGCAGGCTGTGCGCCGGCGCGGCCGGCAGCGCCCACGGCAGTGACGCCATCGGCAACACGCCGCCATGGCCGTGGCAATGCCCGCAATGGACCAGGACATGCAGCAGATCGCCATCGTCCTGCTCGGCATCGGTACCGTCCGGCGTGGCTGCATCGGCCGGCGCGGCATCGCTGTGCAGGCTGATGTGGATGTCGGCCAGGGCCGAGGCGGTGGCCGTGCCGAACACGCCCAGGCCCACGGCGACCAGCATCAGCAGGCGCAGCAGCAGGGACGGACGCGGGCGGGCATGGCGGTACATGCCGGCAGGGTAGCGGGCCGCTTGCGCGTTACACAATCGCAGCGGCCCGCATTGGTTCACATTGCCGGGCCGGCCACGCAGGGCCCGGCGGCTTGCCGGTTCAGCCGGCGGCCTTGCGTTCGGCGATATAGGCCTGGATCTGCGACTCCAGCACCGGCAGCGGTACCGAGCCCTGCTTGAGTACCGCGTCGTGGAACCCCTTGATGTCGAAACGCTCGCCCAGTTCCTGCTCGGCCTGCGCGCGCAGGCGCACGATGGCGATTTCGCCCAGCTTGTAACTCAGGGCCTGGCCCGGCCAGGAGATGTAGCGGTCCACTTCGGTGGTCACTTCATGCTCGCTCAGGGCGGTGTGGTCGCGCAGATAGGCGATCGCCTGTTCGCGGGTCCAGCCCTTGTGGTGCACGCCGGTATCGATCACCAGGCGCGCGGCGCGCCACATTTCGTAGGTCAGGCGGCCGAAATCCTCGTACGGGGTTTCGTAGATGCCCATCTCCACGCCGAGCTTCTCGCAGTACAGGCCCCAACCTTCGCCATAGGCGGAGATATAGGCATTGCGGCGGAACTCGGGCAACTGGCCCTGTTCGGCGGCCAGCGCACCCTGCAGTGCATGGCCCGGGTCGGATTCGTGCAGGGTCAGCGCCGGCAGGTTGTACAGCGGGCGCGCCGGCAGGTTGTAGGTATTGAGCCAATAGGTGCCCATGCCACCGCGGCCGGCGGTCCAGAACGGGGCGATGTCCGGCGGCACCGGCACGATGGTGAAGCGCGCGCGCGGCAGGGTCATGTACTTGCCGATCACCCCGTCCACGCGCTTGGAGATCCATGCGGCGCGATGCAGCAGTTCGCCGGGGGTCTTGGCGTAGAACTGCGGGTCGGTGCGCAGGAACGCCAGGAACTGCGCGAAGCTGCCCTTGAACTGTACCTGCTTGATGATGCCGTTCATTTCCTGCTGGATGCGCGCCACTTCCTTCAGGCCGATCTCGTGGATCTGCTGCGGGGTGAGGTCCAGCGTGGTGTATTGGTGGATCTGCTGCTTGTAGTAGGCCTTGCCATCGGGCATGGCTTCAGCGGCCAGGGTGGTACGTGCCTGCGGGACGTACTCCTCGACGAAGAAGGTACGCAGCTTGCCGAAGGCCGGCACCACGCTGCCGCTGATGGCCTGGCGGGCCTGGTCCTGCAGCTGTGCCTGCTCGGCGACCGGGATGCTGGACGGCAGCTTCCTGAAAGGCGCATAGAGCGGGGAGGCGGTCGGATCCTTCAGTTCGGACACGGTGGCGATCGAGACTTCGCGGCCATCGAGCACCGCGCGCGGCACGCTGAAACCGCGCTTGAGCCCGGCGCGCATGTTGTCGGTCTGCTGGTCGAAGTAGCGCGGCACGTCGTTGAGGCGCGCGATGTAGTTGCGGAAGTCCTGCGCGGTCTTCATCTCGCGGCGGGCCATGAACGAGAGGTTGGACCAGAACGAGGAATCGGCGTTGAACGGCATTTCATAGCCGCGCAGGCGCACCTCGGCGGCCAGGTTGAACACCTGGTCGCGGTAGATGGCGTAGTTGATCCGGTTGTCCGGCGACAGAGCCTGGACGTCGACCTTGTCCAGCTGGGCCAGTACCTGGTCCCAGACCTTCAGCCGGCCCTGCTGGGCGGCCGCGCCCACATCGGGCATACGGGTGGCATTGGCCGGGCCGTCGCCATCTTCGCTGGCCTCGCCACCGCCAGCCTGCCGCCATTTCCATTCGGTCTCGTAGATCGCCTTGAACTGCGCATCGGCGGCGCTTTCGGTGGCCAGGCTGGGCGGGGCCGCGGCCAGGGGGGCGGCCGGGGCGGGGGCGGCGCCGGCAGGCAGGGCCAAGGCGAACAGCAACGCAGCAACGAGCGGTGATTTCACGATCAGGGATTCCCGTGGGACGGCAAACCCCGATCATGGCACCAAGCCCGCGCCCGGGCATGGATCAAAGGTCCTGCCGCGCCCCATGACCTTCGGGCGCCATTGTGTGTGAACGCGTCGCCACGCGTGGGAACAGGGCCGCGCGCCCGATCACGCTTTTTGCGGGCAGGACCCGGGACCGGCCGCAGGCCGGGACCGCAGCGCCGAAGGCGTAGGTAAGCACCGACCCGTGGTCGGTGATCCCATCGCGTGCAGGACCCGGGACCAGCCGCAGGCCGAGACCGCAGCGCCAACGGCGCGGGTAGCCACCGACCGTTGGTCGGTGGTCGCGTTGCGCGCAGCCCACATTTCCGAAGCCGGCCACATCCGTGCCGACCAACCGTCGGCACCTACCGATAAGGCATCAATGCGCCGCCTTTTCCCGCCTCCAGCCACGGTGCTGGATATCCAGCTTCAGGCTGTACAGGGCGGTGAACGCCGGGAACAGGTTCTGCAGCACGCCCACCGAATCCTGCTTGGCCGAGAACAGGAAATAGCTCAGCGTCATCAGGCTGCCGACCACGCTCATGTACCAGAACAGGCGCGGGATCACCGGTTTGCCGGCGCGCCGGGAGGCCACGAACTGCACCAGCCAGCGGCCGCCGAACATCAGCGCGCCGGTGTACCCGATCAGCTTCCAGCCGGTCACGTGCAGGCCGGTCCAGTACAGCCAGGTCAGGGGTTGATCGAGCCAGTGCAATTCCATCAGCATTCTTCCACGGCGGTACGCCTGCTGCGCGCGATCAGCCAGGCCACCCCGCGCAGGTCGCGGATGCCGACCAGCGCGCGGCCCAGGTTGTTGTACTTGGATACCCCGGCGGTGCGGTGGCGGTGGTTGACCGGCACGCTGAGCGTGCTCCAGCCGGCGCGCTGCATCAGTGCCGGCAGATAGCGGTGCATGTGGTCGAAGTACGGCAGGTCCAGGAACGCGGCGCGCTCGAACAGCTTGATGCCGCAGCCGGTATCGGGGGTGTCATCGCGCAGCATGCGCGCGCGGATCGCATTGGCCCACTTGCTGGCCCAGCGCTTGCTGCCGCTGTCCTGGCGGTTGACCCGCCAGCCGGCAAACAGCTTGACCTGCGGCGGCGCGGCGGCGCGGGCGGCCAGCAGCCTGGGAATGTCGGCCGGATCGTTCTGGCCGTCGCCGTCGAGGGTGGCGATCCACGGCGCGCGGGCCTGCTTGACCCCGTTGCGCACCGCGGTGCTCTGCCCGCTCTGGCTGGCATGGTGCAGCACCCGCAGTTCCGGGGTGCCGGCCTTGAGCGCCTGCAGTACCGCCAGGGTGTCATCGCGCGAGTGGTCGTCGATGTAGACGATTTCGAAATCGAGCTGGCCACGCAGGGCCGCGGTGATCTCGCCGATCAGGGGGGTGACGTTGTCGCGTTCATTGAAGACCGGGACGACGACCGACAGTTGGGGGTGGCTCATGGTCGGGCTCTGCGAATGGCCAGGAACGAAAGAGCGCGCATTTTCCGCCGCGAAGGTTATCCGAAGATGAATCGGTGCGTGTGTGTCAGGCGTGATCGCCGAAATAATCCCGGCACCAGGCCACCACCGGCGGCAGGCCCTGGGCGATCGGCGTGGCCGGATCAAAGCCGAATGCGTCACGCGCACGGCTGGTATCGGCCATGGTGCGGACCATGTCGCCAGGCTGCATCGGCTTGTAGACCTTGTGCGCCGGCCGACCGGCCGCCGCCTCGATGATGCCGATGAACTGTTCCAGTTCGATCGGGGTGTGGTTGCCCAGGTTGAAGACACGGTGCGGCACGTCCTCGCCGGACGGATGCGCCAGCGCGCCGAGGATACCGGCCACGATGTCGGAGACATGTGTGAAATCGCGCTGCATCTTGCCGTCGTTGAACACCTCGATCGGGCGCCCGGCCAGCACCGCGCGCGAAAACAGCAGCGGCGCCATGTCCGGCCGGCCCCACGGGCCATACACGGTGAAGAAGCGCAGGCCGGTGGCAGGCAGGCCGTACAGCTGGGCGTAGGTGTAGGCCATCAGCTCGTTGGCGGCCTTGGTGGCCGCATACAGCGAGCGCGGCTTGTCGATGCGCTGGTCTTCGGAGAACGGCGGGGTGGCCGAGTCGCCGTACACCGAGCTGCTGGACGCATACACCAGGTGGGCCACGCCGCGGTGGCGGCACAGTTCGAGCATGTTGACGAAGCCGACCAGGTTGCTGTCGACATAGGCGTGCGGGTTTTCCAGCGAATAGCGCACGCCGGCCTGGGCGGCCAGGTGGATCACCCGGGTCGGCCCGACCTGGTCGAACAGCGCGGCCAGGCCGTCGCGGTCGGTCAGGTCCAGCACGCGGATGTCCGCGTCCGGGCACAGCGCCGCGACCCGGTCGCGCTTGATCTGCGGGTCGTAGTAGTCGTTGTAGTTGTCCAGGCCGACCACCGCCTCACCGGCATCGAGCAGGGCACGGACGGTGTTGGCACCGATGAAGCCGGCGGCACCGGTAACGAGGAGGGTCATGGGCGGCGTCCTGGGGATCTCAGGCGCATATTGTGCAACGGGTAGGCCGATCCGGCATGTCCGGCGGTCCATCGCGGGCACCGGCACCGATTCACCACAGGGTGAGCGGGGCGTCCTTGGCCAGGGTGGCCTTGCGTTCCTTGCTGAAGTCCCACCACGGCCGCGGGGCCTCGCCCTGCATGAACCGCACGATCGACAGGAACACGTCGATCACGCAGGGGTCGTGCATCACCCCGGTGCGCAGGCACAGCTGGGCGTACATGTCATAGGCGTCGCGGCCGCGCAGATGGGCGGGCACGCGGATGCCGATCAAACGAAGATCCTTCTCACAGGCCGGCCCGACATTCGGCAGGTCGGTCAGACGCAACAGATGGTTGCGGTCGACCTTGGTGGGGTTCATTGCTGGGGGGGAATCCTCTGGCGCGGGCGGGGACTCAGCCCTTCTGTGCGCGAAGTCGTTCGAGCACGCCGTCCAGCGTGTCCAGGTCGGTGTAATGGATGATCAGCTTGCCCTTGCCGCCACGGCCGTGGTTGATCGCCACGCGCGCGCCCAGCGATTCGGACAGCTCGGTCTCCAGCGAGGCGATGTCGGCCTGCGGGGCGCTGGCGGCCGGCTTCTTGCGCAGCGCGCCGGGCACCTTGCCGGCGGAAAACTGCTGCGCACGGTGTTCCACTTCGCGCACCGACCAGCCCTGATCGGCCGCTTCCTGGGCCAGCTTGCTGGCCAGCTCCGGCGCCAGCGTGAGCAGCGCGCGGGCATGGCCCATTTCCAGCCGGCGGGTTTCCAGCAGCAGGCGGATCGCGATCGGCAACTCGAGCAGGCGCAGCAGGTTGGACACCGCCGCGCGCGAGCGGCCGACGGCCTGCGCGGCCTCGGCGTGGGTCAGCGCGAATTCGCTGATCAAGCGCTGCAGCGCTTCGGCTTCTTCGAGCGGGTTAAGGTCTTCGCGCTGGATGTTCTCGATCAGCGCCATCGCGATGACGGTGCGGTCTTCCAGCTCGCGCACCACCACCGGCACTTCGTCCAGGCCGGCCAGCTGCGAGGCGCGCCAGCGGCGTTCGCCGGCGACGATCTCGAAGCTGTCGGGGCCGAGCTGGCGGACCAGGATCGGCTGGATCACGCCCTGCGCCTTGATCGATTCGGCCAGCTCGGCGAGCTTGGTTTCATCCATGTCGCGGCGCGGCTGGTACCGGCCCGGCTGCAGGTGGCCGACCGGCAGCCTGCGCAGCACTTCACCGGGCAGCGGTTCGACCACGGCGGCGGCCTGCACCTGGGTCACGGCGCCCTTGGGCCCCAGCAGCGCATCGAGGCCGCGGCCGAGGCCGCGTTTCTTGCCGAGGGCGGGCTTGGTGCTCATCAGGCGGTCTCCATGGCCTTGTCGGCCTTGTTGCGTTGTTGGTGGCGGCGGATGATTTCCCCGGCCAGGCCGAGGTAGGCAACGCCACCGCGCGAGGCACGGTCATAGCCGACGATGCTCTGCCCATGGCTGGGCGCTTCGGCCAGGCGCACGTTGCGCGGCACGATGGTGCGGAACACGCGGTCGCCGAAGTGGTCGGTCAGTTCGGCCGACACCGCGTTGGCCAGGTTGTTGCGCACATCGAACATGGTGCGCAGCACGCCCTCGATCTCCAGGGTGGGATTGAGGTTGGCGCGCAGCGCCTCGATGGTTTCCACCAGCGCGCTCAGGCCCTCCAGCGCGTAGTACTCGCACTGCATCGGCACGATCACCGAGTCGGCCGCGGCCAACGCGTTGAGGGTCAGCAGCGACAGCGCCGGCGGGCAATCGATCAGGATGTAGTCGTATTCGTCGCGGATCGGCGCCAGCGCGCGCTTGAGGCGCTGCTCGCGTTCGCCCTGGTCCATCAGCTGGATCTCGGCGGCGGTCAGGTCGATGTTGCCCGGCAGCAGGTCGAAGCCTTCCGGGGTGGTGACCCGGACTTCGGCCGCCGTGGCCTCGCCCAGCAGCAGGTCGCAGGTGGACGCGGCGACCTCACGCTTGTCCACCCCGCTGCCCATGGTGGCATTGCCCTGGGAATCGAGATCGACCAGGAGCACGCGCTTGGGTGCAGCAGCCAGGGAGGCGGCCAGATTGACGGCAGTCGTGGTCTTGCCGACGCCACCTTTCTGGTTGGCGATGGCGATGATGCGGGCCATGCGGGTGAGCCTCATCGGCAGGGAGTGGGACTGGTCATTATGCGTATATGGGGCGTGTCATGCACTGTGAGATGCGCGCCGGCCAACCCCCGCCCGGGCGCCTGCCGGCCAGGAGTGCGCCCGGTGGACACCGCAGCGGCTGCTGCGACAGGCGCTGACGCCGATATCCGGCAGCCCTTCGGCGGTGTCGCCGGCAACCCCACCGGGACGGTCAAGGACCGGCCACCACCACCAGATGGCGTTCGCCGGTCAATCCCGGAACATGCAGCGGCAGCACCTGCTCGACCCGCCAGCCAGCCGGCAGCTGGGCGATTTCCTCATGCGGATGGACGCCCTTCATCGCCAGCAGGCGCCCGCCCGGGCGCAGCAGGTGGCCGCCGACCTGGATGATCCCGGCCAGGGTGTCCATCGCGCGCGCGGTCAGGTGGTCGTAGGCGCCCGGCTCGGCCAGGGCCTCGGCGCGCGACTCGGCCACGCGCGCATTGGCCAGGCCCAGCTGGCGCACGGCCTCGCGCATGAAGCGGGCCTTCTTGCCATTGCTTTCGACCAGGGTCACCTGCAACTGCGGGCGGGCGATCGCCAGCGGGATGCCCGGCAACCCGGGGCCGGTGCCCAGGTCGGCCAGGCTGCCGCTCTCCAGGTAGGGCTGCATCGCCAGCGAGTCGAGCAGGTGGCGGGTGACCATCTCCAGCGGGTCGCGGATCGCGGTGAGGTTGTAGGTGCGGTTCCAGCGGTCGAGCAGGGCCAAGTAGGTCAGCAGCGGCGGCGCCAGCGCGGCGTCCAGGTCCATCGCGGCCAGGCCACGCGCGAGCGCCTCGGCCACGCCGGCCGGAAGTGTGTGTTCGGTCATGGACGCATTATCGCAGGTCGGCTGTCATCCCGGCGTCCGCCCAGCGGCCGTGCGGGACGGCAATCAGAGCGCGTGGAAGGCCAACGCGGCGCGGAAATCGTCGGCCGCCTGCCATTCGTGCAGCTGCCAGCGCGCCGCCGCGCCCAGTTCCGGGTCGCACCAGGCCAGCTGCAGCGCACCGGCCGGGTCCGGGGCCAACCGCAGGCGGTGCAGGCCGAACGAGATGCCCTGCCCCTGCGCCTTGAGGATGGCTTCCTTGGCGCACCAGACCCGGAAGAACCAGGGATTGCGGGCAACCTCGTCCAGGCCCAGCAGCCAGTCCTGCTCGGCCGGGTGGAAGAAGCGTTCGATGATCTCGGCCATGCGCGGCCGCGGCCGCAGCGGCTCCAGGTCCACGCCCAGCCGCACGCCCTCGCCCAGCGCCACCAGCAGCCGGCCATGGCTGTGGCTCCAGCCGGTGCCCAGGTGCGCCAGCGGGCCATGCAGTTCCGGCCGGCCGCGGGCATCGCGCTGCAGCGGCAGGCTGCCCGGCGCGGCGCCAAGCTGTTGCGCCAGCAGTACCCGGGCCTGCGGTTCGCCGCGGGTGCCGTTGACGTGCGGCAGGCACCAGACCGTGACCGGGCCGAACCGCCACGGGCCGCCCAGGATTGCCGGCAGGGTCATGCCCACCCCCGGCGCACGGGACTGCACGGCGACTTCACGGGGGTTGCCGTCAACTGGCGCGGTCGTACACGCAAACCGGGAGTCAAGGCTATGGGCATCATCATCTGGTTGATCGTCGGCGGCATCGTGGGCTGGCTGGCCAGCATCATCATGAAGCGCGACGCGCAGCAAGGCATCATCCTCAACATCGTGGTGGGCATTATCGGTGCACTGCTGGCCGGCTGGCTGTTCGGCGGCGGCATCAACGAAGCGATCACCATTCGTACGTTCCTATTCTCGTTGATCGGCGCGGTGATCCTGCTGGCGATCGTGAACCTGTTTACGCGCAAGAGCGTGCGCTGACCGGATCGCTGTGGATGCGGACACAAGGCCCGGCATTGCCGGGCCTTGTTGTATCGGTCAGCCCAGCTGCACCCATGCCGGCGCATGGTCGCTGGGGCGCTCCCAGGTGCGTGGCTCGCGGTCGATACCCGAGGCAGTCGCGCGCGCCTTGAGCGCGTCGGACACCAGGATCAGGTCGATGCGCAGGCCCAGGTTGCGGCGGAAGCCGGCGGCGCGGTAATCCCACCAGCTGAACACCCCTTCCTCCTCGCTGTGCAGGCGGAACGCATCGTGCAGGCCCAGCTGCAGCAGTTTGTTGAGCGCGCCGCGCTCGGCGGTGGAGGTCAGGATGTGGTTTTCGTTCCACACCAGCGGGTCGTGCACGTCGCGCGCGTCCGGGGCGATGTTGAAATCGCCCATCACCACCAGTTCGGGGTACTGCTGCAGTTCGGCCGCCACCCAGGCCTGCACGGCCTCCAGCCAGCGCAGCTTGTAGGCGTACTTGTCGGTACCGACGTCCTGGCCGTTGACCACGTACAGGTTGATGATGCGTACCCCGCCCACGGTGCCGGCGATCACGCGCTTCTGCTCGTCCTCGAACCCGGGAATGCCGATCTGCACGTCCTGCGCCGGTTCGCGCGACAGCAGCGCGACGCCGTTGTAGGTCTTCTGCCCGGCAAACACGCTGCGGTAGCCCAGCCCGGCCAGCACCGCATCGGGGAACTTGTGGTCCTCCATCTTGGTTTCCTGGATACCGACCACATCCGGCGCGAACGCGGTGAGCCACTGTTCCAGGTGCGGCAGGCGCACGTTGAGCGAATTGACGTTCCAGGAGGCGATTTTCATGGGGATCATTCTACCTGCGGGGCACCGGCGCGGTGGGTACCCCGCGCGCTGCGGCCATGTACCGACCAACGGTCGGTACCTACCCGGCGCGGTAAACCAACGGTCGGTACATGGCCGGTGCGGTAGCCACCGACCGTTGGTCGGTGGGCCGGGATCGGTGGGCCGGGATCACCGCAACAGCACCTTCAACATGCCGGCAATCTTCGAATACGGCGGCTTGAGCAGGTCGCTGGCCGCCCAGCGCGACTGCCACAGCACCGGCAGCCGCTTGCTCAGCCCGTCGAAGCCGGCACGGCCGTGGTAGGCGCCCATGCCGCTGGGGCCGACGCCACCGAACGGCAGGCCGTTGATGGCGAAGTGCAGCAAGGTGTCGTTGACGGTGACGCCGCCGGCCACGATCCGGCCCAGCACGCGCTCGACCACCTCACGCTGCTGGCTGAACACATACAGCGCCAGCGGCCGGTCGCGCGCCTCCACCCCGGCCAGCGCGGCGTCCAGGTCCGGATAGGCGCAGACCGGCAGGATCGGGCCGAAGATCTCTTCCTGCATCAGGTCCAGGTCGGCCGGCGGGTCGAGCACGATGGTCGGCACCATCAGACGTTCGCGCGCGGCCCGTTCCGGATCGACCGTGGCCAGCTCGATCACCGGCACCCCGCGTGCGCGGGCCTGGTCCAGGTAGCCGCGCAGGCGCCGGTACTGGCCCTCGTGGATGATCCGGGTGTAATCGGCGGCATCGCTGAAATCGCCGTAACGCGCGCGTACCTGGGTCTGCAACTGCTGCACCAGTTCGCGCTGGCGGGCGCCGTCGATCAGCACGTAATCCGGCGCGATGCAGGTCTGCCCGGCGTTGAACCATTTGCCGGTGGCCAGGCGCGCTGCCGCCCTGTCCAGCGGATAGTCGCTGCACACGATCGCCGGGGACTTGCCGCCCAGTTCCAGGGTCAGCGGGGTCAGGTGCGCGGCGGCGGCGGCCATGACCTTGCGCCCGACCGCGGTGGAGCCAGTGAATACCAGGTGGTCCAGCGGCGCGCTGGCCAGCGCGCTGGCCAGCGCTGCATCGCCCTGCACCACCGCTACCCGGGCGGGCGGGAACACCTCGGCCAGCAGCGCCTGCAGGAACGCGCTGGTGCGCGGGGTGTGTTCGGAGGGTTTGAGGATGACGTGGTTGCCCGCCGCGATCGCGGTGGCCAGGGGGATCAGCGCCAGGTTGACCGGGTAGTTCCACGGCGCGATCACCCCGACCACGCCCAGCGGTACCGGCCGGAGCTGCGCGCGCGCCGGCCAGAACCGCCAGCCGACGCCAACCCGGCGCGGCCGCGCCCAGCGCCGCAGGTGCGCGCGCAGGTGGTCGATCTCGCCAAGCACGGTCATCCCATCGGCGATCAGGGATTCGCGGGTGGAGCGGTGGCCGAAATCGGCCGCGATCGCCTCGGCCATCTGCGGCAGGCGCGCCTTGAAGGCCATGCGCAGGCGCAGCAGATCATCGTCGCGCTGCGCCAGCGACGGACGGTTGGCCTGCCAGGCGGCACGCAAGGCATGCAGGATCGCGGGAAGCGCGAGGGGATCGGTAGGGGCATCGCTCATGGGCCGACTATAGCGGCAGCACCTGTGATGGCAGGATCGGGGCGCGTCTCCGAAAGTGCATGGGGAGCCGGCCAGCGGCCGGCACTACCCGAAACGCGAAAAGGGCCGCGATTGGCATCGCGGCCCTTTGTTCGTGTGGTGCGAACCAACGTTACAGCGTGATATCCACCCCGCGCGTCTCGCGCAGGAACAACCCGCCGACCACGACCGTCATCAACGCGATGATGATCGGGTACCACAGGCCGTAGTACAGGTTGCCGGTGCCGGCCACCAGCGCGAAGGAAATCGCCGGCAGGAAGCCGCCGAACCAGCCGTTGCCGATGTGGTACGGCAGCGACATCGAGGTGTAGCGGATGCGGGTCGGGAACAGCTCGACCAGGTAGGCGGCGATCGGGCCGTAGACCATGGTCACGTACAGCACCAGCAGCCACAGCATGAAGATGGTGCCGGGGATGTTGATGCGCGCGTTGTCGGCCTTGGCCGGGTAGCCGGCCGCGGTGAGCGCGCCCTTCAGCTCGCCACCGAAGGCATCGGCCTTGGCCTTGAGTTCGTCCTTGGTCAGGCCGGCCGCCTCGAACGAACCGACCTTGCTGCTGCCCACCTGGACCTGGGCCAGCGAACCGGCCGGTGCCGGCTGTACTTCATAGGGCACACCGGCCTTGGTCAGGGCCGCAGTGGCCACGTCGCAGGAGCTGGTGAACTTGCGCATGCCGACCGGATCGAACTGGAACGAGCAGGTGCTCGGGTCGGCCACGACCAGGGCCGGCGAGTTGGTGCGCGCTTCTTCGATGGCCGGGTTGGCGAAGTGGGTCAGGCCCTTGAAGATCGGGATGTAGGTGACGGCGGCCAGCAGGCAGCCGGCCAGGATGATCTTCTTGCGGCCGATACGGTCCGACAGCCAGCCGAAGAAGATGAAGAACGGCACACCCAGCGCCAGCGCGGCGGCGATCAGCAGGTAGGAGGTAGTGGCGTCGACCTTGAGCATGCTGCTCAGGAAGAACAGCGCGTAGAACTGACCGCCGTACCAGACCACCGCCTGGCCGGCGGCAGCACCCAGCAGCACCAGCAGCATCAGCTTGAGGTTGCCGCCCTTGAGGCTGTCACGGAACGGGGTCTTGGAGCCCTTGCCTTCGGCCTTCATCTGCTGGAACAACGGCGATTCGCTCAGCTGCAGGCGGATCCACACCGACACGCCCAGCAGCACGATCGAGACCAGGAACGGAATGCGCCAGCCCCAGGCTTCGAACGCCTCGTTGCCGAGGAAGTAGCGGCAGGCCAGGATGATCAGCAGCGACATGAACAGGCCCAGCGTGGCGGTGCACTGGATGAAGCTGGTGTACAGGCCGCGCTTGTCGGCCGGTGCATGTTCGGCCACGTAGGTGGCCGCGCCACCGTACTCGCCGCCCATCGCCAGGCCCTGGGCCAGGCGCAGGATGATCAGGATCACCGGGGCGGCAAAGCCGATCGAGGCGTAGTTGGGCAGCACGCCGACCAGGAAGGTCGAGATGCCCATGATCAGGATGGTGACCAGGAAGGTGTACTTGCGGCCGATGCGGTCGCCGAGGCTGCCGAAGAAGGCCGCGCCGAACGGGCGCACGAAGAAGCCGGCCGCGAACGCCAGCAGCGCGAAGATCATGCCGGTGGTTTCGTTGACGCCGCTGAAGAACTGCTTGGCGATGATCGCCGCCAGCGAGCCGTACAGGAAGAAGTCGTACCACTCGAAGACGGTGCCCAGGCTGGACGCGAAGATGACCTTCTTGTGTCCCTGGGTAAGTGTTGCGGGTGCAGGTGTTGTTGACATGGGAAGCATCCCCTCGGTAGTGCCGACCGTAGGTCGGCAATCGCAGTGTTGGTCGGGTGGTTTCTAATTCTGTAGGTGCCGACCGTTGGTCGGCACACATTTTCTAGAAGCTGTATTTCGTGGTGAACTGCAGGCGGTTGATGTCGCCCTTGCGTCCATCCTCGATCTCACGCACGCCATACATGTACTCGGCACCGATATCGACCTTGGGCATCGGGGTGTAGAACACGTTGCCGCGGATGCTCTGCACGCTCTTGGTGACCAGCGGGCCCAGGCTGCCGTCGTTGTCGTAGTCGCTGCGCGCATAGATCAGGTTGGTGCGCAGCTTGGGGGTGAAGGCGTGGCGCCAGCCGACGTAGCCGGCCAGTACCCCGGTCGGGTTGAGTTCGTCGCGGGCCACGTCGTAGGCGGTGTCGGCGGTGATACCCAGGCCGACGTAGCGGGCGATGCCTTCGCCGCCGCTGAGCTGGTAATGCAGGGTATCGCTGCCGCCCATCACCCACTTGCCGCCCAGGGTCAGGCCGCCGCCGATCTTGTCGACGTTGACGCCGGTGGTCTGGTTGTCGATCTTCAGCTGCCGCACCACGCCGCCGACGCCGAAGGTGCCCCAGTCGCCCTTCCAGCCATAGCGCAGGGTCAGGTCCGGCAGCGAACCGCGGTCGGAGTTGCTGGACGCATTGGTCCAGGCCCCGGTCACCAGGTTGCGGGCGCCGGTGAGCACGGTGGTCTCCGGGTTTTCCAGGGCCACGCTGAAACCGCCCTGGGTGTAGCGGATCTGTGCCTGGCGCACGAACAGCACGCCGTCGGTGGGGCCGACGAAATCGGCCGCTTCCGGCAGCGAGGCGGCATCCATGAAGTTGGACCAGGTCTGGCCGGCCAGCCAGTTGTTCCAGTACATGTAGGCGTGGCGCAGGGTCACCCCATAGGTGTTGGTGGCGGTCTGGTTGCCCAGCGAGTTGCCGAAGAAGTCCATCTCGAAGAACGCACCGGCCTTGTTGCCGGCATCGCTGACGTTGTCGATGCCCAGGTTGAAGCGCGAGAACTTGGCGTGGGCGTTGTAATCCACGTCCGAGCGCTCGCCGCTGCCGCCGGCGCCGGCCACCGGGGTCTGCCCCGGCAGGTACAGCGCACGGCCGGTAGCATCGTCGGCAAGCTGGCCGTCGCCGGTCTGGGTGGCCATGAAGTCGGCCTTGATGAAGCCGCCGATCTTGACCGTGGTGCCCGGCGCGGCGCCCGGGGTGATGGTGGTGACCTGGATCGGCTGCTTGCCGGCCGGCACCTGCGCGGCCAGCGGCTGCTGGGCCTGCACCGTCTTCACCGCGGTGACGTCGGTCTGCGCCTGGCTGATCTGGGTCTGTTGCTGCTGGCTGGTGGATACCAGCATCTGCACCTGGCGCTCCAGCTCGGCGATGCGTGCTTCCAGCGCCTTCTCTTTGGCGGTGTCGGCCCACGCCACGCCTGGCGCGATCAATGCAACGAACAGGGCGGCCGCCAATGGCCGGCGTGTCGTCTTAAGTAAACGGTGGCTCATGTTGCCCTCTCTCCCGGGTGGCAATGCGAACGCCGCGCTGGGCACGGTCGAGCCGACAGTGCGGCCGATTGACGCATCCCGCTATTGGCCATTGGTCGTACGACCCGGGCGCCGCAGGCAGCTGGGTAGGACCGACCCATGGTCGGGCTGCCCCGGCTCGTGCCCATGGCCCGGATGCCCTGAGTCGCGCCCCATAGGTCGGGATGCCTCGGGGTCGGGATGCCCCGGTCCGTGACCAACCGCCCTCCCGGCTACGACCATGGTCTATGCCCCCAGGCAACGCGAAGGCGGGCGGATGCGGCAAACTGAGGGGGATGGATCGCGGGTTATGCTGCGATCGCACAACCCAAGTCCTAGTGCAAGTGAGGGTGCCATGGCCGATCTTTACCCCGTCAAGGCGGATTTTTCCGCCAGGGCGCGCATTGACAAGAACACCTACGACACGCTCTACCGCGAGTCGGTAGAGAACCCGGATGCATTCTGGGGCAAGGCCGCGCAGCGCCTGCAGTGGTTCAAGCAGCCGACCACGATCAAGAACGTCAGCTACGACCTCGATGACTTCCGGATCAAATGGTTCGAGGACGGCGAGCTCAACGCCAGCGTGAACTGCCTGGACCGCCACCTGCAGCAGCGCGGCGACAAGGTGGCGTTGCTGTTCGAGCCGGACAGCCCGGACGCGCCCTCCAGGGGCGTGACCTACCGTGAGCTGCATGAGCGCGTCTGCCGGCTGGGCAATGCGCTGCGCAACCTCGGCGTGGTCAAGGGCGACCGGGTCACCATCTACCTGCCGATGATCGTCGATGCGGCCGTGGCCATGCTCGCCTGCGCGCGCATCGGGGCAGTGCACTCGGTGGTGTTTGGCGGGTTTGCGCCGAACTCGATCGCCGACCGGGTGATCGACTGCGGCAGCAAGCTGATCATCACCGCCGACGAAGGCCTGCGCGGTGGCAAGAAGATCCCGCTCAAGGCCAACGTCGATGCCGCACTGAAGCTGCCCGGCACCACCACCGTGGAAACGGTGCTGGTGGTGCGCCACACCGGCGGTGCGGTGGACATGCAGGCCCCGCGCGACCGCTGGTTCCACGATGTGGTCGATCCGCAGCCGGCGCAGTGCGAGCCGGAGCGGATGAACGCCGAAGATCCGTTGTTCATCCTCTACACCTCCGGTTCCACCGGCAAGCCCAAGGGCGTGCTGCATACCACCGGCGGTTACCTGCTGTATGCGGCCTACACCCACGAGGCGGTGTTCGACCTGCGCGAAGACGACATCTACTGGTGCACCGCCGACGTCGGCTGGGTCACCGGCCACAGCTACATCGTGTACGGGCCGCTGGCCAACGGCGCCACCTCGCTGATGTTCGAGGGCGTGCCGAACTTCCCCAGCACCTCGCGCTTCTGGGAGGTGATCGACAAGCACCAGGTCAGCATCTTCTACACCGCACCGACGGCGATCCGCGCGTTGATGCGCGAAGGCGATGCGCCGGTCAAGCGCACTTCGCGCGCGTCGCTACGCCTGCTCGGCAGCGTCGGCGAGCCGATCAACCCGGAAGCCTGGCGCTGGTATTACGAGGTCATCGGCGACAGCCGCTGCCCGATCGTGGATACCTGGTGGCAGACCGAAACCGGCGGCATCCTGATCTCGCCACTGCCGGGCGCGGTGGACCTCAAGCCGGGCTCGGCCACCCTGCCGTTCTTCGGCGTGCAGCCGGCGCTGGTCAATGCCGATGGCGAAATCAAGGACGGCGCCACCGAAGGCAACCTGATCATCCGCGATTCGTGGCCGGGCCAGATGCGCAGCGTCTACGGCGACCACCAGCGTTTCATCGACACCTATTTCCGCACCTACCCGGGCAGCTACTTCACCGGCGACGGGTGCCGCCGCGATGACGACGGCTACTACTGGATCACCGGCCGCGTCGACGATGTGATCAATGTCTCCGGCCACCGTATCGGTACCGCCGAGGTGGAAAGCGCGCTGGTTTCGCACCCGAAGGTGGCAGAAGCGGCCGTGGTCGGCTTCCCGCACGACATCAAGGGCCAGGGCATCTATGCCTATGTCACCCTGATCGCGGACGAAACGCCGAGCGAGGAGCTGCACAGGGAACTGGTGGCCTGGGTGCGCAAGGAGATCGGCCCGATCGCCGCACCCGACCACCTGCAATGGGCGCCGGGCCTGCCCAAGACCCGCTCTGGCAAGATCATGCGCCGCATCCTGCGCAAGATCGCCGAGAACGCGCCGGACCAGCTCGGCGACACCTCGACCCTGGCCGACCCGTCGGTAGTGGCCTCGCTGGTGGAAGAACGAAAAGTGAAATAACCCTTCACCGTGGCGGCCCAGGATGGGGCCCGTGGTGATCCGCGTGGAGGGACGCGGGTCACCATTGGAACGCAATCCTGCACACGGTCACGGTGCCTGCCGGCTCCATCTGGTTAGCTATCCCCATGACAACCCTCCTGATTGCCGATGACCACCCGCTGTTCCGCGAAGCCCTTCGCGGCGCGGTGCAACGGGTCATTCCCGGTGTGCAGCTGTATGAAGCCGACAGCGTGGAAGCGCTGTACCAGCTGGCCGACCAGCACACCGACGCCGACCTGGTGCTGATGGACCTCAACATGCCCGGCGCGCAGGGCTTCAACGCACTGGTGCACATGCGTGCGCTGCACCCGCAGCTGCCGGTGGTGGTGGTCTCCGCGCGCGAAGAGCCGACCGTGATGCGTCGCGCGCTGGACCATGGCGCGTTCGGCTTCATCCCCAAATCCGCCGATTCGGACACCATCGGCCATGCGCTGGGCACCATTCTGGATGGCGAGACCTGGGCGCCGCCGGAGGCGCACACCGTGCCGCCGACCGGGCGCGAGGAACGCGAGATCGGCCAGCGCCTGCGCGAACTGACCCCGCAGCAGTTCCGCGTGCTGCAGATGCTCGGCGTCGGCCGCCTCAACAAGCAGATCGCCTACGACCTCAACGTCTCCGAAGCGACCATCAAGGCCCATGTCACCGCGATCCTGCGCAAGCTCGGCGTCACCAACCGTACCCAGGCGGTGCTGATGGCCGGCAAGCTGGCCATCGACGACGAGCAGATCGTGTTGCCGCCCGAAGAGGAGTAGATCCACGCCATGCGTGGATGGCGCGATGCCGGAATGCCGGCGGCATTGTTCAAAGGTCATGCCCTGCCGAACGTTGCGGCGCCATCGGCAGTCGGCTGGGGCGCGACCCTACCGGCACTGCCTTATAGCCAGAGCTATGAATTCCAGAGTTACCTGCGCAATTCGCCGTAGCCGCTGCAATCCGCGCACCCGGTGCTAAGCTTCGCGTCCCCTTGGGGAGTAGCCGGATTCCTGCTGAAGGAATCGCCCGCATCAACATGCTCGGCCAGTGCGCCGTGGTGCGGGCAACCATCTTGGTTGGCGAGACCAGCGGTCCGCGTGCGCAACGACAGGTTGGGCGCGTCCGCGGTCCGTTGCCCGCCATCGCCCGACCTGCCGCGTACCCCGATGTCTCCTGTTTCGATCCTGCTGATCGGCTTTGCCATGTCCACCGATGCCTTCGCCGCGGCGATCGGCAAGGGCGCGGCCATGCGCAAGCCCCGCTTCTCCGATGCGCTGCGCGCCGGCCTTATTTTCGGCGTCATCGAAGGCATCACGCCGGTGATCGGCTGGCTGCTCGGCCGCGCCGCCCTGCAGTACGTGGAGGCCTTCGATCACTGGATCGCCTTCGGCCTGCTCGGTGCGCTGGGCGTGCACATGATCATCAACGGCCTCCGCTCCGAGCACGAAGCCGACGAGGAAGACAGCAGCAGGCACCACGGTTTCTGGCGGCTGGCGGTGACCGGCCTGGCCACCAGCATCGATGCGATGGCGGTGGGTATCGGCCTGGCCTTCCTCGATGTGAACATCGGCGTGGTGGCCCTGGTGATCGGCCTGTGCACGCTGACCATGGTCACCTGCGGGATCATGCTCGGCCGGGTACTGGGCAACATGGCCGGCAGGCGCGCGGAGATCGTCGGCGGCGTGATCCTGATCATCATCGGCGCCACCATCCTGTACGAACACCTCAACGGCGCGATGGGCTGACCGCGCGCCGCCATGCCGGCGCGGCTACATGTCGCCGCGGGTGTCGTGGAAGGCGGCCAGGAACGCACGCAGCGATGCCGGCTTGATCGGCTTGGTCAGCAGCCGGTAGCCGCGCTCGCGCGCCATCCGCTTGAGTTCATCGCGGCCGTCGGCGGTCAGCAGCGCGCCCGGGATGGCGCGCCCGGCCTTGTCGCGCAGGGCCACCAGCGTATCCAGGCCATCCAGGCGGTCGTGCAGGTGGTAATCCACCAGCATCACGTCCGGGCGTTCGTCCACCTTCTGCAATGCCTGGTCCACGGTGCTGGCGGTGATCACCTCGACCTGCCAGCGCCCCAGCAGCGCGCGCATGCCATCGAGGATCTCCTGGTCGTTGTCCACGCACAGCACGCGCATGCCGGCCAGCGAATCGGTGCGCGACACCGGCGGCGGTGTCGGCGGCGAGCTTGCCGGATCGGGCAACAGGGGGGCCTCCACCCGCGGCAGCATGATCGAGAACATGCTGCCGGTACCGACCCGGCTGCGCGCATTGAGCCGGTGGTCGAGCAGGCGCGAGATGCGCTGGCAGATCGACAGGCCCAGGCCCAGGCCCTGCTCGCCCCAGTCGAACGGCTGCTGGTAGCGATGGAACTCATCGAAGATCTGCTGCATGTGGTGCGCGGGAATGCCCGGGCCGGTATCCCACACCTGCAGTTCCACCTGGTCGCCGCGGTGGCGCACCGCCAGCACGATGCGGCCTTGCCGGGTGTAGCGCAGCGCGTTGGCCAGGAAATTCTGCAGTACCCGGCGCAACAGGCGGCGGTCGCTGCGCACCCAGGCCGGGCGCGCCGACAGGTCCATGCGCAGGCCGCGCCCGGCGGCCACGGGCGAATACTGCGCGGCCAGTTCGCGCATCAGCAGGCTTACGTCGAAATCGCCGATCACCGGGTGCAGCCCGCCGGCGTCCAGCCGCGATACGTCCAGCAGGCCGTCCAGCAGTTCTTCGGCGGCACGCAGCGAAGCATCCACGCGTTCGGCCAGGTGCCGCTGTTCTTCGTTGTTGTGGTGGCTGTCGCGCAGCGCCGAGGCGAACAGCCGCGCGGCATTCAGCGGCTGCAGCACGTCATGGCTGATCGCGGCCAGGAACCGCGTCTTGGACTGCTGTGCGGCCTCGGCCGCATGCGAGCGTTCGGCCACGCGCTGTTCCAGGGTTTCATTGGCTTCCAGCAGGGCCTTCTCGGCGTGCTTGTAGTCGGTGATGTCGTTGTAGCTGGTGACATAGCCGCCACCGGGCAGCGCCTGGCCGCGCATCTCGATCACCTTGCCGTCGCTGCGGGTGCGCTCGAAGATATGCGGCGAACCGGCGCGCATATAGCCGATGCGGCGGTTGATCTGCACCTCGATCTCGCCCTCGCCCAGTTCGCCGCGCTCGGCGTTGTAGCGGATCAGGTCGGCCACCGGGCGGCCCACGTAGAGCATGCCATCGGGGTAGCCGAACATCTGCTGGTAGCGGCGGTTCCAGGCGGTCAGGCGCATGTCCGGATCGACCACGCTGACCCCGGCGCTGATGTTCTCCAGCGTGGTGGAGAGGATTTCGCGGTTGAAGCGCAGTTCCTGGCCGGCCTCGTCGAGCACCGCCACCACTTCGCCCAGGTCCATGCCCGAGCCGCGCAGCAGGCTGGTCAGCAGCAACCGCGCCGAGGCCGCGCCGATCGAGGCGGCCAGCAGGCGTTCGGTGAACTGCACCCAGGCGCGGTCGGCCGGGGCCGAGGCCTGCAGCTCGCGCCCCATCGACTGGGCCTGTTCGAGGAACGAACGCCGCGCATGGCGGTCGCCGACCACCCGCGAGGCCAGCGCCAACAGGTCTTCGACATGCACATGGCCGGGCCAGGCACCGACCACCGACGGCCGCTGCGCATACGGGTCCAGGAACGGCGCGGCGCGCAGCCGCTCGTCCACGCCCGGGCGCCAGCGCACCGACACCAGCACCATCGCGGCCACGTTGACCAGCAATGACCAGAACGTACCGTGGGTGAGCGGGTCCCAGCCGCTCATCCCGAACAGGTGCTGCGGCTGCAGCCAGGCGATGCCGAACGGGCCCTGCAGCCATGCCGGGTCCATCCAGCCGGCATGGGTCAGCGCGGGCAACAACAAGGTATAGGCCCAGGTGGCGAAGCCGAGCAGCATGCCGACCTCCACGCCCTTGCGGCTGGCCCCGCGCCAGTACAGGCCGCCGATCAGCCCGGGCGCGAACTGCGCCACCGCGGCGAATGCCATCAACCCGTAGGAAGCCAGCGTGCTGTCGTTGCTGCTGCCGCGGTAGTAGCTGTAGGCCAGCAGCGCCAGCAGCAGGATCGCCGTGCGCCGGATCCACAGCACCCGCGAGGCGACATCGGCCGCTTCCTGGTGGTCGCCGCTGCGGCGCAGCAGCACCGGCATCACCAGGTCGTTGCTGACCATGGTGGCCAGTGCGATGGAGGCCACGATGACCATGCCGGTGGCCGCCGAGAAGCCGCCCACGTAGGCCACCAGCGCCAGGAACTTGCGCCCTTCGGCCAGCGGCAGGGCCAGCACCATGCTGTCGTCGGCGACGCTGCCACCGGTGCCGAACAGGGTCACCCCGGCGGTGGCGATGGGGATCACCATCGCCGAGATGATCACCAGGTAGGCGCCGAACATCCAGCGCGCGCGGCGCACATCGCGTACGTCGCCGCATTCCACCACCGCCACGTGGAACTGGCGCGGCAGGCAGATGATGGCCAGGAAACTGAGCAGCGTCTGCGAGATGAAGCCCACCGGCGGCAACCCGGCAAACAGCGTATGCGCCGATTGCAGCACCCGGTCGGTACGGTCGTTGAGCCACAGGTAGGCGAACAGGCCCAGCGCCACCATCGCGATCAGCTTGATCAGCGACTCCAGCGCGATCGCCAGCATCATGCCGTGGTGGTGTTCGGTGGCATCCACCTGGCGGGTGCCGAACAGCGTGGCGAACAACGCCATCAGCAGCGCCACGTACAACGCCGGGTCGGTGAAGAAACCGGTGGGGCCGACATTGCCGGTCAGCACCTGCAGGCTCATCGCCACCGCTTTGTACTGCAGCGCCAGGTACGGCACGATGCCGATCAGCGCGATCACCGCCACCAGCGCGGCCAACCGGCGCGAGCGGCCGAACCTCGAGGAAATGAAGTCGGCGATGGACACCACGTTCTGGCTGCGTGCGATCAGCGCCAGGCGTTCGATGATGCGCCAGCCGAACAACCACAGCAGCAGCGGGCCCAGGTAGATCGGCAGGTAGCCGATGCCATGCCGTACCGCGGTGCCGACCGCCCCGTAGAAGGTCCACGACGAGCAGTACACCGCCAGGGCCAGGCTGTAGACCACCGGGCGCAGCCAGGGCCGGTCGGGGTACATCGGCCGTCGGTCTCCCCACCATGCCACGCCGAACAACAGCGCGGCATAGGCCACCGATACCAACAGCAGGATCCAGCTGGAGACCACGTGGCGTGTTTCCCTGAAAGCAGCAGGCAGGGTAGGTCACCACCGTTGCCGGTGACAATGGCCGGTGTGGCCGCTGCCGCCTACTCCAGCGCCAGGGCCGGCAAACGGATCTCGACACAGGTGCCGTGGCCGCTGCGACTCTCCACCTGGATCCGGCCACTGGCCGCGGCCACCAGGCTGGCGCTTACCGCCAGGCCCAGGCCGGTGCCCTGCCCGACCGGCTTGGTGGTGAAGAACGGCTCCAGGCAGCGCGCGCGCACTTCCTCGCTCATGCCCTGCCCGGTGTCGCGGGCGCGGATGGCCAGCTCGCCCCCCTCCGCCACCAGCGCCAGTTCCAGGTCGAAACTGCCGCCGTCGGGCATGGCCTGGCTGGCGTTGACGGCCAGGCTGAGCAGGATCAACTCCAGCTGTGCCGGGTCGAAATGGATGCGGCAACGCACCTGGCCGGTATCGACCCGGCACGCGATGCCCAGATCGAACACCTGGCGCAGCATCGGCGCCATCGCCTCGATGGCATCGGCGGCATCCAGCAGTTGCGGCCGGCCGGCCTCCAGCCGGCTGAAATCCAGCAGGCGGCGGCTGACCGCGCTGGCGCGGCGGGCCGCCGAGTCCACTCCCTGCAGCGCTTCGGCCACGGCAGGCAGATCCTGGCTGCGGCGGGCCTTGGCCACATAGCCGTGGATCAGCCCCAGCAGGTGGTTGAAATCGTGCGCGATGCCGCTGGCCAGGCGGCCCACGTTCTCCATCTTCATCGCGTGCACCAACTGGTCGCGCGAACGTTCCTTCTCCTGCATCTCCAGTTGCAGCTGGTCGCGCTTGCGCGCCAGGTCGGCGCCATGCTGCTCGGCCAGCTGCAGGCTTTCACGCAGTGCGGTGACGCTGTGGTGCAGCAGCCAGGCCACCAGCGCGCTGCCGAACACGCACGCACCCAGCTGGACCACCACCTGCGGCACCCGCTCGCTGCGGAACAGGTTGCCGGCCAGGTCGACCCAGGCCCCGGCCACCATCACAGCGCACAGCCACAGCGTTGCCCAACGCAACGGCCGCGCGCCCAGCAGCGCGGCCACCAGCAGGATCGGCACCACCTGCAGCAACTGTTGCCGCACCTGTGCGGCCAGGCCCCAGTAGCCATAGGCCACCGACAGCAGCAGCAACTGCCCGAGCACGAAGGCACCGGCCGCCGCCACGCCCTGGCCCCGCCGCTGCACGACCAGGCAGCCAACGCACAGCAGCAGCTGCAATCCGGCCAGCACCGGCACCATGCTGTCCACGCCCACGCTTGGCCCCTGCAACAGCCAGAAGGCCATCAGTGGATGGAAGCCGGCCAGCAGCAGCCACAGGCCGCACAGCATGGCATCGGTGCGCGCGCCCAGGCCGCGCGGCAGCATGGCCCGATCCGGCAGGGAGACAGCGGGGGTAACGGGTTCAGGCATGCGCGGCCACTCCAGACGGGTCGAATACGTCAAGTTGTGTCGATAACGGCGTTATATTAGCCGTCCACGATCCGGCTGCCGCCGGCTGCAGCGCCACTGCAGCCGCCCTGGGCCAGGCCTGATCGCCGCCAGGACGCCGTTGACCATGCCCAGCTTGCCGCTCGCCCGTCGCAGTCTGTCTGCGCTGCTATGCCTTGCCGCCTGTCTCGCCCTGCCGGCACGGGCGCAACCCGTCGACAATGCGCCGCTGATGGACCAGGTGCAGCAGTGCCACGCACTGTTGACCAGCACGCCGCAGACTTCGCTGCAGATCGCCCGCGCCCTGCTGGCCCGCCCGGCGTTGCCGACGCCGGTGGAGATCGGCGCGACCGGCTGCCTGGGCATCGCGCTGCGCGCGCAGGGCCAGCTGCAACAGACCACCGCCCTGCCGGCACGGCTGCTGGCCGCCGCCGAGCGCGCCGATGCCAGCAGCGAAGACCGGCTGCGGGCCAAATCGATGGCCGCGCACCTGCTGTTGTGGCAGGGAGAACACGCGCGGGCGCTGGCGCTGACCAGCGACGCCCTCGACGAAGCGGTGCGCGCCCGCGATGTGCATGCCCAGATCAGTGCATTGATGCAGATCGCGATGATCCGTGGCGATGCCATGGGCGACGCGCAGGGCGCATTGACCTACCTGCAGAAAGCCGCCGCGCTCAGCCAGCACCTGCGCCGCCCGCCCAACCCGGGCGACCTGCTGATCCACTACAACGTGGGCTACGCGCTGCTGCAGATGCAGCGCCATGAGGAAGCCCTGAGCGCGTTCGCGCGCGCCGAGGCGATCGGTGCGCGGCTCAACGGCCAGGACGTGCTGCTGTACCGGATCGCCAGCCACCGTGCCGAGATCCAGCGCGCGCAGGGCCAGTATGCCGCCGCCGATGCAGGGCTGCGGCGGGCCCTGGCCTGGCAGGAGAAACAGGACCAGCAGGGCCGGATCGTCACCCTGCAGCGGCTGGCCCGGCTGGCATTGGACCGCAACCAGGACATGCAGGCGCTGGCACTGGCCGAACAGGCCCAGGCACTGGCCGAGGCTGGCCGGTTCAGCGATGAGGTCCGCCACGGGCTGGACCTGCTCGGCGATGCGCACACCGTGCTTGGCCACCGCCAACAGGCCCTGCGGGCGGCGCGCCAGGCGCGCGAGATGGACCAGGCGCGCAGCAAGGGCGACACCCTCAACCAGCTGGCCAAACTGCAGGCCACCGCCGAACGCAGCATCGATCCGGCCCAGGTCAACGCCGAGCAGGACCTGGGCCGCGTGCGGGTGCTGCGCAACAGCGCCGTGGTGGCATTGCTGGCGGTGCTGGTGATCGCCACCACGCTGGTGCTGCGGCTGCGCCGCCAGCGCCATGAGCTGTCGGCGCTGAACCGCACCGATGCGCTGACCGGCCTGCCCAACCGCAGCGAGGCCGAGCATCGGCTGGCCGACGCCGCCGAACATGCCGGCCCGAAGCGCAGCGCGCTGGTCCTGCTGGAAATCGATGATTTCAAGGCCTTCAACGAACGCCACGGCCAGGCCGCCGGCGATGGCCTGCTGCGCGCGGTAGCGCGCTGCCTGGTGCAGGCGGTGGACCGCCGCGACCTGGTCGCCCGCTGGGGCGGTGCCAGCTTCCTGGTCGCCCGCCACGACACCACTGCCGCTGCCGCGCAGGCGCTGGCCAATCACCTGCGCATCAGTATTGAGCGGCTGCTGGTGGAAGCCCAGCCCGGCCAGGCCATCACCCTCAGCGCCAGCCTGGGCGTGGCCCCGTTGCCGTTGTTCGCCGGCCGTGCGGCGCAGCTGGACGACAGCCTGCGCGCGGCCGACCGCGCCCTGCAGAGCGCACGCCGCAGCGGCCACAACGCCTGGGCCAGTCTCTGGGGCGAAACCGCCGGCGCCGACGTGGATCTGTACAGCCTGCTGCACGACCCGGAACAGGCGATGGCGCTGGGTTGGGTGACCCTGGCCGGCAGCCGGCCGATGCCCTGGGCACCACCGCGCGCCGAGCCGCAGCGGCAGGCCCCGGCCGGGACGGCGGCCGGCACCGTCAACAAACACCGGTACTAGGCGGCACCGCTCAGCGCGCCACCTCGAAGCGCACTTCCACCCGGCGATTGGGCAACAGGCATTCCAGCAGCGCCGCACGCGGCCGCACGCCGTCGCACTGCTGCACCTGCTGGGTATCGCCACGGTACTCGTAGCGGATCAGTGCCGGGTCGATGCCGCGCCCGACCAGCAGTTCACGCACGGTGCGCGCGCGCCGCTCGGACAATGCCTGGTTGGCATCGAAGCCACGCCCCTGCATGCGGTCGGCATGCCCGACCAGGGCAATGCCCTGCAGCGGCAACGACTCGGCGGCGATGCTGGCCAGCGCGCGGTCGACGCTTTCCAGCGAATAGGTGCGGATGTCGCGGTAGCCGTCGCGGTCGAACTCGAACAGCACGTTGGCCACCAGCGTGGCCGCCGCGACCGGCGCGGCTGCGCCGACATCGCACTGGCGTGCGGCGGCTTCGGCGTCGTTGACCAGCTCTTCGGCGATCTGGATGTAGGGCTTGGAATGCCGCCACTGCTGCTGGTTGAACTCGTTGCCGGCATGCACCAGTTCGACCTCGCCACAGGCCACCTGCTGCTGCGCGCAGCTGAACCCGGGGGCCTGGTGCAGCACGCGCAGGCGCTGCCACAGGTCATCGCGCAGGTACTTGGCGTTGTTCACCAGCGGGGTGTCGGTGGGCAGCGGCTGGACGCCCTGCTCCATGCCCACGATCAGCTTCTCCGATTCGCCCAGTGCCTGCTGCGGGAAGTCGCTGCGGTCGTTGCGGCTGTATTCGTGGAAGGACACATCCAGCCAGCATTGCGCCTTGGCCAAGTGGTAGTCGCGGATCGGGCGGCCGCCATCGTTGAGCGCCTGGATGCGGCCCTGGGTGGCCTCGTAGGCGCCCAGGTCGGCATGGATGGCCTGGTCGCTGATGCGCTGCTGCGGCGGATGCAGCAGGGTCTGCTGGGCCGAGGCGGTGCTGGCGAGCAGCAGCGCGGCGGCCAGCAGCGAGGGAGCGAGGCGGGAGATCGGGTGGAAAGTGGTCATCGGGGCATCCTCAGCGTGCCGGGTCGCGGTAGCGGACGGGGTCCGGCCGGAAAAGGTCTTCGTCGAACTTGAAGCGCAGGCGCAGGAACACGCCCTGCTGGGTGTATTCATAGCCATTGAGGTCGCGGTCGCCGCTGAAGCCGGTCCAGTTGTAGCCGGCCGACAACCACAGGTTCTGGCGCAGCAACCGGCCTACTTCCACGCCCCAGGCGTACTGGTTGGCCTTGGACTGGCCGCGGAAGGTGGAGCCGAGCACGCCGATGTCCCAGTTTTCGGTGATGTCATACACCACCCGGCCGGACAGCAGCACGGCGTGGAAGCGGCTGTTGACCCGCGACCCGTCGCCGTAGGCGAACTGGTCCTGCTGCCACTTGCCGGCGATGCGCCCGGTCAGCCACCACGGCCGCGATGGATGCCAGTCGGCGTGGGTGGACACGATATGCGCACGCGTGCGCACGTCCTGGCTGCTGCCATCCACGGGCCGGCCGTCGGACAGGGTCAGCCCGCTTTCGTCGCGTTCCAGCTTGTACTCATAGCGGGCCAGCGCGTTGACCCGGTTGCGGTCGGTTTCGCGGTAGGCCACGCCCAGCTGGAAGCGGTCCTGCAGCACGTCCCCGCGCGCGTCGTAGCGGGTGCTGAGCAGGTAGTTGCGGGCCAGCAGGGTCCAGTCGCGGCTGAGCTTGCGGGCCAGCATGGCCTGCACCAGGGTGGTGTTGAACGCCTCGTTGCTGTCGGTATCGGGCACGTCGTCCGAGATCCGGTGTTCGACCCGGACCGCGCCGCGCCACAGCGGGTTGGCGCTGTAGTCCAGCGCCAGCGCCAGGCCGGTGCTGTCGCCGGCGCTGCCGTCGATCACCTTGACGTGCTCGGCCGAACTGCCCAGGCGCAGGCCTTCGGCGATGTCCCAGGTATTGCGGATGCCCGAGGCGGCCTGCACGTCGCGGCCGCTGATCGAATCGCGCAGCCGGTACTCGCTGAAGGTCTGGGTATCGCGCAGGTAGGTGCTGTCGACACCGAATACCAGCGCATCGGCTTCGCGGTCGGTGGTGGTGATGCCGTAGGCACTGGTCAGGCCGGTCTGCTTTTCGTAACGCCCATACACCCGGCTGCGCTCGAACACCTGGTAGTCCAGCCCGGCAGCCAGGCGCTTGCGGTCTTCGCCGCTGACGCTGCGCTCCACTTCGGCACCGGCGCTGAGCCGGTCGCTGAGGCGGTAACCCAGGCCGATGCGGGCGCTGTCCGATTCCAGTTCGGTGCCCACCGGCAGGTCGCTGGTGAGCGGGCTGCCACTGCTGCTGCCGTTGATCACCATCAGCCCGGTCAGCGGGTCCAGCGCCTGCTGGCCGTAGCCCAGCGCGCCGCCGCCGCTGCCACTGGCGAAGCCGCCGGTCAGCCCGCCGGCGTTGCCGAACGGTGCGCCCGACGACCACGGCGAGGTTACCCCGATGGTTTCGCGGATGCTGCGCACGCCCAGGTCCACGGTCAACCGCTCGCTGGCGTTGACCCGTACACCGGCGCCGCCGGCATCGCGCTTGCCGCCATCGGGATTGCGGTCTTCGCTGCGCAGGCCTTCGACATACAGCTCCAGGCGCGGGCCAACCCGCCAGCCCAGCCGCGCGTTGTACTCGCCACGGCCGCCATACAGCGGCGCGGCCGGGTTGTTGAAGGCCGGGTCGGTGCGCGCGGCGAACAGGCGCGCGTCGAGCCTGGCGCCGTCGTGGGCGAATTCCAGCCGCCAGGCGTCGCCTTCCACCTCGCCACTGACATCCTTCAGGCCCTGCGAGGTGACCTGGTTGATGGTGTTGGTGTTGACCTCGCTGCGGGTCCGGGCGAACTCGGCCACCAGCAGCGTGTTGTCGCCGAAGCGATAGCTGGCATTGGCGCTGCCCATCTTGAATTCGGCATAGGGGTTGCGGTCTTCGACCGCGGCCGCACCGACTTCAAACCGATCGGTCAGCTTGACCTGCGCATCGGCACCGACCACCCAGAACTTTTCGGTGTCCTGGTCCAGTTCATAGGTGATGCGCAGCGAGACCGTGTTGAGGTCGCTGTCGAAAGCCGGCAGGAACTGGTTGAGCAGGATGCGCCCGGAGAACGGCTCGAAGCTGTAGTCGACCAGCCGCGCCAGTGAGCGCACCGAGACGATCCGGGTCGGCTGGTTGCGGTCGCGCACCACCACCTCGACCCGCTCGCTGCCTTCCAGCACCGCGTTGTTGCGCAGCGCGTACGGGCCGCTGCCCTGGCTGCGGAACTCCTCGATCACCTGGCGCAGCGAATCCTGGATGGCGAACACATTGCTGCGTACCCGCTCGCTCTCGAAATGCCAGCCCAGCCCGGTGGCGGTGCGGTTGTAGCTGCCCAGGCTGCGCTGCGGCAGGGCGCCACTGCCACCGATGCCGGTGGCGGTGGCCAGGCCGTCGCCGGTCTGGAAATCGCCATACAGCAGGTAGCTGCGCTGGTTGTCGATGCGCACGTACAGGCGCTCGGCCGAGCGCGCATCGAAGCCGCGCAGCGACGAATCGCCGTAGACCGGATAGAACTCCTCCGGCTGGATGTCGCGCAGCAGCCGGCCGCGGGTGTCCTTGTCCGAATCGTAGGCAGCGGTCAGCAGGTACTCGCCCTTGATCCGGCCCTTGACGAAGAACGCGGTGCGCGCGGCGGCGTTGGCCTTGCCGCTGTTGAACTGGCGTTCCCAGCGGCGGATGTCGCGGTCGAAGGCGTCGTTGCGTTCCACCGGCGAGATCAGCCCGCCATTGTTACGACGGCCGAAGTTCACTACCCCTTCGATCAGACCGGTGGCCAGCAGTTCGCGCATCTCCGGCAGGAAGGCGATGCTGCCCTGCGCGGTTTCAGCACCGGCGGTGACCCGCAGCAACACGTCCTGCGGGTCGTGCGGGGCGAGCAGGTCGAATTCGGCCACGCCGTCGACCACCTGCAGCTGCACGCCGGGGATGAGCTTGTCGGCATCCAGCGCGCCGGGACCCAGTTCGTCGGTGCGCGAGCCCGGCAGGCGGATGCGCCCGCCGCTGTTCTCGATGGTGACCACGTCGCTGCCGGGCAGCGCACGGCCCTGCCCGTCGAGCAACTGCACGCGCACATGCACCGCGCTCTGGCCATCGGCCGGCACGCCATCGCGGTCCAGTTCGACCACGATCCGGTCCAGCGTGCCCGGCTGCGCGCTGTCCAGCGCGCGTGGCGCCGCCTCGGTACTGGCGGCGCTGCGCGGGTACAGGTTGCTGGCCTGGCCCAGCACCGGGGTGAAGCGACCGGGGCTGCCCACGGTCTGCGCCATCGCCGGCACGGCGGCCAGCGCGCAGGCCAGTAGACTCAGACGGGGCAGGCGGTACAGCGGCAGGGCGCGGCTCATGGCTGGCCCTCGCTGGCAGCGCCTGCAGCAGGCGGGGTGGCTCTGGGTTGCACGATCGGTCTCTGGTTGGCCGAGTCGGTCGCCTGTTGCGGCGCCCGCGCGGGCTTGCTGTCAAAGCGCAGCGGCGCCTGGCCGGCTTCGGTTTCCGGCGCGCGCACCTCGCCCTGGGTGCGGCGGGCCTTGACCTGCTCCAGCACCGGGTTGGCGCAACTGCCTTCGATGAAATCGGCGCGGTGCAGTTCGCCGTTCTTGAGATCCAGCAACAGGCTGTCGGCGTCGCCAAGGTTGCGGTTGCTGCTGGTGGTCAGCCGCGCGCCCAGCGGCAGCGTGCCGGCATCGACCTTCAGCGTGTGGCTCTGCGGCGGCAGGCCGCAGTAGCTGTACTTGCCTTCCGAATCGCTGATCACCCAGGTGCCGTCGGAGAAGTACAGGCGCACCCCGGGGATGCCCAGTTCCTCGCGGTCCTGCAGGTGGTTGTTGTTGCAGTCCACGAACACCTTGCCAAGCACGCAGGCCTGGTCGGTGAACACGCCACCGGTGACCCGCACGCGGTATTCGGCACGGTTGGACGGCAGCGCGCCGGGCAGCGGGGTGAGGCTGGCGGTGCTGATGCAGCCGCCGTCGAAGCCGCAGCCGAAGGCCTGGGCGCGGTTGATGCCATCGCCCTGCTGCGCGCCCACGCCAACCCGCACGCGGTAGGTCAGCACGATCTGGCCGCCGACGCTGATCGGGCCCAGGCTGAAGCCCAGCAGCGGGCCCGGCCTGCCATGCGGGTCGGCCAGCGCGCGGCCGTCGGCGCGGGCGGTGCCGTCGATGTAGGTGAAGCCGCGCGGCAACCGGTCGATCACGTTGAGCGCGCGCAACGCACTGCCGGCGGTCTGGCGCACCGTGATGGTGTACTGCACGGTGTCGCCGATCTCGGCGGTCTGGCGGTCGCCGCTCTTGCTGATCGCCAGCCCCGTCGCCACCGCAGTATCCAGCGGCAGGTGGTTGTGCACGATCGACGCGGTCGCCGAACCGGCGAACAGGCCCAGGTAGTACTGCGTGGCCGGACCGACCGCGCCGGTCGGCGCACGGGTGTTGGGCTGCACCGCATGGTTGGCGCCGCCATTGCCCACCGGCGACAGCGCACCGGTCTGCGGCGGAATCAGGCTGGACACGAACTGGTAGCCGCCCGGCGGGGTCACGCTGAGCTGGAACTCGCAACGCGGCGGCGCGGCAGCGCCGAAGGCGAACTGGTAGAAGCCCTCGCTGCCCACCGTCATCGAGATCGTGTTGCCTTCGATGCGGTAACCGCCGCTGCCGGCGTTGAGCACGGCGGTGCGTGGGTCGTAGCCGGCGCAGACGCCGACCGGTGCCAGGGTCACGATCGACCCGGGCACTGGATCGCGCGAAACCGCGTCATAGACCACCCCGGACGGATCCACCGGCAGGCTCTGCTGCGGCAGATGCTGGCCCGGCTGCAGCACCACTTCCAGCAGGCTGCTGCCGTTGTCGTTGCGCTGGCAGGCACTGCTGCCGGCCCTTGCGATCGCCCCGTCGGCGTCACAGCTGGCCTGGACGCCGGCGATGGTTTCGCGGGTGACCGGGTGCGGCCAGACGATGTTCGAGCGCGGGTCGCGGAAGCGGATGTTCCACTTCACCCCCGGCAGCACGTCGTTGAAACGGTAGCTGCCGTCGGCAGCGGTGGGCATGCTGGCCACGACGTCGCCAGTAGCCGGGTCGACCAGTTCGACGGTCCATGCCGGCAGGCGCTGGTCGCCGCCATCGAGCAGCTGGTCATCGCTGCCCACGTCGTACCACACGGTACCGCCGACCGAGGCGCTGAGCTGCACGCGGTTGGGCACCCGGCACGCGTTCTGGGTGATCGCCGGGTCGCACTCGGGCAGCGTGGTGACATCGCCGTCGAAGGCCGCGCGTTCGGTCGGGCTGGGCGCATGCGGGCCATCTTCGCCGCCGCCTTCGACCAGCACCGCGTTGTGCACGGTGCTGCCATTGGCCGCGCCGGCACCGACCAGCACCTTGACCGTGATCGCGTCGGGCAGGGTCGCACCGGCACCGATCACGGTGCTGGCACGGCAGACGAAGCGGTCTGCACCCACCGCGCCCTGGCACTGCCAGCCGTTGCCGGCCGGGGTGTCCAGCAGGGTCAGGCCGGCCGGCAGGCGATCGTGCACCTCATAGCCGGCCAGGGTCTGGCGCGGGCCGATGTTGCGCACCTGGATCTGGTATTCGGCCGGGTGGTTGACCGTGAATACCACCGTGGTGGCACGCTTGCTGACCACCAGGTCGGGGGTATCGGCCACTTCGCCGAAGTTGTTGTGGATGGACTGCATGCCGGTGCCGAGCACGATCTGGCTGATCGCCGAAGGCACCGTGCTGCGGTCGGTGGCCACGCCCACGGCACTGCCCTGGACGGTGCCCGGGCTGGTGATGCCGTTGGTGGTATAGGCCGGCTGGTCCGGCTCGGTGACCACGTAGCTGCCCGGGCGCAGGTTGGGGAAGCTGTACTGGCCCTGCGCATCGGTGCGGGTGGTGAGGCTGACCGCCTGGCCGGCGTGGTCGGTGCCGGTCAGCACGACCGGCACATCGGCGATACCGGTTTCGTCGGCGTCGATGCTGCCGTTGTCGTTGTTGTCGTAGTAAACCCGGCCGCTGATCGAGGCGATCGGGATTTCGCCGAAGTTGTAGGCGCTGGCCAGTTCGTTGTTGCCCAGCACGATCGCGCTGATCGCCGAGGGCACGGTCTCCACGCCGGTGGCGGTGCCGCCCTTGTCGCCAGGCACGGTGGTGCCGTTGAGGGTATCGGCCGGCTGGGTCGGTTCGGTCACCACATAGGTGCCCGGCAGCAGCCCGACGAAGGCATAGCTGCCATCGGCGGCGGTGGTGGTAGTCAGGCGCACCGGCTGGCCGTTGCGGTCGGTGCCGGTGAGCACGATCTCCACCGCGTCCAGGCCGGTTTCGCTCGGGTCGATCAGGCCGTCGTTGTCCAGGTCCAGCCAGACCCGGCCGGCGATCGAGCTGCCGTTGGGGTTTTCGCCGAAGTTGAAGTCCACCGCATCCAGCCCGGTGCCCAGATCGATCCGCGACAGGCGGTCGGTGCTGGCCGCATCCGGGCCACCCGGTGCCGCCACAGCGGTGCCGGCCACGCAGTCGCCGGCCGCACAGGCGGCGCCACCGATGGTGCCGGCGGTCACCGCGCCGGGGCGGTTGGTATACGGGCCGGTGGGCAGCGGTTCGCGCACGCTGTACAGCACGTGCGGGTCCAGGTCGCTGAAGCGGTACTGGCCGTTGCTGTCGGTGGTGGTGGTGAACAGCACCGCGCCGCTGTTGGCGTCCAGCAGTTCAACCGTGGCGCCGGCGATCGCGCTGTCGGTGCCAATCGTGCGCACGTTGTTGAAGTCCAGGTCCACATACACATGGCCGGACAGGCTGGGGCGGCGCACTTCGGGGAAGTTGTAGCGCAGCGCGACCGCACCTTCGCTGCCGATGGTGCCGCCGGGCACGGCGACGGCCGCGCCGAGCAGGGCCACGTACTGGCTGTCCGGGTTGCCGGCGCGGTAGCTGTCGGGATCGAAGCTGGCTGCGGCACTGCCGCTGGCCGGCGGGTCGAAGCCACCGTTGGCGTAGCCGCTCGGCTGGACTTCCAGCACGGTGTAGCCGCTGGCATCGGACGGGGCCAGGTTGTCGAAGCGGTAGTCGCCGTTGGCATCGGTGGTGACGGTGCGGTTGACCGGCTGGCCATACGCATCGGTACCGCTGAGGCGGATCGACACGCCGGCGATGCCGGCTTCGCCCGGCTGCGGGATGCCGCCATTGCCGGCGCTCTGGTCGCTGTCGACGAAGACCTTGCCCGACAGCGACAGGTTGACCACGTCCAGCGGCACGGTGACGGTGTTGTTGGTGGGCGTCTCGTCGACCTGTTCGGTGGTGACCGCGGCCTGGTTGTTCGAGGTACCGCGCGGTGCGGTGCTGCCGGCCGGCAGCTGCGGCCACATCGCCGGCACCAGGATGCGGACCTGGCCGGGCGTGCCGTTGGCATAGGTGGTATCGCCCACCTCGCAGGTGATCACGCGGTCGAGCACGGCGCAGGTGCCGGTGCCGTCGGGCGTGGCGCCGGCGTAGGCCGGGCCCTGCTTCTGCCAGGTGACCGCGCCGGTGACCTGCACGCCGGCCGGCAGCGTATCGACCACCACGGTGCCGGTGCCACGCGCCTGCGAGGCCGCGCTGCGGTCCTTGGACAGGCTCTGGCCCGGACCATTGTTGATGCCGGTGATGACATACCAGAACGGCTGCTGCACGGTCACGCTGGCCACGCTGGCCGGCAATGCCGCGCTCGGCGCCGACGGCGGCAGCACGCTGACCATGGTCTTGCTCACCGCCACGTCCGAACGCATGAACACGCTGGTGGTTTCGGTGGTGCTGTTGTCGGCGCCGTTGGCATCGCCTGCGGTCAGGTCGCTGCCCTGGCGGGTTTCGGCCGAATGCACCAGCGCGGTATTGCGCAGGGTGTCGCCGCCGCCGCCGGGGGCGGTGTCGTAGCGATAACGCAGGAACAGCTCGCTGTTGGCGCCGGCGGCAACCGTGCCCGGCTCGTCGCTGCCATTGAAACCGGCCCCGGGCATCAGGCAGTTCAGCACCAGCGCGCTGCTGCCATCGCCGGTGAACGGATTGGTGCCGCTGTCCACGCTGCAGCCGGCGCTGCTGAAGGTGCCGGTCGCCGTCGCCGAGACGCCGATGAAGGTCACCGTGCGCCCGGCCGGCGGCACCATGCTGTCGCGGATGCGGGCGTCGCTGGCCAGCGACGGGCCCTGGTTGGTCACCTGCACGCGGTAGGTGAGGTAGTTCCTGCTCGGGTCCTGCGGATCGAAGCCGAGCGGATCCACGCCACCGGCGAAGCCCTGGTCGTTCTTCTGCACCAGCAGGTCGACCCGGCCTTCGCCGAAGGTCAGCCGCGCGCTCTTGGTGTCGTCGGCGGCGGTGGCCACCAGGTTGTAGTTCCAGTCGCCGTCGGCATCGCTGCCGGTGGCGCCAGCGGGGAAGCTGAAAGCGGCGACGTTGTCGAACACGCGCCCGGTGTTGCTGGCATTGACGTTGGGGCGGATGCTCAGGTTGACCGTATTGACCGCACCGTTGGCCAATGCGACTGCCGGGCAGGTCAGGGTCAGGTTGCGCGGGTTGGCTGCATCGGTGTTGCGGTAGGAGATGCCGCCGGCGGTGTTGCTGGCGGTGATGCCCGGATCCATCGCGCTGATCGTGCAGGCCTGGTTGTTGGACGCCAGCCGCGCGCTGACCAGCACAAAGCCGCTGTCGCCGGCCGGCAGGGTGAAGGTATCGGTGAAGACCACCTGCGGGATCGCCGACGGGCCCTGGTTGCGGTACTGGATGCGGTAGTCGGCGACCACGCCGGCACGGCCGCTGTTGTCGCCGCTGGTGATCACCTTCTGCTCGGTCTGCAGATTGGCCACGCGGTCCACGCGCAGCCAGTCGGTGGCGTAGTTGTCCGCCCAGTCGGCCTCACCGACCGAACCATTGATCCGGCCGTCCACGCCGACGCCGGCCTGGTTGCAATGGAAATGCCCGCTGCCCGGCACCGTGCCGTTGGCCGCGCAGGCGCTGTTGGCGGTATTGCCGGCGGTCTTGCCGACGCTGTCGAACAGGAACCCGGGGCTGTTGTCGGCGTTGTGCAGGCGCAGCCGGATCACCGCGCTGGCATTCTGCGCCAGCACCACCGCGCCCGATTCGCAGATCAGGCTGCCGGCATTGATCCGGCACTGGCCGGCCGGCCAGCCGGCCGGTGCGACCACATCGACCTTGGTGCGGTCGTTGTCCAGGTAACCGGGCAGCGGGTCGTTGACCACCACGCCGGCGGTGGCGGCGCCGCTGTTGCGCACGGTCAGCAGGTATTCGGCCCAGGTCTCGGTGACACCGACGACCTTGCCGCCACCGCTCTGGGTACTGGCCAGCTTGGTGATCGACAGGTTGGCCGCATCGTCGGTGGCGCGGATGCCGATGCCGGCGCAGTCGTTGCTGGAAATCTTGTCCAGGTTGATGCCGCTGTCGGTGGTCGGCTCGGCCGACGCCGGGCCGCCGGCCGGGGTCGAGCCCCCGGTGCAGGCGTTGTTGGTCAGCACGCCCGGCGCGCGTGCGCGGGTGGTCATGCTCAGGGTGGCGAACGCATTGGCATCGTTGCTGCCGGCGGCGACCGCTACCGGGTAGGTGCCCACGTAATCGCAGGTCACCACCTGCCGGGTGCCCGGGGTGTAGGCAGCCGGCAGCACCGAACAGCTGAACGGCCCGCTGGCGCCGATGAATTCCTCACCGTCGGCCAGCACGTCCACGATCTGCGCATTGGCGGTGATCCGCGCCGGCCCGTTGTTCCACAGCCGCAGCGTGGAGGTCATGTTGCTGGCGGCGGTGGTGCCGACCGGCACCACCTCGGTGTTGTTGTTGCTGCCGCGCTTGGTCTTGGACAGGCGCAGGTCGGCACCGTCGGCGAGCACGGTCAGCGCGGTGGTGGCGACGTTGTTGTTGGTGCCGTTGCTGGCGTCGTTCGGGTCGGGGGTGGCCGCCGACTGGATCTGCGCGGTGGCCTGGAAGCTGCCCGGGGTGGGCGGCGCGTTGGCCAGGATGCGCAGGATTTCCTTGGCACCGCTGGGCATCGCGCCGCTGCGGGTGCAGGTGAAGGTGGTGGCGCTGGCGTTGTTGCAGGTCCAGCCGTTGGGCAGGCTGGCCGTGCCGGTGAAGCTGAAGCCGGCCGGCAGTACGCCGCTGACGCTGACCCCGCTGGACGGCTCCGGGCCGAGGTTGTCGGCGGTCAGGGTGAAGGTCACCGGGGCGTCGGTGGCCGCCGGTGCCGGCGTGGCGACCATGCTCACGGTGACATCGGCGCCGGTGGTGATCAGCGTATCGGCTGTGTCCACGTCGTTGTCCGGGCGCGGGTCCGGGGTGCCGCCGGCGACCACGCGCGCGGCGTTGGTGACCGAACCGCTGGCCACGTTGGCCTTGGCGCGGAAACTGAAGGTGGCGGTCTGGCCGTTGGTCAGCGCGCCGCTGTGGGTGGCGGTGGTGGTGCCGGCATTGAACGTCCAGCCGCTGCCGCTGAAGCTGCCCGGCACTACGCTGAAGCCGGCCGGCAGGGTGTCGATGACGCGGAAATTGGTCGAGGTGCTCGGCCCCAGGTTGCGCACCGCCAGGGTATAGGTGACTTCGCCGCCGGCGATCACCGTGGCCGGGCTGGCGCTCTTGGTCAGGGCCAGGTCGGCCGCCGCGGTCAGGGTGGTGTTCTGCTCCAGCCGGTTGTTGGACGGGTTGCTGTCGCCGGCGAAGAACGCATCGCTGCTGTCCAGGCTGGTGACCGGGGTGGTGGTGGCCGGCAGCGCGGACTGGATGCCGATCGCCGCCGCTACCTGGGTGGTGCCCGGGGTCACGCCCTGGGTATCGACCATCAGCTTGAAGGTGCGGCTGCCGTTGCCGGGGAAACTGGCATAGCGGCAGACGATGCGGGTGGCGGTCTCGGCGGTACAGTCGCTGGGCAGCTGGTAGCTGCGTGTGCCGGCCGGCAGGTCGAACACCGCCGCGACGCTGCTGGCCGCGCTGCTGTCGCTGTTGGACAGGGTGACGTCGTAGACCACGATCGCACCGACCGGTGCCGGATCGCTGCCGGCGTTGCCCGATGCCGAGCCATCGCCAAGCAACCAGCCGCTGGTGGAATCGGACAGCTGCGACACGCTGAGGTTGGCGGCCAGTGCCGCCGGCGCCAACAGGCAGTTGGCCAGCAACAGCCAGGCGCAGGCGCGCCACGACCGACCCCACGACGATGCGATGCCTGCGACGGCATCCGTCCGAACCTGCTGCTTGTGCACGACTGTTCCCCTGCTGGCGACAAGGCCGGGGCAACGGCCAATGGTCAGGCACGCATTCCCCGGCGTTCTGGCGTCCATCGACGACGGACGCGCGGCCTCGGCCGGATGGCCGGAGGCGGCGGGAATTCTGCGCAGCGGACGACACAAAGGCAGTGCCAGCTGCTCTCGCTGGCTCTCACTTGCTCACGCCAGGCGCCGCCGGCTCAGTCGGCGGTCGTGGCCCACAGGTAGCCGGCACCGCGCAGCGCGCGTACCGGCAAGGTCAGGCCGATGCCACCGCGTACCCGCGCGCGCAGCCGGTGTACCAGCACCTCGAGCCGATGCGGATCGAAGTCCCAGGGCTGGTCGGTGACCGCGGCGATCAGCGCCTCGCGTTCGACCGGGACGCTGGGCGTGGCCAGCAATGCGCGCAGGAAGCCGCGCTCGGCGCTGGTCAGGGCCAGCACCGCGCCATTGGGTGCGCACAGGTTCCAGCCATCGGCCTGCAGTTGCCACTGCGCCGCCACCGGTGCCGGCGCGGCGTGGGCGATCGGCAGCGCCGGCCGCAGCCGCCGGCGCAGACTGGCCAGGGCGGCGGCCAGCAGGTTGCCATCCAGCGGTTTGACCAGGTACACATCGGCCCCCAGCGACAGGCCGTGCGCCATCTCGTGGGTACTGCCGCGGCCGGTGAGCATCACGATGCCGATATCGGCGATCCGGCGCAGGTGCCGGGCCACGCTGTAGCCATCCTCGCCGGGCAGGCCGACGTCGAGCACCACGATGTCGCACTGGCCGACCGCCAGCGCGCGATACAGGGCTTCGGCGCTGTCCAGGCCGAGTACCTCGGCCCCCCGCCAGCGCAGGTCGTCCACCCCCAGTGCAAGCAGCTCCGGGTCGTCTTCCACCACCCAGACCCGTAATCCCTGCAGTTCCCCACCTGCCGCCGCCGGCATTGCGCCGCGGTCGTCGTTCTGTGTTGCCACCACGTCTGTCCCGCTCCCCCAGAGCCAGGGCGCAGTCTAGCCGCAGCCTGCCGGTGGACCAAATGCCGATCCACCGACGCGCTGCCGCGCGCCGGCAGGCCACGGCTAGGGGCCGTGGCCGCGATGGTCATTCAGCCGGAACGCCCATTTCCTGCAGCAGCGCCGGTGCCGGGTAGACCTTGGCCAGCAGCCAGCGCAGGTAGCGCATATCCACGTGCACGGCGCGCTTGTAACGCGGGTCGAACCACCAGCTGGCGCTGACCGACTCCCAGTTGCTGTCGAAGTTCAGCCCGATCAGTTCGCCCTTGGCGTTGAGCACCGGCGAACCGGAATTGCCGCCGGTGGTGTCCAGGTTGGTCAGGAAGTTGACCGTCTGGGTGTTCAGCACCGGGTCGGCGGTGGAACCGAAATCGCCCTTGGCGATCGCCGCCAACAGCGGCTTGGGCGCATCGAACGGGTAGGCATTGGTGTTCTTCCCGACGATCCCGGCCACGGTGGTGACCGGGTCGAAATGCACCGCATCGCGCGGCGACAACGCTTCCACCTTGCCGTAGCTGATGCGCAGGGTGCGGTTGGCATCGGGGTATACCGCGCGGCCCTGTTCGGCGCGCCAGGCGAACAGCGCCTGCATGTAGGCCGGGCGCAGGCGCAGCTGTTCGCCCTCGCGGGTCTTGCGCTCGTCGTCCAGGCGCAGCTGCGCGGCCACCAGCGGGCCGGCCAGATCGACCAGCGGGTCGCGCGCCAGCGCCTTGCCCTGTTTTGCCGCGGCAAAACGCGACAGGCGCTCGGCTTCGTCGCCCAGCCGGGTGCCGGCGTACAGCGTGTCCAGAGTCTTGGCCAGCGCGGCCGGGGTGCGGCCGAAGGCGGCATCGAACTCGGGCACGCGCTGCGCGTCGGGCAGTTGCTGGTAACGGGTCAGCAGGGTGGTCAGCAGGGCTTTTTCCACCGCCGGCGAATAACGGCGCTGGACCTGCTTCAAGGTGCCTTCGATCAAGGCCAGGTCGCGCTGCTGGTAGCCGCTGTCGCGCTCGGCATCGGGCTTGGCCGATTCGATGCGCAGCCGCTCCAGGGTGAGCGCCGAGCGCAGCAGCTGGCTCTGCGCCGACAGCAGGTCCAGCAGCAGGTCGCGCTCGCCCACCGCAGCGCCCTGCGACAGCGAGCCGAACAGGGCCTGGATGTCGCCCTGGTAGCGGCGGTCGGTGGCCTTGAGCATCGCCGCTTCGTCGGCCGCGCGTTGGGCCTTGGCATCGCTGCGCAGCAGGCCTTCGAGCTCGCCGGCGGCGCGCTTGCGGTTGTTCTTCAACGACTGCAGCTGCGCGGCGTAGCGGGTGCGCGCCTGCGCATCGCTGGCGCTGGCCGCCTCGATGGTGTCGATCATCTGCTGGAACACCGCCACCCGGCGCGGCAGCACTGCATCGATCTGGCCGGCGAATTCGGCCGCGGTGCGGTGCCGGTAGGTGATGCCCGGGTAGCCGGCCAGCATCGCGTAGTCGCCGGTCCTGGGCCCGTCGATGGCCATCTTCAGGTGCGCCGGCGGCTGGTAGGGCACGTTATCCGCGCTGTACGGCGCCGGCTTGCCGTCCTTGCCGACGTAGGCGCGCAGCAGGGTGAAGTCGCCGGTATGGCGCGGCCACATGAAATTGTCGATCTCATCGCCGTAGTTGCCGATCGCGCGCGGCGGCGCGTAGACCAGCCGCACATCGCTCAGTTCCAGCTGGCGGATGCGGTAGAAATCGGTGCCGTAATACATGTCGGCCACGCTGCAGCGCACGTTGCCTTCCTTCTCGCAATCGGCCACCAGCTGCTTGCTGGCGCGGTCGACCGCCTCGAAGTAGGCACGGCCGGTCTTGCCGCGCGCGTCGCGCAGCACCTCATCGGTGACCTTGTCGAAACCGGTGGTGACCAGCACGCGGAAATCCGGGTTGGCCGCGCGCTCGTCGCTGCGGCCCTGGGCGATGAAGCCGTTGTCGATCAGGTTGTGCTCGGGCGAACTGTTGTACTGGATCACGCCCATCGCGACATGGTGGTTGGTCAGCAGCAGGCCATCGGCCGACACGAACGAACCGGTGCCGCCACCAGCCCGCACCACCGCACTCAACGGCGGCGCGGTGACGTTGGCCAGGTCGGCCGGGTCGCCCTTGAAGCCGGCGGCCTTGAGCGGCTTGGCCAGTTCCGGCAGCTGGGTCGGCATCCACATGCCTTCATCGGCGTGGGCGCCGGCAGCGAGGGTCAGGCCGAGGGCCAGCGCGGCAGGAAGGGTTTTGCGACACAGCATGAGAACACCCGAAAACGTCGGAACAACCGTGAAAAATAGCTTCCGAGCCTGCGGAGGGCAACCGCCATAGGTCAGGGTCATGAACCCGCTCCTAGAATCGAAGATCCTCTAGAACCGCGCTGAAGCCATGATTGTCGGCATCGACCTAGGCACTACCCATTCGTTGATTGGCGTTCACTCAGCCGAAGGTCCACGGCTTTTCCCCAACCCGCACGGTGACCTGCTCACCCCGTCGGTCGTCAGCCTGGATGGGAAACAGGTCCTGGTCGGGCAACCGGCAAGGGACCGCCTGGTCAGCCATCCCGACCATACCGTTGCCACCTTCAAACGTTGGATGGGCACCGATCGGGAGACCCGGCTGGGCGATGGCCTGTATCGCCCCGAAGAACTGTCGGCATTGGTCCTGCGCTCGTTGCTGGCCGATGCCGAAGCTGCCTTGGGGCAGCCGGTGCGCGAAGCCGTCATCAGTGTTCCGGCCTACTTTTCCGATGCACAGCGAAAGGCCACTCGCACCGCCGGCATGCTGGCCGGCATCCGTGTCGAGCGGCTGATCAACGAGCCCACCGCCGCCGCGCTGGCCTATGGACTGCAACGCCGCGGCGAGGATGGCAAGGTCATGGTGTTGGATCTGGGTGGCGGAACGTTCGATGTATCGCTGCTGGAATTGTTCGAAGGCATCGTGGAGGTTCACGCCAGTGCGGGCGACAATTATCTTGGTGGCGAGGATTTTCTGCAGGTACTCGAGCAAGCATTCCATAGTCATCAGGGCATCGACCGATCTGCTCTACCTGCCCGGGAATTGGCGCAACTGGGCCGCCACCTGGAAGCCATGAAGCGGGAACTGAGCGGCGGCGGGCAAGCCCGCATGCAGATCCAGCTGGATGGCAACGAACATCAATGGGCGATCGACGAGTCTGCGTTCTCCCTGCTTTGCGAGCCCCTGTTGCAGCGAATGCGCGCACCGGTTGAGCGGGCCATGCGCGATGCGAAGCTCAAGCCGGACGATCTTGACGAAATCATTCTGGTGGGCGGCGCTGTACGCATGCCGATGATCAGCCGCATGGTTACACGCATGTTTGGCCGCCTGCCGCTGCGGCACGTACACCCCGACCACGCGATCGCGCTGGGTACCGCCATCGCGGGGGGGCTCAAGGCACGCGACGAGAGCCTGGAAGAGGTCGTCATGACCGATGTCTGCCCCTACACCCTCGGCACCCAGGTGGCACGGGCGAATGCGGAGGGCGAGCATGTTGCTGGTTTTTTCCATCCGATCATCCCGCGCAACAGCGTGGTGCCGGTCAGCCGTGAAGACCATTTCTACGCGGCGTCGGAGACGCAGGATGCGGTGTGCATCGATGTGTTCCAGGGTGAGAGCCCCATGGTGGCCAACAACATCAAGCTGGGTGAGGTTCGCGTGCCGCTGAGCCCGCGCAAGAGCGGTGATGCTGCCTGCGTCAAGGTGCGTTTCACCTATGACGTGGATGGACTGTTGCACGTCGAGGCCATCGAGCAATCATCTGGAAAGCGCCACGAGTTGGTGCTGCAGCAGGGCCAGATGCAGATGGATGACGCGCGGATCGCCGAAAGGATCGCCGCGCTCGCCAGCCTGAAGATTCACCCCCGCGAGGAACAGCAGAACCTTGCCCTGGTGGCGCGGATGGAGCGACTTTACGAGGAGCGGCTTGATCTTCGATCCCGCCTGCAGGATTGCCTTGCTGGGTTCCGCGATAGCATTGACAGCCAGGATCGGCAACGGGTCGACGCGCATCGGTCACGCCTGAGCCTCACCCTCGATGAGTTGGAATCGCAGAGGTGAGCTGGGCGCTGGAATGGCTGGAACTGCCTGCCGATGCCGATGAACGGGCGATCAAACGCGCCTACGCGGCACGGCTCCGGGCAACGCGACCTGACACCGATCCGGAAGGATTCCAGCACCTGCACGAGGCCTACCGGGCTGCGCTTGACGGCCGGCGGGACGCGCAGCGGGACGATGCGGATGACGCCGACGATGCTCCTGCGTGGGCAGTGATGGCCGCACTGGAAGAGCATGCAACGTGGTCCGCCGAAGATATGGAGCCTTGGCAGGGTGCGCACGCTGCGGTCGAATCAGAATGGCGTGACACCCTCGATCCGACACGGTCGGTGGGTGTCCTGCATGCAACGCACGACATCGCCCTCCCCGATCAACCCCAAACGCTTGCGCCGGAGCCACCTTCGCAGCCGTCATCGTGCGCGACCGATGTCGCGCCTCAGCAACCACCGCCGCTGCCGGAGCTTGCACGCGGCGCGACGGCTGATGATGACGTGTGCTCACTCGAGCAGATTGTGGATCAGGCCCGAAGGCTGCCACCCGGAAATCTCGCAGATTGGCTCAATGCCGCGCAGATGCTCTGGTCGCTGACATCAAAGGCTGCGCTGTCAAATCAGCTGCATGCGCGCCTGATGGAACAGGATGAGCCCATCCGCAGCGAAAACACCCAGGTACTGATCGACTTCTTCCAGTGGGACGACATCAACGCGCCGATCGATCCCGAATGTCTGCTACGTAGACAGCGCCGGATGCAGGTCATGTGGGCATTGCAGGCAGACCGTCCTCAGCAACTGCGTGCGCATCTGGCGAGTTGCGACATTGACGATGCCGAACTGGCGCTGCTAAGGATCGCGCGACTGCGTCAGGGTATGTCGCCCGGGCGGCGGCTGTTGGCTGGTGTACGGCCGTTGGCGGCACGGCGGATGCGCGGGCTCCTCGATGCCTTCGACTTCAGCCCCGCCTGCCCCGCCCTCCCCCAGCTCGATCAACAAACGGCCGCGTTCTGGCACCACGCCGGCGATCACCGACGTATCTCCCTGGCCTGGCTACAGATCAGCGCGTTGCGTTGGGGCCTGGCCTGGCTGGTGTCGTTCGCGTGCATGCTGCTGGTCTCCACCAGCCCTGGCCGGATCGGCCGTTTCAGCGTGGGCCTGCTGCTCGCCTGGTTGGCGTGGGTCACGCTGGTCGCATTGTCACGCTGGTTGAACGCAATGAGCTTTCAATACCCTTGGCGGCTGTGCATCCCGCCGGCATTGGCCCTCATCTCGGTGTTGGTCATTCATCTCGGCGATGCACGCATTGCTGGTACCGTCATCGCAGGGCTGACCCTGTTGCTGACAGCAAGATGTCTATGGTTGCTCGTCAATGAGCGCCGCCGGCTCAGTCGCTGGCGATTGTTGATACTGGTGCCAGGCGTCAAAGGACTTGCGCTGATCATGATCATTGGCGAGCTGGCTGCCGTGATGACGATTGTGCTGTGGCTCACCGTGGTTGCGATGGTGCATAAAACGCTGGAATCGATCAAAACCGGGTAGTGCCGGCGGCTGGCCGGCAACCGCATGCAACGTATGTCGAGCATGGTTCGGCTCTACCCCGCCACCTGCGCTATTTCTCCCGGCGCCAGTTGATCGAACCGCGGTTTTCCACCGTGCTCGATTCCACTTCCACGTCGAAGCCGCGGCTCAGCAGGTACTTCAGGGTCAGCACCGAACCGCTGCCGACCAGCGACACGCCATAGCCGACATACAGCTTGGGCGAGATGTACTTGCCCACGCCGATCACCGAACCGCCCAGCGCGCGCGACTGGCTCACCCCGGCGTCGTCCAGGCCGAGCTTGGCGCCCAGCTGCGCGGCCAGCAGGCCGCTGCCGGCCGACAACGCCGCCGAGGCCGCGTTGACCTGCTGGGCCTGGTCGCTGCTGGCGCCGGTCAGGCTGCGCCCCAGCACCAGGTAGGCCAGGGCTTCGGACTGCGACATCGCCGGGTTGGACCACACATCCACGCGCGGCGACTGCGCACGGCCGGTGACGTCGATGCCGGCGGTGACATCGCCGACCCTGCGTTCGGCGCGGATGTTGATGCGCGGGTCGGAAACCGCGTTGTAGTTCCAGCTGAGGTTGCCGCGGGTGATGGTCAGGTCCTGGCCGTAGGCCTTGTAACGGCCGCTGACTTCCAGCCCGCCGTTGGCGGTCATCTCGCGCCCCGGCCGCGACCACACCTGCATCTTGCCGCCCAGCGCGCCCTTCAGGCCGAACCCGCTCATCTTGACCTTGTCGCCCAGGCTGACGGTCAGGTCCATGTCCAGCGGCGAGGTCGGGGTTTCTTCGGGGTCGACCGGATCGAGCACCACCACGTCTTCGGACACCGAGGTGCCACGGTCCAGTCGTTCCAGGTCCAGGTCGGCCTCGGGCACATGCACGCTGCCGCGCAGCTGCATGGTCTTGCCGGCCAGGCTGAAGTCCAGGTTGGGATTGGCGATCACGCGCAGTTCGCTGGTATTGGCCAGCAGCACGTTTTCGCCATGGATGTGCAGCTGCAGCGGCTGCGCGTCGCCGAACCACGACAGCCCGCCGTCGACATACAGCGTGCCCTTGCCGGAATTGGCCTGCGCGGTGATCTTGGCCGAGCCGTCCGGCTGCGCGGTGAAGCTGCCCTTGCCTTCATCGAAACTCAGGCCCAGGGCCGGGAACTCGCCCTTGAACCGGCTCAAGGTGGCCTCGCCGCCCAGCGACGGCGTGCCGCGGGTACCGCGCAGGCTGACGTGGCCCTCGATCAGGCCGGTCGGGCGCACGATGTCCGGCGAGAACAGCTCCAGCCAGTACAACCGCGCGATGTTCATGTACAGCTCGCCGGTGAGCGGCGCACCGGCATCCCAGCCTGTCTGCACCTTGGCGTCGACGAAGCCGTCGCCCTGGAAGCCGACGCCGAGCTTGCCGTTGATCTGCGACTGGGTCATCTGCACGTCCACCGAGAACTGGTCGTAACGCACCAGTTCGCCGCGGGCGTTGTCGCCCAGGCGGATACCGCCTTCCAGCGAGGCGATCTTGACGCTGCCTTCCCAGGCGTTGCCGCGCGGGCGGATGCGGCCATCCAGGGTCAGCTCGCCGCGCAGGTACATGCGCCGGCCCGACTGCGGCGGCAGCCAGGGCTGCACCAGGGCCAGCGGCAGCGCATCGCCCCGCACCAGCAGGCCCTCGCGCGGCCAGTTCGCGCTGGCGCACAATTCGCCGCCGGTGGCCGCGCCCAGGCAGGCATCGCCGAGGGTGAAACTGCTGCCCTGCACGCTGAAGGCGGCCGGTGCGCGCAGGCTCCAGGCATCGCCCTTGACCGGTGCGATCCGCAGCGCGCCCAGCTCGCCGCGCCAGGCCTGGCCCTGCTGGCGCACCGCGCCGCTGAGCGCGACCGCGCCCAGTTCGTTCCTGGTCTGCGCATCCAGGCGCAGGTTGGAGACGCTGCCGCGCGCATCCACGTTGAGCGTATCCAGCAGCATGCCCACCTGCACCTTGCTGCCCTGCACCGCCAGCGCGCCGCTGTCGCCCTGCCACGGCAGGCGGCCCTTGATGCTGATCGCCTCGGCGCTCCAGTCGTTCCAGCGCAGGCCGCTGCCGGCCAGGTCGGCGCTGATGTCCGGTGCGTTGCGCGGGCCCTTGATCTGCACCTGGCCGCGCAGGCTGCCAGTGCTGCCGGGCAGCAGGTCGTCCAGCTGCACCGGTTCGAGCTGGGCCTCGATATCGAGCCGGTCGCCGACCGAACCCTTGGCGGTCAGGCGGCTGTTGCCCACCGCCAGCTTCACGTTGCCCTCGCCCTGTTGGCCGCGCAGCGCGAACCGGCCCTGCGCGTCCACCGCGCGCTTGCGCAGCGTGCCCTTGATGCCGGGCACGTCGACGGTGGCCTCATAGCTGCCGGCGGTACCGGCCGGGCTGCCCGCCGCTGGCGGCAACTGGCGGCCCTTGGAGGCCAGCGCACCGGACAGCTTGCCATCCCAGCCCGGGGCGAAATAGCCCGGATCGAAACCGGCCAGCTTGGCCGCCACGTCCCAGTCCAGCTGCGGTGCCCAGGCCACCTGGCCGGTGACATCCAGCGCGCCGCCCGGCGTGCTGGCCTGCAGCTGCCGGATCTGTGCGCTCTGGTCGTTGCCGCGCACATCGAACTTCAGGTCGGCGGTCTGCTTTTCGCGCTCCACCGCGGCCTCGCCCACCGCCGCCCACGCCTTCAGCGTGCCGGCCAGGCCCAGGCGGGCTTCCTTCAGGGTCACCGGCACCGGCGCGGCGGCGCCGGGCGTGGTGGTATCGGCCGCCGGCACGAAGGTCAGGTCATTGGCGATGATGGAAAAACGCAGGCTGGCGTTCTCCCTGTCGGTGAAATCGGCCTTGCCCTGCAACCGCGCCTGGCCACCGAAGGCCTTGACCTGCAGCGGCGCCACGGTCAGCACCTGGTCGGCCAGGCCAAGCTTGGACGGGGCCAGTTCCACCGCGATGTCGCCCTGTTTGAAGCGGCCCTGCAGGTTGGCCTGGCCACCCTTGCCATCGGCCTGGAACGCCAGCGCCATCGGCGTGCCGGCACTGGCCTCCATGCCCGGCACCAGCAGCGCCAGGTCAAGTTCCCTGGTGCGTGCGCTGGCCTTCCACACCGGATCGGTGCGTCCATCGAACACCAGGCTGGCCTGCAGCGGCGCCGGCGCATTGCCGGCCACCGCCACTTCCATATGGCCCAGGTCGCCACGCGCCACCAGCCCCAGCCGCGCCGGGGTGCGCCCGCGCGGGGCCGGCATCAGCGCGCCGACGGTGATGTCGGTGTCGTAGTCGCTGCGCGGCAGGTAGCGGCCATCCACGCGGAAGTCGCCGTAGCTGCTGTCCACCCTGAGCTGGCTTGCGCGGAACTCGCCATTGGCGATTTCCACCCCGCCACGCACCTTGGCGATGTCGATCAGCGGCTGGCCGGCCTGGGTGATGTTGAAGCCGTCGATGGTGATGGTGTCGACCTGGATCGCCAGCGGCATTTCGATCTGCGGCAGCGACTCCGGCCAGGACGGCAGCTCGAACGGTTCATCGCTCTTGGCCAGGTTCAGCGAGGCGTTCTTGAGCTGCAGCGCATCCAGGCGCAGCTTGCGGCCCAGCAGCGGACGGATGTCCGGGTCCAGGTAGGCGCGCTCGGCGGTGAAATGGATATCGTCGTAACGGAAGTCCAGGTCGTGCAGCAGCAGCGGCCCGGCCACCGGGCCATCGACCCTGCTCCAGGTCAGCGTGGCGCCGGCCGGCAGCCGCGCCACCACCTGGGCCAGCAGCACATCGCGCCCGGCCACGGTCTGCAGCAGCCAGTACAGCAGCAGCAGCGCCAGCAGCACCATGCCCAGCACGGTGAACCCCGACCACGCCCAGAAGCGGCGCTTGCGGTAGAAGCGCACGCGCGGCGGTGGCGGCGGGGCGGCAGGCGCAGGCGTGCTCACAGGTCCGCTCCGATGTTCAGGTACAGCTGGAACTGCGAATCGGGGTTGTTCAGGCCATGGGCGATATCCACCCGCACCGGCCCTACCGGCGATTTCCAGCGCACGCCGAAGCCCACGCCGGTATGCAGGTCGATGGTGTTGTCGAAGGCGCTGCCGGTGTCCACGAACACCGCCGCGCCCCACGGGCCGCCCTTGAAGTAATGCTCGTATTCGGCCGAACCGATCACCAGGTTCTTGGCGCCCAGCGCGTATTTGTCCGGCTCGGGCGTGCGCGGGCCGACCTCACGGTAGGCGTAGCCACGGATGCTGCGGTCGCCACCGGCGAAGAAGCGCAGGCTGGGCGGCATCGCCACCAGGTCGCTGGTCCAGGTGGTGCCGCCTTCGCCGCGCAGGATCAGGCGGTCGGTAGCGCCGATCGGGATGTACCAGCGCAGCACCATGTTGGCCTGCACGAAGCTGGTGTCCGAGCCGGCCCCTTCCACCCCGCCGCGCACGGTGGCGCTGCCACTGATGCCACGACGCGGGAACAGTTCGTCGTCGACGTTGACGTAGTCGGCCACCAGCTGCGGGTAGACCAGGGTGGAGGTGGTGTACACCGGGTCGGTGAACTCGGTGCCCGAGGCATAGCGCCAGCGTTCGCGCAACGCGTTGATCGAGGCGATCGCGGTCCAGTATTCGTTGATTTCGCCGCTGCGGCTGGCCGAGAGCTTGAAGTTGCGCAGGTCGATGTAGTCGGTCTGCTCGTCGTAGGCGCTGGCGGTGAACGCATACCAGCCGTCCAGCCAGTTGAATGCCGGGATGCGGTAGCTGGTGACCAGGCTCTTGCGCTTCTGCGCATAGTCCAGCTGGGTGTTCATCTTGTGGCCGCGGCTGTTGAGGAACCGCCGCTCCAGCCCGCCGCGCACACCGGCGCCGCTTTCGCTGCCATAGCTCAGGCCGGCGGTGTAGATGGTGCGCTTGGCGCGGGTCAGGTTGACGTCCACCGGCACATTGCCGTCGGCGTCGGCCTGGTCCGGGCGTGGCTGGATGTCGATCACGCTGAAGTAGTCCAGCTTGGTCAACGACTCGCGCAGCCGGTCCAGCTTGCCTTCGTGGAAGTAGCTGCCCTTGTCCCAGTACACCAGCGGGTCGAACAGCGTGTCGACGAAGTAATCCTCGTGGAAACGGATGTCGCCCATGTTGTAGCGGCGGCCGCTGTCCCAGGTCAGGTCGATGTCGGCGGCGTTTTCGGCGCGGGTGATCTGCACCTGGCGCTGGGTGTAGTCGGCATCGAAGTAGCCGCGTTCGGCCAGGCGCCGGGTCACGGTGATCTTGCTGGCCTCGTACTGGGTATGCTCGAAACGCTGGCCCTTGCGCGGCTTGAACCTCTCCAGGTCTTCCTGCAGGTACTGGTCCAGCTGGGCCGGGCCGGTGATGTCGATATGCTCGCGGCGCACCACGGTGGCCGGGCCCTTGTCGACCTGGATCACCACCTGCAGGTTCTCGCCCTGGCGCGGGCTGTCGACCTTGATCACCGGGTTGTAATAGCCGAACGGTTCCAGTGCCTGGCGGGTCTGGCGTTCGGCCTGGGACAACAGGTACTCCAGCCGCGACTCGCCCTGGGGCTTGCCGATGGTGTCGTAGAGCGACAGCGAGACCTCGATGTTCTCGATCATCTCGGCGTCGTCGCCCTTGTCCAGTCCTTTGATTTCCACCTTGTCGATGGTTCCGCGGGCGTGCGCCACCGAGACGGTGGCCAGCGACAGGAACATCAGGGGAAGGGCGTAATTCTTTGGCTGCATGGCCACAGCATAACGGGCCGCCGTGACCATGCGAAATCGGCGGGGCTGTTTCAGAACGCCGGTTAAGTCACTGTAAAAATCCGCTACCGCGGCGGTATCGACGTTTTCGGCCATCGGGGTTCATCCCCGCGGCCGGCGGCGCGCGCGCCGCGGGGCCCGGCGACACGCCCGGTGGAAGCACGCCCGGTGGCAGCCGGTCACGGCCGCCACCGGGCCCAGGTCAGCTGGACAGGTGCTCGATCGCCGCCACGCTGCCCAGGCGCTCGCCCAGGCGCTTGAGCAAGGCCAGGCGGTTGGCCCGCAGCGCCGGGTCCTCGGCATTGACCATCACCGCATCGAAGAACGCATCCACCTGCGGGCGCAGCCGGGCCAGCCGGTTCAGCACGCTGACGTAGTCCTTCTGGTGCAGACTGGCATTGCTGTCGTCGATGGCCGCTTCCACCGCCTCGGCCAGCGCACTCTCGGCCGGTTCGGCCAGCAGCGCCGGATCGACCTCGCCGGGAATGTCGCCCTCGGCCTTGCGCAGGATGTTGCGGATGCGCTTGTTGGCCGCAGCCAGCGCTTCGGCTTCGGGCAACGCGGCGAAGATGCCGATCGCATCGATGCGGCGGTCGAAGTCATACAGCGAAGCCGGCTTCAGTTCGGCCACCGCGTTGAAATGCGTGGCCGGCACGCCCTTGTCGGCGTAGTAGCCGCGCAGGCGGTCGATCACGAAGTCGTACAGCTCCTGCGGCAGCGCCTCGCTCTTGCGCTCGGCACTGGGCTGCACGCCTGCCGGCAGACCGGCCAAGGCGGTGGTGAGCAGCGCGCGCAGGTCAAGATCGAAACCGGACTCGATCACCGTCCGCGCCAACCCCAGCGCATTGCGGCGCAGCGCGAACGGGTCCTTGTTGCCGGTCGGCTTCAGGCCCGCGGCGAAACCGCCGGCCAGCGTGTCCAGGCGCTCGGCGATCGCCAGCACCTTGCCCAGCGGCGACAAGGCGATGTCATCGCCGGCGAAGCGCGGCTGGTAGGCCTCGTCGATGGCCAGCGCCACCTCCGGCGATTCGCCGCCGGTCAGCGCGTAATGGCGGCCGGCGATGCCCTGCAGCTCCGGGAACTCGTTGACCATGCGCGACTGCAGATCGTTCTTGGCCAGCAGCGCGGCACGCCTGGCCAGCACCGGATCGGCACCCACCTGCGGCGCGATCGCCTCGGCCAGCGCCACCACGCGCGCCACCTTGTCGGCCACGCTGCCCAGCTTGGCCTGGTAGGTCACCGTCTTCAGGCCGTCGCCCATCGCCTCCAGGCCCTGCTTGAGGTCCTCGTCGAAGAAGAACTTGGCATCGGAGAAGCGCGGGCGGATTACCCGCTCGTAGCCCTTGGCCACTTCGGCCACGTCCCTGGACTCGATGTTGGCGATGCCGATGAACTTCTCGGTCAGCTTGCCGCCGGCATCGAGCACCGGGAAGAACTTCTGGTTGACTTCCATGGTCTCGATCAACGCTTCCTGCGGCACCGCCAGGAATTCGCGTTCGAAACTGCACAGCACCGGTGCCGGCCATTCCACCAGGTTGACCACCTGTTCCAGGTTGTCCTCGGTGATCCGCGCCTGGCCGCCGGCCCTGGCCGCTTCGGCATTGACCTGCTCGACTATGCGCGCACGGCGCGCGTCGGCGTCGACCAGCACGAACGCGGCCTGCAGCGAACTGACATAGTCGTCCGGGGACGACAGCCACACGGTCTTGTCGTGCATGAAGCGATGGCCGCGGCTCATGCGGTCGGCCTTCAGGCCCAGCAGCTCGGCCTCGATGATGTCCTGGCCGTGCAGCAGCACCAGCCAGTGCACCGGGCGGGCGAAGCCGTAGGCATGGTTGCCCCAGCGCATCGGCTTGGGGATCGGCATGGCCGCGATCGCCTCGCGCAGGATCTCCGGCAGCAGGCTGGCGGTACGCGCGCCCGGGGTGGTGGAACGGTGTACGAAGCGCTCGCCCTTGGCATCGCTGGTGCGTTCCAGCGCGGTCCAGTCGATTCCGGCCTTGGCCGCAAAACCCTGCAGCGCCTTGGTCGGCTGGCCGTCGGCATCCAGCGCGATGTTCAGGTACGGGCCCAGCACTTCGCTGTGCTGTTCGGGCTGCTCCACCGCCACGCCGGGCAGCAGCACCGCCAGGCGGCGCGGGGTCGACAGCGGCTTGGCAGCGCCACGCTCGATGGCCACACCACGCTTGGCCAGGCCATCCACCACGCCATCGAAGAAGGCCTGGGCCAGGCCCGGCAGCGCCTTCACCGGCAGTTCTTCGGTACCCAGTTCAATCAGCAGCGGCCGCATCGTGCTCATGCCTGCACCTCCCTGGCGGCGATCGCTTCGATGCGCTTGGCCTCGTACAGCTTTGCCACCGCCTGGGCCAGCGCGCGCACGCGCAGGATGTAGCGCTGGCGCTCGGTCACGCTGATCGCGCGGCGCGCATCGAGCAGGTTGAAGGCATGGCTGGCCTTGCACACCTGCTCGTAGGCCGGCAGCGGCAGGTCGACGTCGACCAGCTTCTGCGCTTCCTTCTCGCAGGCGTCGAAGCGGTGGAACATTTCCTCCACGTCGGCGTACTCGAAGTTGTAGGTGCTCTGCTCGATCTCGTTCTGCAGGTACACATCGCCGTAGGTGACCGGCGTGCCGTCCGGCCCGTAGGTCCAGACCAGGTCGTAGACGTTGTCGCAGTTCTGCAGGTACATGCACAGGCGCTCCAGCCCGTAGGTGATCTCGCCCAGCACCGGCTTGCACTCCAGGCCGCCGGCCTGCTGGAAATAGGTGAACTGGGTGACTTCCATCCCGTTCAACCACACTTCCCAGCCCAGCCCCCAGGCGCCCAGGGTCGGCGATTCCCAGTTGTCCTCGACAAAGCGCAGGTCGTGCACCAGCGGGTCGATGCCCAGCGCCTTGAGTGAATCCAGGTACAGCTGCTGGATGTTGTCCGGGCTGGGCTTCATCGCCACCTGGTACTGGTAGTACCGCTGCAGGCGGTTGGGGTTCTCGCCGTAGCGGCCGTCGGTGGGACGGCGCGAGGGCTGCACGTACGCGGCATTCCAGCTTTCCGGGCCGATCGAGCGCAGGAACGTGGCCGGGTGGAAGGTACCTGCGCCCACCTCCAGGTCCAGCGGCTGGATCAGCACGCAGCCCTGCTGCGCCCAATACTGGTTGAGGGTCTGGATCAGGCCCTGGAAAGTGATCGGAACGTTCTTCGTGACGGACATGCGGCGGATTCTTGCCTGCAGAAGGGGTGCGCTAGTATAGCCAGCGACTGCGTTGCCGCCTTCCGGCCCCCGCCGGGCGCGGCCAACATGGCGCGATCACCTCGTCCGGTCACCGCCGCAGCACGCCTTGACGTGCCGGGCAGGCCCGGCCCCGGGTATCCCGGCCACCACCCCATTACTGCGTGCCCGGCACGCCCCAAGGACTTGGCCGATGGATCAGCGACCGCCGGTTTCAATCGCGACAGCCCCCGGCCCGGGCACCGGCGACCCGCTGCGCCCGGGCCGGCTCGGCTTCGAGCAGGTGGTGGCGGCCTTGATCGCCGACGGCCTGGTCGCCGAGGCCGACCTGGAGCGCATCCGCTTCTCCGCCCAGGGCGCGCGCAACGCCAGCGAAGTGCACCCGCTGGTACTGCTGGCCAACCTCAAGCTGGCCGCCACCGGCGGTGGCGAGCTGGGCCTGGAGCGGCTGACCGAATGGCTGGCCGCCCGCACCGGCACCCGCTACCTGCGGGTCGATCCGACCCGGGTCGATGTGGCTTCGGTGACCTCGCTGGTTTCCCACGCCTATGCCCGCCGCCACCGCTTCCTGCCGCTGGCGGTGGATACCGAGCGCGTGCTGGTGGCCACCAGCGAGCCGCTGGCCCAGGAATGGCTGCGCGACCTGCAGCACCTGACCCGGCGCCGGATCGAACTGGCCATGGTCAACCCGCTGGACCTGCACCGCTACACCATGGAGTTCTACGGGGTCACCCGCTCCGTGCGCGGCGCGCGCGGCGACGTGCGCGGCGAAGCCAACGCCACTTTGCCCAGCTTCGAGCAGCTGGTCGAACTGGGCCGTGCCGGCGATGTCAACGCCGATGACCAGCACATCGTGCACATCGTGGACTGGCTGCTGCAGTACGCCTACGAACAGCGCGCTTCGGACATCCACCTGGAGCCGCGCCGCGACATGGGGCGCATGCGCTTCCGCATCGACGGGGTGCTGCACAAGGTGTTCGAAGTGCCGCCGGCGGTGATGACCGCGGTGGTCAGCCGGATCAAGGTGCTGGGCCGCATGGACCTGGGCGAACGCCGGCGCCCGCAGGACGGCCGCATCAAGACCCGTTCGCCGGGCGGGCGCGAGGTGGAAATGCGCGTGTCGACCATGCCCACCGCGTTCGGCGAGAAGTGCGTGATGCGCATCTTCGACCCCGATGCGGCGTTCAAGAGCATCGACCAGCTCGGCTTCAGCCCGCAGGAAGCGGCCGGCTGGAGCGCCCTGGTCGAGCGTCCGCACGGCATCGTGCTGGTCACCGGGCCCACCGGCTCGGGCAAGACCACCACCCTGTATTCCACCCTCAAGCGGCTGGCCACGCCGGAAGTGAACGTGTGCACGGTGGAAGACCCGATCGAAATGATCGCGCCGGAATTCAACCAGATGCAGGTGCAGACCAACATCGACCTGGACTTCGCCAGCGGCGTGCGCACCCTGCTGCGGCAGGATCCGGACATCATCATGATCGGCGAAATCCGCGACCTGGAAACCGCGCAGATGGCGGTACAGGCCTCGCTGACCGGGCACCTGGTGCTGTCCACCCTGCACACCAACGACGCGCCCTCGGCGATCACCCGCCTGCTCGACCTGGGCGTGCCGCACTACCTGCTGGCCTCCACCCTCAACGGCATCCTGGCCCAGCGCCTGGTGCGCACCCTGTGCCCGAACTGCAAGGTGCCGCGCCCGCTCAGCGCGCTCCAATGGGCGGCACTGGCTGATGCCGATGAAGCATTACCTGAGTCACCCACGCCATATGCACCGGCCGGCTGCATCGATTGCCGGCGCACCGGTTACCTCGGCCGGGTAGGCCTGTATGAGCTGCTGCCATTGGGCTCGCGCCTGCGCGGGCTGATCCGCGCGGACATGGATCTGGCCGCTTTCAACCGCGCCGCACGTGCCGAAGGGGTACGTACCCTGCGCCGCGCGGGACTTGAAAAAGTGGCCGCAGGGCTGACTACAATCGAGGAAGTCCTTTCAGTGCTGCCGCCCCCGGATGAATTCCGCCCCGTTCCTGATTCTTGAAACCGGCCAGCCGGTCGCCTCGCTGCGCCGCTACGGGCGGTTCCCGCATTGGATCCGGGTCGCCGCCGGGCTGGATGCCGACGAAACGGTGGTGGTCGATGTCGAACATGGCGGCGCGCTGCCCGACCACCGCCGGTTCGCCGGGGTGATCGTCACCGGTTCGGCCGCCCTCGTCACCGACCACGCCGACTGGAGCGAGCGCAGTGCCCGCTGGCTGCACGACGCCGCCCACGCCGGCCGGCCGGTGTTCGGCATCTGCTACGGGCACCAGCTGCTGGCGCATGCGCTGGGCGGCGAGGTGGCCTACAACCCGGCCGGGCGCGAGTCGGGCACCATCGAGCTGGCGCTGGACCCCTCGGCCAGTACCGATCCGCTGTTCGCCGGCCTGCCCACGCGGTTCCCGGCCCACGCCACCCACCTGCAGACGGTGGTGCGCGCACCGGACGGGGCGGCCATCCTGGCGCGCTCGGCGCAGGACAACTGCCACGCCTTCCGCTGGGGCCGGCAGGCCTGGGGGGTGCAGTTCCATCCGGAGTTCGCCACCCACCACATGCGCGGCTACGTGCGCGCCCGCGCCGAGTGCATCGGCCGCCACGGCGGCTGCGCGCGCAGCGTGGCGCGCGCGGTCAGTGCGGCCCCGCTGGCACGCCAGCTGCTGCGCCGCTTCGTGCGCCAGGCCCGCGACGCCTGAGCCGGCCGCCACGACACAGCGTCCCGGCCGCGCGTGCCGGGCTTCAGGTGGCGCGCAGGGAAAACAGGGATAATCGATCGCATTCGGGGCGCCTGCGCCCCTCCCCTGTTTCGGAATGGTATGAGCGAGATTCGCAAGCTGCCGGCCTCTGCTGGCGCCCAATGGCTGCTGGACGCGTTTTCCCTGTATGCCCGTGCGCCGATGCAGTTGGCGGTACTGGGCGTGATCGGCATGCTGGCCAGCTCGCTGATCCTGGTACTGGCCCAGCTGCTGCCGGGCTGGCTGGGGCTGCTGGTGCAGCTGCTGTCGCTGGCGGTGGGCCCGCTGATCTTCGGCGGCATGCTGTGGGCGGTGAGCGAGATCGACCAGGGCCGCCGGGCGTTGCCCACCCACCTGCTGCAGCCGATCCGCGACCGCCGCGTCAGCCACCTGCTGGTGCCGCTGGCGATCCAGCTGATCGCGGTGATCGCGCTGGGCACCCTGCTGTTCACCCTGATCGGCAGCCAGGGCTTCAGCGCCTTCACCGACCTGATCCACAAGGTGCAGGCCCTGCAGCAGTCCGGCCGGCAGCTCAGCCAGGACGAAACCCTGGCGCTGATGGCCAACGTGCCGGTCAAGCGCATCATGCTGTGGCTGCTGATCGTGTTTGCCACGTTCGTGGCATTGAGCATGGCCATGTTCGCGCAGCCGGCGCTGGTGGTGTTCGACCGCCAGAGCGGCATGCATGCGCTGCGCATGAGCCTGCAGGGCTGCATCGAGAACTTCGGCGCAATGGCGGTGTTCATGCTGCTGGGCCTGATCGCCGCGGTCTGCCTGTACGTGCTGATGCTGATCCTGATGCAGGTGGCAATGCTGGTCGGCGGCATGGGCGCGGCGGCGTTCGTGATGCAGCTGGCGGTCACCACGGTGATCATGCCGTTGTATGTCGGCGCGGTATACGCGGCGTGGAAGCAGATGTTCGCCCACCGCGGCCGCACCCCACCGCCGACCGCCCCCAGTCCGGACAACGTGTTCGCGGCCTGACCGAAAAGCAGAAAACCCCGGCGAGAGCCGGGGTTTTAGTTTCGCGGCGCTGTGGTTCGTAGCGCCGGGCTCTGCCCGGCTGCTCCTGCATGATGGAAGGCAACGGCAGCCGGGCAGAGCCCGGCGCTACGGCCAGGTATCGTTGTTTCAAGCGGTGTTACGGGCGTCGGTGAACAACGGGCGCGTGGCGACGCGTTCGTCAATGCGGCTGCTCTTTGCCACCATGGCGCGGCGTCGCGTTGGTCACTGCGGCTGTTCTTTCCCGCCGGGGCGCGGAACCAGCCACCTTGCCGCGTGGATCCCCAGCTCGTAGAGCAGGCACATCGGGATGGCCAGCAGCAACTGCGACACCACGTCCGGCGGGGTCAGCACCGCGGCCACGATGAAAATGCCTACCACCGCATAACCACGGCTTTCTTTGAACTGCTGCGGCGTCACCCAGCCCATCAGCACCAGGATCACCATCGCCACCGGCAACTCGAAACTGGTGCCGAACGCGAAGAAGATCGCCAGCACGAAATCCAGGTACGCATTCGCATCCGGCGTGATCGCAATCACCTCCGGGCGGAACGTGGTCAGGAAATGGAAGACCGCCGGCAGCACCAGGAAGTAGGCGAACGCACAGCCCAGGTAGAACAGCAGCACCGAGGAGGCCAGCAGCGGCACCGCCAGGCGCTTCTCGCGTGCATACAGCCCCGGCGCCACGAACGCCCACAGCTGGTACAGCAGCCACGGCACCGCCACGAACAGCGCCACGAAGAAGGTCAGCTTCAACGGCGCAAAGAACGCCCCGGCCGGATTGGTCGCAATCATGGTCTGCCCGTTGGGCAGCTGCGAGATCAGCGGCTCGGCCAGCCAGGTATAGATTTTCCGCGAGAACGGCAGCAGCCCCAGCAGCACCACTAGCAGGCCGACGATGGCGCGCACCAGGCGCGCGCGCAGTTCGATCAGGTGCTCTACCAGCGAGCTTTCCGGGGTGTCGTGTTCGCTCATCGCGGTGCTTCCCCGCCGGGCGGCGGGGCCAGCCGGGCAGGGTCCGGCGCTGTCGGCGGGTGCGCGTCCTCCGCGGCCGCGCGCGGCGCGGCGCCGTCGATGCCCGGCGGGGCCATCGCGTCGCGCGGCTCGGCCTGCTCGGCCAGTACATGCTGGGCCACGCTGGCCGGCGAACCGGGGGCCGGACCGGTCATCACCGGCGCATCGGCATCGGCGTCGACGGCGGCCGCATCTGCATCGCGCACCACGCCTTGGCGCAGCTGCTCGGCCTCGCGGCGCATCGCTTCACCGCTGGCACGCAGCTGCGCTTCGGTGTCCTGCACCGAAGCCTGCACATCGCGGAACTGGCGCTTGATCTCGTCGGCGTGCAGCTCGCGTTCCAGCTCCTGCTTCACCGAATCCCACTGGCTGCGCGCACGGCGTACCCACAACCCGGCAAACCGCGCCGCCTTGGGCAGGCGTTCGGGGCCGAGCACCACCAGCGCCACCACCGCGATCAGCAGCAGCTCACTGAAGCCGATATCGAACACGCCACGCGCTCCAGATCAGCGCGGGTCGCGGTCGTGCTCGGTCTGCGACGTGGTCGTCGAGTCCTGCGGGCGCGAGCTGTCGCCGAGCTGCGCGTTCGGCTTGTCCTCGTCGTGCATGCCCTTCTTGAATTCCTTGACGGCGCTGCCAAGGTCCTTGGCGCCGCTGGTCAACTTCTTGGTGCCGAACACCAGCAGAACGATGACCAGCACGACCAACCAATGCCAGATGCTGAAACTGCCCATGAGCTGCTCGCGTTGCGTAGTGATCAGACAGTTGAGCATAGCGCACCGGCCACAGGTCGGCGCGCGTGACGAAAGTCAGTTGCCGTCCAGCGATTCAGTCCGGACCTCACCTTCGCCAACCGGCTGGAAGCCCTGCTGCTGCGCCGGCGCCTGGGCGGCCGGCACGGCCTGCAGCGGCGCGGTGGTCGCGCCGGTCCCCGCTGCCTGTTCAGCTACTTCCGGGGCAGCGGCCGGGGCGGCCGAACGCGCGGCCGGCGGCGGCGCGTTGCCGGCGGTGCCGCGCTTCTCGCGGGCGCTGTAGGTGGCTTCTTCCAGGCGGTCGCGGAAGGCGACCACGTCGATCGACGGCGGTTCGCCGACTCGCCCCTCGAACACCATCCGCGGCGTGGTATTGCTGCCGTAGGCGTCCAGATTGGCGGCATCGTCGATCTGCAGCACCGCGCCGTCCAGCGCGACACCGGCAAACAGCCCGCGCGCGCGCGACCACGACCAGATTTCGGCCTTCAGCTGGCCATCGGTGGCGGCAGCGGCATTGCGCCCGACCGGACCGGCGGCCACCCCGGCATCGGCGCCCAGGGTGAACTTGCCGTTGACCAGGTTGTCCAGGCTGCGGTCGTTGCGGAACACCAGCACCACGTCGGAGGACTGCACACCGGCCTGGAAGCCGATGCTGCCCCCGGTGAGCTTGACGAACACCGGGTTGGACCAGCTGCCGTCGGGGTTCTTGACCGACATCAGGCCATGGCCACGGCGCCCGCCAATCACCAGGCCCGCCTTGATCGTGTCGGGAATGACAACGATTGCGCGGCCTTCATCCAGCAACTTGTCCGGAATGCCCTGTTCAGGCATATCCTGGATTTCATTCAGCACGCGCACCGCATTGCGGGCGCGCTGGTCTTCCTGTGGCCCGGCGATCGCCTGGGTCGACAGCAACAGGCTGGCGGAGATCAGCAGTACTAGGCTCAGGCGGCGCATGGTGGCTCCAGAAGTCGAGGCAGACAAAGATAATGCAGGAAAGCAGCCGCACCGCTCCCTTGGGGAACGATGCACTGGTTCGAAATTAGAAGGCTTGGGATGAATCGGCAATGAGTGATGCCGTCTATTGATACATCGAATAGATGACTACCACCAACTCATTCCATCCCACCAATCGCGCAGACCTGCGAGAATGGCCCATGCTCGACGCACCCGACACCGCCGTGCTGGCGGTCAATCTAGGCACGCCCGAGACGCCAACCGCTCCGGCGGTGCGTCGCTACCTGGCCGAATTCCTCACCGACCCGCGCGTGGTCGCCATTCCGCCGCTGCTGTGGAAACCGCTGCTGTACGGGCTGATCCTGCCGCTGCGCAGCAGCCGTTCGGCGGCCAAGTACGCCCAGGTCTGGCTGCCCGACGGCTCGCCGCTGATGGTGTATACCCGCCGCCTGGCGCAGGCCATGCAGGCGCTGATGCCGAACCTGCAGGTGCGCCATGCGATGCGTTACGGCGCCCCGGCGCTGACCGCCGAACTGGACCGGCTGGCCGCCGAAGGCATGCGCCGGATCGTGGTGCTGCCGCTGTACCCGCAGTATTCGACCACCACCACCGCCTCGATCGAGGACCAGGTCCGCGATTGGCAGCCCCGGCATCCGGCGGTCACCGTCACCCTGGTGCGCGACTACGCGGTCGACCCGGACTGGGTGGCGGCGGTGGCCGCCAGCATCGGCCAGTGGTGGCAGCAGCACGGCCGCGGCGAAAAGCTGGTGTTCTCCTTCCACGGCATCCCGCAGCGCCTGGCCGACGCCGGCGACCCGTACCCGCAACGCTGCGAGGCCAGCGCCCGGGCGATCGCACAGGCGCTGGAACTGGCCGACGATGCCTGGCAGCTGACCTACCAGTCGCGTTTCGGCCGCGAAAAATGGCTGCAGCCCTATGCCGAACCGACCCTGTGGGCCTTGGCCGAAAGCGGCGTGCGGAAGATCGACGTGGTCTGCCCGGGTTTTGCCACCGACTGCCTGGAAACCCTGGAGGAAGTGGCGCTGGGCTTCACCGAAACGGTCGCCCAGCGTGGCGCGCAGATGCGCTACATCCCCTGCCTCAACGATGCCCCCGAACACGCGCTGGCGCTGTCGCGGCTGAGCATCGCGGCACTGGCATGACCCTGCAGCCATTCGAGCTGACCGTGGCCGGCAGCACCGTCGCCGGCCTGCGCGCGGCACACCCCGGCGGCCTGCGCGTGCTGGCCCTGCACGGCTGGCTCGACAACGCGGCCAGCTTCGTGCCGCTGGCCGCGCAGCTGCCGGCGCTGGACCTGGTGGCGATCGACCTGCCCGGCCATGGCCACAGCGCGCACCTGCCGCCGGGCGCGCAATACAACACCCCCGGCGCCCTCTGCCACGTGCTGGACGTGGCCGATGCGCTGGGCTGGGACCGCTTCTGCCTGCTCGGCCACTCGATGGGCGCCGGCATCGCCAGCCTGGTCGCCGCCGCGGCACCGGAGCGGATCGAACGGCTGGTGGCGATCGAGGCCCTCGGCGGCCTGCGCGGGCCCGAGAACGAAACCGCGCAACGCCTGCGCGAACACGTGCGCGCCGCGCGGGCGCTGCCCGGCCGCAACCTGCGCGTGTTCCCCGACCTGGTCGCGCCGATCCGGGCACGGATGATGGCCAACCAGCTCAGCGAGCCCTGCGCACGCCTGCTGGTCGAACGCGGGGTCAAGCCGGTCGCCGGCGGCTACAGCTGGTGCAGCGATCCGCGGCTGATGCTGCCCACCGCCATGCGCCTGAGCGAGGCGCAGATCGACGACCTGCTGGCGGCGATCGAATGCCCCACCCAGGTGATCTACGCCACGCCGGCGCAGTCGTACTATCCCGAGCCGCTGCGCAGCCAGCGCATCGGGTTGCTGCGCGACGGCCGGTTGGCGGTATTCCCCGGCACCCACCACCTGCACATGGAACATCCGCAGCAGGGTGCCACGGTGATCAGCGGCTTCCTCGCCGGATAGCCGCGCAGCGCGTTCCCAAGGTAGCGCTGCGACATCGTGTCGCACTCCATTTCCGCAGGTTTGTACCGATACCGTTGATGCAGGCTGGTGGACCCGGCCTGTGTCGTCGCTTGCTCCGCCGTTGCGAAGCCGCGCATCACCCCAGGCTTCCAGGAACGTCGTTGCAATGCCGTATTGGCCGTGCCATCGCCCACAGGACCGGGCCATGCCGGCGGTGATCGCCACCGCCGACGCGGCACTGCGGCGTGTGTTCACCCCACGCCGCCTGGAATGTCTTCCCTTTCCGCTGCAACGCCCACCGCATCGACGGTGTCCGGCGCGGCACCGGCCTGTCCGCCTGCGCGGCCGGCCCCGCTGTTTCCTGCTGATCCTGGAGTCGTCATGTCTGCCATCCCCAACGCCCCGTCCCGTCCGCCCGATCGCGTCGACGTCGCCCCGCCGGCCACGTCAGCCAACCGCATCGATACGCTGTACCTGGTCCTGGCCGCCGCGCTGTTGAGCATCTGCGGGATCGCCGCGCTGTGGCAGCGGCAGGCCTGGCCGCTGCTCGCCGTTGCCGTGACCAGCGCCCTGCTGTGTGCGCTCGCGCGCCGCCAGCGCCGCCATGTGCTGGCCCTGCAGCGGCAGTTGCAACAGGCTGCCGCCAGTGCCGCGGCCCACGCGCAGCTGCATGTGCAGGCCGATGCCGGGCACCGCGAAGACGCCCAGGTCCGGCTGGCGCTGGATGTCTCGCGCACCGCGATGATGATCGCCGACAACGAGCATGTGATCCGCTACGTGAACCAGTCGGTGGTCGCGCTGCTGCGCAACCAGCAGGACAACCTGCGCCAGGCGTTCCCCGACTTCGATGCCGAACGCCTGGTCGGCAGCAGCATCCATCGCTTCCACGTCAGCCCCGAGCGCATCCGCGGCATCCTCAACACCTTGACCCGGACCCATCACGGTCGGGTGCGGATCGGCCCGGTGCATTTCGCCCAGGTGGTCACCCCGGTTTTCGACGCGCACGGGCAGCGCCTGGGCTTTGCGGTGGAATGGCACGACCGCACCCAGGAGCTGCAGCTGGAAACCGCGGTGGCCGGGATTGTCGCCGCCGCCGCCAAGGGCGACCTGGACCGCCGCCTGCCGCCGGGCAATGACGGCGCCAGCTTCCTGGACGGTCTCACCGGCGGCATCAACCAACTGCTGGACAGCGTCGGTGGCACCATCGACGAGGTGCGCCGGGTCCTCTCGGCACTGGCCGATGGCGACCTGGGCCAGCGCATGCAGGGCGATTTCGCCGGTTCGTTCGCGGCCATGCAGCGCGACGCCAACGCCACCGCCGAGCAGCTGACCGCCATGGTCGAGCGCATCCGCCAATGCACCGGGTCGATCTCACTGGCCGCCAGCGAGATCGCCAGTGGCAACAGTGATCTGTCCGAACGCACCGAACGCCAGGCCGTGCACCTGGAGGAGACCGCCGCCTCGATGGAAGAACTGACCTCCACCGTGCGCCAGAACGCCGAACATGCGCGCCAGGCCAGCGGTCTGGCGCTGGGTGCGCAGCAGGTGGCCAGCCGCGGCAGCCTGGTGGTCGGCCAGGTGGTGACCACCATGGAAGCGATCCAGAACGCCTCGCGGCGGATCGGCGACATCACCGGAGTGATCGACGGCATCGCCTTCCAGACCAATATCCTCGCCCTCAATGCGGCGGTGGAGGCCGCGCGTGCCGGCGAACAGGGCCGTGGGTTTGCCGTGGTGGCCAGTGAAGTACGCAGCCTGGCGCAGCGTTCGGCCGATGCCGCCAGGGAGATCAAGCAGCTGGTCGACGCGTCGGTGACCCAGGTGGCCGAAGGCGCGCGCCTGGTGCAGGATGCCGGGCAGACCATGCAGGAGATCGTCAGCAGCGTTGCCGGCGTCAGCGGCATCATGGCCGAGATCTCCTCAGCCTCGCAGGAACAGGCCGCCGGCATCGACCAGGTCAACCAGACCGTCGCCCAGATGGACGACGCCACCCAGCAGAACGCGGCGCTGGTCGAGGAAGCCAGTGCAGCGGCCCGCCTGCTCGAAGGCCAGGCCGAAGCGCTGACCGCCGCGGTAGCGGTATTCCGCCATCATGGGCAACCGGTGTGAGGTCTGCCGTAGTGCGGCCTGCAGGCCGGAGGCAAGGAACGGGCGGCTGAGCGGCCTGCCGCACCAAAGCGAAAAGCGGCCGATTGAAATGCCGCCGCGCCGGCACCCCGCGCTGGTAGGGTCGCATCCCGATCGATTGCCGTTGCACGGCCCGCGCCCGTTGATGGCAGTGCAATCATCGGGGAAGGCTCTATGTGGCTGGGCACCATTTCGGCCTGGGCCACTGCGTCAATGCACCCACCGCCGTTATCGGCAGTCGTTTGGGAACCGACCCTACCGGGGGCCATGCGCGACCCGGATGCCGCCGCGGCGGCACCCGCGCTGGTAGGGTCGCATCCCGATCGACTGCCATTGCACGGCCCGCGTTCGGTGATGGCATTGCAATCACCGGAGAGGGCTCTGTGCAGCTGGGGCATCGCTTCGATAGGGGCCCCGGCGTCAAAGCACCCATCGCCGTTATCGACAGTCGTTTGGGAACCGACCCTACCGGGGGCCATGCACGACCCGGATGCCGCCGCGCCGGCACCCGCGCTGGTAGGGTCGCATCCCGATCGACTGCCGTTGCACGGCCCGCGCCCGTTGATGGCATTGCAATCAACGGGGAGGGCTGTGCGTGGTTGGCACACCGCTTCGATACGGGTCCCGGCGTCAATGCACCCACCACCGTTATCGGCAGTCGTTTGGGAACCGACCCTACCAAGGGCCAAGCGCACCCGAATGCCACAGCGCCGGTAGGGTCGCATCCCGATCGACTGCCATGGCACGGCCCGCGCCCGTTGATGGCATTGCAATCAACGGGGGAGGGCTCTGCACGGCAGAAGCACCGCTTCGGTATGGGCCCCGGCGTCAATGCACCCATCGCCGTTATCGGCAGTCGTTTGGGAACCGACCCTACCGGCGTGATGGCGTGTGGACGCACAAAGAAAAAACCCCGCTGCGTGAGCAGCGGGGTTTTTGGGTATAAACCCTGGCGATGACCTACTCTCGCATGGCTTAGGCCACACTACCATCGGCGCAGCTGCGTTTCACTTCC
>NZ_JACWUO010000016.1 GCF_020857975.1 Stenotrophomonas rhizophila
TTGCCATGAGGAGCCGGCCAGCGGCCGGCGGCACTACGGGCGGGTCCATTGCCATGAGGAGCCGGCCAGCGGCCGGCACTACCGGCGTCGCGCGTAGCCGGCAGTCACGACCAACGGTCGTGACCTACCGGTGGCCGCCGGTCGTGGTCAACCGTCGGTCAGGTCACGGTCGAGGATCGTGATCCGCCGAAGTCTGTCGGGTGGAAAGCCCCCTGAGTCAGGGGGCGCCGCGCACCGGCGGGGTCTGGAAGCCCGGTGAGGCGGGGGCCCGCGGCGTGCGCAGCACACCGTGGGGCGTCAGCGCGCATGCGTTGACGTTTACCGCGCCCCGAACCAGAGCAGGCTGCTGATGATCGCCGCCAGCAGCACCGCGCTGGCCAGCAGCCACGGCCAGCGGCTGACCTGCGGCGGCCGGACGGGGGCGGTGTGGGCGCTGGGCAGGTCGAGCAGGTCGTCCTCGTCTTCGCTGACGATGCGCTTGCGGCCGTCGTGCGGCACTTCCAGCACGAAGCGGTGCTGGGCGTCGAACACCAGCTGGTCGCCGGGCAGCAGCCAGCAGTGGCGGACGCTGACGCCATTGACGCGGGTCGATTCGCCCGCGCCCAGGTCGCGCAGCAGCAGGCGCTCGCCGTGCCGCTCCAGCCGGGCGTGCTGTTCGGCAAAGGCCGGATCGTCGATCACGATATCGGCCTCGGCGCCGCGCCCGATCAGCCGCGGGCGGTCCAGGGTGAAGCCACGGCCGTGGTGCTGGCCGCCCACCCCGCGCAGCACGCGCTGGTCGTCCACGCACTCGTCGCTGCGCGCCGGGGCCTGGCTGAGGGCCTCGCATTCGCCCTGGATCAGCATTTCCACGCCGTCGGCATACACCGCATCGCCGGCGCGCAGCAGCGCCATGCGCCGCACCGGGCGGCCGTTGACGTGGATGCCGCGGATGCCGTTGGCCACCTGCAGCCACAGGCCGCGGTCGTCCAGGCAGAACTGGGCCAGCAGCAGGGTGCCCACCGCGTCATTGCCCAGCCGCACGCTGCCCGAGGCATGGCGCACGATACGTTGCACCCCGGGCCGCAACGGCTGGTCGGGGTGTTGGCGATGGGTGAAGTGAACTAGCAGGTTCTGCACGCGGCGAAAGCCTAGCAGGTTGGATGTCATCGAAGAAGAAGTGTGACGCAGTCCTTGGAGTTATCGCCGAGGATGCGCACAATGCACGCCCCTTTCCCCGCTGTCCCCGCCAGGAGCCTGTATGTCCAGCATCGATATCCGCCACGCCCACGCCCTGCCCGCCGACCAGGCCCGCCAGGCGATCGAGGACGTGGCCGCCAAGCTGGCCGATCGCTTCGGGCTGCGCAGCAACTGGGCCGGCGAGGTGCTGAACTTCACCGGCTCCGGGGTGGATGGCGCGATCGAACTGCTGCCCGGCCAGGTGCGCGTGACCGCCACGCTGGGCTTCCTGCTGTCGGCGATGAAGGGCATGGTCGAAGGCGAAATCCAGCGCGTGCTGCAGGAAAAGCTCGGCTGAACCGATGCTGCATCCGGTGCCGCCAGGGCGCCGGCCATCACACCGCGCAACGCCGGTGCTGATTACGATCGGGCGGGTGTCCACCGACAGGATTGCCCCCATGACCAAGCACGACAACTTCGATGACCGCAGCGCCGCCGGCGACGACCAGCCCTCGCTGCAGGAACAGGCCGAACGCTTCTCGCGCAAGCTGACCGGCTCGGCGCAGCAGGTGTGGCTGGCCGGGCTGGGCGCATTGGGCCGCGCCCAGGCCGAGGGCAGCCGGGTGTTCGACACCCTGGTCAAGGAAGGCGAATCGATCGAGGCGCGCAACCGCGAGCAGGCCGGCGACGCCCCGCGCTGGCGCGACAATGTGGAAGAACACCTGGGCGAGGCCCGCGAGAAGGCGGCCGGTACCTGGGACAAGGTGGAAAAAGCCTTCGACGAGCGCGTCCAGGGCGTGCTCAAGCGCCTGCACATCCCCACCGCCGAGGACGTGACCGGCTTGAATGCGCGTATCGATGCGCTCAATGCACGGGTCAGCCGCGCCGAGAGCCGCACCGCCTCGCCCGGCCCCGGCCCGGCCACCGGTACGCCTGCCGGGCCAAGCACCGGAACCGACACCAGCACCGGCCCGTAACGCCGGGCACTGCGTGCCCCCTGCCCCTGCTACTGGATTGTTGCAAAGCAACACGACTTTGTTGACAATCGGATCGACCCGCCAATCGCTGTTGCGCCGTTTGTTCCCTCCCCTCACGGCTAAGGATTGGCGGGTTTTTTGTGTCTGCGCGACGGCCTCCAGGTAGCGGACCGCGCACGAAATGAGAACTGCGTCACCGACAGGAAGTTCGGGACGCGCCGGCTGCGAATTCGACACCCCGCACACGCCTGCGGGCGCATATAAACTGTCTCTCGCACATCCGTGTTCATCCCCTAGTACCTCATGTTCTCCTGGATTCTGGCTTTACTGCTGGCCCTCGTGGTCTGGTCCCTTGCCACCGCCTGGTTCTGGCTGGTGAAGCGCCGCCGCAAGGAAACCCGGCTGGGGCTCAATGCCCTGGCGGGGATGCACTGGCGTGATTTTTCCGAGATCGTGCGCCGCGCCATGCGCGAGCAGCGTGGCCTGCAGGACGTGCCCGGCGAGGTCGATGACAGCCGCGCGCCGCGCAGCGATTTCCTGATGGACGATGGCCAGCACCGCTGGCTGCTGTCGTGCAAGCACGGCCGCGCCTACCGGATCGGCACCGCGGCGGTGAACGAGCTGGGCGCCGCCGCGCGCCTGGCCGGCGCCCGGGGCGGGATCCTGATCACCGAGGGCATGGTCGAACGCGATGGCCGCACGGCTGCCGAGAAACAGGGCGTGGAAGTCCTCGACGGGAACCTGCTGTGGCCGCTGCTGCAGCCTTACCTGCCCGGTGACATGGAAGCGCGGGTCAAGAACGAGGCCCGCCGCGAGGCGATCCGGCGCATTTCGATCGCCGCACTGGGTTCGCTGACCCTGGGCCTGCTGGTGGGCATGGGCTACATGACCGCGCGGCTGGACAACGACAACACCGCCGCCGTGCCGGCCGCGCAGCCGGCGCGCGCCGTGGCGCCGGCCCCGGTAACCGTCCCGGCGGCCGCCACGCCGCCGGCCGCCCCCCACGCCACTGCTGCGGCTGTCGGCGGCATCGAGGCTGACCCGGACCCGGCCACGCTGGCGCGCTACCAGAAGGAATTGACCCGCACGCTGGCCGGCCAGGCCGGCGTGGTCAGCGCGTTCTGGCTGACCCGGCAGACCCTGTCGATCAACCGCAGCGGCGAGATCGACGCGATGTGGCCGCGGATCTGCGCCGAAGTCAAACGCTATCCGGCCCTGCGCACGGTGCGCATCCAGCTCAATCCGCGCCCGGGCGTGGACGAGCCGGTGCGCTGGCGGCAGTGCACGACGTTGTGATCTAGCGGGTGCCGGGGGCGAACCGTGCCACCAGGTCCCAGGCATCGCCCAGGAACATCTGCCGCACGCAGGTGATGGGTTGTTCGCCGCGCCAGGTCAGCCGGTCGATCACCAGGCAGGCGGTGCCCGGCTTGACCTCCAGCAGTGCCGCGGCGGCCGCATCGGCGCCCCAGGCACTGATGCGGTGCTGGGCACGGGTCCACGACACGTTCTGCAGCAGCCAGCTGCCCGGTGCGGTGGTGTTGAAATCCACGTCCAGCACTTCCGGCACGCCGACCGGGCTGATCAGCCGGTGCTCCAGCGCGAACGGCCGGCCATCGGCGCGGTGCAGGCAGCGGATCGCCAGCAGTTGCTCGCCGCCGGACAGCGCCATCTCGTCCTCGGCCTGCGCCTGCGGGTGGCGATAGGCCCGTTCCAGCAGCTGGTAGCTGTAGACATGGCCACGCGCGCCGACCGCCATGGCGATATCGGGAATTTCCAGCGCCACCTGCTCCAGGTGCGGCGGCTGCCGGGCCACGAACGACCCGGCGCGGCGGCGGCGCTCGATCATGCCGCTCTCGGCCAACGCGGTGAGTACTTTGTTGACGGTCATCCGCGAGCAGCCGTACTGCTCCATCAACTCGTGCTCGTAGGGTATGCGGAAGCCCGGCGGCCACTCTCCGCTGAGGATGCGGCTTTCCAGTTCAGCGCGAATGCGCTGGTTGAGGGTTTGCGCTTTCTTGCCCGTCACTCGGGGTTCCTGGTCAGGCACGGCCGGCACTCAGCGGGCCAGCAACAACGTGCGAAGGGCGGCGGCAAAGCGGGCGGCCACCGCCTCACGCTGCACGTGGCGGCCCTGCCGCACCAGCTGGCGCCCGTGGCGCCATACCGAGCGCACCGCGCCATTACGTGCGGCGAACAGCCAGCTGTCAAGCAAGGCATCGCCGTCGCGCGCGACCAGCGCCGGGTGCTGCGGGTCCAGTTCGACCAGATCGGCCGGCGCGCCGACCTGCAGGCCGGTGACCACCCCCAGCGCCTGCGCGCCGCCCTGCAAGGCCTGCTGGTACAGCCAACGCCCGCTGGACTGGCCATCGCCCGGCGCCAGCACGTTGCGCCCGCGCCAGTGCAGGCGCTGGCCGTACTCGAGCAGGCGCAGCTCTTCGGCCGCATCGATCAGTACATTGGAATCGCTGCCTACGCCGAAGCGGCCGCCGGCGCGCGCGAATGCCTGCATCGGGAACAGGCCGTCGCCCAGGTTGGCCTCGGTGATCGGGCACAGCCCCACCACCGCCTGGCTGGCCAGGATGCGCTGCAGTTCGTCGTCGTCCACGTGGGTGGCATGCACCAGGCACCAGCGCCGGTCCACCGCGGCGTGTTCGTACAGCCACCGCACCGGGCGCAACCCGCTCCAGGCCACGCAGGCATCCACTTCGCGGGTCTGCTCGGCGATATGGATATGCACCGGCCCGGTGGTCAGCGGCAGCAGCGCGGCCAGCTCGTCGCCGGTGACCGCGCGCAGGCTGTGCGGGGCGATGCCCAGTACCGCATCGTCGATGCCGGCCAGCGCGCGCCGGCAGCCGTCGAGCAGGTCGGCAAACCCATCCACGTCATGGATCAGCCGGCGCTGCGCCGGGTTCGGCGCGGCCCCGCCGAAATCGGCATGCGCATAGAACACCGGCAACAGGGTCAGGCCGATGCCGCTGCCCTGCGCGGCCGCGGCGATGCGCTCGGCCATCTCGGCGCGGTTGGCATAGGCGGTGCCGTCGGCGGCGTGGTGCAGGTAGTGGAACTCGCCCACCCGGGTGAAACCCGATTCCAGCATCTCCACATAGGCCTGCTCGGCAATGGCCTGCACCGCCTCGGGCTGCAGGTGGGCCAGGAAGCGGTACATCAACTCGCGCCAGCTCCAGAAACTGTCGCCGCGGTTGCCGCCGATCTCGGTCAGCCCGGCCATGCCGCGCTGGAAGGCGTGGCTGTGCAGGTTGCCCAGCCCCGGCAGCGCGATCGCCAGCGCGGTATCGCCAGGCTGCGCGGGCACGCCTGCGGTGACCTCGGCCAGGCGGCCGCCTGCGCACACAATGCGCACATCGCGGGCCCAGCCCTGCGGCAGCAGCGCATGGGTGGCATGGAAAACAAGGGTCGCGGCGGGGGTGGCTGGCATCACTGGACATCCCGGAAGTGGCGCCTATATTGTATAGACATATAAGCCGAAGCGGTTGCTGCCATGCACTGTGACACCCTCTGGTACCACGCCAACCTGATCACCGTCGATGGCCCGGGCCTGGGCGTGATCGAGGACGGCGTGATCGCCGCCACCGACGGCCGCATCGTGCATGTGGGTGCGACCGGTTCGGCCGCGCATCTGCAGCCGGCGCAGCGCATCGACTGCGGCGGGCGCTGGATCAGCCCCGGCCTGGTCGACTGCCATACCCACCTGGTCTACGCCGGCAACCGCGCCGGCGAGTTCGAGCAGCGCCTGCAGGGCGTGAGCTATGCCGATATCGCCCGCGCCGGCGGTGGCATCGTCTCCACCGTGCGTGCCACCCGCGCGGCCAGCGATGCCGAGCTGATCGCCGCCAGCCTGCCGCGGCTGGATGCGATGCTGGCCGAGGGCATCACCACCATTGAAATCAAATCCGGCTACGGGCTCACCCTGGAAGACGAAAGCAAGCAGCTGCGGGTGGCGCGCGAGCTGGGCCGGCTGCGCGCGGTCGAGGTGGTGCCCACCTTCCTGGGCGCCCATGCCGTGCCGCCCGGGCGCCAGGCGCAGGACTACATCGACGAGGTCTGCGCGGTGATGATTCCGGCCATGGCCGCCGACGGGCTGGCCGAGGCGGTGGATGTGTTCTGCGAGACCATCGGCTTCAGCGCCGCGCAGGCCGAACAGGTGTTCGTGGCCGCCGGCCGGCACGGCCTGGCGGTCAAGATCCACGCCGAGCAGCTCAGCAACCAGCACGGCGCCGCCCTGGCTGCGCGCCATGGCGCGCTGTCGGCCGACCATATCGAACACCTCGATGCCGACGGCATCGCCGCCATGCGCGCGGCCGGCACCGTGGCGGTGCTGCTGCCGGGCGCGTTCTATTTCACCCGCGACACCACCGTGCCGCCGATCGCCGCGTTGCGCGCGGCCGGCGTGCCGCTGGCCCTGGCCACCGATTCCAATCCCGGCACCTCGCCGCTGACCAGCCCGCTGCTGGCCATGAACATGGCCGCCACCCTGTTCCGCATGACCGTGGAGGAGTGCATCGCCGGCTTCACCCGTGAAGCGGCGCGCGCGCTGGGCCGCCATGAGCGCATTGGCCGGCTGGCGCCCGGGCTGGACTGCAACCTGGCCGTGTGGGACATCCAGGCGCCGGCCGACCTGGTGTACCGCATGGGCTTCAATCCCCTGCACGCGCGCGTGATGCGCGGCGTATCCGTCTGAACCCTGTGATGTCTGGAGATTCCATGAGCACGACTTTGACCCTGAACCCCGGTGCGGTGACGCTGGCGGACTGGCGCGCGATCTACGATGGCGCGCAGGTGCGGCTGGACCCGGCCTCGGCCGCGGCGGTGCTGCGCAGCGCGCAGACCGTGGCCGACATCGTGGCCAAGGGCGACCCGGTCTACGGCATCAATACCGGCTTTGGCAAATTGGCCAGCGTGCGCATCGAGCGCGACGACCTGGCCACCCTGCAGCGCAATATCGTGCTCTCCCATGCCGCCGGCGTGGGTGAACCGATGCCGGCGCCGGTGGTGCGGCTGATGATGGCGCTGAAGCTGACCAGCCTGGCCCAGGGCGCCTCGGGCATCCATCCGGACACCCTGGCGCTGCTGGAAGCCTTCCTGCAGCACGACATCGTGCCGGTGATTCCCTGCCAGGGTTCGGTCGGCGCCTCCGGCGACCTGGCCCCACTGTCGCACCTGGCCGCGGTGATGATCGGGGTGGGCGAGGCCTTCCTCGACGGGGAGCGCCTGCCCGCCGCCGACGCCCTGGCCCGGCTCGGCCTGGCCCCGCGCGTGCTGGGCGCCAAGGAGGGCCTGGCCCTGCTCAACGGCACCCAGTACTCCACCGCCTACGCGCTGGCCGGCCTGTTCGAGATCACCACCGTGTTCCAGGCCGCGCTGGTCACCGGCGCGTTGTCGGTGGAAGCGGCCAAGGGCTCGGACACCCCGTTCGATCCGCGCATCCACGCCATCCGCGGCCAACGCGGCCAGATCGCCACCGCCGCCACCCTGCGCGCCCTGATGCAGGGCTCGGCGATCCGCGAATCGCACCGCGACAACGACGTGCGCGTGCAGGACCCGTACTGCCTGCGCTGCCAGCCGCAGGTGATGGGCGCCGCCTTCGATGTGATGCGCCAGGCCGCCACCACGCTGGCGATCGAAGCCAATGGCGTGTCCGACAACCCACTGGTGTTCACCGACACCAACGAGGCGCTGAGCGGCGGCAACTTCCACGCCGAGCCGGTGGCCTTCGCCGCGGACATGCTGGCCATGGCGATCTGCGAGATCGGCTCGATCAGCGAACGCCGCACCGCGATGCTGGTCGACCCGGCCCTGTCCGGCCTGCCCGCCTTCCTGACCCCCAGGCCCGGCCTGAATTCCGGCTTCATGATTCCGCAGGTCACCGCCGCGGCGCTGGTCTCGGAAAACAAGCAGCGCGCCTACCCGGCCAGCGTGGATTCGATCCCGACCTCGGCCAACCAGGAAGACCATGTATCGATGGCCGCGCACGGCGCGCGCCGCCTGCTGGCGATGGCCGAGAACGCGGCCAACGTGGTCGGCATCGAACTGCTGGCCGCCGCCCAGGGCTGCGACTTCCATGCCCCGCTGCGCTCCAGCCAGGCCCTGGAAGGCGTGCGTGCGCGCCTGCGTGCGCAGGTACCCACCCTGCAGGACGACCGCTATTTCCACCCGGACATGGTGGCCGCCACCGCCCTGGTGCGCAGCGGCGCGCTGGCCGAAGGCCTGGCCGCGCTGCTGCCGCAGGTGGAGCCGCTGGCATGAGCACGACACGCATCGGCACACCGCGCCACGGCGCGGCGATCACCGGCCTGCCGGCCACCGACCACCCCATCCACTACGCGCGCCCGCCGTGGCTGCAGGTACACGTGGGCGATGCGCCGCTGATCGTCAGCTTCCCGCATACCGGCAGCGACCTGCCCGAGGACCTGGCCGGCGATTTCGTTTCGCCGTGGCTGGCCCGCCGCGATACCGACTGGTGGGTGGACCAGCTGTACGCGTTCGCCCAGGGCCTGGGCGCCACCACGGTGCGCACGACGATTTCGCGCTCGGTGATCGACGTCAACCGCGACCCCAGCGGCGCCACCCTGTACCCCGGCCAGAACACCACCGGCCTGTGCCCGCTGGTCACCTTCGACAACCAGCCGCTGTACCACCCGGGCCGGGAACCGGACCAGGCCGAAATCGCCCGCCGCCGCGATACCTATTTCGCGCCCTACCACGCCGCGCTGGCCGCGCAGATCGCGCGGCTGCGCCGGCGCCACGCCACCGTGGTGGTCTACGACGCGCACTCGATCCGCTCGATCATCCCGCACCTGTTCGACGGGCAGCTGCCGCAGTTCAACCTGGGCACCAACGACGACACCAGCTGCGACAACGCCCTGGCCGATGTGGTGGAGAACCTGTGCGCGGGCAGCGGCATGAGCCACGTGCGCAATGGCCGTTTCAAGGGCGGCTGGATCACCCGCCATTACAGCGACATCGCCGGCGGCGTGCACAGCCTGCAGATGGAACTGGCCTGCCGCGGCTACATGGACGAGCCCCTGCAACTGGACCCCAGCCAGTGGCCCAGCAGCTACAACCCCTACCTGGGAGCCCCCGTGCACCAGACCCTGCAGCAGGTGCTCAAGGCCTGCCTGGATTTCGCCCATTCCCGGAGCGCTGCATGAACCGTCACGATCCCACCCGCACCATCCTCGCCCCGACCGGCCCCACGCTCACCTGCAAGAGCTGGCTGACCGAAGCGCCGCTGCGCATGCTGATGAACAACCTGCATCCGGACGTGGCCGAGCGCCCGCAGGAACTGGTGGTGTATGGCGGCATCGGCCGCGCCGCGCGCGACTGGGCCAGCTTCGACGCGATCGTGGCAACGCTCAAGCGCCTGGACGATGACCAGACCCTGCTGGTGCAGTCGGGCAAGCCGGTCGGGGTATTCCGCACCCACGTGGACGCCCCGCGGGTGCTGATCGCCAACTCCAACCTGGTGCCACGCTGGGCCAACTGGGACCATTTCAACGAACTGGACAGGAAGGGTCTGGCGATGTACGGCCAGATGACCGCCGGCAGCTGGATCTACATCGGCGCCCAGGGCATCGTGCAGGGCACCTATGAAACCTTCGTGGAAATGGGCCGCCAGCACTACAACGGCAGCCTGGCCGGCAAGTGGCTGTTCACCGGCGGCCTGGGCGGCATGGGCGGCGCGCAGCCGCTGGCCGCGGTGATGGCCGGCGCCTCGTGCCTGGCGGTGGAATGCCGCAGGAGCAGCATCGAAATGCGCCTGCGTACCGGCTACCTGGACACCTGGACCGACAACCTGGACGAAGCGCTGCGCCTGATCGAGGAATCGTGCACCGCGAAAAAGCCGCTGTCGGTCGGCCTGCTCGGCAACGTGGCCGACGTGCTCGACGAACTGCTGCTGCGCGGAGTCAAGCCGGACCTGCTGACCGACCAGACTTCCGCCCACGACCCGGTCAACGGCTACCTGCCGCAGGGCTGGACGGTGGAGGAGTGGGACGACAAACGCGTGTCCGCACCGAAGGCGGTGGAGAAGGCCGCGCGCGATTCGATGGCCAACCACATCCGCGCCATGCTCGCCTTCCATGCACTGGGCGTGCCGACCGTGGACTACGGCAACAACCTGCGCCAGATGGCGCTGGAGGAAGGCGTCGACAATGCCTTCGACTTCCCCGGCTTCGTACCGGCCTATATCCGCCCGCTGTTCTGCCGCGGCATCGGCCCGTTCCGCTGGGCCGCGCTCAGCGGTGATCCGGAAGACATCGCCAAAACCGACGCCAAGGTCAAGGAGCTGATCCCGGACAACCCGCACCTGCACCGCTGGCTGGACATGGCCGCCGAGAAGATCAAGTTCCAGGGCCTGCCGGCGCGCATCTGCTGGGTGGGCCTGGGCGACCGCGACCGGCTGGGCCTGGCCTTCAACGAGATGGTCGCCAATGGCGAACTGAAGGCACCGGTGGTGATCGGCCGCGACCACCTGGACAGCGGCAGCGTGGCCTCGCCCAACCGCGAAACCGAAGCCATGCAGGACGGCTCCGACGCCGTTTCCGACTGGCCGCTGCTCAACGCCCTGCTCAACACCGCCAGCGGCGCCACCTGGGTATCGCTGCACCACGGCGGCGGCGTCGGCATGGGCTTCTCCCAGCACGCCGGCATGGTGATCGTCTGCGACGGCACCGAGGCCGCCGCCAAGCGCATCGCCCGGGTGCTGTGGAACGACCCGGCCACCGGCGTGATGCGGCATGCCGATGCCGGGTATGGGATCGCGGTGGACTGTGCGAAGGAGAAGGGGCTGGATCTGCCGGGGATTCTGGGCTGATCCAGATGCGTCCCGACCAACGGTCGGGACCTGCCGCGTTGTTTGTTCCGAACGGTCGGGACTTACCGCGTTGTGCGTCCCGAATGGTCGGGACGTGCCGGTTGATCGGTTAGGCATCGAGCCCGCCGCTGTTTGCTCTGGCCAGGCCGGGAACGGTGGTCATGACCTCTGCCGCATTGACCGGGACTGCGGCGCTTCCTACTGTGCCGCTTCGCCCTTCGGATGCCCGGCCATGCGCCGTTTCGCCTTCGTGCTTGTACTGCTGTCGGCCGCGTACCTGACCCCGGTCAGCGCGCGTGCCGACGACCTGGACCGCCGCGTCGCCGAGCAGATGCACACCAACGCCGCGCGTTACGGCATCGCCGGCCAGGCCGTGCTGGTGCGCCACAACGGCCAACGCCTGGTGCATGCCGTCGCCGGTGACGCCGATATCGCCGCCCACCGCCCGGTGACCGCGCAGACGGTGTTCAACGTCTATTCGCTGGCCAAGCTGCTGACCAGCACGCTGGTGATGCAGCGGGTGGAAAGCGGCGATATCGCGCTGGATGCCCCGGCCAGCCGCTACCTGCCCGGCCTGCCGGTCCGCTGGCAGGCGATCACCGTGCGGCAGTTCCTGGACCACGCCTCCGGTGTTCCCGAGTACTTCCAGAGCCGCGACGGGGTGGTGTCCACCGCGCAGGGTCCCGGCCTTCCGCCGACGCTGCCGGCAGTATGGGCGATGCTGGACGGGCAACCGCTGCAGTTCGCTCCGGGCAGCGCCAACCGCTACACGCAGACCAACTACCTGGTGCTCACCGCGCTGCTGGAAGCGCAGTACCAGCAGCCGTACGCGCGCATCGTAGAGCAGCGCATCCTGCGACCGTTGGGCCTGCAACACACCTGGCTGGGCCCGCCGCCCAGCGCACGGCGCGATCGCGCGCTGGGCTATATCGGGCGCGCCGGGGTGCTGCAGCGGGAAGACGATGTTGCCTGGCCGTCCTATGCCCACGGTCATGCCGCGCTGCATACCACGCTGGCCGACCTGGACCGCTTCGTGCAGGCGATGAGCCGTGGCGAGCTTGTCAGCCGGTCCGCGCTGTATGGCCTATGGCAGCCGCAGGCATTGGCCGATGGGCGCACCGGTGGATTTGCCAGCGGCTGGGAATACGAGGAAAGCGGTGCCTACCGCGAGGTGGGCCACGATGGCGGCACCCGCGTGCGCGTGCGCATTGCGTTCAAGGACGGCCTGGACGGCGACCGCTACAGTTTCATCTACCTGACCAACGGCAGTGCGAAGAACGTGTGGTCGCGCACGCTGGTGGATAGCACCATGGCCCTGGTGGCGCCACGCGCGTTCCCTCGCCAGACGCTGACCGAACGCCTGATCACCCACGCCCTGCAGGCTGGCGGTGACCGCGACAGCGCTGCCCTGCAGCAGTGGCTGCGCACCGACACCGGCATCGCCGCCAGCGACCTGGAACGCGAGATCAACCGCGCCGGCTACGCCATCCGCGAAAACCTGGGCAATGCCGCCGGGCTGGAGGTGTTCCAGCTCAACACCGAGCTGTTCCCGCGTTCGGCCAACACCTGGGACAGCCTGGCCGAAACCTGCGCGGCGATGGGCGACCAGCGCAACGCCGCACGCTACCTGGCCCGCGCCAGGCAATTGGCCTCGCCGGCCGCGGATTGAACCGGCCGTACCGCTGGTATCGCAGGCGTCGCGTGGAGCCGGCCAGCGGCCGGCACTACCCTCCATACGGCGGGCAAGGGTGACGAACGTCGCCCAGCCTGTTAACTTGCGCACCCCGAATAAAGTTGACAGTGCCGCGCCATGCCGCGTGTTCCACTGTCGGCACCACGATACCTACGAATGACCGCACGTCCGATCCCCGCCCCTGCCCTGTCCCTGCTCGCCACCGCCCTGTCGGCCACACTCGCCGCCGCCCCTGCTGCCCGAGCCGCGCCCGCCGCGCAGGCGGTCACCCTGGACGCGGTCAACGTCACCGCCGCCAGCGATACCGAGCAGGCGCGCGCCGCGCTCAAGCGCATCCCCGGTGCCGGCAATGTAATCGACCTGGCCAATGCCGACCGCCGCCTGTCCAGCAGCGCCGACGTGTTGGCTTATCAGCCCGGCATCAGCGCGCAGTCGCCGGGCAACGAAGGCGCCAAGGTGTCCATCCGTGGCTCGGGCATCAACCGTGGCCCCGGCGCGCACGCGTCGGGCATTTCGGTATCGCTGGACGGCCTGCCGCTGACCGGCCCGGGCGGCACCCCCTACGAACTGCTCGAACCGCTGTGGTTGAGCCGGGCCGAGGTGCTGCGCGGTGCAAATGGGTTCGAGCGCGGCGCGTTGGCGCTGGGCGGCGCGATCAACTATGTGAGCCGCAGTGGCCGCGATTCGGCGGGGCTGGAACTGCAGTACGAAGCGGGCAGCCGCGGGTACCAGAAGCGCGGGGTCGGTTATGGCGGGGTGAGCGGCGATGTCGATTACTACCTCGCCTACACCGACACCGAGTTCGATGGCTACCAGCGCCACGCCAGTGGCGACGGCAAGGGCGCCATGGCCAACCTGGGCTGGCAGATCACCCCGCAGCTGGAAACGCGCTTCTTCGTGCGCTACCGCCAGACCAACCACGAAACCCCCGGGCGCCTGACCCGCGACCAGATCCGCAACGACCCGCGCGCGGCCAACCCGGCCAACCTGGCCATCGACGCGCGCCGCCCGCAGCCGGGCAGCACCTGGATCGGCAACATGACCACCTGGCAGATCGACGAGGCATCCTCGTTGCAGGCCGGGCTGGTGTATCACAACTACCCGATGGACTTGAACGAAAGCCTGTACCGGCAGCAGCTGGATTACGCCAATCTCAATGCCACGCTCGACTACCGCCACCGGCACGTATTGTTCGGCCGCGACAGCGTCACCACGCTGGGCCTGCGCGTCACCCACGACCTGGACGCGGACGTGCGCGAGACGCTGCGCTTTGCCGGCAACGGCCATGCCGCCGGCACCCACACGCGCGATTTCTCCCACCACGGCACCGACAGCACGCTGCACATCGGCAACGACCTGGCCCTGACCGACGCCCTGCATCTGCAGACCGGGCTGGCGCTGATCAATACCCGCCGCGACGTGCAGGTGACCTGGCCGGCCACGCCCGAGCGCCTGCGCGAGCACCAGTGGGACTATGCGCCGCGGCTGGGCTTCACCTGGCAGCAGAGCCCGCAGCTGCAATGGTTCGGCAACCTCAGCCGCTCGGTGGAGCCGGCGCACCCGTGGTCGATGATCTGGGGCTCCAACCAGTATTTCGCGGCAGGCAATGGCGCATCCACCGGTCGCCAGCGCGCGCCCGTGCAGCTGGACAACCAGACCGCCACCACGCTGGAACTGGGCGCACGCGGCGACAACGCGCTCGGCCGCTGGGAGCTGACCGGCTACTACGCCCGCGTGCTGCATGAACTGCTCACCGTGGAAGTACTGCCGGTACCGAACCTGTTCGTGGCCGAGAACAACGCCAGCCCCACCGTGCACCGCGGCCTGGAAGCCGGGCTGGACAGCACGCTGTGGCAGGGACGCGATGGCCGCCTGTCGTTGCGCCAGGCCTACACCTTCAGCGACTTCCGCTACCGCGATGACGCGCTGTTCGGCAGCAATCGCTTGCCCGGCCTGCCCCGCCACTACTACCAGGCCGAGCTGCGCTACGACCACCCCAGCGGTTTCTACGCCGCGCTCAACACCGAGTACGCCTCGGCGATGTTCGTGGACTACGCCAACAGCGTCCGCGCCGACAGCCATGCCATCGTCGGCAGTCGGGTCGGGTTCGATGCCCCCAGCGGACGCTGGCAGGCGTGGGCGGAACTGCGCAACATCGGCGACCGCCACTATGCGGCGACGGTGACGCCGGGCTACAACGATGCCGGCAAGGACGCGGCCCGCTCCACCCCGGGCGAAGGCCGCGGGGTGTATGCCGGCCTGCGCTGGCGCTTCGAGTGAGCACCGTGCCGCCGCGTCCTGCGCGGTGGCGCGCTCATCCCTGCGGATCGTCCAGCGAATGGTCGAGCAGGAACTGGCTGACCCGCTGGCGCAGCGGCAGGTCGTCGGTCAGCCGGGCAGCGTCGTCTGCGCGCAGCGCGAAGGCGTAGGCGATGGCCGGCTCTGCCAATACAAGATGGCGCTGCGCCAGCTCCATGCAGATCGAGGCTTCCGCCTCGGCCGAGCCCAGCTGGCGCACCTGCAGCAACGCACGCTGGTACAGGCCGATCGCCACGCGGTCGTCGCGGGTGAAATCGGCCAGGGTTTCCCACAGGAACGGATGGTCGCGGCCAGCGTCGGCCATGGCGTGGCAGAACTCGCGCAACTGCCCGTGCAACTGCCATTGCGCGCGCGTGTCGCCGGCGCTGGAAGCCTCGGCGATGGCGCGGGCGATGCCCAGCACGTGCTGGTGGATGTCTTCGGGTATGTCCATGCGCCCATCCTAACGGGGCGAGTGCCGCAGCGCCGCGCAAGCTCCTGGACAACGCAGACGATGCCAGCTCCCACGGCAGCACCAGGGTGAACTGCAACGGCCGCGCATGCGTCCGCTCAGATCGCGCTGGCGGCCTGGAAGATCGGCAGGTACAGCGCGAACACGGTGAAGATCGCACCCAACGCCAGCGCCGCCATGCCGGCCAACCCGGCCAGCAGCGGTCCGGCACTGCCGCCCAGACGCCACAGCAGCAGCACCGCTGGCGGGCCCAGCCAGGCCACCGCATAGCCGTGGGCGAACGCCTGCGTCAACGCGGGCGCGGGCATGCCTGCATCGGCCCACGGTTGCAACAGCTCCGGCACCACGCTGGCGCCCAGCACGGTCATCACCGCCGCGGCGAAACCGCTGCAGAACAGCCCCAGCAGCAACCCGCCCAGACCGGTGGCCCAACGCGGCACACGCAACCCAGCGCGCCGCAGGGAAGCATGGGTAAGACGGGGGTCGCGCATGGCAGGCTCCGCAGGAAGGGTATCGGGCAACGCCCGCGTGTGCCGCGAGTATAGCCATGCCCCGCCGCGGAGCTGCCCTACTCCAGCGTGTCGATCGATGGCTGCACCATGCCGGGTGTCCAGCCGCTTTCGGCCAGCAGCTTCCTGGGATCGTCCACCGCCATCAGATGCCGCAATGCCGCCCTGCGGTCTTTGGCCTGGAGGTAGTAGGCCTTGGCGATGCGGTAGCCGACCCAGTAGCCCAGGTCGTAGGGCTGATCGGGGCTGCGGTAGTTGTAGGCCCAGGCCGAGAGATCGGTACTGTCCATGTCGCGCACGAAGGCCGTCTCGATCTCCGCTTCGCGGCCGCGCGTCCACTCGGCGTGGCGCGCGTTGCCGACATTGCCGGAAATCACCTCGGCAACCAGCTCGGCAACGCCTTCGGCCACCGACACCCGCAACACCGTGGCGGTAGGATCGCCGATCTCGAACTCGGTGATCGGCCCCTGCTGGACGTGCGCGTATTCGTGCGCGATGACGTGCACGAAGCGGTCCTGCACGTTCGGGTTCATGAAATCGGCCGAACACAGCGCTTCCAGCCCGATGGTCACGCCGGCCGGTTCGGCGATGCCCACCGGGCGGCCGCGACCCACTACGATCGCCACCGGCGGCAGGCGCGCCTGCGGATGGGCGGCCAGCAGGTGCTGGAACGATTCGGCCAGGCGCTGCTTCGCCACAGGCAATTCGGCCAGGCACTGCCTGGCCTTGGCATACATCGCCGGGTCCTTGCCCATCTGGTCGGCGATGCGCTGCGCGGTCACCCGGCGCAGCTTGGCAAAGGTGTGCAGGCTGGGCGAGCCCTTGGCCAGGTAGTCCTGCTCGAGCTGCTGCACCGTGGGCCTGCCCCCGGTGGCGTCGTAGAGCGCGAAGAAACGCGTGGCGTCTTCGATGTGGATGTCCGGCCCGCGCGCGGGGGCCGCGTGGGCGGCCCCGCCAAGCAACAGCGCCAGCGCCAGCGCCAGCAATGTCATGCGCAGTGCGTCGAGCATGCCTGCCCCCGGGTGTGGATGTCGGGGTTGTATAGCGCGGGCGGCGGCCACCACGCCAGTGCCGGGGAACGGAACGTTCCCTCAGCCAGCCGGCTTGCTCACCGCCTCGATGCGATGGCCGTCCGGGTCGATCACGAACGCGGCGTAATACGCATCGCCATAGTCCGGCCGCAGCCCGGCGGCGCCATTGTCGATGCCACCATGGGCCAGCGCCGCACGATGGAATGCGCCGACGGCTTCGGCCGTGCCGGCAGCAAAGGCCAGGTGGAACCCCGCGCCCGGCGGGCTGGCGTCGTCGCGCAGCTTCAGGCACAGCAGATCCTGGTCGTCGATCAGCCCGTAGCCGATCGCGGTGTCGTCCTCGAACACCCGGCGGTAGCCCAGCGCGCCGAGCACGGCGTCATAGAACGCGCCGGCCACCGCCAGGTCGCGGACGCCAAGGGAAAGGTGATGCAGCATGCGGACGTCCTTGCCATGAGTGCGGAATGCACCGGCGTATTGTAGTGCGCATTGCGCAGCGCACCGCCCAACGCCTATCCGCAGGCGGCCACCAGCGCCTGCAACTGCGCCGCTACCCGGTCGAACGGTGCGATGTCCTGGGCGGCGCCCGGCTGCCGAAGCGCTGCTGGCCGCCGATGCGGCGCCCAAGCTGGACGACACCTGAGCCCTGAGCCGTTCCGCTCAGCGCCGCTGCGCCAGCGCCTTGCCGATTGCCGCCTCGGCCAGCGGCGCCATGCGCGCATAGCCGGCCGCGGTGGGATGCACGCCGTCTTCGGCCAGTGCCTTGTCCAGGCCACCGTCGCGATTGGTCAGCGCGGTGTAGTAATCCAGATAGATCGCGTGGTGGGCGGCGGCATGGCGCTGCAGCGCCGCGTTGAGCGCGCGCACCTTCGGCGCCGGTGCAATGCCGGGCATCCACGGGTATTCGCTGACCGGCAGCACCGAGGCCAGCACCACCGTGATGCGATGTGCCCGGGCCAGCTCCAGCATCGATTGCAGGTTGTCTTCGATCATCGCCTGGGTGGCCGGGCCGGTATTGCCGGCGATGTCGTTGGTACCGGCCAGGATCACCACCACCGCCGGTTGCAGCGCAATCACGTCCTGGCGGAAGCGCAGCAGCATCTGCGCGGTGGTCTGTCCGCTGATGCCGCGGTTGATATAGCCCTTGCCCGGGAAGAACGTATCGCTGCCGGTGCGGCCCCAGCCTTCGGTGATCGAGTCGCCGAACAGCACCACCCGCGGCTGGCCCTTCTTCGGCGCCGGCAATGCGGCGTTCTCGGCCCGGTAGTAGTGCAGTTGCGGCCAGTCACGCAGCCGCTGCTGTGCGTCGCTGCGCCGGTCCTCCACCGGCGCAACGCCGGGCGCCGGTGGCGCCGCAGGCTCGGCCCGGACGGCCGGCGACAGCAGGGAAAGCGCGGTAGCGGCAACGACGGCGTGCAACAGCGAGGGCATCGGTGGATCTCCCGTGGTGGCTGGACAGAGGCTAGCATGCACGCCATGCCGGTAGCCGGCGCAGGCACGCCGCCGAGGGTCGGGGAGCGGGCCGCCGGGTGCACCGCAGGCGCACCGAGCCTAGTGCCGCACGCGCAGGTCCCAGGTCACCAGGTAATCCGGATCCAACACCATGGTGCCATTGGACTGCATGCGGTACGCGCCGGGCTCGGCGGCCAGATACTGCTCCAGCAAGGGCGGCAGATACCGCTCGTGCCCGTCCACGTCATCGCACAACACCACGCCTTCATCGACGTTGATGCGCAGCACCGTGCCCGCATACTGCTGCCGGTCCTGCATCCGACCGTCATGGCCGTAGCGGGTCACCCCCACCAGGACCAGTTTGCCGATCATCTGTTCGGCCTTGGACGCATCCAGGGAAAGCCGGTCACCGTTGAACCCTTCGTTCATCGCTGCGTCTCCTCAATGCCTGGAGCCATCCTAGACCAGGATCCGCATCGCCACCCCATGCCGTGATTTGCGCTTATGTTTGCTTCATCCAGTCCCTTTCGGGGGCCGTCACTTTCACGCAGGCCATGCACATGCCCAGGTATGTAGGTATTCAATCGTGGGCCATCGCGGTGGGTGCACTGGCGCTGTGCGCATACGCGCCTGCAGCGGAGCATTCGCCGACGTTGCACGCATCCCTCCCCGACGGCATCGACTGCCGTTGAACCTGCCGGGCAACTGCTGCAGCGTCAAGATGGATACAGTTCCCGAAGACAGTACGCCTTCGGGCGCCGCTCCATCCCTGCGTCCGTCTGGTAACGCGGCAATCGGCGCCCCCGCCGGCGGTGAAGCGTGATCGCCACGCCGGCGATCTGCCAACGCCGCACCGTCACCCCGGTGCCGGCGTCACCACGCCCCTGAACGCCATCGGCAATGCGAACCCTTCCAGCTTCATCCACGGTGCCGGATCGGTCTGTACCTGGATATCGAACTCGCGGGTGACCAGGGCGCAGAACAGCACGAGCTGCGCATGCCCGACGGCGCTGCCGATGCAGGCGCGCGAGGCGAAGCCGAACGGGACGTAGGCGCCCTTGTTCGGCTGCCGGCGCGAGGGCAGCCAGCGGTCCGGGTCGAACACGTCCGGTGCGTCCCAGAACTCGGGGGAGTGATGCTGGTAATAGGAGGACAGCTCGTAGGCGGCGCCCTTCTTGATCGACACCCCTTCGGCATCGATGTCGTGCCAGGCCGGGCGGCGCAGCGCGAACAGCCCGGGCCAGACCCGGATGGTTTCCTTGATGAAGCGCGAGGTGCACGGCAGTTCCCGCATCGGCAGCGTGTACAGCGCCTCCAGGCTGAGCGCGGTGGTTTCCGCACGGATGCGCTGCTGCCACTCGGGGTAACGGTGCATCGCATACAGCAGGCTGGCCGCGGTAAGCCCGGGCAGGCCGGACATGCCGGCCAGCACGGTCGAGACCAGGTAGGCCACCCGATCCACGCCGATGCGGTCGGCCAGCGGAAGCAGCGACTGCAGGAAATCGTCGCGCGGCTCCGCCGCGCGGGCGCGGCGCTTGATATGCCGCACCACCGTGCGCGCGGCGCGGCGCGACAAGTGGAAGTTCAGCACCCGGCGCCAGAACGAGAAGTCCTGCAGCACGATGCCGTTGTAGCGGGTTTTCTGCTCGCCGATCAGCGCATCGGTATCGCGTTGGTCCATGCCGTCGACCAGCAGCGGCAACAGCGATTCGGAGATGGTCCACCAGCTCAGTTCGCTCAAGTCCTGTACCGCGCCGCAGCGCCGGGTCAGGAAGGCGTGCATGCGCGCGTACAGGCCGCGCATGTGCTGGGGCGCCGCCAGCCGACCGCCCTGCTCACTGAGCAAGGCGCGCACCTCGCGCCAGGCCACCGGTGCGGCCGCGCCGCGCAGGCCCAGGTAGTCGATCAGGGAATCGGGAACGGTGTGCTGGTCGGTATTGGCCTTGTCGACCTTGACCGCCAGCGCCGGATCGAAAATGCCGACCACCTCGTTCTGGAAAGTGAGCACCGGTCCTTCGCGGCCGACCCGCTCCAGCAGGTGGTCGATTGAAACTACTTCCGCATCTGCTGCACGATCGGCCATCGCCCACCCCCGAAATACCAGGGGTGGCCATTGGCCACCCCTGGAATGTTCATGAAAATACGCCGAGCATCTACGCTTAGAAAATAATCCAGTAGATGTATTTCGAGCGGATGCTCTGGGTGGGACTGTGCGAACGCAGATTCAGGGATACTTGCATAGCGCGAACAAAACCAGCCATAACATGACTCCTTAGTTGTTTTGTTGCAACCTGATATCGAATGCCAGCCGATTGACTGGCGCTACCGTTCTAGCACGCACCGCAACGGCGGGCACGCGGTATTTGATCGAATGTGGCGGGCGCACCTCTATTTTGTGATGCACTAAACATTTTCACCGACTACATAAACCCATTTACGTTTGACCTCAGTCGCGCCGGGCACTTTCCTAGGCAGGCGATGGACGCAGGCAGGCGGTTTACTCCAGCGAACGCGGGCTGCTGGTGGAGGTGTGCAGGCGGTCGCCATGGAACATGAAGAACAGCTGCAACGTCATCGGGTGGGTCGCGGTGCCGCCCTTGGCGAGGTGGTCGTCGGCCACACACTCGGTGACGTCCGCACCGGCAGCGGTCCGGGTGCACCCCGATCAGTTCGTGGATCGCAGCCGATGGTGCGCCCGGGGCGCGGCAGCGCCGTCGGAATACGGATGCGCCTCACGGTAAGATGACGCCGCAACCCCGTCAATGGATCCGGCATGCGCACCGTGCACGCACTTCGCTACATCACCCCGCTCCGCGAGGGCGGCTCGCTGCCCGCCGTGGTCGAGACCGACGACGACGGGATGGTGGTGCTCAAGTTCCGTGGTGCCGGGCAAGGGCCGAAGGCGTTGATCGCCGAGTTGATCGCCGGTGAGATGGCGCGCAGCATCGGCCTGCCGATTCCGGAGGTCGTGCTGGTCGAACTGGACCGGGAATTCGCCCGCACCGAACCGGACCCGGAGATCCAGGACCTCATCCGCGCCAGCGAGGGGCTCAACCTGGGCAGCGATTACCTGCCCGGCGCGATCAATTACGACCCGGCCGCGATGCCGGTGGATGCCGGGCTGGCCTCGCGCATCGTCTGGTTCGACGCGCTGATCAGCAACGTGGACCGCACCGCGCGCAACCCGAACCTGATGGTCTGGCACCGCCAGCTGTACCTGATCGACCATGGCGCGGCGATGTACTTCCACCACGACTGGGCCAGCGCCGGCGATGCCTGCGAGAAGCCGTTCGTGTTGATTCGCGACCATGTGCTGCTGCCGTTCGCCAGCCGCATCGCCGAGGCCGACGCCGAACTTGCCGGCCTGCTGCCCGATGCCGAGATCGAGCGCATCGTCGCACTGGTGCCCGACAGCTGGCTGGTGAATGAGCCGGCGTTCGACAGCCCGGCGGCGTACCGCCAGGCCTATGTCGATTACCTCAAGCGCCGCCTGCAGGTGCGTGCCGTGTTCGTCCAGGAGGCCGTCCGTGCCCACGCTGCATACCTATGACTATGCCGTGATCCGCGTGGTACCGCGGGTCGAACGCGAGGAGTTCATCAACGTCGGGGTGATCGTGTCCTGCCCCGGCGCCAGGCACCTGGAAGCGGCGATCGAGATCGATCCGGTGCGGATGCAGGCCTTCGCGCCCAGCCTGGACCTGGATGCGCTGCAACCCTGGCTGGATGCGATCGTGGCGATCTGCCGCGGCGACGCCGATGCCGGCCCGATCGCGCAGTTGCCGGCGCGCGCGCGCTTCCATTTCCTCACCGCCAAGCGCAGCTCGGTGGTGCAGATGTCCAGCACGCATGTGGGCCGCACCGCCGATCCGCCCGGGGTGGTGGAGCATTTGTTGCGCAAGATGGTGCGGGTGCCGTAGCGCCGGGCTCTGCCCGGCTGCTTTTCGGTTACAGGCCGGGCAGAGCCCGGCGCTACGGGGGTGGCCATCGGCACCAGGCGAAGGGGTAGCTGTTCATGCCAGTGGCCAGCCCCGCGCGCACGGGGTTGGCCAGGATGTAGGTTGCTTCGGCCATCAGCTGGCGTTCGTCGCGCTGCAGCTGGTCGTAATAGCCTGGCTGCCAGACTGTCCCTTGGCGACCGTTCAACTGGTTAAGCGCTTTTGCCGACCGGGATTTGAACGTCCGCATCACGATCGACAGCGGGGTGTCGCGCAGGCAGAACATCCAATGGATGTGGTCCGGCATCACCACCCATGCCATTGATTCGGTACGGCCCTGCTCGTCGGAGGCGCGCAGCCAGTGGATGACTTCCTTCGCGTTTGCTGTATCGACAAACAGGCGGGCGCGCCGCGCCGTGACGGTGGTGACTACGTAATAGCTGCCGGCGCTGGAAATGCGTCCACGCTGTAGAGAGGGGCTGGCCATACGCGCATCGTGGGCGACCATGGCCAATGGATGAAGCGGGGAAATCTGCGGGATCGTGTCAGGGGTTTCCGCGACGTCGCGTTGCGGTGGTGCCGGGTTTTGCCTGGCTTGTGTCGGTGTTCGCAGAGCAGCCGGGTAGAACCCGGCTCTACGGCTTGGCGGTGAGCGCCGCGCGCATGGCGATGCGTTCGTCCGATCGGCGCCCGGCGGTCCAATGGCGCGGCTCTACGATCCTGTGCCTGCAGCCGGGTAGAACCCGGCTCTACGGCAGCGCATAGGCAATCACGTAATCGCCCGCCGGGGTTTCCATGAAGTGGTGGCCGCCGGCCATGATCACCACGTACTGGCGCCCGCCGGATGCATAGACCATCGGGTTGGCCTGGCCGCCGGCCGGCAGTTTGGCGTGCCACAGTTCCTTGCCGGTCTTCAGGTCGATGGCGCGCAGCAGGTCGTCGGTGGCCGCGGCGATGAAGATCAGGCCGCCGGCGGTGACCACCGCGCCGCCATTGTTGGGCGTGCCGATCTCGATCGGCAGGCCCGAGCGGATACCGAACGGGCCATTGCCGCGGGCGCTGCCGAACGGGCGATCCCACAGGGTCTCGCCGGTACGCAGGTCGATCGCACGGATGCCGCCGTAAGGGGGCTGCTTGCACAGCAGCCTGGTGAACGGCAGGCGCCAGCCGGCGTTGACGTCGATCGCATACGGCGTACCGGCCTGCGGGTCGCCGGCGCCTTCGGCACCGCCCTTGTCGGCGCGCACCTGTTCGCGCGGCACCCAGCCCAGTTGGTCGGCCCTGGCACGCGGCACCAGCAGGTTGTAGTTGGGCATGTCGTTGTAATTGGCCACGATCACCCCGCGACGCGGGTCCACCGCCACGCTGCCCCAGTCCGAGCCACCGTTGTAGCCGGGGTACTCGATGGAATGGCGGTCGGCGGTCGGCGGGGTGTAGAAGCCCTCGTAGCTGGCCTTGCGGAACTGGATGCGGCATACCAGCTGGTCGATCGGGGTCATGCCCCACATGTCGCGCTCGGTCAGGTCCGGCTTGCGCAGCGTGTGGTACAGCGAGAACCGCTGGGTGCGGGCGCGCTGCGCCGGCTCGACCCCGCCGCCGGGCACCGCGCGTTCCTCGGCCGGGGTCAGCAACTGGCCGGTGCGGCGGTCCAGCACGTACAGGTCGCCCTGCTTGGTCGGCAGCAGCAGGGCCGGCACCTTGCCGGCGGCGGTCGGGTAATCGACCAGGGTGGCCTGCGAGCCCAGGTCGTAGTCCCAGACGTCCTTGCGCACCGCCTGGAAATGCCAGACCGGCTTGCCGGTGTTGACGTCGATGGCGACCAGCGAGGTGGCGTAGGTGTTCTGGGCGTCGGTGCGCGACCCGCTCCAGTAATCGCCGGCCGCATTGCCCATCGGCAGGTAGACCAGGCCGAGCTGGTCATCGCCGGTGGCGGTGGTCCACATGTTCGGGGTGCCACGGGTATAGGTCTGCCCGTGCGGCGGTGCGCCGCTGCGGCCGGGCTGGTCCATGTCCCAGGCCCAGCGCAGCGCGCCGGTGACCGCGTCGTAGGCCTGGATCACCCCCGACGGCGCATCGCGGCGCTGGCCGTCCAGCACCTGGTGGCCGGTGACCACCACGCCCTGCACGATCGCCGGCGGCGAGGTGATCGACACATACCCCGGCGGGCTGTCGCCCATGCCTGCGGTGATGTCGACCTGGCCGTTGTTGCCAAAGCCGGTGCAGGGCTTGCCGGTGGCCGCGTCCACCGCGATCAGGCGGCCGTCCAGGGTGCCTTCGATGATCCGCGTCGCGCAGGCGCTGCGCGGCAGGTGGGTCAGCAGCGGCACGCCGGCCGGCGGTACCGCCAGGTCGGCGGCCACATCGGCCAGTGCCGGGTCCTGGGCGGTGGCCGGCACTTCGTAATAGGCCACGCCGCGGCAGGCGGCCGTGTACGGGATGGAGGCATCCTTGACCTTGGGGTCGAAGCGCCAGCGTTCGCTGCCGTCGGCGGCGTTGAGCGCGATCAACTGGTTGCGGGCGGTGCACAGGTACAGGCTGTCGCCCACCTTGAGCGGCGTGGTCTCGGCGCCCCAGCGTTTTTCCGGCAGGTCGCCGGTACGGAACACCCAGGCCTGCTGGAGGGTGCCGACATTCTCGGCGGTGATCTGCTGCAGCGGCGAGAAGCGGGTGGCGGCGTTGTTGCGGCCGTAGGCGGCCCAGTCGCCCTCGGCCGGGCGGTCGGCCGGCTGCAGCGGCGCATCGCGGGCCGGGGCCAGCCCGGCGCTGCTGATCGGCTCGGGGAAGGCGCCGCTGGCGGCGGTGACCCCGTGCGGCACGAAGGCCAGGGTGAAGGCGGCCACGAACACCAGCGCCAGCACGCCGGCGATGCTGCGCGAGAGCGTGCGCGACACCGGGCGGTCCAGGCGCGGCAACAGCAGCGCCAGCACGAAGGCCAGGCCGACCATCAACCCCAGCCGTGGCACCCAGCGCCAGTAGTTGCCGCCGGACTCCCACCAGGTCCACAGCACGGTGCCGGCCAGCACCAGGGCGAACCATAGCGCGCCGCTGTAGCGGCCCCGCCACAGCTGCACGCCGGCAATCAGCAGGCCGATGCCGGCCAGCACGTAGTACCAGGAGCCGCCCAGGCTGGCCAACCACGCCCCGCCAGCGGTGAGCACCGCGCCCAGCAGCAGGATCGCCAACGCCAGCGCAGCCAGCAGCACAGGCCGCGCCGGGCGGTTCGGTGTGGAGGTGGACATCGCGGTCTCCCGAAGCATCGGCATCGCCGACGTTGCCGCCGGTCCCGCTGCCGGTTATCCCACCGCCATCGTGAAAGCAACGCGTTCTTTGCCTGCCCGCCCGCGGCGGGAATCGCACCTGCCCTGCCCCGCAACTGCCGGGCAGGCACCCTGTCCGATGCCGGACGCGCGCGAAGGCTGGCGCCACAACGGACAACGCCGGCTTGCGCCGGCGTTGTCCGCGGTACCGTGCAGGCAGGCTCAGGCCTGCGGCGGCACCTGCACCACGTCGGCATCCAGCGCCGCCGGTGCATCTTCTTCCACACCCTCGTCCAGCGAGGCATCCATGCGTTCGACCGCCTGGAGCTTCTCTTCCTTGGACAGACGGATCAGGGTCACGCCCTGGGTGTTGCGGCCGACCCGCGAGATTTCCGAACCACGGGTACGCACCAGGGTGCCACCGTCGGAAATCAGCAGCACTTCGTCGCGCGGCCCCATCAGCACCGCACGCACCAGCTTGCCGTTGCGCTCGGTGGTCTGGATGCCGATCACGCCCTGGGTGCCACGGCCCTTGCGCGGGTAATCCGGCAGCGGGGTGCGCTTGCCGTAGCCGTTCTCGGTGGCGGTGAGGATGTACAGCGCGTTGTCGTCGTCGGCACCGTTCTCGATCGCGGCATCGCCGGTATCGGGCGCGGCCTCTTCGACCTGGCTGTCATCCTCGGCTTCATCGCCGTTGCCGCCGGCGCTTTCGGCCACGATCAGGCTGACCACTTCCTCGCCCTTGGGCATCTTGATGCCGCGCACGCCGGTGGCGGTACGGCCCATCGAGCGGACCTTGTCTTCGCCGAAGCGCACGGTCTTGCCGTTGGAGGCGAACAGCAGGATGTCGCGCTCACCATCGGTCAGGCCGACGCCGACCAGCGCATCGCCTTCATCGAGGTTGATGGCGATCTTGCCGCGCGCCAGACGGAACGCGAACTCGCTCAGCGGGGTCTTCTTGACCGTGCCGTTGCGGGTGGCAAAGAACACGAACTGGCCTTCGGCGTACTCGCGTACCGGCAGCACCGCCTGCACCCGCTCACCGGCTTCCAGCGGAATCCAGTTGATGATCGGGCGGCCACGGGCGTTGGAACCGGCTTCGGGCAGCTGGTGCACCGGCAGCCAGAACACCTTGCCGGCGCTGGTGAAGGTCAACAGGGTGTCGTGGGTGTTGACCAGCCACAGCTGTTCGATGAAATCCTCTTCCTTGGTCGACGCCGCGCTGCGGCCACGGCCACCGCGGCGCTGGGCCCGGTAGGCGCTGACCGGCTGGCGCTTGGCGTAGCCGGCGTGCGACAGGGTGACCACCACGTCTTCCGGGGCGATCAGGTCGAGGATGTCCAGGTCTTCTTCGCTGTGGCGGATCTCGGTGCGGCGCTCGTCGCCGAACTCGGTACGCACGTTGATCAGCTCTTCACGGATCACCTGCAGCAGGCGGTCCGGATCTTCCAGGATGTGGATCAGCCCGGCGATGGTTTCCAGCAGCAGCTTGTACTCTTCGGTCAGGCGGTCCTGCTCCAGCCCGGTCAGGCGGTGCAGGCGCATTTCCAGGATCTGGGTGGCCTGGATCTCGGTCAGCTGGTAGCCGCCGTCGAGCAGGCCAACGCCCTTGGGCAGGTCTTCCGGGCGCGAGGTTTCCGCACCGGCAGCGCCCAGCATCGAACCGACCAGGCCCGGCGCCCACAGGCGGGCGAGCATGCGTTCGCGCGCCTCGGTGGGGTTGGGCGAGGTCTTGATCAGTTCGATCATCTCGTCGATGTTGGCCAGCGCAACGGTCAGGCCTTCCAGCACGTGCGCACGCGCACGCGCCTTGCGCAGCTCGAACACGGTGCGGCGGGTGACCACTTCGCGGCGATGGCGCACGAAGGCCTCGAGCATCTGCTTGAGGTTCATCAACTGCGGGCGGCCGTCGACCAGCGCCACCATGTTGATGCCGAACACCGACTCCATCTGGGTCTGCTGGTAAAGGTTGTTCAACACAACCTCGGCCGACTCGCCGCGCTTGATTTCGATGTAGATGCGCATGCCGTCCTTGTCGGACTCATCGCGCAGCTCGCTGATGCCTTCGAGCTTCTTTTCCTTGACCAGCTCGGCGATCTTCTCGATCAACCGGGCCTTGTTCACCTGGTAGGGAATCTCGGTGACGATGATCGATTCGCGGCCATTGTCGGCCACCTCGACATCGGCCTTGGCGCGGATGCGCACCCGGCCACGACCGGTGCGGTAGCCGGCGATGATGCCGGCGGTACCGTTGATGATGCCTGCGGTCGGGAAGTCCGGGCCGGGGATGTACTCCATCAGGCCGTCGACATCGATGTCCGGGTTGTCGATCAGCGCGATGCAGGCGTTGATCGATTCGGTCAGGTTGTGCGGCGGGATGTTGGTGGCCATGCCCACCGCGATACCGGCCGAACCGTTGACCAGCAGGTTCGGGAACCGGGTCGGCATGACCGTCGGCTCCAGTTCCTTTTCGTCGTAGTTGGGCTGGAAATCGACGGTTTCCTTGTCCAGGTCGGCCATCAGCTCATGGGTGAGCTTGGACATGCGCGCTTCGGTGTAACGCATCGCTGCGGCCGAATCGCCGTCGACCGAACCGAAGTTGCCCTGGCCATCGACCAGCATGTAGCGCAGCGAGAACGGCTGCGCCAGGCGCACCAGCGTGTCGTACACCGACTGATCGCCATGCGGGTGGTACTTACCGATGACGTCACCGACGATACGCGCCGACTTGAAGTAAGGCTTGTTGCTGTGCGCGTTCAACTCACTCATTGCGAACAGCACGCGGCGATGCACCGGCTTGAGGCCATCGCGCGCATCCGGGAGTGCGCGCCCCACGATCACGCTCATCGCGTAATCGAGGTAACTCTTGCGCATCTCGTCTTCCAGGTTGACCTGGATGATTTCCTTGGCGGTTTCTGCCATTCGGGTTCCGTTGTCTGGGTGCGGTCCAGTCCGTCGCGCCAGCCCTTGCGGGGCGGCGGCGCCGGAATCTCGATTAACCGTTGGAGTCTACCACAACAGGTCGATTTCCGCCCGTGTTCAGCGGTGTTTTACCTGCAAGAATCAGGAACTTACGGGGGCGTTGCAGGCGTGGTCGGGGTTCGGTCGGGAAAGCCGTACCGGCCAACGGCCGGTACCTACCCGCGAAGGGTTTGGCCGCCCACCCGGATCCCGGTAGGCCACGACCGTTGGTCGTGGCACGGGCGGCCGTTGGTCGTGGCACCGGGCCACCAACGGCCGTGGTCGCTCAGCCGAAGGCGGCGCGCATGTTCACCGCCGTCGGATTGAGAATCACCCCACGCTCGGTGACGATCGCGTCGATCAGGCTGCCCGGGGTGACGTCGAATACCGGGTTCCAGGCGGCGATGCCCTCGGCCACGGTGCGCGTGCCCCCTACCCCGTACAGCTCGCCCGGGTCGCGCTGTTCGATCTCGATCTGCCCGCCGTCGGCGGTGTCCATGTCCACGGTCGAGGACGGGGCCACCACCATGAACTTGACCCCGTGGTGGCGGGCGGCAATGGCCAGCTGGTAGGTACCGATCTTGTTGGCGGTATCGCCGTTGGCGCAGATCCGGTCGGCGCCGACGATCACCCATTGCACCGCCCCGGTCTTCATCAGGTGCGCGGCGGCCGAATCGGCGATCAGGGTGGCGTCGATACCATCCTGCTGCAGCTCCCACACCGTCAGCCGCGCGCCCTGCAGCCACGGCCGGGTCTCGCCGGCGAACACCTTGGCGATGCGCTGCTGGGCCATGCCGGCGCGGATCACGCCCAGCGCGGTGCCGAAGCCGGCGGTGGCCAGCGAACCGGTGTTGCAATGGGTCAGCACGCCGCTGCCGGCCTCGATCAGGCCCGCGCCGAGGGCGCCCATATGGCGGTTGGCGGCCAGGTCCTCGTCGGCGATCGCCTGCGCCTCGGTGACCAGCACCTGCTGCCAGTCGGCACCGGCCAGGGCCAGCGCGCGGCGCATCCGGGCCAGCGCCCAGGCCAGGTTGACCGCCGTCGGGCGCGCCGCGTTGAGCCGCTGCAGCGCCGGTTCCAGCTTGGCCAGCGCCTGGGCGCCATCGGCGGCCTGCACGCCCGCGGCGGCCAGCACCACGCCCCAGGCCGCGGCGATGCCGATTGCCGGCGCACCGCGCACGGTCAGGGCGTGGATGGCCTCGGCCACCGCGTCGCTGCCGCGGCATTCCACGTGTTCCACCACGAACGGCAGCTTGCGCTGGTCGAGCAGTTGCAGGGAATCGCCGGTCCACAGGATCGGGCGGATATGGTCGTAACGGGCGTAGTCGATGTCGGTGGATGCGTTCATCGGGCCATTGTAACGGTGCACCGCGCATCGATCAGCGCCCTGCGCTGAACCCATTGCCCGGTGCCCGGCCCGTCAGCGGCCGGCGGTGCTCAGTTCACCAGGAATTCGGCCCGGCAGCCCTTGTCGACCCAGACCCCGCGCGCGTCCCAGCCCCAGCCGGTGCCCTCTTCGCAGGGGCTGCCGGACAGCTGCTTGCTCAGGCGCGCGCCCTTGCCAATGCTGGCCCCGCAGAAACGACGCTGGCGCGATTTGGATTCGCACACCACCGTGCGCGGCACGTCCAGGAATCCCGAGCCGTCGGCGGCGCCGATCTCGAAGTCGCCCTGGCAGCCACGGGTCACCCAGATTTCGTTGCGGCGCACACCCCAGCTGTGGCCTTCACGGCACGGGATGGCCGACAGCTGGCGCAGCAGCCTTACCGGCGCGCCCTGCAGCACCACCGGGCAGTTCTGCGGGCGGCCGTTGGATTCGCAGCGCAACACCCGGCGCACCAGGCGCGGCCCGCCGGCGGCATTGCGGCCTGCCGGGGCGCGGCTGCGGAACTCGCCACGACACCCCAGCGTCACCCACACCCCGGAGCGGTCGGTACCCCACTCGGTGCCGCGGACGCAGCTGTTGTCCGACAGCTGGCGGACCAGGTCCACGCCCTGCTCCACCGGCATATCGCAGTGCACCCATTCCATGTCGCGCGATTCGCAGCGCACCACCTGGCCGGCATAGCCGGCCTGGCGCGGCTCGGCCGCCATCGCCGGCAGCACCGCGCCGCACAGCACCAGCGTCCACAGCGGCAGCGTCCAGCGCGGCACGCCGCGCACGGGCAGGTCGGTTACTTCCCACAGCTTCATCAACACAGTCCCCGCCGCACCTGAACGATCACATGACCACCTTCGGACATCCTGCGTGATCAGAGCATCATCATGCAGGCCACGCAAGACATCCGTCAGTCAGGTTGCGCCGTTCATGCACGGGCGAAATCCAGCGCCAGCACGTCGGCAATCCGGCCGGTGCGGTTGAGCGCCATCAGCAGCCGGTCCACGCCGACCGCAACGCCGGCGCAGTCGGGCAATGCCGGCAGCGCGGCAAGCAGGTGTTCATCCAGCGGCGGCAATACCGCGCCGCGCGCGCGGCGCACCGCATGATCGCGTTCGAAGCGTGCGCGCTGTTCAGCCGCGTCGTTGAGTTCGTGGTAGCCGTTGGCCAGTTCAACCGCGCCCAGGTACAGCTCGAAGCGTTCAGCCAGCGGCGGCGTGCCCGGGCGCACCCGTGCCAACGCGGCCTGGCTGGCCGGCCAGTCGTGGACCACGGTCAGGGTGTCCTGGTCGAAGCCGGGCTGGATGCGGTGGGTCATCAACAGATCCAGCCAGTCATCGCGGTTGAGCCCGTCGGCGTGGATGTGGACATCGGCCAGCGGGGCCTGCAACTGCTCCAGCGTGGCGGTGAACGGGTCCAGGCCGAGCCGCTGCTGGTACAGGCTGCGGTAGTCGATGACCTGCAGCCCGGCCTGGCGCTGCACCAGCCCCAGCGCGGCACGCACCAGCGCGACGGTTTCTTCGATCAGGCGGTGGTGGTCCCAGCCGACCCGGTACCACTCCAGCATGGTGAACTCCGGGTTGTGGCGGCCGCCGGCCTCGCCGTTGCGGAACACCCGGCCCAACTCGTAGCAATCGCCGACACCGGCGGCGAGCAGCCGCTTGAGCGGATACTCCGGCGAGGTGCGCAGCCAGCGCTGCGCGCTGCCGGCATCGACATGCCCGCTGAAGCAGGTGTGGAAGCTATCGATGTTCGGTTCGGTGTTGCCGGCGGCCGACAGGATCGGGGTTTCCACTTCGAGTACATCGCGCGCGGCGAAGAACCCGCGGATCAGGGCATTGAGCGCGGCACGCTGGCGCAGGGCGGCAATCATGCGCGGGCGTCGCGCAGGCGCTCGGCCAGCGGCAGGGTCAGCAGGTTGCGGGTGTCATCGACGTAGCCGGTGGCCAGGTACAGCCGCCGCGCCAGTTCGTTGTGGTGGTTCACCTCCAGCCGCATGCGCTGCACGCCGCGGGCGTTGGCGCGCTGCTCCAGGATCGCCAGCGCCTGTTTGCCGCGGCCGCGGCCGCGCGCGGCATGGCCGAGGTAGAGCTCATCGAGCAGGGCGAAATGGCCGCCCTGCTCCAGGCTGAAACCCATCGCCAGCGCCGCGTAACCGACCACGCTGCCGTCTTCGGACAACCACAGCAGCACCTCGCCGTTGCGGGGGTCTTCCAGCAACGCGGCCAGGGCCGGGGCCACCCGCGCGGCGTCGAAGTCCAACTTGTCCTCGGCATAGAACGCGCGCATCAGCCCGAGCAGCAGCTCGGTGTCGGCGACGGTGGCCAGGCGGAAATCGAGGGGGGCGGTATGCATGCGGTTTCTCGTGTGTGGCAGGCAGCGGGGCGCGGCGCGCCCCGCCGTGGGTTCAATGCGCGGCCAGGAAGGCGACCAGGCGGTCTTCGTCCCAGACGTCGATGCCGAGTTCTTCGGCCTTGGCCAGCTTGGAGCCGGCTTCGCTGCCGGCCACCACGAAGGCGGTCTTCTTCGACACGCTGCCGGCCACCTTGGCACCCAGCGCCTCCAACCGCGACTTGGCCTCGTCGCGGCTCATCTGCGCCAGCGTGCCGGTCAGCACCACGGTCTGGCCGTCGAGCGCACCGGCGGGTTGTTCGGCCTGTTCCGGCGCCAGTTCCAGCAGCCTGCGACGGTAGTCCTCGGCCTTGAGCAGCAGCGGGCCATGGCCGTCGCGGTCCAGCCAATCGGCCAGGCCCAGCGCCACCTCGTTGGGCAGGCCGGCGGCGACCAGTTGCACCGGCTCGGCATCCAGCAGTGACGCCGCATCGGGCAGCATGGCGGTCAACTTCTCGGCGCGCAGGCGGGTGATTCCGGGAATTTCGGCCTCCACCAGCAACTGGGCGAAATCCAGTCCGTCGCGCAGTTTCGGCGAAGGCAGGTGCACATCGCCGATGCGCACCTGGCCCACCTGCAGCAGTGCATCGATCGCCTGCTGGTTGCCCGGCTGCTCGAAGAAGTGGCCCAGCGAGCGCGCCACTTCGCCACCGATATCGGGCACGCGCTTGAACAGCGGCCAGGGCAGGTGGCGGATCAGTTCCAGGTCGCCGAACCAAGCGGCCAGCGCCTTGGCGGTGCTTTCGCCCACATGTTCGATGCCCAGCGCGAACAGCAGGCGCTCCAGCGTGGTGGTGCGGCTGGCATCGATCGCGGCGATCAGGTTGTCGGCCCACTTTGTCGCGATCTTCTTCGTGTTCCAGTTGAATGCAGCCGGCATCGCCAGCGCGCGGGCGCGCCAGCCCTCCTCCCTGCCGTCCAACTGCAGGATGCCGCGCAGGTAGTGGCCGCTGCCTTCCGGCGGCAGGTGCAGGCCGACCTGGGCGGCCAGCGCCTCGGGCGATTCGGCGTCCAGTGCCAGCTTGAGCTGCAGCAGCTGGTCGCGGGTGAGGCGGTACAGGTCGGCCACGCCGCGCACGATGCCGGCATCGACCAGGGTTTCGATGTACTTGCCGCCCAGCCCGTCGATGTCCATCGCGCGGCGCGAGGCGAAGTGCGCGATCGCTTCCTTGCGCTGCGCCGGGCAGCTCAACTCGCCCGAGCAGCGCCAGGCGGCCTCGCCCTCTTCGCGGACGATCTCCGAGCCGCACACCGGGCACCGCGAAGGCATCTGCCACGGCGTGGTGCCGGCGGGTCGGCGGTCGGCGATCACGCTGACCACTTCGGGAATCACATCGCCAGCGCGGCGCACGATCACCGTGTCGCCCACGCGCACGTCCAGCCGCGCGATCTGGTCGGCGTTGTGCAGCGTGGCGTTGGAGACGATCACCCCTGCCACCGCGACCGGGTTCAGCCGCGCCACCGGCGTGGCCGCGCCGGTACGGCCGATCTGGATCTCGATCGCCTCCACGGTGGTGGTCTGCTCCTGGGCGGGGAACTTGTGCGCGATCGCCCAGCGTGGCGCGCGCGAGACGAAGCCCATCTGTTCCTGGCCGGCGCGGTCGTCGAGCTTGTAGACCACGCCATCGATATCGAAGGCCAGGCCATCGCGGCGCGCGCCGATGTCGTGGTAGTAGGCCAGCAGGCCGTCGCTGCCCTCCACCACCTTGCACAGGTCGCTGACCGGGAAGCCCCACTGGCGCAGCTGCGCCAGCGTGGCCGAATGGGTGGCCGGCAGCTCGCCGCCCTGCACCTGCCCGGTGCCGTAGGCGTAGAAACTGAGCTTGCGCCTGGCGCTCAACTTCGGATCCAGCTGGCGCAGCGAACCGGCCGCGGCGTTGCGCGGATTGGCCAGCACCTTGCCCTCGTGCAGGCGTGCCTGCGCGTTGTAGGCCTCGAAATCGGCGCGCGCCATGTAGACCTCGCCGCGCACTTCCAGCACCTGCGGCCAGCCCTTGCCGGCAAGCGTCTGCGGAATCACCTCGATCTGGCGCAGGTTGGCGCTGACGTCCTCACCGGTGGCGCCGTCGCCACGGGTGGCGCCCTGCACAAAATGGCCCTGCTCGTAACGCAGGCTGATGGCCAGGCCGTCGAGTTTGGGTTCGGCCGAGAAGTACAGCGCATCGCGGCGCAGACGCTCGCCGATGCGGCGGACGAAATCCTGCACTTCCTCGTCGCTGAAGGCATTGCCCAGCGACAGCATCGGCACCGCGTGGCGGACCTCGGCAAAACGCGAGGATGCCTTGCCGCCCACGCGCTGGGTCGGCGAATCGACACGCGCCAGTTCCGGGTGCGCCTGCTCCAGCTGTTCAAGCTCGCGCACCAGGCGGTCGTACTCGACGTCGGGGATCAGCTGCTCGTCGCGTTCGTGGTACGCCTTGCCGGCATCCTCGATCTGGCGGCGCAGCACGTCGGCACGTTCGGCGGGGCTGGGGCTCATACAGGCGGCAATCCGGAAGGGGCCGCCGATTTTACCTCCCCGCCCCTGCCCGCGCCGAGTGAAGAACGCTGGCCGGCGGTCGGGGGCGGCGGTACCGGGCAGAATCGCAGCCGGATCGAGTGCCGGGGGCAACGTACGGTCTTGGCATGACCTGCGTCGAAGGCAGCGCCGGCCTGGGTCATGCGTTCGCCGCGCCGATCCATGCCGTCGGCAGTCGTTCGGGAACCGACCCTACCGGAGCGGCTTGCGATTGCTGGAAGGTGTGGTGCCGGTTCCGACGAAGAGCCCCTTGAGTCAGGGCGCGCGAGGCGCGGGGATCTGGGCATGACGGGGTGCCGGTGGTTTGCAGCGCAAACCGCCGGTCGCATGCGCAACAGCGCATGCGTCTCGCTGATAAGGCGACCGTGAGGTCGCCTTACCAGCGCGGCGCCTTGGTCAACGGCGGTGCCTGGTGCTGGCGGTCGTAAGCGCGCAGTTCGTCGCGGATGTGCGCGATGCGCTGGCGGCCCAGCGCGTTGCGGCCGTCGTCGAGTACCACGCCATCGAGCAGTTCGCCCATGCGCTGCACGGTCGGCAGCATCTTCTCCCAGGCGTCCAGCGCGGTCAGCGGTGCCGGCAGGGTCAGGAAGAAGGCGATCGCCGGGGTTTCCATCTCGCGGATATTGGCCATGTCGAAGCTGCCCGGCTTCATGATGCTGGCCATGGAGAAGATCGGGCCGCGTTCGGGGTGGCCTTCCACCAGCCGGTGGAATACGTTCATGTGGCCAAACACCAGGCCGGTCTTTTCCGCGGCCACCACGATGTCTTCGCCGCGCAGCTGTTCGCCGGCACGGGCGGCCACGAACAGCGAGACGATCTTGTCGAAGTCCTGGTTGGCGCGCTTGCCCAGATCGCTGGCCGGTGCGCCGTCGACCTCGGGCAGGCCCAGTTCGGGCTGGGTGACCCCGTCCTGACCGGATTCGCTGCCGCCATCGGGCGCGCTGCCCGGCTCACCCAGCACCGGCTCGCGGCGCGCGCCATTGGCGTTTTCGGCGCCTTCGACGCGGCGGCCCTGCGATTTTTTCTTGGGACGGCCAAACAGGAAGATCGCGGCGATCAACAGCAGGCCGGCGGCCAGGATGCCGATGCGGAGCAGTGCCATGTCGGACATTCGGGGAGTCTCCGGCTAAATCATTCAGATAAGCATGGCACGTCAGGCGGCGCCCGCCAATCGTGCCGCCTCTTCCAGGTCCACGCTGACCAGACGGCTCACGCCCGGTTCGCGCATGGTCACGCCCGACAACTGGTGCGCGGCCTCCATGGTGGCCTTGTTGTGGCTGACAAACAGGAACTGCACCTTCTCGCTCATTTCCTTGACCATATTGGCCAGTCGGCCGACGTTGGCTTCATCCAGCGGTGCATCGACCTCGTCCAGCAGGCAGAACGGGGCCGGATTGAGCTGGAAGATCGCAAACACCAGCGCCACCGCGGTCATCGCCTTCTCGCCACCGGACAGCAGCGAGATGCTCGACACGCGCTTGCCCGGCGGCCGGGCCATGATCGCCACGCCGGTGTCGAGCAGGTCTTCGCCGGTCAGTTCCAGGTAGGCGTGGCCGCCACCGAACAGGCGCGGGTACAGCTGCTGGACGCCGGCATTGACCCGGTCGAAGGTGTCCTTGAAGCGGCCGCGGGTTTCGCGGTCGATCTTGCGGATCGCCTCTTCCAGGGTATCCAGCGCGGTGGTCAGGTCGATGTTCTGCGCGTCCAGGTACTCCGAACGCTGCGAGGCCTCGCCGTACTCCTGGATGGCGGCCAGGTTGACCGGCTCCAGCCGGCGCATGCGCCCGTCGATCTGGTGCACCGCCTGTTCCCAGTCGCTGATGCGCGCCTCGTCGGGCAGGCTGTTGATCACATCCTGCAGCACGAAACCGGCCTTCTCCACCGCCGCCGACAGCTGGTCGGCGCTGAGTACCAGCGCCTGCTGGTCCAGCTTGCGCTGGGAAATGCGTTCGCGCTGGGCCAGCGCCTGTTCGTCGCGCTGGTGGCGGGTCTGTTCGAAGCTGCGCAGCTCGGCGTCGATGCCGTCGAGCAGGGTGCGCGCCTCGCCCAGCACGCGGTCGGCGCGGACCCGCTCGCCCAGCGCGTTCTGGTGTTCGGCTTCCAGGCTCTGCACCGGTGAATCGCCATCGTCCAGCTGCGCATGCAGTTCGCCCAGGCGCCCCTCCAACTGGCTGCGCTGGGTGCTCATGCGTTCCAGCGCCTGGCTCAGCGAGCCGACCTGGGTACGCTGCGATTCCAGGGTCAAGGCCAGCGCATGCGCGCTTTCGCGCACGCTGCGCGCGGCCTCGCGGGCCTGGTCGCGGGCCTCGCTGAGCTGGCGGCGTTCGCTTTCCAGCGCCTGCCGCACCGCTTCCAGGTCGCCCATGCTGTTGACCGCATCGTCCAGCCGCGCGCGTGCCTCGCGCACCTGTTCGCGGCCGGCATCCAGGGTTTCCAGCAACTGCGACAACTCGCCTTCGATGCGATCGATGCGGGTGCGCGCGGCCTCGACCTTGCCCTGCTGGCTTTGCAGCTGGCCGCCCAGTTCGGACACGCTGCGGTGCGCCAGGTACAGCTGGCGCTGCGCGTCTTCGCGTTGTTGTTCGCCAGCCAGCAGCTGGTCACGGAACTCGGCCAGGCGCGCTTCCAGCGCGGCTTCGCGCTCCTGCAGGCCGTCGATCTGCTCGCGCAGGGTGACGATCTCGCGTTCGCGCAGCAGGGCGCCCTGCTTGGCCGCGCCGGAGCGTGATACGCGCACCCAGCCCTGGCCCAGGCGCTCGCCACAGCGGGTGATCACCGAATCGCCCTCGCCCAGCTGCGCCTGCAGGGCGCGCGCCTGTTCCAGGTCCTCGGCGGCATGCAGGCGGGCCAGCAGGCGTCGGATCGCGGTGGGCCCCTGCACCTTGGCCGCCAGCGAGGTCGGGGCGACCTGCAGCGGCTGCTGTTCGGCCGACACCAGGGCGATGCGGCCATCGCCCAGCTCGGCCAGTTCGCCGACCAGGTGCTCGGGGGCGTCGACCAGCACGCCTTCGATCAGCTGGCCCAGCGCGCTTTCCACGGCATTTTCCCAGCCCGCCTCCACCTCCAGGCGCTCGCCGACGCGTGCGCCCGAATCCAGCCCGCGCGCCTTCAACCAGGCCACGGCGGCGCCCTGTTCCTGGCCCAGCGCGGCCTGCTGCAGGGTCTCCAGCGAAGACAAGCGGCCGCGCGCGGCCTGGGCCTGCTTGCGGATCTCGGCCAGCTCGGTCTGGCCGCTGCGCTGGCGCTCCTGCAGGCCGGCCACGGCCTCCTTGCGCAGCTCGACCTGTTCGTTGAGCCCGTCCAGCGCGGCCTTCTGGGTTTCGTGCTGCAACTGCAGTTCTTCGAAGGTCTGCGCCAGCGCATCCAGGTCCAGCCCGGTGCGCTCGGCGCTGAGGGCTTCGCGGCGGCGGTCGGCTTCCAGCACCTGGCGGTCCAGGTAGTCCACGCGGGTGCGTTCGACTTCACCGGCGCGCGAGGCTTCGGAGGTGCTGCGGGTATGCGCTTCCCAGCGCGCCTGCCAGTCGGCCAGGCGGCCTTCGGCGTCGCGCAGGGCTTCCTGCTTGATTTCGTTTTCTTCCTGCAGCTGTTCCAGCTGCGGCTCGGCCAGCTCGACCGATTCGCGCAGTACGCCCAGCCGGGCCTGGTCGCCGCCGATGTGCTGGCCCAGTTCGGCCAGCGCCTGCTGGGTTTCGTCGCGGGCCTTGTGCAGGCGCTGGGACATTTCGCGCTGGTGCTGGATCTGCTGTTCGAGCCGGGCCAGGGTGCTGCCCACCTGGTAGACCTCGGCCTGGGCGGTGCTCAGCGCATCGGCCGCTTCTTCGCGGCGCACGCGGCTGGTTTCGATCCGGGCTTCGGCATCGCGCTGTTCGGCGATGAACTGCTGCAAGCGGGTTTCTTCCTGCGACAACGCTTCGCGCAGGCCGCTCAGGCGGGTGTCCAGGCCGCGGAACTCAAGGGCTTTCCACTCGGCATCCTTGACCTTGCGCTCTTCCTGCAGGGCCTGGTACTGCTCGGCCTGGCGGGCCTGGCGCTTGAGGTGTTCGAGCTGCTTGCCGATTTCCTCGCGCAGGTCGCCGAGCCGGTCCAGGTTCTCGCGGGTGTGGCGGATGCGGGTTTCGGTTTCCTTGCGGCGCTCCTTGTACTTGGAGATGCCGGCGGCTTCTTCCAGGTATACGCGCAGGTCTTCGGGGCGGGCTTCGATGATCTGGCTGATCATGCCCTGTTCGATGATGGAGTAGCTGCGCGGGCCCAGGCCGGTACCCAGGAACAGGTCGGTGATGTCGCGGCGGCGGCACTTGGTGCCGTTGAGGTAATAGTTGCTGCTGCCGTCGCGGCTGACCTGGCGCTTGACCGAGATTTCGTTGAACGAGGCGTACTCGCCGGAAATGGTGTGGTCGGTATTGTCGAAGATCAGTTCGACGGTGGCCTGGGACACCGGCTTGCGCGCCGAGGAGCCGGAGAAGATGACGTCGGTGAGCGAATCGCCGCGCAGGCGGCTGGCCGAGCTTTCGCCCATGACCCAGCGCACCGCGTCGATGATGTTGGATTTGCCGCAGCCATTGGGGCCCACCACGCCGGTCATGTTGGTCGGCAGGTGCAGCGTGGTCGGATCGACGAAGGATTTGAAGCCGGAGAGCTTGATCGTGGACAGACGCATGGCGTGGTTGGTTTCCGGGGCGAGGGCCTGAAACGACCCCCGCCAGGGTGGATGTCGGGGCGAATCCCACCCCCCAAGCCATTGATGTTGCTGGAATTCAATGGCCCCGAGGGCGACGCGATAGGCTGAGTATAACGGGGCGGGTGTTCCACGGGCGGTGGTGGCGCTGGTTGTGCAGAAGTCACGAGCCTGCGGCGTCTGGCCGGACCTGCTCGGCACCGGCTCGCTCTCTCCCCGCCAGGATCGCGATCCGTCTGGGAGGGGGCGGGTGGCCCCGTCCGGGACTGTCGAAAACATGGGTCCGGCGCATGCGCCGGGCGGGTTGGGCAGGATGCTCAACCCAGGCCTTGCCGGATGCGCAGGACAGCGCATGCGAGCAAGTTTTCGCCAAGCCCCCGGGGATGGGTTTACGTGCGTGTCCCGGACTGGGCCACCCGCCCCCTCCCCACTTGCAGAAGAAAAGCGCCAAAGCCTTTCGCGGCCAACAAAACAAAAACGGGCGCCCTTGCGGGCACCCGTTTCAGTGATTCCCGCCTTTCGGCAGGGATCAGGCCTTTTCGGCTTCCACAACCACCTTGACGGTGGTTTCCACGTCGGCGTGCAGGTGAACAGTCACCTCGTACTCGCCCACGTTGCGGAAGGCACCTTCGCCCAGGATGACTTCGCTCTTTTCCAGCGGCAGGCCGATCTTGGTGAAGGCTTCGGCGATATCGCGCGGGCCGACCGAACCGTACAGCTTGCCTTCGGTCGAGGCATTGGCGGCGATCAGCACGCTCTTGCCTTCCAGCTTGGCCTTGCGGGCTTCGGCGTCAGCGTGGATCGACTGGGCCTTGGCTTCGTATTCGGCGCGCTTGGCTTCGAACTCGGCCACGTTGGTGGCGGTGGCCGGAACGGCCTTGCCGGTCGGGACCAGGAAGTTGCGGCCGTAGCCCGGCTTCACGTCGACCAGGTCGCCCAGGCCGCCGAGGTTGGTGACCTTCTGAAGAAGAATCAGCTTCATGATGTAGCTCCAAATGTATTCGTTAGCGAGGCCCAGGCCCCGCAGCGGATGGCTGTCCGAATATCCGAACGGCAGACCTGGAAACCGCCCGACGCTTCACGGCGCGGGCGGCCAGGTCCACGAAAGCGGCGACCGAAGCCGCCGGCCTTCATCAGACGTCGTGGTTGTCGGTGTACGGGATCAGGGCCAGGAAACGGGCGCGCTTGACGGCCGTTGCCAGCTGGCGCTGGTACTTCGACTTGGTACCGGTCACGCGGCTCGGCACGATCTTGCCGTTCTCGGTGAGGTACTGGCGCAGGGTGTTGAGATCCTTGTAATCGATCTCCTTGACACCTTCGGCCGTGAACTTGCAGAACTTGCGGCGACGGAAGAACTTGGACATGTCAGTGCTCCTTAAGCGGCCGAAGCGGCGTCTTCGCCGGCATCGGTGTCAGCGGCGGGGGTGGTTTCACCTTCTTCGTCATCACGACGACGACGCTCGCCACGCTCGGGCTTGTCACCCTTCTCGTCCTTGCTCTTCATGATCAGCGACTGCTCGGTGTCGGCTTCGTCACGCTTGATGACGAGGTTGCGCAGCACCGCATCGTTGAAGCGGAAGCTTTCCACCAGCTCGCTCAGCACGGCCTGGTCGCACTCGATGTTGAGCATGACGTAATGGGCCTTCACCAGGTTCTGGATCGGGTAGGCCAGCTGACGACGGCCCCAGTCTTCCAGACGGTGGATGGTGCCGCTGCCGTTCTCGACCAGCGACTTGTAGCGCTCGATCATGGCCGGAACCTGTTCGCTCTGGTCCGGATGGACCAGGAACACGACTTCGTAATGACGACTCATGTGTTTTTACCTTTCGGATGTGGCCCCTTGGGGGCCGGACAGCCCCCCGCAGGTGAACGCGGTGGGGCAAGGGTCCTGCCCGGAATCAGGCAGGAAGCCGCAAAGTATGGCAGCAGCAGCGCCCGCAGGCAAGCAACAGCGGGGCTGGACGCCCCGCGCCGGCCCCGATCAGGCCTTGTCGGCCTCGGTGGTGAAGCTCTCCCCGCAGCCGCATTCGGCGGTGGCGTTCGGGTTCCTGAACATGAACGTCTCGCTCAGGCCCTGCTTGCCGAAGTCGATTTCGGTGCCGTCGACCAGGCCCAGGCTGTCGGCATCCACGTAGATGCGCACCCCGTCCTGCTCGAACACGGTATCGCCCTCGCGCTGGTCGCGGGCCAGGTCGGTGACGTGGCCCCAGCCCGAACAGCCGGTGCGGGTCACGCCGAAACGCAGGCCCAGCGCGCCGGGGGTCTGCTCGACGAACGTGCGCACACGGGCAAAGGCAACAGGGGTAAGGCTTACGGCCATGACAGGTGACTCCAGCGGATCGTGATCATTATAGGGTGTGGCGCGCCCCGGGGAGCACCGGGCGCACCCCGCGGTTCATGCGGGCAACAGCCCCGGACCATCGCGAGAAATGCCTCGCAAGCCGAACACCGCACCCGTTAAACTCCGTGTTCAGAGATCGAGTCGATCAACAGAGGATTCAAGTCATGACGGTGGTCAGCGTTGAACATGCGCTTGCCGGGAAGATCCCGGAAGGCGGCGAGGCAACCGTACGCGGTTGGGTACGTACGGTACGCGGCTCTGCGGCGCTGGCCTTCGTCAATGTCACCGATGGCTCCTGCTTCGCCCCCATTCAGGTGGTGGCCAACGACACCCTGGCCAACTTCGACGACATCAAGAGCCTGACGCCGGGCTGCTCGGTGATCGCCCGCGGCACCCTGGTCAAGTCCCAGGGCAAGGGCCAGTCCTTCGAGATCCAGGCCAGCCACATCGAGATCGTCGGCCTGGTCGAAGACCCGCTGACCTACCCGATCCAGCCCAAGCCGATGAGCGCCGAGTTCCTGCGTGAAGTGGCCCACCTGCGCCCGCGCACCAACCTGTTCGGCGCGGTCACCCGTATCCGCAACTGCCTGTCCCAGGCCGTGCACCGGTTCTTCCATGAGAACGGGTTCAACTGGATCAGCACCCCGATCATCACCACCTCCGATGCCGAAGGCGCCGGCCAGATGTTCCGGGTCTCGACCCTGGACATGGCCAACCTGCCGCGCAACGAAAAGGGCGAGGTCGATTTCAGCCGTGATTTCTTCGGCAAGGAAACCTTCCTGACCGTGTCCGGCCAGCTCAACGTCGAGGCTTACTGCCTGGCCCTGAGCAAGGTCTATACGTTCGGCCCGACCTTCCGCGCCGAAAACTCCAACACCACCCGCCACCTGGCCGAGTTCTGGATGATCGAGCCGGAAATCGCCTTCGCCGACCTGGCCGAAGATGCGCGCCTGGCCGAGCAGTTCCTCAAGTACCTGTTCCGCGCGGTGCTCGACGAGCGTGGCGACGACCTGGCGTTCCTGGCCGAGCGCGTGGACAAGAATACGATCACCAAGCTGGAAGGCTTCATCAACGCCCCGTTCGAGCAGATCGACTACACCGAGGCGGTGAAGCTGCTGCAGAAGGCCGACAGGAAGTTCGACTTCCCGGTCGAATGGGGCCTGGACCTGCAGACCGAGCACGAACGCTGGTTGACCGAAGAACACATCGGCCGCCCGGTGGTGGTGACCAACTACCCCGAGCACATCAAGGCGTTCTACATGCGCCTGAACGACGACGGCAAGACCGTGGCGGCGATGGACGTACTGGCCCCGGGCATCGGCGAGATCATCGGCGGCAGCCAGCGCGAAGAGCGCCTGGACGTGCTGGACGCGCGCATGGCGCAGTTCGGCCTGGACCGCGAGCACTACAGCTGGTACCGCGATTTCCGTCGTTATGGTTCGGTCCCGCATGCCGGTTTCGGCCTGGGCTTCGAGCGCCTGGTGGTGTACGTGTGCGGGCTGGGCAACATCCGCGACGCGATCCCCTACCCGCGCGCGCCGGGCAGCGCCGAGTTCTGATCCACGCGCTCTGATCCACGCGTTCTGGCCCGCCCAAGGAGGCACTGACCCATGACCCTGTTCCTCGCGCTGTGTTTCGTCGGCGTGGCGATCGCCGGGTTCAGTGCCTTCGTGATTTTCTGGCCACTGACCCTGGTGCATATCCGCGACCGCCACCCGGCCCTGGCCGACCGCTTCGGCGCCGGTGCGTTCCTGCGCCCGGACGCGCTGGGCTGGCTGCTTGGCCGGCACTACCGCCAGACCCCCGACCGGGCGCTGTCCGGGCTGGCCACGCCAGCCTGGGTCGCGCTGCTGACCCTGTTGGCCGGATTGGGCATGGCTGCCCTGCTCTGGCTGCTTTCGATGGTGATGACATGAATGAAACCCCCTCCAACCGCGACGCATGGTTCTTGGCCAGCCTGGGCAACACGTTGATCTGGGCACGGCTGCGGGTACGCCCGGGCGGCACCGCCGAAGTGTTGGACAGCGATGGCAACACGCTCAGCTACGATAGCGAAGACACCGCGCGTTCGCAGCTGTTCGACGCCGAGTTCGTCGCCTACGAGGGCCTGGACGAAGAGGACGCGCTGATCCGCGGCTTCTCGCTGCATGAAGTGCAGCCGCCGCAGGCCGACAGCGATGCCGACCTGCACGGCCGCATGGTGCAGAGCCTGGGCGCACGCGCGTAACCGGGCCATGTTCATCCCATCGGCCTTCGCCGAGACCGACCTGATCTGGCTGGACCGGTTGCTGGCGCGCGATGCGTTCGTCACCCTGGTCAGCACCGGCGCCGACGGCTACCAGCAGGCCACCCGGCTGCCGGTACTGTACCGGCGCGATGCCGACGGCATCCTGATCGAAGGCCACTGGGCCAAGCCGAACCCGCAGGCCGGGCATGCCGGCCCGGCCATGCTGCTGGTGGATGGCCCGCATGCCTATGTGTCGCCGGGCTGGTATCCGGATAAAGACGCCCAGGCGCGGGTTCCGACCTGGAACTACGCCGCCGCCGAACTGCGCGGCGTGCTCGAACCGGTGACCGCCCCCGATGCGCTGATCGGAATGCTTGACGGCCTGAGCGCGCACTACGAAGCACAGGTGGGCGGCAACTGGGCGCTGCAGCCGATCGAGCCGCGGCAACGGAAAATGCTGGCCGGCATCGTCGGCTTCCGCTTCCGCCCCACCCAGGTGCAGGTCAAGCTCAAGCTGAGCCAGAACCACCCCGAAGCCAACCAGCGCAGCGTGATCGATGCGCTGTCGGCACTGGAAGCGCCGGCCTCGCGCGAGCTGGCGCAGTGGATGCGCTGGCGCCGCGACCACGGCGGCAACGACGACTGAACCCTTCCCCGTTTCCCGCGACGACGCGGCCCCGCCGGCCGCGCCTTGCCCCCACCTCACGTCAGGGACACCGCACCATGAAAGACATCCACAAGCTGCTGCAGAACAACCGCGACTGGGCCGACCGGATCGAGAAGGAAGACCCGGACTTCTTCCAGCAGCTGGCCAGGCAGCAGCACCCGGAATACCTGTGGATCGGCTGCTCCGATTCGCGGGTGCCGGCCAACCAGATCATCGGCATGGCCCCGGGCGAGGTGTTCGTGCACCGCAACGTGGCCAACGTGGTGGTGCACACCGACCTGAACTGCCTGAGCGTGATCCAGTACGCGGTGGACCAGCTCAAGGTCAAGCACATCCTGATCGTGGGCCATTACGGCTGCGGCGGGGTGCACGCCAGCCTGCACAACACGCGGGTGGGCCTGGCCGACAACTGGCTGCGGCATGTCGGCGATGTGGCGCAGAAGCATGCGGCGATCATGGATGCGATCGAGGAACCGGACCTCAAGCATGCACGGCTGTGCGAGTTGAACGTGATCGAGCAGGTGGTCAACGCCTGCCGTTCGACGATCGTGCAGGATGCCTGGGCGCGCGGGCAGAAGCTGATGGTGCATGGCTGGGTGTACAGCCTGAAGGACGGCCGGGTGCGCGAGATGGGCATCGACGTGGGCCGCCCGGAAGACCTGATGCCGGCCTACGAGCAGGCGCTGGCGCATGTTCCGCGCCGCGGCCGGCGCGACTGACCCTTTCCCTCACGGAACCGCCCCCATGCTCGCCTCCCCCATCAATCTGCTGGCCTGGATCGAGGAACACCGGCACCTGCTCAAGCCGCCGGTGGGCAACAAGATGATCGACAACGGCGATTTCATCGTAATGGTGGTGGGCGGGCCGAACAGCCGCACCGACTACCACTACGACGAAGGCCCGGAGTGGTTCTACCAGCTCGAAGGCGAGATGGTGCTGAAGGTGCAGGAAGACGGCGCGGTGCGCGACATCCCGATCCGCGCCGGCGAGATTTTCCTGCTGCCGGGCAAGGTGCCGCATTCGCCGCGGCGCCCGGCCGGTGGCGTGGGGCTGGTGGTGGAACGCAAGCGGCTGGCGCATGAGCGCGACGGGCTGTTGTGGTTCTGCGAGCAGTGCAACCACAAGCTGCACGAAGAGTACTTCACGCTGGAGAACATCGAGACCGATCTGCCGAAGGTGTTTGCGCGGTATCAGTCTTCGTTGGCACTGCGGACGTGCGCGAATTGCGGGCATGTTGATCCGTTGCCGGGCGCTGTTGCGGCTGAAGGCTGAAGGCTGAGAAGCCGAGAAGCCGAGAAGCCACAGAGCTTGGAGCTGCACGGTCCAGTGTCCATAGGCTGGGTTGGCGCGGGTGGGTTTGCGGGACACGCCGTAAACCCATCCTTGGGGGCTTGGCGAAAACATCCATGTTTTCGACAGTCCCGCAAACCCACCCGCGCCAACCCTTCCATAGCTGGCTGGTGCTCAAGGGAAAATCGCTGGACGCCCAGCGGTTCATACGCGAACAAGACGCGCTGGTAGGGTCGATCCTCGATCGACTGCCGATACCCTCTCCCCACCCGGTGGCAGCATGACCTCCGAACGGAATGCAGCCGACCGGCGGTCGGCTCCACCAAGAGCACACTGTTTCCTTTTTTAGGTGGGGAGGTGCCGAGCATGGCTCGGCACTACCAGGGCGGAGCGGATCCGCGTTTCGCCGCCCATGGTCGAGGTATGCCGCCCCCCGCTCTTCCCCTGCACACCAGCCAAGTATCCGGGGGCCGGGGCGGGTGGGTTTGCGGGACCCTCCATCGCATGGATGCGATGGCGGAGCTTACAGGGACGTACTTGCAGCGTGTCCCGCAAACCCACCCGCCCCGGCCCCATTCCAGTCGATGCACACGCCAGGGGTTTGCCGTTGCGGCTGCCGTTGCTACCGGCCCCACCCACGCCCCCAGATTCAGCCCAGACCCCCACCACCCGGTAAACTGTCAGCCACTGTCACCGCTGGCCGTACCATGTCCGAGATCCTCAGCCGCACCCATGCCGTTGCCCTGGACGCCGCCGATCCGCTGCGCGCCATCCGCAACGACTTCGTGTTCCCCCAGCACAACCACCGCGACCAGACCTACTTCGTCGGCAATTCGCTGGGCCTGCAGCCGCGCGGCGCCAAAGCCGCCGTGCAGGAAGTGATGGACAAGTGGGCCGGCCTGGCCGTCGAAGGCCACTTCACCGGTGACACCCAGTGGCTGCGCTACCACCGCCTGGTCAGCGAGCAGCTCGCCCGCGTGGTCGGCGCCCTGCCGTCTGAAGTGGTTGCCATGAACACCCTCAGCGTCAACCTGCACCTGATGATGGTCAGCTTCTACCGGCCCACCGCGCAGCGTCCGGCGATCCTGATGGAAGCCGGCGCCTTCCCCACCGACCGCCACGCGGTCGAATCGCAGATCCGCTTCCACGGCTTCGACCCGGCCACCGACCTCATCGAAGTCCAGCCCGACGAACCCAACGGCACGATCTCGCTGCAGGCCATCGAGCGCGCCATCACCGAGCACGGCCCGCGCCTGGCGCTGGTGCTGTGGCCCGGCGTGCAATACCGCAGCGGCCAGGTGTTCGACCTCGATGCCATCACCCGCATGGCCCGCCTGCAGGGCGCCCGGGTCGGCTTCGACCTGGCCCACTCGGTCGGCAACGTGCCGCTGCAGCTGCACGACATCGCCCCGGACTTCGCGGTCTGGTGCCACTACAAATACCTCAACGCCGGCCCCGGTGCGGTCGCCGGCTGTTTCGTGCACGAACGCCACCACCGCGACACCAGCCTGCCCCGCTTCGCCGGCTGGTGGGGGCACGAAGAAGCCACCCGCTTCAAGATGGCCCCGCAGTTCGTCCCGGCCGTCGGAGCCGAGGGCTGGCAGCTCAGCAACCCGCCCGTGCTCGGCCTGGCGCCGCTGCGCGCAGCCCTGGACGTGGTCGACAAGGCCGGCGGCATCGCCGCCATGCGCGACAAATCGCTGCGCCTGACCGGCCTGCTCGATGCCCTGGTGCGCGCCCGCCTGGCCGGCGTGCTCGACGTACTCACCCCCACCGAACCGGACCGCCGCGGTTGCCAGCTCTCGCTGCGCGTGGCCGGCGGCCGCGAACGCGGCCGCAGCCTGTTCGAATACCTGCAGACCGTCGGCGTGCTCGGCGACTGGCGCGAGCCGGATGTCATCCGCATCTCGCCCACCCCGCTGTACAACCGCTACCAGGACCTGCACCACTTCATCGACGAAGTGGAAGCCTGGGCAGGCCTGTAAGCCCGTCTGCCCTCCCCGCCCCCACGGACACCGCCTTGATCGCTACCCCCTCCCGCTCGCTGAGCATCATCGGCGCCGGCCTGGCCGGCTCCCTGCTCGCCATCCTGCTGTCCCGCCAGGGCTGGCGGATCACCCTGTACGAACGCCGCGGCGACCCGCGCGTGAGCGACTACGAGTCCGGCCGCTCGATCAACCTGGCGCTGGCCGAACGCGGCCGCAATGCGCTGCGCCAGGCCGGCGTCGAAGACGCGGTGATGGCCAAGGCGGTGATGATGCGCGGGCGCATGGTCCACCCACGGCAGGGCCAGCCGCAGCTGCAACGCTATGGCCGCGACGACAGCGAGGTGATCTGGTCGATCCACCGCAGGGACCTCAACACCACCTTGCTGCAGCTGGCCGAAGACGCCGGCGCCACCGTGCATTTCCATCGCCGCCTGCATACGGTCGACTTCGACGCCGGCTACGCGCGCTTCATCGACGACCGCGACGACCAGCCGCATGACATCCGCTTCGACACCCTGATCGGGGCCGACGGTGCCGGCTCGGCCCTGCGCGCGGCGATGAACCGCAAACAGCCACTGGACGAGCGCACCGAGTTCCTCGACCACTCCTACAAGGAGCTGGAGATCCCGCCGACCGCCGACGGCGGCTTCCGCATCGAGGCCAATGCGCTGCACATCTGGCCACGCGGACACTACATGTGCATCGCCCTGCCCAACCACGAAGGCACCTTCACCGTCACCCTGTTCCTGCCCAACGAAGGCGACCCGAGTTTTGCCACCACCAACAGCGGCGCCGAAGCCGAAGCCCTGTTCGCGCGCGATTTCCCCGACGCGCTGGCGCTGATCCCCAACCTGCGCCGCGACTGGGAAGAACATCCGCCCGGCCTGCTCGGCACCCTGCACCTGGCCCACTGGCACCTGCAGGGCCGCGCGGTACTGCTCGGCGATGCCGCGCATGCGATGGTGCCCTTCCACGGCCAGGGCATGAACTGCGCCTTCGAGGACTGCATCGCGCTGGCCGGCCACCTGCTGGAACAGGATTCGCTGGCCGAGGCCTTCGCCGCCTTCGAGGCCGACCGCAAGCCCAATGCCCAGGCCATCCAGCAGATGGCGCTGGAAAACTACCTGGAAATGCGCGACCGCGTCGCCGACCCGCAGTTCCTGCTCCAGCGCGAACTGGAACAGGCACTGCAGGCGCGCTGGCCGACCCGCTTCGTGCCGCACTACACGATGGTCACCTTCCTGCACACCCCGTACGCGGTGGCGCTGGAACGCACCGAGCTGCAGCGGCACATCCTCCAGGACGCCACCGCCGGGCACGACAGCCTGGACCGCATCGACTGGACCGCGCTGGAGCGCATCGTGCACGCGCAGTTGCCCGTGCTAGAGGGCGCGCACTGATGACTGACAGCTTCCTGTTCTACGACCTGGAAACCTTCGGCCAGGACCCGCGCCGTACCCGCATCGCGCAGTTCGCCGGCATCCGCACCGATGCCGACCTGAACATCATCGACGAGCCGGTCAGCTTCTACGTCAAGCCCGCCGACGACATCCTGCCCTCGCCGATCGCCACCCTGATCACCGGGATCACCCCGCAGCACGCGCTGCAGGCAGGCATCAGCGAAGCCGAGGCGTTCTCGCGCATCAACGACCTGATGGCGAGGCCGGGCACCTGCACGCTGGGCTACAACACGCTGCGCTTCGACGACGAGTTCGTCCGCCACGGCCTGTTCCGCAATTTCTACGATCCCTACGAGCGCGAGTGGCGCAACGGCAACTCGCGCTGGGACCTGCTGGACATGATGCGCCTGCTGCATGCACTGCGCCCGGACGGCGTGGTCTGGCCACAGCGCGAAGACGGCGCCACCTCGTTCAAGCTCGAACAACTGGCCAGCGCCAACCAGGTGCGCCAGGGCGACGCCCACGAAGCGCTGTCGGACGTGCATGCCACCATCGGCCTGGCCCGGTTGTTCAAGCAGGCCCAGCCGCGGTTGTGGGAGTACGCGCTGAAGCTGCGCGACAAGCGCTTTGTCGGCGGCCTGCTGGATGTCGATGCGATGCAGCCGGTGCTGCACATTTCCATGCGCTACCCGGCCCAGCGGCTGTGCGCCGCCCCGGTGCTGCCGCTGGCGCGCCACCCGTTCATCAACAACCGCGTCATCGTGCTCGACCTGGACGGCGACATCGCGCCGCTGCTGGAGCTGCCGCCGGAAACCATCGCCGCACGCCTGTATACCCGCGCGGCGGACATGGCCGAAGGCGAGCAGCGCGTGCCGCTCAAGGAAGTGCACCTCAACAAGGTGCCGGCGCTGGTGGCATGGAACCACCTGCGCCCGGCCGACCATGCGCGCCTGGGCCTGGACGTGGCCGCGATCGAGGCCAAGGCCGCGCAGCTGCGCGCGCTGGGCCCGGCGCTGGCCGAGAAGGTCCGCCAGGTGTTCGGCGGCGAGCGCGCACGGGGCCCCAGCGATGTCGACGCCTCGCTGTATGACGGCTTCCTTGCCGATGGCGACAAGGCCTTGATGGCCCGCATCCGCACCAGCCCGCCGGCCGAGCTGGCCAGCTTCGCCGAGCGCCTGCGCGATCCGCGCATGCCCGAGCTGCTGTTCCGCTACCGCGCGCGCAACCATCCCGACAGCCTGGATGCGACCGAGCGCACGCGCTGGAACCACTACCGCCGCCAGCGCCTGCTGGGCGACACCGCGCTGGGCGAGCAGACCCTGCCGCAGTACCGCGCGCAGCTGGAGGCGCTGGCCACCGAGCACGCCACCGACCCGGGCAAGCTGGCGTTGTTGCAGCAGCTGCGCGACTGGGGCACCCACCTGGAGCAGAGCCTGTGAGTACCTATTTCACCCCTGCCAGCTTCACCTTCCTGCGCGGGCTGGCCCGCCACAACGACAAGACCTGGTTCAACGAGCACAAGCCCAAGTACGAAGCGCACGTACGCGAACCGTTCCTGCGCCTGATCACCGACCTGCAGCCGGACCTGGCCGCGGTCAGCCCGCACTTCCGCGCCGACCCGCGCAGCGTCGGCGGCTCGCTGTTCCGCATCTACCGGGATGCGCGCTTCTCCAATGACAAGTCGCCGTACAAGACCTGGCAGGGCGCGCGGTTGTTCCATGAGCGCCGCAAGCAGGTGCCGGCGCCGTCGTTCTACATCCACCTGCAGCCCGGCGGCAGCTTCGTCGGCGCCGGCCTGTGGCACCCCGAGCCGGCCACCCAGCGCAAGCTGCGGCACTTCATCGTCGACAACCCGGGCAGCTGGAAGGCCGCTGCGCACTCGCCGGTGCTGCGCAGGAAATTCGACTTCGAACAAAGCGAAAAGCTGGTGCGGGCGCCGCGCGGCTTCGAGCCGGACTTCGAGTTCATCGACGATCTCAAGCACCGCAACTGGGTATTCTGGCGCGCGTTGGACGATGCGGTGATGACCGGCCCGCGGCTGCGCCAGACCCTGGCCGCCGACCTGGCCACCCTCGGCCCGTTCGTGGACTACCTGTGCGCGGCACTGGACCTGGAATTCTGACCATCACCCCGCGCCTGGACCGGCGGCCTTCACGCCGATTGACGCGCGCTGCGGCAAGCTCATCGAGGACTCCTGCCGATGCGTGATACATGAAGAAACTGCCCTGGGTGCTGCTGGCCGTGCTGCTGTTGCTGGGCGGGATCGGCGTCAGCGGCCCCTACCTGACCCTGCGCGGCCTGGCCAAGGCGATCGAAACCGGCGACACCGCCAAGCTCGACCGCTATGTCGATTTCCCGATGCTGCGCGCCAACCTGCGCGCCCAGCTCAACGACTACGTGGTGCGCCGCGCCGGGCCGGAGCTGCAATCGAACCTGCTCGGCGCGCTGCTGCTGGGTGCCAGCGAGAAGCTCACCGGCACCGCGGTGGACGCGATGGTCACCCCGACCGGGATCGACGCATTGCTGGAAGGTCATACCCTGTGGAAGCGCGCCAGCAACGACCTGGAAAGCAGCGACGCCTACGCCGCGCCGCGCAAGCCGCGGCCACTGCAGGGCGCCGAACACCATTTCCAGTCGCTGTCGCGCTTCACCGCCACCGCCCGCACCCCGCAGGGCGCGCCGCTGGTATTCGTGCTGCAGCGCTCGGGCCTGCGCTGGAAACTGGTGGATATCCGCCTGCCGCTGGAGGATACACAGGTCGCGCCGATGGTATTGCCGATCCGGTAGGTATCCGCCGTTGGTGGATACGCTGCAGTGCCGATCATCGGTATGCGCCACCACCCACGGCCCGCGCCACCACCAACGGTGGTGGCCTACCGCCGGCGCCCGCACCGCCCGTTCCGGCGGTGGATCACCCGTCGTTGGCCACGCCATGCGGCACGTGCCCGGCGGCCACGCTCTGGTGCTGGCGGGCGCTGTCGATGTTGTGCTGGGAATCGTCGAAGAAGATGTCCGCGCCGAACGCCTCCAGGAACGGCCCCTTGTGGCGGCCGCCCAGGAACAGCGCCTCGTCCAGGCGCACGCCCCACTCGCGCAGGGTGCGGATCACCCGCTCATGCGCCGGCGCCGAGCGTGCGGTGACCAGCGCGGTGCGGATCGGCGCATCTTCGCCGGACGGGAACACCGCCTGCAGCGTGTGCAGCGCGGACAGGAAATTGCGGAACGGGCCGCCACTGAGCGGCTCGCGCGCGTTCTCGCGCTCATGCCGGCCGAACGCTTCCACGCCCTGCTCGCGCGAGATGCGTTCGCTTTCATCGCCGAAGATCACCGCATCGCCGTCGAAGGCGATGCGCAGCTGGCCCAGCGGCCGGCCCAGGTCGACCTGTTCGGCCGCGGCGATGGTCTCGCCCGGCGGCTTGGGCAGGATGGTGGCCGCGGCAATGCCATGGGCCAGCGCGCGGCGCACCGATTCGGGATTGGCCGACAGGAACAGGTCGGTGCCGAACGGCTTGACGTACGGCCAGGTGGGCTCGCCGGCGGTGAAGGTGGCGCGGATGATGCCCAGCCCGTAGTGCTGGATCGAATTGAAGATGCGCAGGCCGGTATCGGCCGAGTTGCGCGACAGCAGGATCACTTCCACCCGCGGCGACTCCGGCGACTGGCCCTGGTTGAGCGCCAGCAGCTTGCGCACCACCGGGAAGGCCACGCCGGGGCGCAGCACGTCGTCCTCGTGCTGGCGCTGGTACTCGGCGTAGGCGTCCACACCTTCGGCCTCGAACAGCGCATGGCCTTCTTCCAGGTCGAACAGCGCGCGCGAGGTCACAGCTACGGTCAGCAAACGGGGGGTGTTGTCGCCCATGGCAGTCACAGATCCAATGCGGCCAACGTGGCCGGCCAGCTATTGTCGGTCAAAACATGAACTGTTCGCTGAGGATCCGGTCTTCCAGGTTGTGTTCCGGATCGAACAGCAGGGTCACCCGGCGCTCGCGCGACTCGCGGATGGTCACTTCGATCACGTCGCGGGTCTCGTGCGAGTCGGCGGTGACGCTGACCGGGCGCTTGTACGGGTCCAGCACCCGGAACCGCACTTCGGTGTCGGCCTTGAGGATGGCCCCGCGCCAGCGCCGCGGGCGGTAGGGCGCCAGCGGGGTCAGCGCGATGGTATGCGAGCCCAGCGGCAGGATTGGGCCATGCGCGGAATAGTTGTAGGCGGTGCTGCCGGCCGGGGTGGCCACCAGCACGCCGTCGCCGATCAGCTCCGCCACCCGTTCCTGGCCGTTGAGGTCCACGCCGATATGCGCGGCCTGGCGGGTCTGGCGCAGCAGTGAGACGTCGTTATAGGCCAGCGAGCCGGTGGTGGTACCCGATTCGGTCAGCGCCAGCATCTCCAGCGGGCGCAGGTTGGCCGGTTCGGCCGCGACCAGCCGTGCCGGCAGATCGTCGTCGCGGAACTGGTTCATCAGGAAGCCGACCGTGCCCAGTTTCATGCCGAACACCGGCTTGCCCAGCGCCGCGTGGCGGTGCAGGGTCTGCAGCATGAAGCCATCGCCACCGAGCGGGCACAGCACATCGGCCTGCTCGGGCGGGCAATGGCCATAACGGTCCAGCATCAGCGCCAGCGCCTGCTGGGCCGCCTCGGTGTTGCTGGCCAGGAAAGCGATACGGTAGGTGTCGCTCATCGGTGAATCCGGTGGGGCGGTATGTTGCTAGAGCATACCTGCCGCACCACAGCAAAGCAGCCGCCACCCGCCGTTCTGAGTTGGGGGCGGGGGGTGTGGATTCACGAGACACGCCGCAAGTACATCCGTGTAGGCTCCGCGGCGCCATCCATGGCGCCGAGGGTCCCGTGAACCCACACCCCCCAACCCTCGACAGTTGGCTGGTTGCCATGGAAGAGCGAAAAGCTGGCGAGCACTGGGTTCCTGTATAGGTTATGAGGTCGGGCATTGAAGAGCAGCCATTCGTTAGACGCCCCTCCAACGTCAGCGCACGTGCTGTGCTTCTGCACTTTGCTCTGCAATGGCCACCGATGAACTGTCGAGGCCGGGGCTGTGTGGGTTCACGGGACCCTCCACCGCATGGATGCGGTGGCGGAGCCTACAGGGACGTACTTGCGGCGTGTCCCGTGAACCCACACAGTCCCGGCCAGCCCAAGCGCCAACGGCACTCGCTGCTTTGCAGCTTTTCCGCACCAAGCCAAACAACCAAACAAAAACGGCCCCGCGTGAGCGGGGCCGTCCGTTTGTAGCATCAGCCAAGCAAACGCCCGGCGTTACACGTTACGCACCGTGCGCGGCCAACTGACCTAGGCGCTGCACCGCGACCGAGACGGTCGGGTAGTCCAGGGTCTTCTGCTCGGCCAGTTCAGCCAGCATCGCCAGGGTGAAGCGCAGGCTGCTGTCGTCACGGCCGATCCATGCGGCTACCTTGGCTTCGGCGCTGCCGCCCTTCATCGACAGTACCTGGGCAGCCAGGTTGCGGTGATGGGCGGCCAGCTCGTCGCGCAGCACGCCACGGGCCACCGCGTGCCAGCGGCCGTTGACCTCCAGCGCATCGATCTGCTCGAACAGCCACGGCAGCTGCAGGGCATCGCCCAGGCGGAAGTGGACCTTGGACACATCCACCGGCTTGAGCTTGCGGGTCCGGGCCAGTTCGATGATGTCGAACGCCGGTTCCAGGAACTGCAGCTCGGACAACTGCTGCGCCAGCGCCGGCGGCAGGCCCTTTTCCTTCCACTCGGCCACGCTGGCCTCGTAGGCCGGGCGCTGCGAATCGGGCAGCACGCCGGAGGCCACGCGGATATCGTTGAAGGCGGCCTGGTAACGGTTGACCGCTTCGGTGATGCCCGGCATCGCACCCTGGCGCGACAGCAGCCAGCGCACGAACGAACGCTGCAGCTTCCAGATCACTTCCAGCGCGTCGATCTGCACCGACTCGGGCAAGGTGCCATCGAGGGCGTCGATCTGCGCCCACAGCGCGCGCGCGTCCAGCGTTTCACGGCTGATCGTATAGGCCTTGGCGACCTCGGCCACGCTGCGGCCGGTGTCTTCCTGCATGCGCATCAGGAAGGTGGCGCCCATCCGGTTGATAGTCTGGTTGGTCACTGCCGTGGCGATGATTTCGCGCTTCAGGCGGTGGCGCTCCATCGCATCGGCGTACTTCTTCTGCAGCGGCGTGGGGAAGTAACGCTGCAGCTCCTTGGACAGGTACGGGTCTTCGGGGATGTCCGATTCGAGCAGCTGCTGGAAGGCCACCAGCTTGGAATAGGACAACAGCACCGACAGCTCCGGACGGGTCAGGCCCTGGCCGCGCGCCTTGCGGGCCGACAGCTCGGCGTCCGACGGCAGGAACTCGATCTGGCGGTCGAGCAGGCCCTGCTGTTCCAGAGTACGGATGAAGTGCTGCTTGGAGCCCAGGCGCTTGACCGCCATCCGCTCCATCAGGCTCAGGGCCTGGTTCTGGCGGTAGTTGTCGTTGAGCACCAGCGCGGCCACTTCATCGGTCATCGAGGCCAGCAGCTTGTTGCGCTGTTCGATGGTCAGCTTCTTGGCCCGCACCACATCGTTGAGCAGGATCTTGATGTTGACTTCGTGGTCGGAGGTATCCACGCCGGCCGAGTTGTCGATGAAGTCGGTGTTGAGCAGCACCCCGGCCTGGGCAGCCTCGATGCGGCCCAGCTGGGTCATGCCCAGGTTGCCGCCCTCGCCCACCACCTTGCAGCGCAGCTCGCCACCGTTGACGCGCAGTGCGTTGTTGGCGCGGTCGCCGACGTCGCTGTGCTGCTCGCTGGCGGCCTTGACGTAGGTACCGATGCCGCCGTTCCACAGCAGGTCGACCGGGGCCTTGAGGATGGCGCTCATCAGGTCGTTCGGCGACAGCGCCTTGACGCTGTCGTCCAGGCCCAGCACCTCGCGCACCTGCGGGGTGAGTTCGATCGACTTCAGCGTGCGCGGGAAGATGCCGCCGCCCTTGCTGATCAGCTTGGCATCGTAGTCGGCCCAGCTGGAGCGCGGCACGGTGAACAGACGTTCGCGTTCGACGAAGGTGGTGGCCGCATCCGGGTTGGGGTCCAGGAAGATGTGGCGGTGGTCGAACGCGGCGACTAGGCGGATGTGGCGCGACAACAGCATGCCGTTGCCGAACACATCGCCGGACATGTCGCCCACGCCCACCGCGGTGAAGTCCTGGCTCTGGCTGTCGCGGCCCAACGCACGGAAGTGGCGCTTGACCGACTCCCACGCACCGCGCGCGGTGATGCCCATGCCCTTGTGGTCGTAACCGACCGAACCGCCGGAGGCGAACGCATCGCCCATCCAGAAGCCGTGGGCCAGGGCCAGGCCGTTGGCGATGTCGGAGAAGGTCGCCGTGCCCTTGTCGGCGGCCACCACCAGGTACGGGTCGTCCATGTCGTGGCGGACCACGTCCACCGGCGGCACGATCTTGTTGTTGACGATGTTGTCGGTGATGTCCAGCAGGCCCTGGATGAACAGCTTGTAGCAGGCCACGCCGTTGGCGAACACCGCGTCGCGGTCGCCGTTGAGCGGCGGCGTCTTGGCGAAGAAGCCGCCCTTGGCGCCAACCGGCACGATCACCGTGTTCTTGACCATCTGCGCCTTGACCAGGCCCAGCACTTCGGTGCGGAAGTCTTCGCGACGGTCCGACCAGCGCAGACCGCCGCGGGCGACGGCACCAAAGCGCAGGTGGGTGCCTTCCACGCGCGGGCCATACACGAAGATTTCGCGGTACGGGCGCGGCTTGGGCAGGTCCGGCACCAGCGCCGAATCGAACTTGAAGCTGATGCAGTGGCCCGGCTGGCCGTCGGCATCGGTCTGGTAGTAGCTGGTGCGCAGGGTGGCGTCGATCACGCCCATGAAGCTGCGCAGGATGCGGTCTTCGTCCAGGCTGGAGACACGGTCCATCAGCTTGAGCAGGGCCTCGCGCGCGGCATCCATCTGCGCCTTGCGGTCGCCCTTGCGGGCCTCGACCACGGTCTTGAGCACCTTCAAGGTGGCCTCGTCGCCGCCGGACAGCACATTCAAGTGCGTGCGCAGCTGGGCTTGGCCTTCGGCGATGGCGTCCTTGCTTTCGTTGCCGGTGGCCGGGTCGAAGCGCGCTTCGAACAGCTCCACCAGCAGGCGGGCCAGCAGCGGGTAGCGGGCGAACGTGCCTTCCACGTAGGCCTGCGAGAACGGCACGCCGGTCTGCAGCAGGTACTTGCAGTAGCCACGCAGCATCGCCACCTGGCGCCAATGCAGGCCGGCGGCCAGCACCAGGCGGTTGAAGCCGTCGTTCTCGGCATCGCCGTGCCAGACGCGGGCGAAGGTTTCACCGAAGGCGGCATCCACGCTGGCGGCGTCGATCGCGCCGGCCACCGATTCCACTTCGAAGTCCTGCACATACACCGGCGCGTTGTCCACCGTCAGGCGGTACGGACGCTCGGCGATCACGCGCAGGCCCATGTTTTCCATCATCGGCAGCGCGTCCGACAGCGGAATGTCGTCCAGCTGGCGGTACAGCTTCAGGCGCAGGCCATCGCCGCCTTCGCGCTGCACGGCCTGCAGGCTCAGGCGCAGGTCGTCCGGGCCGGTCAGCGCATCGAGCTGGCTGACGTCGTTGGCGGCGATCTCGGTGCTGGAGTCTTCGATGTAGCCGGCCGGCAGCGCCTTGCCGATGCGGGCGGCGATGCGCAGGCCTTCGCTTTCACCGTGGCGGGCCACCAGCGCTTCGCGCAGGTCGTCCTGCCAGTTGCGCAGCACCTGGGCCAGCTTCTGTTCCAGTTCGCTGGTGTCCACTTCCAGGGTCTGGCCGGCCTTGGGGCGCACGATCAGGTGCACCTGGGCCAGCGGCGATTCGCCCAGCACTACCGAGCTGTCCACGTACTCGCCCTGCAGCGCGTCCTTGAGCATGGCTTCGATGCGCAGGCGCACATCGGTGTTGAAGCGTTCGCGCGGCAGGTAGACCAGCGCGGAAATGAAACGGCTGTACTTGTCGCGGCGCAGGAACAGGCGGCTGCGCACGCGTTCCTGCAGGCCCAGCACCCCCATCGCGGTGCGGAACAGTTCATCCTCGCTGGACTGGAACAGCTCTTCGCGCGGCAGGGTTTCCAGGATGTGGCGCAGCGCCTTGCCGCTGTGGCTGGCCGGGGCCAGGCCGGACTGGCTCATCACGTATTCGTGGCGCTGGCGCACCAGCGGGATTTCCCACGGGCGGCGGTTGTAGGCGCTGGAGGTGAACAGGCCCAGGAAGCGCTGTTCGCCGATGATCTTGCCCTTGGCGTCGAATTCCAGCACGCCGATGTAATCCATGTAACCGGAACGGTGCACGCGCGAGCGGGCATTGGTCTTGGTCAGGATCAGCGCGTCCTTCAACCCGGTGGTGGCGTTGAGGCCCTGCGCGGCCAGGGTCTTGACCGGGCGCGCAGCGGACTTGTCCTGCCCGCGCATCAGACCCAGGCCGGTGTCGTTGAGCGGTGCCAGCACCTCTTCCTTGCCCTGCTTCTCCACGCGGTATTCGCGGTAGCCGAAGAAGGTGAAGTGGTTGTCGGCGGCCCAGCGCAGGAATTCCTGCGCCTCCCCGCGCGAGGCGGCATCGACCGGCAGCTGGCGGCTGCCCAGGTCCTCGGCCAGGGCCAGCGCCTTGCCGCGCATGGCCTCCCAGTCGCGCACGATGGCCCGCACTTCATCCAGCGCCTTGGTGATCGCCTTTTCGACGTCGGCCATGGCATCGGCCGGCTGGCGGTCGATTTCCAGCAGCATCACCGACTCGGCATTGCCCTGGCCAACGCCGGAGAGCTTGCCGGCCTTGTCGCGCGCAAAGCGCAGCACCGGGTGGCCCAGCACGTGCACGCCGATGCCATGCTCGGCCAGCGACATGGTCACCGTGTCGACCAGGAACGGCATGTCGTCGTTGACGATCTGCAGCACCGTATGCGCCGACTCCCACCCGTTGCCCTTCAGACTCGGGTTGAACACGCGCACATTGGCCTTGCCCGGCTTGCGGACACGCGCGAACTCCAGCGTGTCGGCGGCCAGGGCGGCCCACTCCTCGGCGGTATGGTGCGGGAACTCGTCCGGCTCCATTCGCTTGTAGAAGCCGGCGGCGAACGCCACTGCTTCGGCCTGCCCGGCCGCCGGGTAACGCTTGCGCAAGGCCGTGTACACCGGCTCCAGCGAGAAGCCCACTGGCGAAACAGTCTGCGTATCGGCTGGGGTGGATTTGTTTTTCACGGTCTTGGCTGCTGGTTTCTGCGGTTTCATGACGGAGCGGTGGTGTTGCCCAGTTGGGAAAATGAAATTGTAGGCCTACCGCACAAAAATACCTTGCTGCAGGACGGAATAAGCCATTTCGGGTTGGGTGCCGTTTACATCGACGCCGCGCGATCCGGTCGGGTACGGACAAGCCCTGCGCGATGCCATGCCCGCCAGCATCGGCGGCGGCGGTTGCAACTTGACGTCGGCCATCACACGCCAGCGAAATGCAAGGCTTCCCCAATTGTGAACTGGACGGTATAGTCCACCCCGTGACTCCCCCACACCCCGCCGCCAGCGCCATGGATGCGCGCGACCAGCGCGTGTTCGACGCCGTGCGCGACCTGTTCGCCACCCAGGGCATGCAGATCAGCATGGACTCGGTGGCCCAGCAGGCCGGCTGCTCCAAGCAGACGCTCTACAGCCGCTACGGCAGCAAACAGGAGTTGCTGCGCCGGGTGATGCAACGGCATGTCAGCCGCGCCACCGCCAGCCTGCACAGCCTGGACGAAGGCGACCTGCGCGGCAGCCTGCTGCAGTTCGCCACCGACTACCTGGAGCACAGCAACCAACCCCATGTGATCCAGGCCCGCCGGCTGATCGCCGCCGATTCGGGGCAGTTCCCCCAGGAAGCCCGCGCGCTCTACCGCGACGGCGCCGGGGCGCTACTTATTCACGTTGCTGAATGGATCGATACGCGCTGCGCCCGTGGCCAGTTGCGGCATGACGACCCGCACTTCATGGCTGAACTGCTATTGAGCATGCTGATCGGCCTGGACGTCGAAAAGCAGCGCTTCCATACCCCCCATCGCACCGACGCCGCCGTGCGCCGCCGCTGGGCAGAATTTTCCGTCGACAGCTTCCTGCGCGCGTTCGCCACGCCCGAAGCGGCCCCGGACCCTTCTTCAAACCAACACCGGAGTTTCTCCTGATGATCGCCCCACTCCGCACCCTTGCCCTGACGTGCGCAGTCGCTGTTGCACTGACCGCCTGCAAGAAGCCAGAGCAGCAGATGCCCCCGCCGCCGGAAGTGGGCGTGATCGAAGCCAAACCGCAGACCCTGCCGCTGCAGCGTGAGCTGGTCGGCCGGCTGTCGCCGTTCCGCAGCGCCGATGTACGCGCCCGGGTGCCGGGCGTGCTGCTCAAGCGCGTCTACCAGGAAGGGGCCGACGTGCGCCAGGGCCAGGTCCTGTTCCTGATCGACCCGGCCCCGCTGCGCGCCTCGCTGAACGCCTCGCAGGCCGAACTGGCCTCGGCCCAGGCCACCTACGCCAATGCCAAGGCCGCGGCCAACCGCGCCCGCTCGCTGGCCCCGCAGAAGTTCGTCTCGCGCTCGGACCTGGACAGCGCCGAAGCGGCCGAACGCACCGCTGCGGCGGCCGTCCAGCAGGCCCAGGCCGCCCTGACCAGCGCGAAGATCAACCTCGGCTATGCCGAAGTGACCTCGCCGATCAGCGGCCGTGCCGGCAAGCAGCAGGTTACCGAAGGCGCCCTGGTCGGCCAGGGCGATGTGACCCTGCTGACCACCGTGGACCAGCTGGACCCGCTGTACGTGAACTTCTCGATGAGCGTGGACGAGCTGACCCAGATGCGCGCCGCCCAGGCCAAGGGCCAGCTGGCCCTGAGCGGGGACGGCAAGTCCACCGTGCAGGTCAAGCTGTCCGACGGCAGCGTCTACGACCAGCCGGGCACGCTGGACTTCTCCTCGACCACGGTCGACCCGGCCACCGGCGCGGTCTCGCTGCGCGCGGTGCTGCCCAACCCGCAGCAGATCCTGCTGCCGGGTGCCTTCGTCAGCTTCCAGGCCACCCTGGGCGAGCGCAACAACGCCTTCCTGGTGCCGTTGCAGGCCCTGCAGCGCGACACCGTCGGCGGCTATGTCATGGTGGTCGGCAAGGACGGCAAGGTGGTCCGCAAGAACGTCAAGAGCGAAGGCCAGCAGGGCAGCAACTGGCTGGTCAGCGGTGGACTGGACAACGGCGACCAGGTGATCGTGGCCGGCGTGCAGAAGGTCAAGGAAGGCGCGCCGGCCAAGGCCACCCCGTGGACCCCGGCCGCTGCCAACGGCACCGGCAAGGCCCCCGCCGCGGCAGGCGCCGCCCCGGCCGCGGCGGCCAAGCCTGCCGCCGCGCCGGCCGATGCCGCCGCCGACACGTCCGACGCCGCTCCGGCCGCCGAACCGAACAAGCAATAACGGGAACCCTCGGTCATGCCTAAATTTTTCATTGAACACCCGGTATTCGCCTGGGTGGTCGCGATCCTGATCTCGCTTTCGGGCGTGATTTCGATCCTTGGCCTGGGCGTGGAGTCCTATCCAAGCATCGCACCGCCCCAGGTGACGGTGAGCGCCACCTATCCCGGCGCCAGCGCCGACACCACCGAAAAGTCGGTCACCCAGGTGATCGAGCAGCAGCTGACCGGTATCGATCACCTGCTGTACTTCAACTCGTCCTCGGCCTCCAACGGCCGCGCCAGCATCACCCTGACCTTCGAAACCGGTACCGATCCGGACATCGCCCAGGTCCAGGTGCAGAACAAGGTGTCGCTGGCCACCCCGCGCCTGCCCACCGAAGTGACCCAGCAGGGCGTGGTGGTGGCCAAGGCCAACGCCGGCTTCCTGATGGTGGTGGCGCTGCAGTCCGACAGCGCGGCGATCGACCGCGACGCGCTCAACGACATCGTCGGGTCGCGCGTGCTCGACCAGATCTCGCGCATCCCCGGCGTGGGCAGCACCCAGCAGTTCGGTTCGGAGTACGCCATGAACATCTGGCTCAATCCGGAGAAGATGCAGGGTTACGGCCTGTCGGCCAGCCAGGTGCTGGCCGCGATCAAGAACCAGAACGTGCAGTTCGCTGCCGGCTCGCTGGGCTCGGACCCGTCCCCGGCCGGGCATTACTTCACCGCCACGGTCTCGGCCGAGGGCCGCTTCAGCTCGCCGCAGGAGTTCGAGAACATCATCCTGCGCGCCAATGCCGACGGTTCGCGGGTGATGCTCAAGGACGTGGCCCGGATCGCCTTCGGCGCCAACAACTACGGCTTTGACACCCAGTACAACGGCAAGCCCACCGGCGCCTTCGCGATCCAGCTGCTGCCCGGCGCCAATGCCCTGAACGTGGCCAACGCGGTCACCGCCAAGATGGACGAGCTGCAGCCCAGCTTCCCGGCCGGGGTGAGCTGGTTCTCGCCGTACGACAGCACCACCTTCGTCAAGATCTCGATCGAGGAAGTGGTCAAGACGCTGATCGAAGCGGTGTTCCTGGTGTTCCTGGTGATGCTGATCTTCCTGCAGAACTTCCGCGCCACCCTGATCCCCACCCTGGTCATCCCGGTGGCGCTGCTCGGCACCTTCCTGGGCATGAGCATCATCGGCTTCACCATCAACCAGCTGACCCTGTTTGCGATGGTGCTGGCGATCGGCATCGTGGTCGATGACGCGATCGTGGTGATCGAGAACGTCGAGCGGATCATGACCGAGGAGAAGCTGCCGCCCAAGGCCGCCACCCAGAAGGCCATGACCCAGATCACCGGTGCGGTGGTGGCCATCACCGTGGTGCTGGCGGCGGTGTTCATTCCCTCGGCCCTGCAGGGCGGCGCGGCCGGTGAGATCTACAAGCAGTTCGCCCTGACCATCGCCATTGCGATGGGGTTCTCGGCGTTCCTGGCGCTGGGCTTCACCCCGGCGCTGTGCGCGACCTTCCTCAAGCCGACCCACAACGACCACCCCAACATCGTCTACCGTACCTTCAACAAGTACTACGACAAGGTCAGCAATACCTACGTGGGCCACATCACCTCGGCGGTGAAGCACGCGCCGCGCTGGATGATCCTGTTCGTGGTGCTCACCGTGCTGTGCGGTTTCCTGTTCACGCGCATGCCCGGCAGCTTCCTGCCCGAGGAAGACCAGGGCTATGCGCTGGCGATCGTGCAGCTGCCGCCGGGCTCGACCAAGGCCCAGACCAACGCCACCTTCGCGCAGATGCGCGGCGTGCTGGAAAAGCAGGATGGCTTCGAAGGCATGCTGCAGGTGGCCGGTTTCAGCTTCGTCGGTTCCGGCGAAAACGTCGGCATGGGCTTCATCCGGCTCAAGCCCTGGGCCGACCGCGACATCACCGTGCCCGAGTTCATCAACAACATGAACGGCGCGTTCTACGGGATCAAGGAAGCCCAGATCTTCGTGGTCAACCTGCCCACCGTGCAGGGCCTGGGCCAGTTCGGCGGCTTTGACATGTGGCTGCAGGACCGCGGCGGTGCCGGCTTCGAGAAACTTACCGAGGCCCGCAACATCCTGCTGGGCAAGGCCGCGCAGGAGAGCGAACTGCTCACCGGCGTGCGCCCCAACGGCCTGGAAAACGCCCCGCAGCTGCAGCTGCACGTGGATCGCGTGCAGGCCCAGACCATGGGCCTGTCGGTGTCGGACGTGTACAGCACCATCCAGCTGATGCTGGCCCCGGTGTACGTCAACGACTTCTTCTATGAAGGCCGCATCAAGCGGGTGACCATGCAGGCCGATGGCCCGTACCGCACCGGTGCCGAGTCGTTGAACAGCTTCTACACGCCCAGCGCGCTGCAGACCAACCCCGACGGTACCCCGGCGATGATTCCGCTGAGCACCGTGGTCAAGTCCGAGTGGGTCTCCGCGCCGCCGTCGCTGAGCCGCTACAACGGCTACTCGGCAATCAACATCGTCGGTTCGCAGGCACCGGGGCGCAGCTCGGGCGAGGCGATGGACGCCATGCAGCGGATTGTCACCGACGACCTGCCGGCCGGCTTCGGCTACGACTGGTCGGGCATGTCCTACCAGGAAATCCTGGCCGGCAATGCAGCCACGCTGCTGCTGGTGTTGTCGATCGTGGTGGTGTTCCTGTGCCTGGCCGCGCTGTATGAGAGCTGGTCGATCCCGGTGGCGGTGCTGCTGGTGGTGCCGCTGGGCGTGCTCGGTGCGCTGGCGTTCTCGCTGGCGCGCGGGCTGCCCAACGACCTGTACTTCAAGATCGGCCTGATCACGGTGATTGGCCTGGCGGCCAAGAATGCGATCCTGATCGTGGAGTTCGCGGTGGAGCAACGCGCGGCGGGCAAGAACCTGCGCGAAGCCACCATTGAGGCCTCGCGCCTGCGCTTCCGCCCGATCCTGATGACCTCGTTCGCCTTCATCATGGGCGTGATCCCGATGGCCATTTCCACCGGCGCCGGTGCCAATGCCCGTCACGCCATCGGTACCGGCGTGATCGGCGGCATGGTGTTTGCCACCTTCCTGGGCCTGCTGATGATCCCGGTGTTCTTCGTGGTGGTGCGGCGCATGCTGGGCGACAAGCTGGACGAGCCGTCCAGGGAGTTCCTGGAACGCCAGAGCGAAGGCAACGCCGCGCACCGTCCGGATCGTTGATCCGGCGGTAGGTGGCCACTGCGGTGGTCACCTGAATTGAAAACGAAAAGCCCCGGAGCGATCCGGGGCTTTTTTTTGGTTCTTCGCCCATATCCAGGCGCGGGGGTCGGTGGGTCGGGCGCTGGGGCCCCATGCCCTTTCCGGCGAATGTCCCCCGGCCGCGCGGCGGCCTCCTCCTTTACTTCCCCTCCAAGGGCATGGGGCCCCAGCGCCCGACCCACCGACTGCAGCCAGAAAAGCCGCGCGTCCACTTGCTTGCCGCAAGCCGAGCCCCGTAGCGGCCGGCAGGCCCCTGGGCAAAGTAAAGGAGGAGGCCGCCACGCGGCCGGGGGACATTTGCACCAGGGGCCTACCGGCCGCTACGGGGCCCACACGCTCGCGACAGACCCGAGCGAAGACACTGCCCGCCACACGTCGCCGGCACTCCCCGTCCTCATGCGCAGCGTCGTGCCAACGCTGCGACGGCCATTGCATCGGCAGGAAGAAGACATGGTGGCCGGCGCGCTCGCCCGGCGCACCTGCGCCGCGATTGAAGGGGCGCCTGGTCTACCCGATCACGCGTGCCGACCGGCGGTCGGCACGGCCCGCAGGCCACGACCGTCGGTCGTGGCCTTGCCTGCCTCAGCGCAACCCGGTCTCGTTGCGCGCGATCACCAGCCGCTGGATCTCCGAGGTACCCTCGTAGATCTCGGTGATCTTGGCATCGCGGAAGTAACGTTCCAGCGGCATTTCCTTGGAATACCCCATGCCGCCGTGGATCTGCACGGCCTGGTGGGTGATCCACATCGCCGCTTCGGACGCGGTCAGCTTGGCGATCGCCGCCTCGTTGCTGAAACGCTTGCCCTGCCCCTTCACCCATGCCGCACGCAGGGTCAGCAACAAGGCCGCGTCCAGCTTGCACTTCATGTCGGCGATCTTGGCCTGGGTCATCTGGAAGGTGCCGATCGCAGCGCCGAAGGCCTTGCGGTCGCGCACGTATTCCAGGGTCGCCTCATAGGCCGCGCGGGCGATGCCGATCGCCTGGGAGGCGATGCCGATGCGGCCGGCGTCGAGCACGCCCATGGCGATCTTGAAGCCCTCCCCTTCCTTGCCCAGCACGTCCTCGGCCGCAGCCTGGTAATCCTGGAACTCGATCTCGCAGGTAGCCGAGGCGCGGATGCCCAGCTTCGGCTCGGTCTTGCCGCGGTGGAAACCGGGCTTGTCGGTGTCGATCATGAACGCGGTGATGCCGCGCGCGCCCTGGTCCGGGTCGGTCATCGCAAACAGCACGATGTACTTGGCCACCGGGCCGGAGGTGATCCAGCTCTTCTTGCCGTTGATCACGAAGCTGCCGTCGGCCTGCTTGACCGCCCGGCAGCGCATCGCCGTGGCGTCCGAACCGGACTGCGGCTCGGTCAGCGCGAAGGCGCCGATCGCCTCGCCCTCGGCAATGGCGCGCACGTACTTCTGCTTCTGCGCCTCGCTGCCGTGGGTCAGGATGCCGTTGCAGAACAGCGAATTGTTCACCGACATGATGGTCGAGTGCGCCCCATCGCCGGCGGCCACCTCCACCATCGCCAGCACATAGGCGATCGGGTCCATGCCCGCGCCGCCGTACTCGGCCGGCACTTCGATGCCCATCAGGCCGTTTTCGCCCAGCAGGCGGATGTTGTCCAGCGGGAATTCGCCGGTCCGGTCATGGTGCTCGGCGCTGGGCGCGATCTTTTCCTGCGCGATGCGCCGCGCGACGTCCTGCAGCATCAGCTGCTCTTCGGTGAAACTGAAATCCACAGCACCCTCCCGGGAAAATGGTGCGGCATTGTACCCAGCGGCGGTGGATCGAGGCTGACTTGACCGCGCCGGGGCCGAGGGACGAAAATATCTCTATATCGCGATAGGTAGATATTTATGGATCTGGAGGACTGGTCGGTCCGGCTGAAGGTATTCGCCGACGCCACCCGTGTGCGCCTGCTCACCTTGCTGGAGCAGGAAGAACTGACCGTGGCCGAGCTGTCGGCCATCACCACGCTGGCCCAGCCGCGGGTGTCCACCCACCTGGCCCGCCTCAAGGAAGCCGGCCTGGTCCGCGACCGCCGCTCCGGCGTATCGGCCTACTACCGCTTCGACGATGCCGCGCTGGACCCGGCCCAGCGCGCATTGTGGCATGCGCTCAGCACCGGCAGCGACGATCCGCTGCTGCGCCAGGATGCTGAACGGGTGGCCTCGGTACTGGCCAGCCGCGCGGCCGACCAGAACTGGGCCGACAGCGTGGCCGGCGACATGGAACGCCACTATTCCCCCGGCCGCACCTGGGAGGCGCTGGCGCGCACCGCGCTGCCGCTGCTGGAAACCGGCGACGTGCTCGACATCGCCTCCGGCGACGGCGTGCTGGCCGAACTGGTCGCCCCGCATGCCAAGCGCTATATCTGCATCGATACCAGCGCGCGCGTGGTGGCTGCCGCCAGCGAACGCCTGCGCCGGCTGGCCAATGTGGAAGTGCGCGAAGGCGACATGCATGCCCTGCCGTTCAAGGACCGCAGCTTCGACCTGGTGGTGCTGATGCATGCCCTCACCTACGCCGCCAAACCAGCCCAGGCCGTGGCCGAAGGCGCGCGCGTGCTGCGCCCGGGCGGCCGCCTGCTGCTGTGCAGCCTGGCCCGCCACGAGCACAAGGCCGCGGTGGAGGCCTATGGCCACGTCAACCTGGGCTTCAGCGACAAGGAACTGCGCAAGTTCGCCGAGAAGGCCGGGCTGATGGTCTCCAACCTGGAAACGGTGACCCGCGAAAAGCGCCCGCCGCATTTCGAAGTCATTTCGCTGATCGCCAGCAAGCCCTGAGGCCCGCCCATGCCATCCCTGCCCTGGCTGCACCCCGAACGCGTCCACGCCCTGCAACAGGCCCTGGCCCAGCGCATCCTGATCATCGATGGCGCCATGGGCACCATGATCCAGCGCCACGAGCTGGAAGAAGAGGATTACCGCGGCCAGCGTTTCGCCGGCGGCTACGACCATGCCCATGGCCCGGGCTGCGCGCATGACGGGCCGGCCCCGGAAGGCCACGACCTCAAGGGCAACAACGACCTGCTGCTGCTCAGCAAGCCGGAGGTGATCGCCGGCATCCATACCGCCTACCTGCAGGCCGGCGCGGACCTGGTGGAAACCAATACCTTCAACGCAACCTCGGTCAGCCAGGCCGACTACCACCTGGAGCACCTGGTCTACGAGCTCAACAAGGCCGGTGCCGCAGTGGCGCGCGCCTGCTGCGATGCGGTGGCCGCCACCGCTCCGGGCAAGCCGCGCTTTGTGATCGGCGTGCTCGGCCCGACCAGCCGCACCGCCTCGATCAGCCCGGACGTGAACGACCCGGGGTTCCGCAACACCAGCTTCGATGCGCTGCGCGAGACCTACCGCGAAGCCATCGACGGCCTGATCGACGGCGGCGCCGACACCCTCATGGTCGAGACCATCTTCGACACGCTCAACGCCAAGGCCGCGCTGTTCGCGATCGAAGAAGCCTTCGACGACCGCGGCGCGCGCCTGCCGATCATGATCTCCGGCACCATCACCGACGCGTCCGGCCGTACCCTGTCCGGGCAGACCACCGAGGCCTTCTACGCCTCGGTGGCGCACAGCCGCCCGCTGTCGGTGGGGCTGAACTGCGCGCTGGGCGCCACCGACATGCGCCCGCACGTGGAAACCCTGTCCACCGTGGCCGACTGCCTGGTCAGCGCCCACCCCAACGCCGGCCTGCCCAATGCGTTCGGCGAGTACGACGAGACCCCCGAAGAAATGGCCACCACCCTGCGCGAGTTCGCCCAGGCCGGCCTGCTCAACCTGGTCGGCGGCTGCTGCGGCACCACCCCGGCGCATATCCAGGCCATCGCCGAGGCGGTGGCCGGCCTGCCGCCACGCGCCCTGCCCGCCGGCCAGCTCGAGGATGCCGCCTGAGCCACGGCGCCCCTGCCCCACCCGTTGTCGTTGACCCTCCCTTGCCAGACCGTGCCCGCCCTCCCATGACGCCTTCCCGCCACACCCGCCTGTCCGGCCTTGAGCCGCTGGTGATCACGCCGAACCTGCTGTTCGTCAACATCGGCGAGCGCACCAACGTCACCGGCAGCGCGCAGTTCCGCAAGCTGGTCAAGGAAGAACGCTACGAGGAAGCGGTCGAAGTGGCGCGCCAGCAGGTCGCCAGCGGCGCGCAGATCCTCGACGTCAACATGGACGAGGGCCTGATCGATTCGGAAAAGGCGATGACGCGCTACCTGAACCTGATCATGTCCGAGCCGGACATCGCGCGCATCCCGGTGATGGTCGATTCGTCCAAGTGGAGCGTGATCGAGGCCGGCCTGAAGTGCCTGCAGGGCAAGAGCGTGGTCAACTCCATCTCGCTCAAGGAAGGCGAGGCGCAGTTCATCGAGCACGCGCGCAAGGTGCTGCGTTACGGCGCCGCGGCGGTGGTGATGGCCTTCGACGAGGACGGCCAGGCCGACACCTGCGCGCGCAAGGTGGAAATCTGCACCCGCGCCTACAACATCCTGGTCGACCAGGTCGGCTTCCCGCCGCAGGACATCATCTTCGACCCGAACATCTTCGCCGTGGCCACCGGCATCGAAGAGCACGACAACTATGCGGTGGACTTCATCGAAGCCACCCGCATCATCAAGCGCACCCTGCCGCACTGTCACGTCTCCGGCGGCGTGTCCAACGTGTCGTTCTCCTTCCGCGGCAACGAAACGGTGCGCCAGGCGATCCATTCGGTGTTCCTGTACCACGCCATCGCCGCCGGCATGGACATGGGCATCGTCAACGCCGGCGCGATGCCGATCTACGACGAGCTGGACCCGGAACTGCGCGAGCGGGTGGAGGATGTGATCCTCAACCGCCGCAGCGACGGCACCGAACGCCTGCTGGAGATCGCCGAGCGCTACAAGGGCAAGAAGGGCGAGGTGCGCGGCGAAGACCTGGCCTGGCGCGACAAGCCGGTCAACGACCGCCTGGCGCATGCGCTGGTGCATGGCATGGACGCCTGGGTCGAGCAGGACACCGAGGAGGCGCGGGCACGCTCGACCCGGCCGCTGGACGTGATCGAAGGGCCGCTGATGGACGGCATGAACATCGTCGGCGACCTGTTCGGCGCCGGCAAGATGTTCCTGCCGCAGGTGGTCAAGTCGGCCCGCGTGATGAAAAAGGCGGTGGCCTACCTGCTGCCCTGGATCGAAGCGGAAAAGGCCCGCAGCGGCGATACCGCCAAGAGCAACGGCAAGATCATCATGGCCACGGTCAAGGGCGATGTGCACGACATCGGCAAGAACATCGTGGGCGTGGTCCTGGCCTGCAACAATTTCGAGGTGATCGACCTGGGCGTGATGGTGCCGGCGCAGAAGATCCTGGATGCCGCGCGCGCCGAGAACGCCGACATCATCGGGCTGTCCGGGTTGATCACCCCCTCGCTGGAGGAAATGAGCCATGTCGCCCGCGAGATGCAGCGCCAGGGCTTCACCATGCCGCTGATGATCGGCGGGGCGACCACCTCGCGCGCGCATACCGCGCTGAAGATCGACCCGCATTACAAGGCGCCCACGGTATGGGTCAAGGATGCCTCGCGCGCGGTCGGCGTGGCCCAGTCGCTGATCTCCAGCGAGCTGCGCGGGCCGTTCGTGGCCGCCAACGAAGCCGACTACGCCGACATCCGCCAGCGCCACCGCAACCGCGGCGACGCCAAGCGCCTGGTCACCCTGGCCAAGGCCCGCGCGCAGCGTTTCGACGGCGCCTGGGCCAATTACCAGCCGCCGGCCCCGCGCAAGCCCGGCCTGCATGTGCTGGACGACTACCCGCTGGCCGACCTGGTCGAGGTGATCGACTGGACCCCGTTCTTCCAGGCCTGGGAACTGGCCGGCAAGTACCCGGCGATCCTCACCGACGAAATCGTCGGCCCGCAGGCCACCGAGCTGTACCGCGACGCGCGCGCGATGCTGGCGCGCATCGTCGAGGAGAAGTGGCTGACCGCCAAGGCGGTGTTCGGGCTGTGGCCGGCCAACAGCGTCGGCGACGACGTGCACCTGAGCACCGATGCCGGCCCGGCGGTGCTGCACTTCCTGCGCCAGCAGGTGGACAAGCCGGTCGAGCGCCCGGACTTCTGCCTGGCCGACTTCATCGCCCCGGCCAGCAGCGGCCGACAGGACTGGATCGGCGCCTTCGCGGTCACCGCCGGGATCGGCATCGACGCGCACGTGGCGCGCTTCGAGGCCGACCACGACGACTACAACGCGATCCTGCTCAAGGCACTGGCCGACCGCTTCGCCGAAGCCCTGGCCGAACGCCTGCACCAGCACGTGCGCACCGATTACTGGGGCTACCAGCCCGACGAGGCGCTGGACAACGAATCGCTGATCGCCGAAAAGTACAGCGGCATCCGCCCTGCCCCCGGCTACCCGGCCTGCCCCGAGCACAGCGAGAAGGCCACGCTGTTCACGCTGCTCGATGCCGAGCGCAACGCCGGCATGCAGCTGACCGAGAGCTTTGCCATGCTGCCGACCGCGGCGGTGTCTGGGTATTACTTCAGCCACCCGCGCAGCCAGTACTTCGTGGTCGGCCGGGTCACCCGCGAGCAGGTCAGCGACTACGCCAAGCGCAAGGGCGTGGACCGCGCCCAGGTCGAACGCTGGCTGGCTTCCAACCTGGACTACGATCCCGAGTAGGTCCGACCCGTGGTCGGACAACCAGGAAAACGCATCCGACCACGGGTCGGATCCACCAGCATCAGCGTAGTCCGACCCATGGTCGGACGCTACCGCGCAATGGTTACCAGACCAGGTCGTCGGGTACCTGGTAGGCCGGATCGGCGTACGGGTCTTCTTCCACCGTCGCGTTGGGATCCACGCGCAATGCCACCGATGGGGCAAAGATCGCCTCGGCTTCGTCCAGCACCGCGGCGGTCACCAGCAGGTAGCGGCCATTCTGCTGCAGCACGCCCAGTTCGCCGGCGTTGAGCGCCTTGAGCTGGTCGGGGGTGACGTAGATGCGCTTGATCTTGCCGCCGTAATTGAAGTGGCGGGCAATCTCGGCCGCCGCATCGTTCAGGCCCTTGCCTTCCAGCAGCACGTCCAGCCTGGCCTTGGCTTCGCGGCGCAGGCGCGCCTCTTCCTGCTTCAGGCGCTCGGCTTCGATGCGGTCGTCCTTTTCCTTCTGCGCGCGGATCGCATAGGCCTTGGCCAGGTCGATATCCTCGCGCGAGCGCGGCTTGCCCTGGCCGGGCGCCTGGCCCTGGCCTTGACCAGGACGGGCGCCACCGCCCGGGCGGCCCTTGCCGGGCCCGGTACGGCGGTTGTCGCCATCGCGCGGCGGGCGCGCGCCATCGCCGGCCTTGGCCGGCACGCGCGCGCCCTGGGGTTTGTGGGGATTGCCTGGCCGGCCATCGCGGCGGGCTTCGGGTTTGCGTTCGGGCTTGGGCGCGGACTTGAAGCCCAGGCCCAGCAGCTGGTCGCGGAGGGTATCGCTCATGACGTCGGATCGATCAGTAGTGCGGGGGCGGTGGTTCTTCGCCCGAATCGGAATACAGCGCATTGCGGACCTTGCCCAGGTCCTCCAGCAACAGGCGCGTCAGGTCAGCATTGCGGCTGCCCTCGATGCGTGCATCGGCCAGGGCTTCGCTGAGCTCGGCCAAGGCCTGTTCCTGGAAGGACACGCGCATTTCCAGCTCGATCAGGCGCGCTTCCAGCGCCTGCTCACGCGGTGTGGGGGTGGAATCATGCATGCAAGGAACGTCCCCGGCCAATGCCGTAGTAGGCCACGCCCGCCGCTTCGATTTCCTGCGGGTCGTACAGATTGCGGCCGTCGAACACGACCGCGTCGGCGAGCGCTTCACGCAGGCGGACGAAATCCGGGCTGCGGAACTGCTTCCATTCGGTGACCACGACCAGCGCATCGGCGCCGTCCAGCGCCTCATAGGCGTTGTCGCAGAACACCAGGTCCTCGCGCTCGCCAAAAATGCGGCGGGCTTCTTCGGTCGCTTCCGGGTCGTAGGCGCGCACGCGCGCACCGCCTTCCCACAGCTGCGCCAGCAGGCGCCGGCTGGACGCCTCGCGCATATCGTCGGTATTGGGCTTGAAGGCCAGGCCCCAGACCGCGAAGGTCTTGCCGCGCACGCCTTCGTCCTCGCCACGGTCGTAGTGGCGCTGGATCAGCTGGTACAGATGGCCCTTCTGGGCGTCGTTGACCGCTTCGACCGCATTCAACAGCCTGGGCTCGTGGCCATGCTGCTGCGCGGTGCGGGCCAGGGCCTGCACGTCCTTGGGGAAGCACGAGCCGCCGTAGCCGGCGCCGGGATAGATGAAGTGCCAGCCGATGCGCGGATCCGAGCCGATGCCCTGGCGGACCTGCTCGATGTCGGCACCGACCTTCTCGGCGATGTTGGCGATTTCGTTCATGAACGAAATCTTGGTGGCCAGCATCGCGTTGGCGGCGTACTTGGTCAGCTCGGCCGAACGTACGTCCATTTCCACCACGCGGTCGTGGTTGCGGTTGAACGGCGCATACAGGCGGCGCATCAACGCCACCGAATCGGGGTTGGAGGCGCCCACCACGATGCGGTCCGGCCGCATGCAGTCGGCGACCGCGTCGCCCTCCTTGAGGAATTCCGGGTTGGAGACCACGTCGAAGGCGATCTCCTCCCCGCGCGCGGCCAATGCCTCGGCAATGGCGGCACGCACCTTGTCGGCCGTGCCCACCGGCACGGTCGATTTGTTGACCACCACGGTCGGCACGCGCATGTGCGTGCCGATCGTGCGGGCCACCGCCAGCACGTACTGCAGGTCGGCGCTGCCGTCCTCGTCCGGTGGCGTGCCCACGGCGATGAAGATCACCTGGCCGTGGGTGATCGCCGCGGCCGCATCGCTGGTGAAGGTCAACCGCGACGCGGCGTGGTTGGCCTTGACCATCGGCTCCAGGCCGGGCTCATAGATCGGGATGACACCACGGTTCAGGCCGTCGACCTTGGCCTGGTCGATGTCCACGCAGACTACCTGGTGGCCGACGTCGGCCAGGCAGGTGCCGGTGACAAGACCGACATAGCCGGTACCAAAAATCGCTACACGCATGGCCGTGGTGGCTCCAGGGTCGGTTACGGAAGAACGTTCAGCAGTTCGACGTCGAAGGTCAGCGTCGCGTTCGGACCGATCGGACCGCCCGGGGTGCCCTGCTCGCCATAGGCCAGCTCGCCGGGGATCCAGAAGCGGTACTTGGAACCGGTCGGCATCAGCGACACGCCTTCGGACCAGCCCTTGATCACCTGGTCCAGGCCGAACTCGATCGGCTGGCCACGCTGGTAGCTGCTGTCGAACACGGTGCCGTCCAGCAGCTTGCCTTCGTAGTTGACGCGGACCTTGCTGGTCGGCAGCGGACGCTCGCCGTTGCCCGGGCGCAGTACCTGGTACTGCAGGCCCGAGGCGGTGGTGACCACGCCCGGCACGGTCTTGTTCTTGGCCATGAACGCATTGCCGGCTTCGCGGTTCTTGCCGCCCTGCGCGGCCGCATCGGCCTGGGCCTGGGCCTGCTTGGCCGACATGAAGCCTTCCAGCGTGGCCTTGGCCTGCTCGGCGGTCATCTTCGGGGTGCCCTTGTTGAAGGTGGTGCCGACCGCGTCGAACAGCGCGTCCAGGTCCAGGTCTTCCTTCATCGGCGCCAGCGACGGGCCAACCGCGTAGCTGCCCAGCATCAGGCCGACCTTTTCACGGTCCACCTTCGGCGCCGGGGTACCCGGGGCCATGCCCGGCACCGGCTGGCCGCTCTTGACCATCATCGCCTGGCGCAGCGCGGCGTCGGTCTTCTGCGCCTCTTCCTGGCTGATCAGCGGCGGCTTGCCGGCGAAGGCATTGGTCACGCCACGGCGCAACGCCGCCAGGTCGATCTCGCTGGAGATCGGGGCGAACGAGTTGGCCACATCGATGCCGATGGCGTAGCCGAGCTTTTCCCGTTGGGAGTTCAAAGCAGAAGTCTCCTTGGCAGCCGCACCTGCGGCCGGTTGTTGCGACATCACGGTACCGGTGGCACCCATCGCCAGAATCAGAACCGACGCCGCGGCGCCGCGCATTCCCATCTTCATTCGCTGCATTCCTGGAAGTGACTGGACGCCGACGTCGGCGCGAAAGCGATCATTGTCGCACGCACGTGCGAGATGTCGAGAACGTCAACGCTTGGGCACGGGCTTGGACAGCTCGCGTTCGAGCGCGGCCAGCAGCCCGGCATCATCGGGCGTGGTCTTGCTGGGGTACTGCGCCACCACCCGCCCGTCGCGGGCGATCAGGTACTTGTGGAAGTTCCAGCCCGGCGCCACCCCGGTGGCCGCGGCCAGGCGCTGGTACAGCGGCGTGGCCTGCGGCCCGGTGACCTGCACCTTCTGGAACATCGGGAACTTGACCCCGTAGGTCAGCGTGCAGAACTCCTGGATCTGGGCTTCATCGCCCGGCTCCTGGCCCTTGAAATCATTGGAGGGGAAGCCCAGCACCGAAAAGCCGCGCGCGGCGTACTTTTTCTGCAATGCCTCCAGGCCCTCGTACTGCGGGGTGAAGCCGCACTTGCTGGCGGTATTGACTACCAGCAGCACCTTGCCGCCGTACTGTTTCTGCAGGTTGACCTCACCCTTGCCGGCCAGTGGCCGGTAGCTCAGGTCCAGCAGGCCGGCCGCCTGGGCACCGGTGGCGGCCAGCAGCCCGCATGCCAGCAGCAGCGCCGCCCCAGCGCGCACGCGCCAAGTGCCGGGCAGGGAAGGCAGGGAACGGATCTGAGGCATCGCAACACTCCGACAGGGTTCGGGAAAAGGAGACGGCAATGGCCCGGAAACAGCGGGAAAACCGCCATGGGCGGGCCATTGCGCACTATATCACCGGGCCTTTTACCGACGCGTGCGCGGCGCGGCCGGCCGTTACCGGGCGTGGCTGGGATGCGCAAGACGGCGGCGGCGGTGCTGTGACGGCTTCAACCCGCTGCGGCGCTGCAGGTGTCCGGCCAGGGTCCGGACCTCCCCCACAGGCGCCGCAGGGCCGGCTTTGCCGACGATGGCGGCCTTGGTCAACGTCGATCCGGCGCCTCGCGTATCTACTGAATGGGCACACGGCATCTCATACCATTGATGTGACTGAACGCAGGCAGACCCCAGCCCGCCTCTGGAAATTCGATGGATCGCTTTTAAATCAATGGCTTGGAACGTCTTCCCAGCACTTTGTCACACCCCTGCCATCAGTTGGGGTCGGTCATGGCTTGCACTCCGGCGTGCCGGTGTTATAGTTGCATACAACACCAGTCACCTGATGCAGGGGAAGCCCATGAATCGCATGCGCCGCCGCCGAACCACCCACGCTGTTACCGCCGCTTCGGCGTTGCTGCTGTTCGCCTGGCTCGGCACCCCCGACGGTGATGCCGGCGGCGCCGCCGGCAGTGCGTTGCCCGGCCCGCAGGACGCAGGCGTGATCCAGGCAGGGACCGCCGACGACCCCCCCGCCCGCCCCCGCCGGCTGCACAGCTCCCTGTCCATGCCTTACTTCTCATTCGCACAGTCGCTGAACCCACGGAGCTGACCATGAGCGATATTCAATGGAGCGATGGTGCTCCGATCTACCGTCAGCTGAAGGAACGCGTGATCGCCATGATGCTTGACGGCATCATCAAGCCCGGCGACGCCCTGCCTTCGGTCCGGCAGGTAGCCGCCGAGTACCAGCTCAACCCCATCACCGTGTCGCGCGCCTACCAGGAACTGGCCGATGAAGGCCTGGTCGAGAAACGCCGGGGGCTGGGCATGTTCATGACCGAGGAAGCGGCCACGCAGCTGCGCAGCAGCGAGCGCGACCGGTTCCTCAATGAAGAATGGCCGCTGGTGCTGGAGCGTATCCAGCGCCTGGGCCTGAACCTCGACGAATTGCTGCCCCAGGGGAAATCCTCATGAATGCCGTTGCAAGTGATGTCGTCATTTCCGCCCGCGGCCTGCGCAAGGCCTACAAACAGACCGTGGCGCTGGACAACACCAGCTTCACCATCGCCCCGGGCCGGATCACCGGCCTGATCGGCCCCAACGGCGCCGGCAAGACCACCCTGCTCAAGGCCCTGCTCGGCCTGACCACGGTGGAAGGCGAGCTGCAGGTGCTCGGGCTGGACCCGGCCGTGCAGCGCAACGCGCTGATGAGCGAGGTCTGCTTCATCGCCGACGTGGCCGTGCTGCCGCGCTGGATGAAGGTGCGCGAGGCGATCGATTTCGTCGCCGGGGTGCACCCGCGCTTCGACCGCGCCCGCTGCGAGCGCTTCCTGGCCTCCACCAAGCTGCAGCCCAGGCAGCGCGTGCGTGAACTGTCCAAGGGCATGATCGTGCAGCTGCACCTGGCCCTGGTGATGGCCATCGACGCCAAGGTGCTGGTGCTGGACGAGCCGACCCTGGGCCTGGACATCCTGTACCGCAAGGAGTTCTACCAGCGCCTGCTGGAAGACTACTTCGACGAACAGAAGACCATCATCGTCACTACCCACCAGGTCGAGGAGATCGAACACATCCTCACCGATGTGATGTTCATCCGCGATGGCCGCATCGTACTGACCACCGACATGGAAGACATCGGCGACCGCTACAGCGAAGTGCTGGTGTCGGCCGAGACGCTGGAGGCGGCACGCGCGCTCAAGCCGATCGACGAACGCGCCCTGCCGTTCGGCAAGACCGTGCTGCTGTTCGATGGGGTGCCACGCGCCCAGCTCACGCCCCTGGGCGAAATCCGCAGCCCGGGGCTGGCGGATCTGTTCGTGGCCATCATGAAGGGAACCTACGCATGAACACAGTCCACCACCCCATCAGCAAGGCCAGCACCTTCAAGTGGATGCTCAAGCGCGAGTACTGGGAGAACCGCGGCGGGTTCCTGTACGCCCCGCTGATCGCCGGCGCGATCTCGCTGGTGATGAGCCTGGTCGGCATCCTGTTCGGGCTGCTGGCCATGCACCGCGCCGCCAAGAGCGGCGGCCTGGTGCTGGACAATGAAAACGTCAGCGTCAACGGCCTGGACCTGGGGCTGCTGACCAGCAAGCTGGACGCCAAGAACATGCACGACCTGGCCAATGGCCTGGACCTGACCCTGGTGCTGAGTTCGCTGTGGCCGTTCATCGTGCTGGCCTTCGTGGTGTTCTTCTACTGCCTGGGCGCGCTGTACGACGACCGCCGCGACCGCAGCATCCTGTTCTGGAAGTCGCTGCCGCTGTCGGACACCCAGACCGTGCTGTCCAAGGCGCTCAGTGCGCTGCTGGTGGCGCCGCTGGTGGCGGTGGCCGCCTCGATCGTGACCATGTTCGGCTTCCTGCTGATCATCACGGTGGTAGTGATGGCCAATGGCGGCGATGCGATGACCCTGGTCTGGGGCCCGGCCAGCCCGCTGAACATCGTGGCCAGCCACCTGTCCTGGATCCCGGTGTACCTGCTGTGGGCGCTGCCGACCGTGGGCTGGCTGCTGCTGTGCTCGGCCTGGGCCAAGAGCAAGCCGTTCCTGTGGGCGGTGATGCTGCCGCTGTTTGCCGGCATCATCGTCAGCACCACGCACCTGATGAGCGCCTTCGACCTGAGCAGCGACTGGTTCTGGAAGCACATCGTCGGCCGCCTGCTGCTGGGCACGCTGCCGGGCAGCGACATGCTCTACCGCACCGACCAGCTGCGTGCGCTGATCGGCGACCGCGACGACCTGGTCGCCGCGCTGGCCCCGTCCAACCAGCTGGCCGCGTTGAGCCTGCCGGAAGTGTGGATCGGTGCCGCCGCCGGTGTGGTGTTCATCGTCCTCGCCATCCGCCTGCGCCGCCGCGCCGGCGAAATCTGATCGCCCTCAAGGAGCCACCCATGATCCGCACCCTCGCTGTTGCCTCCCTGTTGATGCTGCCGCTGGCCGCGCCGGCCAGTGAACCGCAGTGCAAGTTCTCCGAAGCGCGTGATCTGAAACTGGACCTGGCCGGTGCCAAGGCCGTGGTGTTCGAGGTCAACCAGCACGACCTGGTGCTGCAGGCCGGGCCCGGCCCGGCCCAGCTGGGCGGGCGTGCCTGCGCCTCCAATGCCGACTGGCTGGGCGAGCTGACCCTGACCCAGCAGAAGGTGGGCGACAAGCTGGTGGTACGCCTGCAGCGCGCCCAGCGCGCCATCACCCTGGGCGGCAACAGCTATGCCTACCTGGACATCCGCGGCAGCGTGCCGGACACCGTGCTGGTGCAGCTCAAGGTCGGCTCGGGCGATGCCAGCGTCAGCGGCGCGCACTCGCTCAGCGCCGACGTCGGCTCGGGCGACGTCACGCTGCGCGGCATCAAGGGCCTGGTCACCGCCGCGGTCGGCTCCGGCGATGTGGAGCTTGACGGCGCCGGTTCGCTCAACCTGCTTTCGGTGGGCTCGGGCGATTTCAAGGCACGCAATGTGCGCGGCAATGCCAAGGTCGGCAACGTCGGCTCGGGCGACCTCGGCCTGACCGGCGTGCAGGGCAACGTGGCATTGGGCGACATCGGCTCGGGCGATGTGGATCTGCGCCAGGTCAAGGGCAATGTCACCATCGGCACGGTGGGTTCGGGCGATGTGGACATCCGCAACGCCGGCGGCAATGTCAGCGTCGAACGCCATGGCTCGGGCGATGTCACCGTGCACGACGTCGGCGGTTCGCTGACGGTATCGCGCAGCGGCAGTGGCGAGGTGCGCCACGGCAATGTCAGCGGCCCGGTGAATCTGCCGCGCGGCAAGTAACCCCTTCTTCGAGGATCGTCCGATGACTTCCAGACTGCTGCTGCCCACCCTGCTGCTGTGCCTGCCCCTGGCCGCCTGCGGCAATCCCGATGCCGGCAAGGCCGCCCCGGCCGCCGGCCAGCCGGCCGGCAGGACCGCGGCCGCGGTGGACGCCGATTCGATCGGCAAGACCGTGCAGGAGGCCACCGACAAGGCGCGCAAGGAACTGGCCCAGGGCAATATTTCCATTTCCGGCAGCAACGATGCCAAGGCCGAGATCACCCCGCAAGGCGACCTGCTGATCGACGGCACCACCGTGCCCACCGACGCCAACCAGCGGAAGCTGCTGCTGGACTACCGGCGGCAGGTGGAGGCGCTGGCCGGGGCCGGCATGAACATCGGCGTGGCCGGCGCCAACCTGGGCGTGAAGGCGGCCGGCGAGGCGCTCAAGGGCATCTTCTCCGGCGATACCCAGGGCATCGAGGAGCGGGTGAATGCCGAAAGCAGCAAGATCGAAGCCGAAGCCAAGCGGCTGTGCACGCTGCTGCCGGAGATGATGGCCAGGCAGCAGGCGCTGGCCGCCGCGCTGCCGGCGTTCAAGCCCTACGCCACGATGGACCAGAGCGACATCGACGACTGCGGCAAATAAGCCGAGCCGGCCTGCGACGTACGGTCGCAGGCCGGCGCGGCTGGACGGGGGAGGACTACACTAGCCTCCCCCTTTTTGTGCGCTGCGCCGATGAAGAAGCTCTGTCTGCTGCTGTTTGCCCTGTTCTGCCTGGCCGCCACCGGCTGCGACCAGGAATACCGCAACCACCGCGCCGAGCGCGGCAAGCCGAAGATCACCGTCAGCGACGGCATGCTGATCGTGCGCCGCGCGCCGGCACCGAACATCATCGTGCTGCCCGATGGCCGGATGAAGATCGACGAGATCGAAATTCCGCTCAAGCCGGACCAGCAGGCCGTGCTGCAGACCATGTTCGGCCAGCTGCAGGTATTGCGCCAGAACACCCTCACCGACGCCCCGCCGGATCCGGCCAAGCGCGCGGTCAGGATCCAGGTTCCGGCCGGCCTGCAGCCGATTCCACCGGACCTGGTGCAGCGCATCCCCGAGTTCAAGGATTACACCGAGACCTTCGGCAATCTGCAGGCCGATCGGCACTAGACCTGCCCGGCTTTAAATAGCATCGGTTCACTTATTTCGCGCCGAGGCGAGCGGGCACGCCCGTAGTTCTGACCCATGGTCAGACAGTGCGTATCGGACCGAAGAGCTTTGGGCTCGTCCAGCCGCACACGTCACTCTATCCAGAGGAGGACGGGCAGCCCCATGTGGGACTGTCGAAAACATGGGTCCGGCGTATACGCCGGACGGGTTGGGCAGGACGCCCAACCCCGGCCTTGCCGGGTACGCAGGACAGCGCACCCGAGCAAGTTTTCGCCAAGCCCCCACGGATGGGTTTACGGCGTGTCCCGCATGGGGCTGCCCGTCCTCCTCCCACAGGGAAGATCAAGACGCTGCTCTTGGCCAAGCATCGGTGCGGTTGCCGGCCAGCGGCCGGCACTACCTGCGCGCGGCGGCGTGTTGCCTTTGCGCCGCCCCACGGCGGTGAACCACAAAAAACGGGCCTTTCGGCCCGTTTTCGTTTTACTCCGGCCGCAGGCTCAACCGCCGCCGCCACCGCCGGCATGAATGCCGCCGGCGGTCAGCGCGGCCGGGTCCAGCAGCCGACGCAGCTCGGCTTCGGCCAGCCCGCTGTCCTCCAGCGCCACGTCCAGTACCGGGCGCTGCTCCTTGTAGGCGCGCTTGGCGATCGCGGCGGCCTTCTCGTAACCGATGATCGGGTTCAGCGCGGTGACCAGGATCGGGTTGCGGCCCAGTGCCTCGCGGACGCGGTCCTCGCGCACCGTCAGCCCGGCGATCGCACTGTCGGCCAGCAGCTGGGTGATGTTGGCCAGCAGGCCGATCCCGTCCAGCAGGTTGGCCGCGATCAGCGGCAAGGTCACGTTCAACTGGAAGTTGCCGGTCTGCCCGGCCACGGTGATCGCGGTGTGGTGGCCGATCACCTGCGCGCACACCATCACCATCGCCTCGGGGATCACCGGGTTGACCTTGCCCGGCATGATCGAGCTGCCCGGCTGCAGCGCCGGCAGTTCGATCTCGCCCAGCCCGGCCAGCGGACCGGCGTTCATCCAGCGCAGGTCGTTGGCGATCTTGATCAGCGCCACCGCCAGTGCATTGAGCTGGCCGGACAGCTCCACCGCATCGTCCTGCGCGGCCAGCCCCTCGAACTTGTTCTGCGCACTGTCGAACTTCACCCCGGTCTGTTGCTTGAGCAGCTTGGCCACTCGCTCGCCGAAGCGCGGGTCGGCGTTGATCCCGGTGCCGATCGCGGTACCGCCCAGCGGCAGCCGGCGCAGGCGCTTGAGGCTGTCGTCGATGCGCTCCTGGGCCGAGGCCAGCTGCGCCGACCAGGCGCCGAACTCCTGCTCGAAGGTCAGCGGCATGGCATCCATCAGATGGGTGCGGCCGGTCTTGACCACCTTGCGCAGGCTGCGGCCCTTCTTGTCGATGGTCTTGCGCAGGTGGGTCAGCGCCGGCTGCAGCTGTTCCTGCACGCCCAGCAGGGCCGACACCCGCAGCGCGGTGGGAATCACATCGTTGGAGCTCTGCCCCTGGTTGACGTGGTCGTTGGGATGCACCGCCAGCTTGCCGGCCTTGCCGGCGCGGTTGGCCAGGGTCGCGATGACCTCGTTGGCATTCATGTTCGAGGAGGTGCCCGAACCGGTCTGGTACACATCGATCGGGAAATGCGCGTCATGCTGGCCGGCGGCGACCTCGGCCGCGGCGGCCTGGACCGCCTTGCCGATGTTCCTGGGCAGGTGGCCCAGTTCCACGTTGACCGCGGCGGCCGCGCCCTTGACCAGCCCCAGCGCGCGGATGAAGCCGCGCGGCATGCGCTGCCCGGACACCGGGAAATTGTTCACCGCGCGCTGTGTCTGCGCACCCCACAACGCATCGGCCGGTACCTGCAGCTCGCCCATGCTGTCGTGTTCGATCCTGAAACCCTTGCTCATTGCTTCACTCCGCGTTTCTTTCGGTTTGGAAAGGGAACCTGCGGCTGGCAACGGGCCTGATTCCCTGGCTTGCGGCTGCATGAACGATACTCCGATGCGCCGCCCAAACCCAGGCGCGGTCGCGTCCCGGGCCGGGGCGATGCGCCGGCGTTCAGGCCGGCCCGGCGGCCGTGGGCGCGGCCTGCCGGCGCCGGGCGCCGACCGTGGCGGCCGCGGCAGCGTAGAATGACGGCCCCGCTGCCATCGCCCCGCGCCCACCATGTCCGAATTCGCCCTGCTCGCCCTGTCCCCGCTCGATGGCCGCTATGCCGGCAAGGTCGACGCGCTGCGTCCGATCTTCTCCGAATACGGCCTGATCAAGGCCCGCGTGAAGGTCGAGGTGGAGTGGCTGCTGGCCCTGGCCGACGAGCCGGGCATCGTCGAACTGGCGCCGTTCCCGGCCGCCGCCGCGGCCCGCCTGCGCGCCCTGGCCGACGACTTCGCCCCGGCCCATGCCGCGCGGGTCAAGGAAATCGAGCGCACCACCAACCATGACGTCAAGGCGGTGGAGTACTTCATCAAGGAACAGCTGCAGGCCGATGCCGAGCTGGGCCCGGCGCTGGAATTCGTGCATTTCGCCTGCACCAGCGAAGACATCAACAACCTCAGCTACGGGCTGCTGCTGCAGCAGGCCCGCCAGGACGTGCTGCTGCCGGCGCTGGACAACATCGCCGGCATGCTGCGCACCCTCGCCCACGCCCAGGCCGCCCAGCCGATGCTGTCGCGCACCCATGGCCAGACCGCCTCGCCCACCACCCTGGGCAAGGAAGTGGCCAACGTGGTCGCCCGACTGGAGCGCCAGCGCCGCCAGATCGCCGCGGTCGAACTGACCGGCAAGATCAACGGCGCGGTCGGCAACTACAACGCCCACGTGATCGCCTACCCGGACGTGGACTGGCCGGCCTTCGCCCGGCGTTTCGTGGAAAGCCTGGGTCTGGTGTTCAACCCCTACACCACCCAGATCGAACCGCACGACAACGTCGCCGAGATCGGCGATGCCGCCCGCCGCGCCAACATCATCCTGATCGACCTGGCCCGCGACATCTGGGGCTACATCTCGCTGGGCTACTTCAAGCAGAAGCTCAAGGAAGGCGAAGTGGGTTCGTCGACCATGCCGCACAAGGTCAACCCGATCGACTTCGAGAACGCCGAAGGCAACTTCGGTATCGCCAATGCGCTGTTCGAACATTTCAGCGCCAAGCTGCCGATCAGCCGCTGGCAGCGCGACCTGACCGACTCCACCGTGCTGCGCGCGGTCGGCACTGCCTTCGGCCACAGCCAGGTCGCGCTGGATTCGCTGGCCAAGGGCCTGGGCAAGCTGACCGTGAATCCCGAACGCCTGGATGCCGACCTGGACGCGTCCTGGGAAGTGCTGGCCGAAGCGGTGCAGACGGTGATGCGCCGTTACGGCCTGCCCAATCCCTACGAACAGCTCAAGGCGCTGACCCGCGGCCAGGGCATCACCGCCGAGTCGATGCGCAGCTTCGTCGAATCGCTGGACCTGCCCGAAAACGCCAAGCAGGGCCTGCGCGCCCTGACTCCGGGCGGTTACATCGGCCTGGCCGCCGACCTGGCCAAGGCGATCTGAGGATCGCGCCAACGGTCGATACACTGGAGGGGCGCGGGCATGGCCTGGGTCCCTTTCCGCTCCGTTCGTCGCAATGCGTTACCGGGCGCGGAAGCGCCACCGGCAGTCGTTTGGGAACCGACCCTACCAAGGAAGCCTCCGCATGCGTCACGCCCGCTGGTAGGGTCGCATCCCGATCGACTGCCGATGACGCCGATCATCGCGGCGAAGGCATGACGCTGGCCGGAGACCCGTATCGATGCCGGCATGCCCGGCAGCAACCAGTCCGTTCGTCGCAATGCGTTACCGGGCGCGGAAGCGCCACCGGCAGTCGTTTGGGAACCGACCCTACCAGGGCCGCCTCCGCGTGCGTCAACAACCCCTGGTAGGGTCGCATCCCGATCGACTGCCGATGACGCCGATCATCGCGGCGAAGGCATGACGCTGGCCGGAGACCCG
>NZ_JACWUO010000017.1 GCF_020857975.1 Stenotrophomonas rhizophila
CCGTAGGGTGGCGCACAGGGATGTGCGCCATCAGAAAGTGACTCGCGCCCCGAAGGGGCACGAAACGCTTTTGAAGTCATCCGCGAAGCGGAAAACAGCAGCGGCAAAAACCGGACAACGGCCGGCCCTACCCCGGTGGCGTGTCCTTCGCAATGCCACAGCATTTGATGGGCTGTAGCCCCGGAGACGGGCGAAGAACCAAAAAAAACGCCTCCTTGCGGAGGCGTTCTGATTGCAGCGGCAGCCGGGGATCAGCCCTGGTAGTCGCGCACGTCGTGGCCGGTGTAGACCTGGCGCGGGCGGCCGATCTTCATTTCCGGGTCGACCTGCTGCTCCAGCCAATGCGCCACCCAGCCGGAGGTACGGCCCAGGGCGAACATGACGGTGAACATCTCGGTCGGGATCTGCAGCGCCTTGTAGATGATGCCGCTGTAGAAATCCACGTTCGGGTACAGCTTGCGGGCGACGAAGTAGTCGTCCTGCAGCGCGGCCTGCTCCAGCTTCACCGCCACGTCCAGCAGCGGATCCTGCACGCCCAGCTGCTTGAGCACCTTGCCGGTCATCTCGCCGATCACCTTGGCGCGCGGGTCGAAGTTCTTGTACACGCGGTGGCCGAAGCCCATCAGGCGGAAGCCGGAGGTCTTGTCCTTGGCCTTGAGCACGGCCGACTCCACGTTGTCGGCCGAACCGATCTCTTCGAGCATCTTCAGCACCGCTTCGTTGGCACCGCCGTGGGCCGGGCCCCACAGCGCGGTGACGCCGGCGGCGACCGAGGCGTACGGGTTGGCACCGGTCGAACCGACCAGGCGCACGGTCGAGGTCGAGGCGTTCTGCTCGTGGTCGGCGTGCAGGATGAACAGCAGGTCCAGCGCCTTGACCACGTCCTGGTTCAGCTCGTACTGGCCATCGGCCGACTCGAAGGTCTGCTTCAGGAAGCGGCTGACGTAATCCAGCGAGGTGTCCGGGGTATTGGCCGGCAGGCCCTTGCCGTGGCGGTAGATCAGCGCCGACAGGGTCGGCACCTTGGCGATCAGGCGCACCGCGGCCTGGCGGCGCTGCCCGGCATCGGACAGGTCCAGCGCGGCGTGGTACTGGGCCGACAGCTGCGCGATGGCAGCGGCCAGGATGGCCATCGGGTGGGCGTCGGTGGCGAAGCTGGCGATCAGTGCGTTGACCGATGCATCGACATTGGCCTCGGCAGCCAGCTCATCGGTGAAGGCCTTCAGCTGTTCGGCGCTCGGACGCTCGCCATGGATCAGCAGGTAGGCCACTTCGACGTAGCTCGACTTTTCCGAGAGCTGTTCGATCGGGTAACCGCGGTACAGCAGCACGCCCTTGTCACCGTCGATATAGGTGATGGCGGACTTGCAGCTGGCCGTGGCGGTGTAGCCGGAGTCGTAGGTGAAGAGACCGGTTTCCTTGGTCAGCTTCGAGATGTCGACGCAATCGTTGCCGAGCGTAGGTTTGATGACGGGCAGAACAACCGACGTGTCGCCGGCGTTGAGCGTGACCTGATCAAGATCGGACACTGTGTGCGCTCCTCGAGGGAAGGCGCCCGCCCAAGCGCATGGGGCAGGCACGTGAAGGAAGTCCACGATCGTTATCGTGGATCCGGCCATTATCGCACAGCAACATTTTCGACGCCCTAGGACGGAAGTCGTAGAAGGCAGGGCCAACGCACTGCCGGACAGGGCAAGACGGCCGCGCCACGGCCCCGGGCACACAGCGTTCCGCCGGCGGCCGATACGGCATTAACCGGCGTTCATTTTTGCCGCGCGCACGAAAAAACAACGGCCGCCAGGGCGACCGTTGTTTTTGGACAGCTGCGTCGACAGATCAGGCTGCGGTCGGCGCCGGCTTGCCGAAACGCTTCTGGAACTTGTCGATACGGCCGCTGGTGTCGATCACCTTGTGCTTGCCCGTGTAGAACGGATGGGAAGCCGAGGAGATTTCCACCTTGACGAGCGGGTACTCGTTGCCGTCTTCCCACTTGACCGTGTCCTTGGTGGACATGGTCGAACGAGTCAGGATCTTGAAATCAGAGGTAACGTCGTGGAAAACCACGTCGCGGTAAACAGGATGAATATCGGCCTTCATGGGCGCGCACCGTAATAAGGGCTGGTGGTCAAGAGCGGCATTATAGCCCCGCTTGCCGCCAAGGGCAAGCCGGGACCATCAACCGTGCGAAAGGGCCGCCATGGCGGCATCAGACGAAGCCGAGCGCAGCCCGGACCTGGGCTTCAAAGCGCCCCTGGTCATAGGCCATCAGCAGCCGGGTGTTGTCCGGCTGCCCGGTCTGGCGGTTCCAGTCGACAATGGTAGCACCCCGGCTGTGGACCCCGGCCAGCTCCACGTTCAGCGGGCGCGATTCCACCCGCAGCGCGCCTTCGGGCTGCAGCGCCCAGGCCATGGCCAGGGCGTCGGCGGCGTACCAGCGTTCGCCGCGGCTGTCTTCGGACCACAGCCGGGTCTGGCGCGAGATCAGTTCATAGAAGCGCGCCTTGTCGCTGTCGGCGCCCAGCCACTGCTCGACATCCTTGTGCAGCAGGCCGTGGGCGACGGTGGCTTCCCAGTCGGCCACTTCGATATGCGGGAAGCCGCTGAACACGATGTGCGCCGCCTCCGGGTCGAAGGCGATGTTGAACTCGGCCGCCGGGGTGATGTTGCCGTGGCAGGTCACCGCCCCGCCCATCACCAGGAAGCGCTTCACGCGCTGCGGCAGGGTCGGGTCCAGCTTCAGGGCCAGGGCCAGGTTGGTCAGCGGGCCGAGCGCGACCAGGAACAGCTCGCCGGCATATTCGTGCGACAGGCGCAGGATCGCCAGCGCGGCGTGCTCGGCCTCGGCCTGGCGCTTGGCGGCCGGCAGGTTGACATCGCCAAAGCCATCGGCGCCGTGCACGTGGGCGGCATCGACGGAGGGGTGCAGCAGCGGATCGGCGGTGCCGGCGTAGACCGGCACATCGTCGCGGCCAGCCACTTCGCACAGCTTCAGGGCATTACGGACGGTATGGTCCAGGCCAACGTTGCCGGCGGCGATGGTCAGGCCAACGATATCGTGGCGCTCATCGGCAAAGGCCATCAACAGGGCCAGGGCATCATCGACACCCGGGTCGGTATCGATCAACAGCGGAATCTTCTTGGTCATCGTTGCCGTCTTGATAGTCGGCGAGGGACTTTCGCACCCTGCCATGACAAATACAAGGCGGGGCAATCGGAGGTGCGAAAGGCGCCGGCCGCCGACCGGCGCCCATACGTGCGCCGCACGGATGGGTAGGTACCGACCGTTGGTCGGTACGCGCTAGAACAAAGCCCGAGGCTGCCGCTTCGCCTGGTTCACCGGCGACCGGATGGGCCGCTTCGGGGCCGGTAGGCCTTTCTGCAAATGTTCCCCGGTATCCGTCTGGCGGCGGCTATCTCCTCCTTTACTTTGCCGAAAGGCCTACCGGCCCCGCAGCGGCTCGGCTTACGGAACGGAGCACGTCAACCCAGGCATTGGCGCCATGCGGCGACGCCTTACGCCGACGCATACCGCACCGCCGTGCCGATCCACCGCCGCACCACCCTGTCGGCCACCTCCGGCGCTTCGGCCAGCAGGCGCTCGGCCAGGTCGTGCACGCCCGGCAGCAGGTCCGCATCGCGGGCCAGGTCGGCCATGCGGAACGCCGCCAGCCCGGTCTGGCGCGTGCCCAGCAGTTCGCCGGGCCCGCGCAGCTCCAGGTCCTTCTCGGCGATCAGGAAGCCATCATTGGTCTGGCGCATGGTTTCCAGCCGCTCGCGGGCCATGGCCGACAAGGGCGCCTGGTACAGCAGCACGCAGCGCGACACCGCCGAGCCGCGCCCTACCCGCCCGCGCAGCTGGTGCAGCTGGGCCAGGCCGAGGCGCTCGGCGTTTTCGATGACCATCAACGAGGCATTGGGCACGTCCACGCCCACTTCGATCACGGTGGTGGCCACCAGCAGGTCGATCTGGCAGGCCTTGAACGCCACCATCGTGGCCAGCTTCTCGCTGGCCTTCAGCCGCCCGTGCACCAGCCCCACCCGCACCCCGGGCAACAGCGCCTGCAGCGAGTCGAACGTGGCCTGCGCCGGGGTGGCGTCCAGTTCTTCGCTTTCCTCGATCAGCGTGCACACCCAGTACACCTGCTGGCCTTCGCGGCAAGCCACCGCGATGCGTTCGATCAGCTCCGGGCGGCGGTCGTTGTTGAGTGCCACGGTCTGCACCGGGGTGCGCCCGGGCGGCAGTTCATCGATTGCCGAGACATCCAGGTCGGCGTATTCGGACATCGCCAGGGTGCGCGGAATCGGGGTGGCGGTCATCACCAACTGGTGCGGCACGCTGCGCCCGTCGGCCCCCTTGTCGCGCAGCGCCAGCCGCTGGTGCACGCCGAAGCGGTGCTGCTCATCGACGATGGCCAAGGCCAGGTCCTTGAACACCACGCTGTCCTGCATCAGCGCATGCGTGCCGACCACCACCTGCGCCTGGCCCGAGGCGACCTCGGCCAGCACCTTGCTGCGCGCCTTGCCGGTGACCTTGCCGGCCAGCCACGCGGTGCGCACGCCCAGCGGTTCCAGCCAGGCGCGCAGATTGTTCAGATGCTGCTCGGCCAGCAGTTCGGTCGGGGCGGCCAGCGCCACCTGCTTGCCGCGCTCCACCGCCAGCATCGCCGCCAATGCGGCCACCACGGTCTTGCCCGAGCCGACGTCGCCCTGGACCAGGCGCAGCATCGGATGGGCCTTGAACAGGTCCTTGCGGATCTGCTCGAACACGCGCTGCTGCGCACCGGTGAGCTGGAACGGCAGGCTGTCGCGCAGCTGCCTGGCCAGCGCGCCCTGCCCGCGCAGCGACGGTGCGTGATGGGCCTGCAGGGCCATGCGCTGGCGGCGCAGGCTGAGGTGGTGGGCCAGCAATTCTTCGATCGCCAGGCGCCGTTGCGCCGGGTGCCGGCCGGCGGCCAACGCGGCCAGGTCGGCATCCGGTGGCGGCCGGTGCACGGTCAGCAGCGCGCTGCGCAGCGACGGCAGGCCCAGGCCGGACAGCCACCCCGAGGGCAGCAGCTCCAACGTGGACTCTTCCGGCAGGCGGTCCAGGGCCAGCCCGATGAACTTGCGCAGCGTGGCCGGGCCGACGCCCTCGACCGCCGGGTAAACCGGGTCGAGGCTGTCGCCGAGTTCGTCATCGTCCTGGCCGCCCATCACCCGGTAACTGGGGTGGACGATCTCCAGCCCGTTGTGGCCGGGCTTGGCGCTGCCGTAGCAGCGGATCCGCGCGCCGATGGCGAACTGCGCCACCTGCTGGGCACGGAAGTGGAAAAAGCGCAGCACCAGGGTGCCGTAGGAATCGTCTTCGATCGCGACCTTGAGCACCGGTCGGCCACGGAAACCGCGCTCGACCGCACTGACCCGCCCTTCCACCTGGGCGGCCATGCCCGGCTGCAATTGGGCGATGGTGGTCAGCCGGGTGCGGTCTTCATAGCGCAGCGGCAGGTGCAGCCACAGGTCCTGCAGCGACGTCAGGCCACGGGCCTCCAGCTTGGTGGCCACCGCCGGGCCGATCCCGGGAAGCATCGCAAGCGATGCCTCCCCGGCCGCGGCCAGTGCCGGTGCAGGAGCCCGTGACCTGGCCACGTCAGGCCTGGTCGAGCACCATCACCGCATCGACTTCGAAGTTGGCGCCCTTGGGCAGGCCGGACACTTCGATCGTGGAGCGGGCCGGGAACGGTGCGGTGAAGTAGTCCTGCATGACCGCGTTGACCTTGGCGAACTCGGCCAGGTCGGTCAGGTACAGGCCCAGGCGGACGATCTGGTCCAGCGAACCGCCGGCCTGCTCGGCCACGGCCTTGAGGTTGTCGAAGGCGCGACGGGCCTGGGCCTGGATGTCGCCAACGCCGACGATGTCGCCGGTGGCCGGGTCCAGCGGGATCTGGCCGGAGAAGTACACGGTGTTGCCGGCGCGCACGGCCTGCGAGTACGGGCCGATCGCGGCCGGCGCCTTGTCGCTGGTGATGATCTGGCGGGACATGGAAGCTCCACGATGTTGAAGGGGGGAGCGTGATTGTATCGCGCCGATGCAACGCCAACCGTAGGGCGGGCCATGCCCGGGCATCGCGGTGCCGGGGCCGAAGCATCCGACCATGGGTCGGATCTATCGGCAACGCGTCCGGTCCCATGCAAAACCGACGGTAGGTCCGGGCCATGCCCGGGCATCGCGGTGCCGGGGCCCGAAGCATCCGACCATGGGTCGGATCTACTGCCGCCTGACCGCTTGCACCACCGACAAGCGCCGCAGGCGGCGCATCACTTCGGCCAGGTGGTTGCGGTCGCGCACCTGGATGTTGAAGGCCAGCACCGCCGCGTTGAAATCGCGGTCCAGGTAATCCACCCGTTCGATGTTGGAATGGCTCTGCGCGATCGCCGCGGCCAGCTGGGCCAGCACGCCGGTGCCATTCTCCACTTCCACCACCAGCGCGGTGTCGTAGTCGCCGGACACGGTGGTGTCCCAGCCGATCGGCACCCAGCGTTCGGGCGACTTGCGCAGCTCGGCCAGGTTCGGGCAATCCAGCCGATGCACCACGATGCCCTTGCCGGCGGTGTGGTAGCCCATGATCTCGTCGCCGGGAATGGGCTGACAGCAGTTGGCGAAGGTGACCACGCCGCGTTCGCTGCCGTTGATCAGGATCTTTTCCTGCGAATGCCTGGAATGCACGCCGCCGCGCAGTTCGGCGTAGGCCATCAATGCCTGCGCGGCCTGGTTGGGCATCCAGTTGCCCAGCGCCACTTCGGCCAGCAGGGCCTCCAGGCGCGGGTAGCGATGCTCGGCCAGGAAGGCGTCCAAACGCCCCTTGGGCAGGCGTTCGAGCGAGCTGTCCATTGCCTCCAGCGCGCGGTCGAGCATGCGGTGGCCCAGCTGCACGGCATCTTCGTGTTCGAGTTGCTTGAGCTGGTGGCGGATCGCGGTGCGCGCCTTGGAACTGACCACGAACTCCAGCCACTGCGGCTTGGGCGTGGCCGAGCGCGCGGTGATCACTTCCACCGTCTGCCCGCTGACCAGCTTGGTGCGCAGCGGCACCAGCTTCTTGTCCACCCGCGAGGCCACCGCCATGTTGCCCACGTCGGTATGCACCGCGTAGGCGAAGTCCAGCGCGGTGGAGTTGCGCGGCAGTGCCAGGATCTTGCCCTTCGGGGTGAACAGGTAGACCTCGTCCGGGAACAGGTCGACCTTGACGTTGTCCAGGAATTCCAGCGACGAACCGGCCGCGCGCTGCGAATCGATCAGCTCCACGATCCAGGCATGGGCGCGGCTCTGCGCGCTGTTGGGCGAATCGCCGCCAAACTTGTAGGTCCAGTGCGCGGCCACGCCACGCTCGGCGATCAGGTCCATTTCCTCGGTGCGGATCTGTACTTCGATCGGCGAACCGTACGGGCCGAACAGCACCGTGTGCAGCGACTGGTAACCGTTGGCCTTGGGGATGGCGATGAAATCGCGGAAGCGCCCGTCCAGCGGCTTGAAGGTGGCATGCACCGCGCCCAGCGCGTGGTAGGCGTTGGGCACGCTGCGCACGACCAGGCGGAAGCCGAACACATCCATCACCTGGTCGAAGGATTTGTTCTCGTCGTGCATCTTGTTGTAGATGCTCCATGGGGTCTTGATCCGGCTGACCAGGCGGTGCTCCAGCCCTTCCTTGGCCAGGCGCTGGCTCAACTGCACCTCCACCTGGGCCATCGCCTCGCGGCGCACCACCGGCTGGCTGCGGATGTGCTTTTCCAGGATGGCGTGGCGCCACGGGTACAGCGCCTTGAAACCCAGGTTCTGCAGCTCGCTCTTGACCAGGCTCATGCCCAGGCGCTGGGCGATCGGGGCGTAGATCTCCAGCGTTTCACGCGCGATGCGGCCGCGCGCTTCGCGGCTCTGCGCGCCCAGCGTGCGCATGTTGTGCAGGCGGTCGGCCAGCTTGATCATGATCACGCGCAGGTCGCGCGACATCGCCAGCAGCATCTTGCGGAAGCTCTCGGCGGCCGCTTCCTGGCGGTCGCGGAACTTCAGCTTGTCCAGCTTGGTGACCCCGTCGACCAGTTCGGCCACCGCTTCGCCGAACTCGGCGGCCAGCTCCTCACGGGTCAGCGGGGTGTCTTCGATGGTGTCGTGCAGGATCGCGGCGATCAACGCCTCCATGTCCAGGCCCAGCTCGGCCAGCACCTGCGCCACCGCGACCGGATGGGTGATGTAGGGCTCGCCCGATTTGCGGGTCTGGCCGGCATGCGCGGCGGCGCCCACTTCCCAGGCACGGCGTAGCAACGGCAGCTGCTCGGGCGGCAGGTAGTGCGCCGCGCGTTCGAGCTGGAGGACATAGTCGGGTACGGCCGCACCGGGAGCAGCGGCGACCTTGGCAGTGGGGCCTGGGTTCATGGCTGAAGACTATGCCAGCGGCGGGATAACGGCAAACCCCTGAACAGGCAGCGAGCCATGTCCTACGCCCCGGCACGTCGTGGCCGCCCGGCGCGATGCCCGCAACGCAGAACAGCCCGCCAAGGGCGGGCTGTTCGGGCAACAACGGGGTGAACGCCGAAGCGATCAGTCGTCGTTCTTGGACATGTCTTCGTCGGCGACGACTTCGGCCGCGGCCCATTCCAGTGCTTCACGCTCGGCGCGCTCGCGTTCGGCCTTCTCGACTTCATCGATCAGGGCGTTGTCGATCTTGCGGGCGGCGATTTCGCGCAGCGCCAGCACGGTCGGCTTGTCGTCGGTTTCGCTGTTGTCCAGGGTGGCCTGGACGCCATTGGCCAGCTGACGGGCGCGCTTGGACGCCATCATGACCAGCTCGAAACGGTTGTTCACGACTTCCAGACAATCTTCTACGGTGATGCGGGCCATGCGGGCTCCCGGCAGCCGGTGAGGGCTGCGCAATCGAATGAGGGAAAGGGGAGAGATTGTACCGGCCAGGGCTGGACAAAATCAAGCCGACCGGCTACCACCGCGTTGCAAATCAGTCAGTTGGGCCCGATTCCTGGGTCAACAGGGCCTGGATCAGCCCGGCGTGGCGCACCTTCTGGGCCTCCCGGCGCAGCCGGCTGGCGGTGAAGATCGCGCACAGTTCGTCCACCGCGGTGTCGAACACTTCGTTGACGATCACGTAGTCGAAGTCGTTGAAATGCAGCATTTCCTCGCGCGCGGCGGCCAGGCGCTGGGCAATCACCGCCTCGCTGTCCTGCCCGCGCTTGCGCATGCGGTCCTGCAGCGCCTGGCGCGACGGCGGCAGGATGAACACCGTCACCGTGCCCGGCACCAGCTGGCGCACCTGCTGGGCGCCCTGCCAGTCGATCTCCAGCAGCACGTCCTGGCCGGCAGCCAGCTGCGGTTCCACCGACTGCCGCGCGGTCCCCTTCCAGTCGCCATGCACCCAGGCGTGCTCGAAGAAATCGCCGGCGGCGATCATCCGCTCGAACTCGGCGGCACTGACGAAGTGGTAATGCTCGCCGTTGATTTCGCCGGGGCGGGTGGCGCGCGAGGTGAACGAGATCGACAACGCGATCTGCGGGTCGCGCGCCAGGGTGGCGTTGACGATGCTGCTCTTGCCGGCCCCGGAGGGTGCGGCCACGATGTACAGGGTGCCGCGCGCCGGCTCGGCGTTCAGGGTGGGCTGGCTGCTCATTCGATGTTCTGCACCTGTTCGCGGATCTGGTCGATCAACACCTTCAGCTCCACCGCCGCGTTGGAGGTGCGGCTGTCCACCGACTTGGAGCCCAGCGTATTGGCTTCGCGGTTGAACTCCTGCAGCAGGAAGTCCAGGCGCCGGCCGACCGGCTCGCGCTGGGTGAACACCCGGCGGATCTCCACGATATGGCTGCCCAGGCGGTCCAGCTCTTCATCCACGTCCAGCTTCTGCAGCCACATCACCAGTTCCTGCTCGGCCCGGCCGGGGTCGACCGGGTGCGGCAGGTCGGCCAGGCGCGCGGCCAACTTGGCGCGCTGGCCCTCGCGGATCAGCGGAATCAAGGTGGTGACCTCGGCGGCGATGCGCTCGATGCTGTCCACCCGCTCCTGGATCGCCGCGGCCAGTTTGTCGCCTTCACGCTCGCGCGCGGCCACGAACCCGTCCAGGGCGGTGTCCAGCAGGGCCAGGGCCTCGGCCTGCAGCGCGGCGGCGTCGACCGCCTCGCCCTGCATCACCCCAGGCACCTGCAGCAGCTCGGTGAAGCTGACCTGCAGGCCGGGAAAACCCGCCGACAGCCGCGTGGCCAGTTCGCCGAGCTGGCCCAGCAGCGCCTCGTTGACCACCAGCGCACCGGTCACCTCCGGCGCGCGCAGGCGCAGCACCAGGTCGATCTTGCCGCGGCTGCAGCGGGAAGCGACGCGCTCGCGCAGCTGCGGTTCCAACGCACGCAGTTCCTCGGGCAGGCGCACGCCCACCTCCAGGAACCGGTGGTTGACCGAGCGCAGCTCACAGGCCAGCGTGCCCCAGGCGGTGGCGCGCTCGCCGCCGGCATAGGCGGTCATGCTTCGAATCATGGTGGGTTTTCCGATGTTCCCAAAGGGGGAATGGTACCCTAGCGGTCTCATTCGAGCCTCCCTGCCTGCCATCCCCCGGGGTGCGGGCGTGGTCGCGTTTCCCCAGCCTTCACGGAACCCCACAGCATGTCCGATCCCCGTCCCAGCGGCCGCCAGGCCGACCAGCTGCGCGAAGTGCGCATCGAACGCGCCTTCACCCGCCATGCCGAAGGGTCGGTGCTGATCAGCTTCGGGCAGACCCGCGTGCTGTGCACCGCCAGCGTGGAAAACCGCGTACCGGGCTTCCTGCGCGGCAAGGGCGAAGGCTGGGTGACGGCCGAATACGGCATGCTGCCGCGCTCGACCCACACCCGCAACGACCGTGAGGCCGCGCGCGGCAAGCAGGGTGGCCGCACCCTGGAGATCCAGCGCCTGATCGGCCGCACCCTGCGCGCCTGCGTCGACCGCGGCGCGCTCGGCGAGCGCACCATCACCCTGGACTGCGATGTGCTGCAGGCCGATGGCGGCACCCGTACCGCGGCCATCACCGGTGCCTACGTGGCGCTGGTGGATGCGGTCAACTTCCTGATCAAGCGCGGCGACATCAAGCGCAACCCGATCTTCGGCGCGGTCGCAGCGGTGTCGGTCGGCGTCTACCGCGGCACCCCGGTGCTGGACCTGGACTACGCCGAAGACAGCGACTGCGATACCGACATGAACGTGGTCATGAACGACGGCGGCGGCTTCATCGAGCTGCAGGGCACCGCCGAAGGCCATGCATTCCGCCGCGACGAACTGGACGCCCTGCTGGTCCTGGCCGAAAAGGGCATCGGCGAACTGTTCGCGGCACAGCAGGCCGCCCTGGCATCGACATGAACCGCCGCATCGCGCTGACCACCCTGGTCGTGGACGACTACGACCAGGCGATCGCCTGGTACACCGGCAAGCTCGGCTTCCAGCTGCTCCAGGACATCGACCAGGGCGACAAACGCTGGGTCGTGGTCGGCCCGGGCGACGACAGTGCCGCAGCGCTGCTGCTGGCGCGCGCCAGCACCGATGAGCAGCGCAGCCGGATCGGCAACCAGACCGGTGGCCGGGTCGGCTTCTTCCTCAACACCGACGATTTCTGGCGCGACCACGCGGCGATGACCGCGCGCGGCGTGGAGTTCCGCGAAACCCCGCGCGAAGAGGCGTACGCCACGGTCGCGGTCTTCGCCGATCTGTACGGCAACACCTGGGACCTGTTGGAGCCCAAGCAATGAAACTGGTACTGGCCAGCGGCAACGCCGGCAAACTGAAGGAACTGCAGGCCATGCTGGCCGACCTGCCGCTGCAGATCGTGGCGCAGGGCGAACTGGGCGTGAGCGAGGTCCCGGAAACCGGGCTGACCTTCGTCGAGAACGCGCTGATCAAGGCCCGCCATGCCTGCCAGAGCACCGGCCTGCCCGCACTGGCCGACGACTCGGGCCTGATCGTGGACGCCCTGGACGGCGCACCGGGCCTGTACAGCGCGCGCTATGCCGGCAGCCCGACCAACGATGCGGCCAACAACGCCAAGCTGCTCGAGGCAATGCGCGATGTGCCGGCCGAGCGCCGCACGGCGCGCTTCTTCGCGGTGATCGTGCTGCTGCGCCACGCCAGCGACCCGCAGCCGCTGATCTGCGAAGGCAGCTGGGAAGGGGTGATCCTGGACGAATTGCGGGGCAGCCATGGTTTCGGCTACAACCCGCTGTTCCTGGACCCGGCGCGCGGCCTGACCGCCGCGGAGATGCCGCCGGCGCAGAAAAACGTCATCAGCCATCGCGCCCTCGCCCTGCAGCTGCTCAAGCAGAAGCTGCCTGCCCTGCTCTGATGCCTGCCCGGATGATCCCTGGACAGCCGGCCAGCGGCCGGCCCCACCCTTGAATGCCATGGCCCAGCCACACGATCACTGCCACCACCTGCCCGGCGAACACTGCGCCGGCGACCACGACCACGCACCGCCGCTGGTGCCGCCGCCGTTAGCGCTGTACGTGCACCTGCCGTGGTGCGTGCGCAAATGCCCGTACTGCGATTTCAACTCGCATGCGGCCAAGGGCGAACTGCCGTTCGAGGCCTACATCGATGCCCTGATCCGCGACCTGGACCAGGACTTGCCGCTGGTCTGGGGCCGGGTGGTGAGCAGCGTGTTCTTCGGCGGCGGTACCCCCAGCCTGTTCCCGCCCGAGGCGATCGACCGCTTCCTGCAGGCGGCCTCGGCGCGGCTGCGTTTTGCGCCCAACCTGGAAGTGACCCTGGAGACCAACCCGGGCACCGCCGAGCACGGCCGTTTCGACCGCTACCGCGCGGCCGGGGTGAACCGGATCAGCTTCGGCATCCAGACCTTCAACGACCAGGCGCTGCAGCGCCTGGGCCGCATCCATGACAGCAACGAGGCCGAGCGTGCGGTCAAGCTGGCCCAGGACGCCGGCTACGACAATTTCAACATCGACCTGATGTACGCCTTGCCGCAGCAGACCCTGGCCGAGGCCGAGCACGACCTGGAACGCGCCTTCGCGCTGCAGCCCACGCACATGTCGCACTACCAGCTCACCCTGGAGCCGAACACCGTGTTCTTCGCGCGGCCGCCGCAGGGCATCCCCGACGAGGATTCGGCCTGGGACATCCAGGAGTACTGCCAGCGCCTGCTTGCCGACGCCGGCTACGCGCAGTACGAAGTCAGCGCCTACGCCAGGCCGGGCCGGCAGAGCCAGCACAACCTCAATTACTGGCGCTTCGGCGATTACCTGGGCATCGGCGCCGGCGCGCACGGCAAGATCAGCAGCGGTGCCGATCAGCACGTGCTGCGCCGCTGGAAGCACAAGCACCCGCAGACCTTCATGGACCATGCCGGCACGGCCGCGGGCATCGGCGGCGATGAGGTGATCGGTGCGGACCGGCTGCCGTTCGAGTACATGCTCAACCTGCTGCGCCTGCATGAGGGTTTCGGCCTGAAGGATTTCACTTCGCGCACCGGGCTGGACCCGGCGCGGATCGCGGTGCCGCTGCAGGCCGCGCTCGCCCGCGGCTGGCTGACCCGCGACGGCGACCACTTCCAGCCCACCGAGCTGGGCCGGCGCTTCACCAACGACGTGGTCGAGCTTTTCCTTCCTTAAGGCAGGACAAGCCCCTGCCAGGACATCCCTTCTGGCGGGAACAGGGCGAAAACGTTAGATTCCCTGTTCCAAGGGGAGCCGGAACCACTCACGGATGTCTGCGTCCGCACCGTCATCGTCCCAGCCCGACCCGGCCCGGTTCGCCAACGTCGCCGCCCCGCCACGCGTGCGCCGGCTGCTGGCCGCCCTGCATGCGCTGGCCGTGCAGACCCTGAGCAACCCGCTCAAGCTGACCATCGTCGAACTGGAACGCGAGCTGTTCCGCGACGCCGAGCGCGCGCGCAACAGCCAGATCCAGGCCGACATCTACGCCCAGACCCGGCGCCTGCACGAGGTGAACGCACAGTTCGCCCCGCGCTTCCTGGACGCCCTGGCCGACGCCCTGGCCGGCCTGCGCGAGCCGCGCGAGCGCCACCTGCCCGCCGCGGCCGCCACCCCGATGTCGGCCAGCACCCTGACCCTGGTCACCGATACCGATATCGACCGCGACATCGTGCTGGTGGAGATCGTCCGCCGCGAGGCGCAGCGTTCGGCCAGCGCCCTGCAGCTGCTGGGCCAGCGCTTTGCGGTGCTGGCCGCCGGCCCGGAGTTCGAAGCCGAAGACCTGCCGTTCGGCCCGCATGTGCTGTGCCGGATCCTGCGCGAGCTCGGCGAACAGTTCGCGCTCGGGCTGGAAACCCAGCTGGCGCTGTACCGCGTGTTCGACCGCCAGTTGATCGAACGCCTGGGCGAGCTGCTGGAACGCGCCAATATCCTGCTGGCCCATGAAGGCGTGCTGCCCGGGCTGGTGTATACGCCCTACCTGGCCCGTTCGGCGACCACCCGCCGGATCGTCACCGGCAACGAACGCGGCAGCGCCGGCAACCCGCCCCGCGAAGGCGGCGCGCCGCGCCCGCTGACCGGCTGGAGCGGCTCGGGTGGCGGCAGCGGCTGGGCAGCGATGACCAGCGAGGCGATCGCCAGCCTGCCGGCCTCGCTGCAGGCCGCCCTCTCCAATCCCGTCCAGGCGGCGCCGGGCAACGGCACGGCGCCGGACCTGGCCGCCCCGGCGATGTCGGCCCTGCACCAGCTGCTCGGTGCCGCACGCCAGGCCCATGCCGCTGCCCACGGCAGTGCAGTGGCCGACACGGCGGCGGACGCGCCGACCGGTCCTGCCGGGCAGGCGGCGGCCGCGTCGGCCAGCGTGCCGGCGCAGGGCGGCGAGGGCAGCACCGCGGCCGCCCCGGCAGCGGTGCCGGTGGCCAATGAAGCCGTGCACGCCACCCTGGCCAGGCTGCAGGCGCAGACCGCCGCGATCGGCGGGGCGCGGCGCAGCATGGCCGACCTGCACAACGCCCTGCTCGCGCAGATGCGCGCCGACCACGGCCCGCAGGCCGCCCTGACGGTCAAGGACAACGACACCTTCGACCTGCTGGACATGCTGTACGGGCAGATCCAGCACGAAGTGCGCCCCAACGCGGTGGCCGCCGACCTGCTGACCCGGCTGCAGGTGCCGGTGGCGCGCGCGGCGCTGTCCGACCCGGCGTTCTTCGTGCGCGACCAGCATCCGGCACGCGAACTGCTCAATGCCGTGGCCGAAGCCGGCGCCAACTGGCTGGGCGAGGAAGACATCGACCCGCAGCTGGTGCACAAGCTGGGCCGGGCCGTGGACCAGGTGGTCAGCGACTACCAGGACGATGCGGCGGTGTTCGAGACCGCCAACGAAGACATCCAGCAGCACTTCCGCGCGCTGGCGCACAAGGCCGAGCTGGCCGAGCGCCGCCACGTCGAAGCCGCGCGCGGCAAGGAACGCCTGGAAACGGCCAAACAGCAGGCCGCGACCAGCATCGAACAACTGTGCGTGCAGGCCGAACCGCCGCGCTTTGTGCAATCACTGCTCAAACAGGCCTGGTCGGACGTACTGACCCTGACCCTGCTGCGCAGTGGCGAAGGCTCCGAACAATGGCAGCAGCGCCAGCAGGAAACCGCGCGCATCGCCGAGGTCACCTGCCTGCCGCCCGGCTCGGCACCGAGCGATACCGAGCTCGGTGGGCAGGTCGAAACCGCGCTGCTGCAGGTCGGTTACCACCAGGACGAAGCCGCCGCGATCGCGCGCCGGCTGTCCACGCCCGGTGGCGAGGACGACAGCAGCTCGCGCACCGAACTGACCGCGCGCATCCGCGCCCGCACCCGGCTGGGCGAACAGGCCGAAGGCAGCGAGGCGCACAAGGCCACGCCGCTGGCGCGCAGCCCGGCCGAGGAAGACCGCTACCGCCAGCTGCGCACGCTGCCGTTCGGCACCTGGTTCGAGTTCACCACCAACCAGCAGGGCGACCTGCGCCGCCAGCGCCTGTCCTGGTACAGCCTGCTCACCGACAACGCGCTGTTCGTCAACCCGCGCGGGCAGAAGGTCGGCGAGCATTCGCTGGACGCACTGGCGCGGCTGATGGCCAGCGGCCAGGTACGCATCGTCAGCGAAGACAAGAGCCGGCTGATCGACCGTGCCTGGCAGGCCACCCTGCGCACCCTGCGTTCGCTGGCCGGCAACAGCCCCGCCGTGGAGAGCGCGCAATGAGTACCGAGACCGATACCCGCCGCGCGCCGCGCCGCCAGGTCGCCGACCTGGTGCCGGTCACCGACATGATGGCCGAGGCCGTGATCGGCCGGCTCGGCAACGTGTCCGAAACCGGCATGCTGATGCTGGCTTCGGTACCGCTGCAGGAAGACGCGCTGTACCAGTTGCAGTTCGCCATTCCCGGCCCGCATGGCCAGCCGCTGGCGCTGGACGTGGGCGCCCACCTGCTGTGGTGCGAGCAGACCCACGCCCCCGGCCAGGCCTGGGTGGGGTTCCGCTTCCTGACCCTGGGCCGGGAGCATCGCGAACAGCTGCGCGCGTGGATCGCACAGGAAACTTCGGCGGCCTGAGTGCCGGTTCCGGCACAGCGCGGCCGGCGCGATTGCGGCAGAATCAAGGGCTGCACTCCGCATTGTCCAACGAGCCCCCGCGATGAACCAGCCAGACCTCGCCGCCCTGTATTCCCATCACATCGCCGTGCTGTGCCAGCGCGCCGATGAGGCCCTGGCGCGCGGCGGCTTTGACCACCTGGTGATTCCCAGCGGCACCGCGCACTACCAGGCCTTCGACGACCGCGATTACCCGTATGCGGTCAACCCGAACTTCAAGGCCTGGCTGCCGCTGACCAAGCTGCCCAACAGCTGGCTGGTCTACACCCCCGGCCAGCGGCCGATGGTGCTGTTCCACCAGCCGTTCGACTACTGGCACGTGGTACCCGATGCGCCCAACGGCTGGTGGGTGGAGCATGTCGACATCGAGATCATCCGCACGCCGGACGACGCCCTGGCCCTGCTGCCCAAGGCGGCGGCGCGCTGCGCGATCCTCGGCGAGCCGCAGAGCGCGCTCGGTGCGTTCGTGCCCAACAACCCGGCGCCGGTGATCGATTACCTGGATTGGCAGCGCGGCTGCAAGACGCCCTACGAGATCGCGCTGATGCGCCAGGCCCAGCGCCTGGGCGTGCGCGGCCACCGCGCCGCCGAGGCGGCGTTCCGCGCCGGCGCCAGCGAATTCCAGATCCACATGGCCTACTGCAGTGCGGTCGGCCAGGATGCCAATGAACTGCCCTACGGCAACATCATCGGCCTCAACGAACATGCCGCGGTGCTGCACTACACCGACCTGGACCGCAGCGCGCCGAGTCCGCTGCGCAGCTTCCTGATCGATGCCGGTGCCAGCGCGCACGGCTACGCCAGCGACATCACCCGCACCTATGCGGCCAGCGGCCACGATGAATTCCAGGCGATGATCGATGCGGTCGACGCCGCCCAGCAGCAGATGGCCGCCGGCGTGCGTGCCGGGGTCGACTACAAGCAGCTGCACGTGGATGCGCACCTGGCGTTGATGGGCATCCTGAAGGACTTCGGCGTGCTCAAGGTCTCGCCGGAAGCGGCGCTGGCCACCGGCGTCAGCGCGGCGTTCTTCCCGCATGGCCTGGGCCATCTGATCGGCCTGCAGGTGCACGACGTGGCCGGCTTCGCCGCCAGCGACCGCGGCGGCCGCATCGAGCGCCCGCAGGGCCACGCCTACCTGCGCCTGACCCGCGTGCTGGAGCCGGGCATGGTGGTCACCATCGAACCGGGCGTGTACTTCATCGACATGCTGCTGGACGAAGTGAAGCAGGCCGGCAACGGCGCCAGCATCGACTGGAACCGGGTCGATTTCTTCCGCCCGTATGGCGGCATCCGCATCGAGGACGAGGTGCTGTGCACCGATGGCGATGCCGACAACCTGACCCGTCCGGTGTTCGCGTCGGCCAACTGAGGGGAAATGCGGGTACTGACCTACGGTCGGTATCTACCCGACATTCCTGACATCGCGGTAGTGCCGGCCGCTGGCCGGCTCCGCACGATGCCTGGATTCCATGGGGAGCCGGCCAGCGGCCGGCACTACCGGTGTGATGCACCGCGCAGCCACCCGTGGGGTGGCCCTGCCATCGCAGCGGATCAGCGCGTCGCCATTTCCGCTTCGATCTCATCGGCGCTGCGCGCCAATGCGGCGGTCAATACCCGGTGGCCGTCCTCGGTAACCAGCACGTCGTCTTCGGTGCGGATGCCGATGCCACGCCAGCGTGGTTCCACGCTGCGGTCGTCCGGCGACACGTACAGGCCCGGCTCGATGGTGAACACCATGCCCGGCTCCAGCATCCGCGACTCGCCGGCCAGGCGGTAGTCGCCCACATCGTGCACGTCCAGGCCCAGCCAATGCCCGGTCTTGTGGCGGTAGAACCGTTGGTAGTGGCCCTCGGCGATGTTCTCCTCCAGGTTGCCCTTGAGCAGGCCCAGGCGCAGCAGGCCCTCGGTCAGCGTTTCCACTGCGGCCAGGTGGCCGGCTTCATAGGCGTTGCCCGGCCGCGCCTGGGCCAGCGCCGCCGCCTGCGCCGCGCCGACCAAGTCGTGCAGCGCGCGCTGCTCGGCGCTGAAACGGCCGTTGACCGGGAAGGTCCGGGTGATGTCGCTGGCATAGCCGCGGTATTCGGCGCCGGCATCGATCAACACCAGCTCGCCATCGCGCGAACGCGCGGCGTTGTCGCGGTAGTGCAGGATGCAGCCGTTGGCGCCGGCGCCGACGATGCTGCTGTAGGCCGCGCAGGCGTCGTTGGCGCGGAACTGGCGTTCCAGGTCGGCCTGCAGTTCGTATTCGCAGATGCCCGGCCGGGCAACCTGCATGGCCACCCGGTGCGCCTGCACGCTGATGTCGGCGGCGCGCTGCATCAGCGCGATTTCCGCCGGCGACTTGAACAGCCGCTGCTCGTGCAGCAGGTGGCCCAGCTCGAGGAACTCATGCGGCGGCTGCGCGCCATGGCGCACCTGCGAACGAACCCGGTTGACCCAGCCGATCAGCTTGAGGTCGAACTCGGCATCGCGGCCGAAGTGGTAGTACACCCGCGAGCGGCCTTCCAGCAGCCCGGGCAGGATGTCGTCCAGATCGTCGATCGGGTACGCATCGTCCATGCCGTACTGCGACACCGCCCCCTCCTGGCCGGCGCGCGCGCCATCCCAGGCTTCGCGCTCGGCATCGCGCTCGCGGCAGAACAGGATCACCTCGCCATGGCGGCGGCCGGGAATCAGCACCAGCACCGCATCCGGCTCCGGGAAGCCGCACAGGTACCAGAAATCCGAATCCTGCCGGAACGGGTAGTGGGTATCCAGGCTGCGCACCCGCTCGGCGGCGGCCGGCAGCACCAGGATTGCATCGTCGCCGGCCATTTCCATCAACTGCTGGCGGCGACGGGTGTATTCGGCGGCGGAAATGCCGGTCAGCTGCCGGATATCCATGCTCAGTTCAGACGCTGCCGGTGGCGCGCGGCCATCACGCAGTCGCCGTGCAGCAGCAGCACCGCCACCCGGATGAACTCCTCGATCTCGGCCAGGGCGTCTTCGTCGTCGTCATTGCCGCTTTCGAAGTCTTCGCTGGAGGCCTGGGCCAGCTTGGCCATATCGGTCAGGGCTTCCTCGCCCTCTTCGGACAGCGGCGGACGCTGGCTGCCCGCGCCCAGCCCGAAACCGCCCAGGAACGCGCGCGCCCAGGTGAACAGCGCATCGGCCTGCACGGCGGTGTCGCTGGCGTCACTGAGCAGCAGCTCGAAGGCGAAATCGCGGTCTTCCAACTGGGCCACGCTGGCGCTGAGCAGGCGGGCCAGCGCATCGCCCTCGGCCGGTACCGGCAGGCTGTCGTCGGCCAGCACCCGCGCCGGCCATTCACGCACCGGCGCACCGCCGGCGGACAGCCAGCCGCACAGGCCGCCATGCAGCTCGGCCGCATTGGCGCCCAGGCCCAAGGCCTGGCTGGCCTGGTTTACGTCATCGACACTCGGAAGTTCGGTCATCTTGGGGCTCGATCAGAAAAAGGTGTCACCGCAGCCGATCACTACGGTTGGCGAGCTTCACAGTGTAGCAATCCGCCCATGCGCTCCGGGCCGCCATCGCCCCGGCCGGGGGCGCCAGCCGGGCCGGGCGCGCCGCCGCGGCGCGTGCCTTCATTAATTCACTTGACCGCCTCCACCGCCCTTGCCTATCGTGCCGGACATGGAACCCTCCGACGCCATCGCCCAACTGCAGGCCTTCGCCGCCCGGGTGGAGGCATTGCTGGAACGCAACCAGCGCCTGGCCGAGGAAAACCGCAGCCTGCGCCACCAGCAGGAACAACTGGTGGCCGAACGCTCGCAGCTGCTGGCCAAGAACGAACAGGCCCGCTCCCGGGTCGAAGCGATGATCACCCGCCTCAAGTCCCTGGAGCAGCACACATGAGCCAGACCGAACCGGTCAGTGTCCGCATCCTGGACCGTGAATACACGGTGGGCGTGGGCGCCGAAGAGCGCGAGAGCCTGACCGCCGCGGCGCGGCTGCTGGACGCCAAGATGCGCGAGATCCGCGGTAGCAACCGGATGGCCGCGGTGGACCGGGTGGCCGTACTGGCCGCGCTGAACCTGGCCCATGAGCTGCAGCAGCTGCGCGACGAGCACGCCCGCCAGGGAATCGCCCTGCAGCAGACCCTGGCCGATCTGAACCGACGGCTGGATCGGGCAATTGACGGCGCCTGAGCCGGCGTCGACGGGTTGCCAGGCGTTGCGTGACCATCCCGCCTGCGGCCGGTGCCACGATGTTCCACGCCAGGTTCCATCGCACCCGGCCATCGCGTGACCCTCATCGATCTGAATTGGCGTGTAATTCGACCGACGAACGGCCTGTCGCTCGGCGCGCGCTTGGCTATAATGGCCGTGCGTTCTCTGCTGTGAACGACGGCGTGTGCAAACATTCGCCTTGTCCCTTAATTACGACCACGGGTGCGCGACGGCGCCGGGAGTGCAAGTCCGCCTTGTAGCGGGAAGCCCGAAGGAACCCCAGCGTACCCACTTGAACCCCGGGTTCAAGGTCGTTTCGCACGCATCGTCACCGCGGAGAATGCAGTATTCCTGCAAGAGCGACGCCCCTACCGGGACGTCGCTCTTGTTTTATCCGCGCCCGCACCACGCCCCGGACCCAGGCATGACCGACCCGCGCTCCGCACTGCGCCAGCAGTTGCGCCAACGCCGCCGCGAAATTCCCGCCGTGCAACGCCTGGCCGCGGCCGAACAGCTCGCCGATGCCCTGCTCCAGCTGCCGTTCGCGCCCACCCGGGGGCTGGTCGCCGGTTACTGGGCGATGGATGGCGAGATCGCCCTGCACCGCTGGCAGATGCAGTTGCCGCCCGGCGTGCAGTACTGCCTGCCGATGCTGGCCGGCGACACCCTGCGCTTCGCGCCGTGGCGCCCGGGCCAGGCCTTGACCGCCAACCGCTACGGCATCCCCGAACCGGACCTGTCCATCGACGACGCCCTCGCCCCGGAACAGCTGGCCCTGGTGGTCGCGCCGCTGGTCGGTTTCGACCCGCTGGGCCGGCGCCTGGGTATGGGAGGCGGCTGGTATGATCGCAGCTTCGCATTCCGCCAGCAGCGCCCGGCCCCGCCGTGGCTGGTCGGCGTCGGCTTCTCGGTGCAGCAGGTCGACGACCTGCCGGTGCAGCCCTGGGACGTCGCGGTGGATGCGATCTGCACCGAGGTTTCCACCCTTGTTCCTGTACCGACCGACGGTCGGCACCTACCGCGATAGAAAAGACGCATGACCGCACGCAAACGCTACTGGCTGATGAAGTCCGAACCGGACGCCTTTTCCATCGACGACCTGCAGCGCGTCGGCCGCGAGCCCTGGAACGGCGTGCGCAACTACCAGGCGCGCAATTTCATGCGCGATGGCATGAAAGTCGGCGACGGGGTGCTGTTCTACCACTCCAATACCAAGGTGCCCGGCATCGTCGGCCTCGCCACGGTGGCCAGCGAGGCCTATCCGGACGACACCCAGTTCGATCCGAAATCAGACTACTACGACCCCAAGGCAAGCCGCGAAGAACCGCGCTGGATGCTGGTCGACGTGGCCTTCGAGCGCAAACTGCGCGACACCATTTCGCTGGATGAGATCAAGCTGCATGCCGATGCGCTGGGCGAGGGCTTCCCGCTCATCGCGCGCGGCAACCGGCTGTCGATCCTGCCGGTCACCGCGGCGCAGTGGAAAACGCTGCTGTCGCTGGAAAAACGCTGATTCCCCTTTCCCCCAAGAGTTTCCCGCCATGTCCGAAGCCAAGCGCCTGGCTGCCGAAAAAGCCCTGGAATACGTCGAAGACGGCATGATCGTCGGGGTCGGCACCGGTTCCACCGTTGCCTATTTCATCGACGGCCTGGCCCGTATCCAGCACCGCATCAAGGGCACCGTGTCCAGCTCCGAGCAAAGCACCGCGCGCCTGCGCGGGCACGGCATCGAGGTGATGGAACTCAACCACACCGGCAACCTGTCGCTGTACGTGGATGGCGCCGACGAGTGCGACGGCAACAAGTGCCTGATCAAGGGTGGCGGCGCCGCGCTGACCCGCGAGAAGATCATCGCCGAGGCCAGCGAGCGCTTCGTCTGCATCATCGACCCGAGCAAGCAGGTGCCGGTGCTGGGCCGCTTCCCGCTGCCGGTGGAAGTGATCCCGATGGCGCGCAGCCTGATCGCGCGCCGCATCATGGACATGACCGGCGGCCAGCCGGCCTGGCGTGAAGGGGTGGTCACCGACAACGGCAATGCGATCCTGGACATCCACCACCTGCAGATCACCGACCCGGTCGCGCTGGAGCGCGAGCTCAACCAGCTGCCGGGCGTGGTCAGCGTGGGCCTGTTCGCGCGGCGGCCGGCCGATGTGGTGATCATCGGCGGGCAGCCGCCGCAGGTACTCTGATTCCCGGGCCGGCCCATGCGACCGGCCCTTCCTTTTCGAGGTAGCCCCGATGTCCATGCTGCGCCTGTTGCCCCTGCTGCTCCTGCTGACCCTGACCGGCTGCGCCAGCAGCGGTGCCCGCCATTGGGTGGAACTGGGCGGTGCCCGCTACCAGGTCGAACTGGCCGCCGACGACGCCAGCCGCGCACGCGGGCTGATGTTCCGCGACCAGATGCCCGAAGACCACGGCATGCTGTTCCTGCACGAACGCCAGGAACTGCAGGCGTACTGGATGAAGAACACCAAGATTGCGCTGGACATCCTGTACTTCGACGAACAGCGCCGGCTGGTCAGCCAGCAGCGCGACGTGCCGCCGTGCTCGGCCGGCGACCGCTGCCCGCCCTACCCCAGCAGCGGCCCGGCCCGCTATGTGCTGGAGCTCAACGCCGGCCAGGCCGAGAAGCTGGGCCTGAAGGACGGTACCGAGATCGTCTTCGGCCCGGGCATCGCCGACCGCTAGATCCGCACAGCGCCGCATGAGCGCCAGCGTGCCGGCGTGTCATCCACTGGGGGCTGCCGGGGATGGACATGCGCGCCCGGTTTTTTCACACCGGGCAGCTTGAAACCGGCCGCGTTTGTCGCCAGTCTGTAGCCATGCAGGCGCAGATCACATTGCCGGCGTGGGATTCCCTGGCCGAACTGGACGACGAGGCGCTGCCCTTGTTGCCGACTGCGCTGCTGATCGCCCAGGACGAGTACCCCGACCTGGACCCCGGGGTCTACGACGCGCTGGTGCAGAGCCATGCCGACCACCTGCGCACCGAGGTGGACACCATCGAGCATTGGCCGCTGAAGATCGCCGCGGTCAACCGCCACCTGTTCGACGAGCTGGGCTACGGCGGCGACCACGGCGAGTACTACGACCCGCGCAACAGCTACCTCAACCAGGTGTTCGAACGCCGCCTGGGCAACCCGATCTCACTGGCCCTGGTGCAGATGGAAGTCGCGCGCCGGCTCGGCATCCCGCTGGACGGGGTGTCCTTCCCCGGGCACTTCCTGGTGCGGCTGCCGGTCGATGACGGCATGCTGGTGATGGACCCGTTCAACGGCGGCCGCCCGCTGGACGTGGAGGAACTGCGCGAGCGCGCCCGTTCGCATCTGGGCGGGGAAACCCCCGACGACCACGTGCTGGCACAGATCCTGGACGCCGCCCCGGCGCGCGCGATCCTGATGCGGATGCTGCGCAACCTGCATGGCGTGTACGTGGAACGCGGCGAATGGGACCGTGCCGCACGCAGCGCCGACCGCCTGCTGAAACTGGCCCCCGAGCAGGACGATGCCCTGCGCGACCGCGGCCTGGCCTACCTGCAGCTGGGCTACCAGGCCGGTGCCCACCGCGACCTGGGCCAGTACCTGCAGCGCAATGCCCAGGCCACCGATACCCAGTGGGTGCGCGAGAAGCTGGTGGAACTGGGCGGGCGGGCACCGCGCTTGCACTAGGTGGGGCCGTATCGACCCGTGGCCCAAGCCTGCGTATCGACCAACGGTCGATACCTACCGGTCAATCGACCTCGACCATCTCGAAATCGTCCTTGGTCACGCCGCAATCCGGGCAGGTCCAGGTATCGGGGATGTCTTCCCAGCGCGTGCCCGGCGCGATGCCCTCTTCGGGCAGGCCGTCTTCTTCCCTGTACAGGAAGCCGCAGACAACGCACATCCAGGTGCGGAAAGTGGTGGCGGTGGCATCGGTCATTGGATAATCACGGCTGGACAAGAACGGGCGAAGGCCATTGTCCCACTCCCGCCGTGCTACCGGTAGCTACCGATGACCCCTGCTTCAGCCTCCACCGCACGCCCCCGCGGCGTCTACCTGATCACCCCCGACGAGGCCGACACCGCCCGCCTGCTGGCGCGCACCGCGCCGCTGCTGGCCACCGGCGTGACCTGGCTGCAGTACCGCAACAAGCGCGCCGATGCCGCGCTGCAGCGGCAGCAGGCCAGCGCCCTGCAGGCACTGTGCGCCCGGCACGCGGTGCCGCTGATCATCAATGACGACCCGGCGCTGGCGCATGCGGTGGGCGCGGCCGGCGTGCACCTGGGCGGCACCGATGGCGACATCGGCCCGGCCCGTGCCCTGCTCGGCGCGGACGCCATCATCGGCGCATCCTGCTACGACCAGCTGGCCAATGCCGAGCGCGCCGTGGCGGCCGGGGCCAGCTACGTGGCCTTCGGCGCGTTCTACCCGACCACCACCAAGGTCACCCGCAGCCGCGCCACCCCGGCGCTGCTGCGGCAAAGCGCCGCACTGGGGGTGCCGCGGGTGGCGATCGGCGGGCTGAGCCCGGACAATGTCGGTCCCATCATCGATGCCGGCGCCGACCTGGTGGCCGTCATCAGCAGCGTGTACGCCGCGCCCGACCCGGTCGCCACGCTGCACGCCTATCTCGCTTGCTTCCAGGATCCGACCGCATGAACCACGACCAGTCCCACGCCCTGTTCACCCGCGCCCAGACGCTGCTGCCGGGCGGCGTCAACTCGCCGGTGCGCGCGTTCAAGTCGGTCGGCGGCGAGCCGTTCTTCGTCAAGAGCGCCGATGGCCCGTACCTGTACGACGTCGACGGCAACCGCTACATCGACTATGTCGGTTCGTGGGGCCCGATGATCGTCGGCCACAACCACCCCAGCGTGCGCCAGGCGGTCAAGCAGGCGCTCGGCAACGGGCTGTCGTTCGGCGCCCCGTGCGAGGCCGAGGTGACCATGGCCGAGACCCTCACCGGCCTGGTCCCGTCGTGCCAGATGGTGCGCATGGTCAACTCCGGCACCGAAGCCACGCTGTCGGCGATCCGGCTGGCGCGCGGCGCCACCGGCCGCAACCGCATCGTCAAGTTCGAAGGCTGCTACCACGGCCATGGCGACTCGTTCCTGGTCAAGGCCGGCAGCGGCATGCTGACCCTGGGCGTGCCGACCTCGCCGGGCGTGCCGGCCAGCCTGAGCGAACTGACCCTGACCCTGCCCTACAACGATGTCGATGCGGCCACCGCGCTGTTCGCCGAACAGGGCGAACACATCGCCGGGCTGATCATCGAGCCGGTGGTCGGCAACGCCAACTGCATTCCACCGCGCGCCGGCTACCTGCAGCACCTGCGCGCACTGTGCACGCAGTACGGCGCGCTGCTGATCTTCGATGAAGTGATGACCGGCTTCCGGGTCGCGCTGGGTGGCGCGCAGGCCTACTACGGCATCACCCCGGACCTGACCACCTTCGGCAAGATCATCGGCGGCGGCATGCCGGTGGGCGCCTATGGCGGCCGCGCCGATCTGATGGCGCAGATCGCCCCGGCCGGCCCGATCTACCAGGCCGGCACCCTCAGCGGCAACCCGGTGGCGATGGCGGCGGGCCTGGCGATGCTGCAGCTGGTACAGGAACCGGGGTTCCATGACCGCCTGGGCGCGGCCAGCGCGCGCCTTTGCGCCGGGCTGGAAGCGGCCGCGGCCGAGGCCGGCGTGGCGGTGACCACCAACCAGGTCGGCGGGATGTTCGGGCTGTTCTTCACCGACCAGAAGGTGGAAACCTACGCCCAGGCCACGTCCTGCGACATCGCCGCGTTCAACACCTTCTTCCACGCCATGCTGGAACGCGGCGTGTTCCTGGCCCCGTCGGCCTATGAGGCCGGCTTCATGTCCAGCGCGCACGACGACAGCGTGATCGATGCGACCATCGCGGCGGCGCGCGAGGCGTTCAAGGTGGTCAAGGGCTGAGCAAACGCGGTGCCACGCGGTAGGTGGCGACCGTTGGTCGTCACCTCGTCTACCGACCAACGGTCGGTAGCTACCGGCCGTTTCGTTTCCGGTCTTCAACCGAAAACGAAACGGCCTTTCATCATCGCAAAATGCCCCGGGAACGAGCAGAAGAACGTGTAGTCCCCGCCCTTGGCCAGCCTGGCGGTGGAGAAGGTGACGCTGGTGCTCTGCCCGCCGCCGATCACCGCGGTATGCGCCAGCACCCGCGCATCGGCCTTGGGCAGGTAACTGTCGGCCAGGGTCATGCGCATGCCGGCCATCGCCACCGGCTGGTAATCCGGCGTGCGCGTGAGCACCCAGTTATGGCCCATCGCCGTGGCCGCCAGCTTGCCGGTATGGCGCAGGGTCAGCCTGACCTGGCTGCAATCGGCGGCGATCTTGATCTGGTCCTGGCTGAAACGCATCTGGTCGGTGCTGTCGATGCTGACCGCGCACACGCGGGCGTGCGCGGCCGGGGCCAATGCCAGGCCGGCAAGCACAACGGGAACAAGCAATTTCACGGCGGTCTCCATCGGGCAGTCCCGGCGATTCTAGTCAGCCTGCCCGCCGGCGTGATGCGACCCGATGTCGCAGCACAAAAAGGGGACGGGTGTAATTAAGCCTGCTGGCTTAATTACACCCGTCCCCTTTTTGTACGCCGGTTGGGGTACGGTCGGTGTTGGACTTGCCCGAATGTTGCCATGCCCCCTGTACTGGATTGCCTGCTGCTGGATTTCGACGGCGTGCTGGTGCGCCATGCGCGCCACTTGCGCGCGCGCCACCTGGCCGCGAGCCTGGGCTGCAGCGCCGCACAGATCCAGGCCGCGCTGTTCGACAGCGGACTGGAGCAACAGCACGACGCCGGGTTGGACAGCACCGACTACCTGCAACAGCTCGGGGTGGCGCTGCACACCTCGGTCAGCGTTGCGCACTGGCAGGCCGCACGCATCGCCGCCTCGCCGCCACAGACCGGCGTGATCGAACGCGTCCAGCGCATCGCGCGCCGCCTGCCCATTGCCATCCTGACCAACAACGGCGCGCTGATGGCCCAGACCATCCCGCTGATCCTGCCCACCCTGGCCACCGCCCTGCACGGCCGCATCCTGTGCAGCGGCGCGCTGGGCGGACGCAAACCCGACCCGGCGGTGTACGTGCAGGCGCTGGCCCGGCTCGGCGTCCGCGCCGAGCGCACGCTGTTCATCGATGACCTGTTCGTCAATGTGCGCGGTGCGCGCCTGGCCGGCCTACACGCTGAAACCGCGAACGACAGCCGAGGTTTCAACAAGGTGCTCAAACGCTACGGCTTGGCCGCACAACCCATTGATGAAGAGCCCCCTTGAGTCAAGGGGGCGCGGCGACAGCCGCGGGGTTGTGGATGCAATGTCCACGCACCCGGATCTGCGGCGCAGATCCGGGTCTTCTTCGCGTCAGCGAAGAAGCGAGGTTTATCGCGAAGCGATAAACGAGGCGATCGCGGCACGCAGGCGCTTCAGGCCCTCGGCGATTTCCTCATCGCTGATGTTCAGCGCCGGCACGAAGCGCAGCACGTCCGGGCCGGCCTGCAGGGTCAGCAGGCCATGCTCGGCGGCATGGTCGAGGATGGCGCCGGCCTGGCCGGCGAAGTCCCGGTCCACCACCGCGCCCAGCATCAGGCCGCGGCCGCGCACCTGGCTGAACACCTTGAACTCGTCGTTGATCCGGCCCAGGCCATCGCGCAACGCCTGCGACTGGCGGCCCACGTTGTGCCCGATCTCCGGCGAGGACAGCTTGCGCAGCGCCACCCGTGCCACTGCCGCCGCCAGCGGATTGCCGCCGAAGGTGGTGCCGTGCGCGCCGAACTGCATCACCTCGGCCACCTTCGGCCCGGCCAGCATCGCGCCGATCGGGAAACCGCCGCCCAGGGCCTTGGCCAGGGTCACGATGTCCGGCGTGATGCCGTCCTGCCAGTGCGCGAACAGGGTGCCGGTGCGGCCCATGCCGACCTGGATTTCATCGAGCACCATCAGCGCGTCATGCTGGTCGCACAGCTCACGGATGCGCTGCATGAAGCCCGGCTTGGCCGGCATCACCCCGCCCTCGCCCTGGATCGGCTCCAGCATCACCGCCGCCACGTCGCCGGCGGCCATCGCCGTTTCCAGCTGCGTCTCATCGTTGAAATCAACGTAGCGGAAGCCGCCGGGCAGCGGCTCGTAGCCTTCCTGGTACTTGGGCTGGGCGGTGGCGGTCACCGTCGCCAGGGTGCGGCCGTGGAAGCTGCCGCGGAAGGTCACGATCACCCGCTGGTGGGCCGGGCGGCCTTGCGAAGCGGCCCACTTGCGCACCAGCTTGATCGCCACTTCATTGGCTTCGGCACCGGAATTGCACAGGAACACCCGCTCGGCGAAGCGCGAGGAGGTCACCAGCTCTTCGGCCAGGCGCAGCGGCGGTTCGCTGTAGAACACGTTGCTGGTGTGCCACAGCTTGCCGGCCTGCTCGATCAGCGCCGCGGTCAGGTCCGGGTCGTTGTGGCCCAGCCCGCATACCGCGATGCCGGCGGCCAGGTCGATGAATTCACGGCCCTGGTTGTCCCAGACGCGCGCGCCCTGGCCACGTTCGAGCACCACCTGGCGCGGTTTGTACACCGGCAGGTAGTAATGCGACAGGGACAACAGCGGATCGGTGGCAGCGGCGGTCATGGCGGTCAGCGGTTCGGGAAAGGCCCATTCTCGCCCCTCCACCGGCTGGGGCACAATGCAGCCCATGCGCCCGTTCACCGCCCCCCAGCTCAACCCCGCCACCCAGACCGGCTGGCGCCGGACCTGGTTCGACATCATCTACCGCCACGACACCCGGCCGTCGCGCAATTTCGACCTGCTGCTGGTCTACGCCATCATCGCCAGCGTAGCGGTGGTCATGTTCGACAGCGTGCAGCAGTTCCATGCCGCCTACGCCGACGCGCTGTACGTGGTCGAATGGGGCTTCACCGTCCTGTTCACCATCGAGTACCTGCTGCGCCTGGTGGTGGTCAAACGCCCGCTGCGCTATGCGTTCAGCATCTGGGGCGTGATCGACCTGGCCTCCATCCTGCCCAGCTACCTGTCGCTGTTCATTCCCGGCGCGCAGAGCCTGCTGGTGGTGCGCGCGCTGCGCATCCTGCGGGTGTTCCGCATCCTCAAGCTGACCCGCTACATCGAGGAAAGCGGCATCCTGATGGAATCGCTGTGGCGCAGCCGGCGCAAGATCCTGCTGTTCCTGTTCACGGTGATCACCATCACCATCATCGCCGGCACCCTGATGTACGTGATCGAAGGCCCCAACCACGGCTTCACCAGCATCCCCAGCAGCATGTACTGGGCAGTGGTGACCATGGCCACGGTGGGCTTTGGCGACATCGTGCCGCAGACCGTGCTCGGCCGCTTCGTCACCTCGGTGCTGATCCTGATCGGCTACAGCATCATTGCCGTGCCCACCGGCATCTACACCGCCGAACTGGCCAACACCATGCGCGATGCCGAACGGTCCGCGCGCCGGGATGCGCGCGGCTGCCCGCACTGCGGGCTGGAAGGGCACGAGGCAGACGCGCGGCATTGCCGTGGCTGTGGCGAAAAACTGCCCGAGACCTTCAACGCGTAAGCGTGCGCCGGTTCAATCCAGGAACAGGTCCGGCAGCAGCGGCCGCGACGGGTCCACCGCATAGCCGCTCAGATCGGTGATGCCGGCCTGCGCGAGCACTTCATCATCGAGCAGGAACTGGCCGCTGAAGCCGGCCGCCTCGCGGGTCAGCACCGCGTGCGCGGCGTCGGCCAGGATCTGCGGGGTGCGGCAACCGGCGATGTCCACCCCGGGAATCATGTTGATCGCATCGGTGGCGATGATGGTGCGCGGCCACAGCGCATTGACCGCCACGCCCTGCGGCCCGAACTCGGCGGCTAGGCCCAGGGTAACCAGGCTCATGCCCATCTTGGCCAGGGTGTAGCCGGTGTGCGGCCCCCACCACTTCGGGTCCAGGCTGGGCGGCGGCGCCAGGGTGAGGATGTGCGGGTTGGGGGCCTGCAGCAGGTACGGCAGGCAGGCCTGCGCGCAGAGGAAGCTGCCGCGCGAATTGACCTGCTGCATCAGGTCGAAGCGCTTCATCGGCGTGTCCAGGGTGCCGCGCAGCCAGATCGCGCTGGCGTTGTTGACCAGGATGTCGATGCCGCCGAAGGTGTCCACGGTCGCGGCCACCGCCGCGCGCACCTGGTCTTCCTCGCGGATATCGCACTTCAGCGCCAGGCCCTGGCCGCCCACCGCGTTGACCGCCTCGGCCGCGCTGTGGATGGTGCCGGGCAGCTTCGGGTTGGGCACCGCCGACTTGGCCGCGATGGCCACGTTGGCGCCGTCACGCGCCGCGCGCAGCGCGATGGCCAGGCCGATGCCGCGCGAGGCGCCGGTGATGAACAGGGTCTTGCCTTGCAGACTGGTCATGCGAACGTCCTCGTTGCGATCACTGTAGACCGGCATTATGCCCAGCAACGCAGCGTCCGGCAGGGCCGGGCCCAGCCAACCGCAGGCCCGGCTGACCGTCGCGGTGACGCGGCCATGGCTGCCGAAGCAACGCTTGCGCGGTAGGGTCGGTTCCCAAACGACTGCCGAGCATGCCGATCAGCACGGTGACGCAGCAACGCCTGCCGAAGCAACGCTTCCTCGGCAACGATCATGCCCACCATCGGCCGGGACACCGTACCGGCAGTCGTCCGGGGAGCGACCCTGCCAGCGGACTGCCTGGCTGGCGCCCACTGCAGGCGCCTTCGCGGCAGGTTCCGCAAAGTCGACCCATCGCGTGTGACATAAAGGTGGTGCAGCTACCCGTACCGCTGCACCTGCCGCCGCAGCAGATACGGCACGATCAACCGATGCACCGGTGCCACCGGCAGCATGTACAGCCGTCCAAACGCGTTGTGGGTATGCACCACCGTGGCGACCTGCAGCAGGTCGCCCTGCCATTGCAGCGCCAGCTGTACGCGCAGATGGCGATCGTCGTCTTCCAGCACGATTGCGTCAGGTGTGCACTGCTTCATGGTGAAGATGCCCAGCCGTTGCCCCGGCTGTGGATCGTCTGCTTCCTGCACTGCGCGCAGCGAACCGAGGTCCTTCATGCCGAGCAGGCGCATGCCGCCGTTGCGTACCGCCATCAAGCCATCAAACCAGCCCGGCACGGCGGCGGCCAGGTCGCGATAGGCCTGCAGCGCCGATCGGCCGGCGCGTGACACCGGCACCTGGCAGGCGTGTGCGAAGTCGGCATCGGGCAGTTGCGCGAACAGCACGCTGCCGGCGCCGATCGGCACGACCGCAGTCTTGGCCACGCTCACGCCTTGGGCCCCTGCCCCTCGTTGTCTTCCCAGTGCAGGATCCTGCGGGTGACGAAGCGGTATACCGGCTTGCCGGTGCGGAACCACAGGTCGCGCACCCACGAGGTACGCTTGAGCAGGCGTTTTTCGACCGGGGTGAGGTGGTCGCGGCAGTACATGCGCTTGTGCTTGAGCAGGTGGCGCAGGTCTTCGCGGGCCAGCAGGCGCATCCATCGCGAGCGCGGGTTGCCGATCACCGCCAGCTGGAAGTCGATCAACGCCGGGCTGCCGTCCTCGCGTACCAGCCAGTTGGCTTCCTTGGCCAGGTCGTTGTGCGCGATGCCGTGCCGGTGCACGCGCTGCAGCAGGCGGCGGGCGGCGCGGAAATAGGCCAGGTCGCCGCGCGGCGGGCGCTGGTACATCGCATCGCCGGCCATGAAGCTGCGGTCCAGCCAGCGTCCGTTCCAGGCCAGCAGCGCCGGGGTGTCGGCCATGCCGCCCAGGTGCGCCAGCGCGCGCGCCTCGCGCCGGGCCAGCCACCAGGCCGGCAACCGCAGCCACCACGGCGTGGCGCCCAGATCGCGGCGCACGAAGCGAACGCCATCCTGTTCGATCAGCAGGATGCAGCCAAAACTGTCGGCCTTGAGGGCCTTCGGGGCGGGATCGGAGTGGTGGTTCATCGCGCCATTCTAGGGCGCGATCACGTGCGATCACCGTAGATGCCGCACATTGCGCCCGCCTGGCCGGCAGTCAGTCACTTTCGCCCCCCTATAATCGGCCGATGGACTCGTCATGGATCGATGCCACGCTTGCGTGGATCTCAGCTCACCCGGTACTTGCCGGCGCGGTCATCTTCCTCATCGCCTTCTGCGATGCGGTGATCGTGCTTGGCGCAATCGTGCCTGCGCTGCCGTTGCTGTTCGCGGTGGGCGTGTTCATCGGCCTGGGCCAGATTTCCGGCCCGTATGCGGTGGCCTGCGCGGCGCTGGGCGCGTTCGCCGGCGACGGCATCAGCTACTGGATCGGGCGCCGCTGGGGCGACCGGTTGCGCGGCTTCTGGCCCTTCAGCAAATACCCGCAGCTGCTCGACCGCGGCGAAACGATGTTCCGCCGCAATGCCTTCAAGAGCATCCTGGTGGCGCGCTACGTGGGCGCGATCCGTCCGTTCGTGCCGGCCATCGCCGGCATGATGAAGATGCCGCTGTCGCGCTACATGCAGGCCAGCGCGATCGCCGGGGTGTCCTGGGCGGTGCTGTTCCTGGCCCCGGGCTGGGTGCTGGGCGAGGCCTATGACGCGGTGGCCGCGGTCGCCGGCCGGCTGGTGATGGTGCTGGGCCTGCTGGCGGTGTCGATGGGCGTGGTCTGGGCGATCGTGCTGTACGGCTACCGCTGGTCGGCCGCGCGCATGGACAACTGGCTGGCCGCGCTGCTGCGCTGGTCGACCCGGCACCCGACCCTGGGCCGCTACTCGGTGGCGGTGTTCGACCCGCAGCGGCGCGAATCGGTACCGCTGGCGATGCTGGCGCTGATGCTGCTGTTGCTGGGCTGGTGCTGGTTCGCGCTGTTGATGGCGGTAGTCGCCCACGGCGAACCGCTGCGCCTGGACCTGGCCGTGCACCACGCGATGCTGGCCCTGCGCAACCCGCTGGCCGACTACCCGATGGCGGCGCTGGCCTCGCTGGGGGCCTGGCAGGTGCTGCTGCCGGCCACCGCGATGGGCCTGGGCTACCTGGCCTGGCGGCGGCGCTGGATGGCCGCGGCGCACTGGCTGGCGGCGCTGGCCTTCGGTTTGGCGCTGTGCAAACTGCTGGGCGCCACCGTGGATGTGGTGCGCCCGCCCGATGCCAGCAGCGGGTTCGGCTTCCCGTCGGTATCGGTGACCATGGCCACCATCACCTTCGGCTTCTTCGCGGTGCTGATCGCTCGTGAGCTGCCGGGCCGCACGCGGGTGTGGCCGTATCTGCTGTCGGGCATCATCGTCAGCCTGATCGGCTTTGCCCGCATCTACCTGGGTGCGCATTGGCTCAGCGATGTGATCGGCGGGATGCTGTTCGGCATCTTCTGGCTGCTGGTGCTGGGCATCGCCTACCGCCGCCGCTTCAACCGCTCGTTCTGGGTCAAGCCGGTGGCCTGGCTGTTCTACGGCACCTTCGCGCTGGCCGCGCTGTGGTACGCGCCGCGGCATATTCCACTCAAGCTGGCCCGCTTCGAGCCGGCCCAGCCGGCGCCGGCCGACATCGGCGCGCAGGCCTGGTGGGACAGCGGCTGGCAGCAGCTGCCGGCGCGCCGCAATGAGTTCGACGATGACCAGCGCTGGCCGCTGGACGTGCAGGTGGCCGGGCCGTTGGCGCCGTTGCAGCAGCGGCTGGAAAGCCAGGGCTGGCGCGTGCAGCCGCAGGCCGGCTGGCAGCAGGCGCTGCTGATGCTGGACACCTCGGCCACGCCGGAACAGGTACCGGTGCTGCCGGCCACGCTGGACACCCAGGTCGAATCGCTGCTGATGCTGCGCCCGGGCAATGCGCCCAACGAGCTCTTCGCGCTGCGCCTGTGGCCGGCGCCGGCACGGCTGCAACCCGGCCGGCAGCCGTTGTGGCTGGGCAGTGCGCAGACCCTGCACTACCAGCGGCATGTGTACTTCATCGGCATGTGGCGGCCGCTGCGCGGCATCGATCCGTCGTTGAACGCGGTGCGCGAAGCCCTCGACGGCCTGCCGCAGCAGGTGGACACCCACCCGGAAACGCAGATGCCGGTGCTGCGGGTGCGCACGCCGGGGCGGTAATCCGGGCGGCGTAGAGCGGGGCTCTGCCCCGCTGGGCCGGGGATCGGGGAATCGGCCGGGTAGAACCCGGCTCTACGACAGTGCCGGAATCCAGCCCAGCAGGTCCTGCAGGCGCTGGTGCGGGTCGTCCTGCTGCAGCAGCTGCAGCCGCTGTGGTTCGTCCAGCGGCAGCAGTTCGGCCAGCCGCCAGCCGACCCAGCTGGCCTGGTCCAGCTGCGCCGGGTGGGTGGGTGCAAACGCGGCGCCGGCCTGTTCGATGATGTGGCCCAGCACGGTGGCCAGCAGCGCATGTTCCGGGCGCAGCTCGTCGTCGTGGTCGGGCGGGCTCCATTGCACGTCGGCCAGTATCAGGCCGCTGTCGCGGACCCGGGTATGCAGCACGTGGAAACGGCGCTGGCCGCGCAGGCGCAGCACCAGCACGCCATCGGCGCCTACGTCGAAGTCCTCGATGCGCGCCTCCACCCCGTAGGCGGCCGGCAATGCCGGGCGGCCGACCTCATCGCCGTCCAGGATCAGGCAGACGCCAAAGCTGCTGTCCTGGCGGCTGCACTCGCGCAGCATGTCCAGGTAACGGCGTTCGAACACCCGCAGGCCCAGCGCGGCGCCGGGCAGCAGCACCACGTGCAGCGGGAACAGGGGCAGTGAAGCGGTATCGGTCATGGCCTGCGGCACGCGCCGCGATCAACGGAAAGCTGCGTTGAATCTTACCGCAGTGCCCTGCCGCGCCCTGTCGTCGGCGCGGCGTACCGGGTGGCGCGGGCTCAGGCCTGCTGCAGCTGCGCCAGGAAGCGCCGCGGCGCGCCGTCGAAACCGCCATTGGACATGAACACCACCTGGTCGCCCGGGCGCACGATCCGGCCCAGCTGCGCCAGCAGCGCATCGGTGTCGGCCACCGCATGGGCCTGGCCACGCACTGCGGCGATCGCCCCGGCCGCGTCCCAGGCCAGTTCCGGGCGGTGCAGGAACACCACCGCGTCGGCCAGCGCCAGCGACGGTGGCAGTGCCTGCGCATGCGCGCCCAGCCGCATCGAATTGCTGCGCGGCTCCAGCGCCACCACGATGCGGGCCGCACCGACCTTGGCGCGCAGTCCTTCCAGCGTGGTGGCGATGGCAGTGGGGTGGTGGGCGAAATCATCGAAGACGGTGATGTCGCCGCTCCGTCCGATCACTTCCATGCGCCGCTTGACGCTGCGGAACTGCGCCAGCGCCGGGATCACCGTGGCCAGCTCCACGCCCACCGCATGCGCGGCGGCCAGTGCGGCCAGGCCGTTGAGTACGTTGTGGCGGCCCAGCAGCGGCCAGTGCACTTCACCCACGCGCGTGCCGCGATGGTGCACCACGAATGCACTGCCATCGGCATTGACCAGCTCGGCATGCCATTCCAGCGACGGATCCAGGCCGAAGCGCTCCACCGGGGTCCAGCAGCCCATCGCCAGCACCTCGGCCAGATGGGCGTCTTCGCCGTTGACGATCAGCCGGCCGCGCGCGGGCACGGTGCGGATCAGGTGATGGAACTGGCGCTGGATCGCGGCCACGTCCGGGAAGATGTCGGCGTGGTCGTATTCCAGGTTGTTGAGGATGGCCACCAGCGGCCGGTAGTGCACGAACTTGCTGCGCTTGTCGAAGAAAGCGGTGTCGTACTCGTCGGCCTCGACCACGAACTCGCGGCCCTGGCCGCGCCGCGCCGACACGCCGAAGTCCTCGGCCACCCCGCCGATCAGGAAGCCCGGCTCGCGCCCGGCCGCCTGCAGCAACCAGGTCAGGATGGTGGTGGTGGTGGTCTTGCCGTGGGTGCCGGCCACGGCCAGCGTGTCGCGGCCCGGCAGCACCTGCTCGGACAGCCATTGCGCACCGGAAATGTACCGCTGGCCGGCATCGAGCACCGCTTCCACGGCCGGGTTGCCACGCGACAAGGCGTTGCCGACGATCACCTCGTCGCAGTCGGCCGCGACGCTGTCGGCGCGGTAGCCCGGGTCCAGCGCGATGCCCAGCTGTTCCAGCTGGGTCGACATCGGCGGATAAATCGCCTGGTCGCTGCCATGGACCGTATGGCCCAATTCCCGCGCCAACGCGGCCACGCCGCCCATGAAGGTGCCGGCAATACCAAGGATATGAATCTTGCTCATGCGCTCGATTGTCGCCGATCCCCTGCGGTCTTGGACATTGTCATCGGACAATTCCTTGGATCGCTGTAGGGAAATAGCCGAGGGTGTCGGGGAATCCCCGATAGCGGTGTTCTGTGAAGACGGACACAATTCAGCTGGCCAGCCGCAGTACCCCGTAGGTCCTACTCCCCAAGAGGCCGTCCCCAGGGGAGCTCATGCTGCGGGGCCTTGAGCAAGCCCCTCCGCTGGCACCTTCAAACCGCACGCCTGGCCCTTTCGGGGGCCGGGCGTGTGTGCTTTGCGCCGGATCAGGCGTGGATGGCCGCGCGGATGCGCGCTTCCACCGCGTCCAGGTCGCCCACGCCATCGACGCGGGCCAGGGTGCCGCGGCCGGCGTAGAAATCCACCACCGGGGCGGTCTGCTCGTTGTAGACCTGCAGGCGCTGGCGTACCGATTCGGGGTTGTCGTCGGCACGGCCCTGTTCGGCCGCACGGCCGGCGATGCGCTCGACCAGCAGTTCGGTCGGCACGTCCAGCTGTACTACCGCATCGAGCGGCTGGCCGATCTTGGCCAGCAGGCTGCCCAGCGCATTGGCCTGGGCCACGTTGCGCGGGTAACCGTCGAGGATGAAGCCATTGGCCACGTCGGCCTGGCCCAGGCGCGATTCCAGCATGCCCAGCAGGATGTCGTCGGACACCAGGTTGCCGGCATCCATCACCGCCTTGGCCTGCTTGCCCAGCTCACTGCCGGCGGCCACTTCGGCACGCAGCAGGTCGCCGGTGGAAATGTGCGCAATGGCCAGATGTTCCTTCAGGCGCGTTGCCTGTGTCCCCTTGCCCGAACCGGGCGGTCCCAACAGAACCAATCGCATCAACCTGACTCCAACTTGGTAAAAAAGGAAGGGCGCGTGCCCCGGGATTGTCCACAATCACGCTGCACCGCAATACGCGCACTTTACCCCATACCGGTAATGTCTCTGCAATGTCCCGCCCCCACCTCCGGTGAAACCATGTCCAACGGTACCCTGCTGTACGCCCAGTCAGGCGGCGTCACCGCCGCCATCAATGCCACCGCCTCGGCCGTGATCAGCACCGCCCGGGCCAAGGGAATCAAGGTCTTGGCCGCGCGCAACGGCATCCTCGGCGCGCTGCGCGAGGAGCTGATCGACACCACCCGGGAGTCGGCTGCGGCGATCGCCGCGCTGGCCCACACCCCCGGCGGGGCGTTCGGCTCGTGCCGCTACAAGCTCAAGTCGATCGACGCCGACCGGGCCAAGTACGCGCGCCTGCTGGAGGTGCTGCGCGCCCACGACGTGCGCTGGTTCCTCTACAACGGCGGCAACGATTCGGCCGATACCGCCTGGAAGGTCTCCCAGCTGGCCAAGGCGTTCGACTACGACCTGACCTGCATCGGCGTACCCAAGACCATCGACAACGACCTGGCGGTGACCGACACCTGCCCGGGTTTCGGCTCGGCGGCCAAGTACACCGCCGTGTCGGTGCGCGAGGCGGCGCTGGACGTGGCGGCGATGGCCGAAACCTCGACCAAGGTATTCGTCTATGAGGCGATGGGCCGCCATGCCGGTTGGCTGGCGGCGGCCGCCGGCCTGGCCGGGGAAGGCCCCGACGATGCCCCGCATATCATCCTGCTGCCCGAGCGCGCCTATGACGAGGCCGCGTTCCTGGCCAGGGTCAAGCAGGTGGTCGAGCGGGTCGGCTATTGCGTGGTGGTGGCCTCCGAAGGCATCCAGACCGCCGACGGCCGTTTCATCGCCGATGCCGGCGGCGGCAAGGATTCGTTCGGGCATACCCAGCTGGGCGGCGTGGCCTCGCAGCTGGCCGCGCGGGTCAAGGATGCGCTCGGCTACAAGGTGCATTGGACGATGCCCGACTACCTGCAGCGGTCGGCCCGCCACATCGCGTCCAAGACCGACTGGGAACAGGCCCAGGCGGTGGGCAAGGCCGCAGTGCAGTTCGCGCTGAAGGGCCACAACGCGGTGATGCCGGTGATCGTGCGCACCAGCGACAAGCCCTACCGCTGGAAGATCGAGGCCGCGCCGCTGCACAAGGTGGCCAACCACGAAAAGAAGATGCCGGCCAGCTTCATCGGCAAGGACGGGTTCGGCATCACCGCCAAGGCGCGCGCCTACCTGTCGCCGCTGATCAAGGGCGAGGCGCCGCTACCGTACGGGGCCGACGGCCTGCCCAAGTACGTCACGCTCAAGAACGTGGCGGTAAAGAAGAAGTTGCCGCCGTTCGAGGGCTGATACCGGGGTAGGTCCGAGCCACGCTCGGACACCGCGGCGCCGGAACGCGGCGCGGGAATGAAGTCCGACCATGGGTCGAATCCACCGATGGTGGTCCGGTCGCGGCCGACCGCGGCCGGACCTGCCCATTGCGCCTTGCCTCGGTTACCGGCAGGGCTTGCCTTCCACCTTCATCTGCGCGGCGAACATCGGCACCTGCGCGATCTTGCCGGCGGCGGCCTGTTTCTTGGCCTCTTCCAGGTAGATGCGCGACTGGCCCTGGCCGTCCAGCACCGGCTTCTGCTCCACCGGCATGCGCCAGACCTGCACCACCGCCTGCTGCGCCGGGCAGCCGGCATTGGGCACGCGGATCACATCGTTGAGCTTCCAGCCCTTGGCGGTGCTGGGCTGGGCCTTGTCGAAATCGACGAACCGCGCGCGCGCCTGGCACTGTTCGCTGGTGCGCACCACGGCGAACTTGTATGGCTGCGCCGGATCGGCGGTGAACATGCCTTCCAGCCGCGCGCAGGCTTCGGGGATCTGGCGCAGCGTATGCGCCGCACCCACCGCCTGCGGTGCGCCGGCGGCACGTTTCAGTTCGGGGGTTTCAGCGGCGCTGGCGGCCACGGCGGGCAACAGGGCCAGCCAGAGCAGGTGACGAGCGGACATGGCGGAACTCCGATGCTGGGGATGGGCCGAGGCTGCCAGCCCATGGCTGAACGGCACGGCAAAGCCCACAGCCCATCAACCTGCGGCTGGATCTGAAAGCGGCTGGCCAAGCCCCCTGGGTCGGGGGCGGCCGCACAGCGGCGGGGGTCTGGAGGCTGATACGAGGGGCCCATGGTTTGCGCAGCAAAGCATGGGGCGACAGCGTGAAGGCAATCGCAGGAGCGATGTCCAACATTGCCCCCAAGGGAAGGCGGGTGTAGTGCGATGGTGCTTCCCCGTGGTTGCCGGCCAGCGGCCGGCACTACCTGGCTGCGGATGGGCTTGCGTGGTTGCCGGCCAGCGGCCGGCACTACCGGTATTCGGGCTGTGCCCGCATACTGCGGCCACCAGGGATTGCTGAACACCGCCACACGCTTGAAGACCGGGCACGGTCTGCACGGGTTGGTTCAAGGTTGCAGCCCGTTGTGCCCCCGCGTGGACAGGTTCATCCGTTCGTCTGGATGCCATTCCATCACCCGGGAGGGGACATGCTGGAACGTTATGGGCTTTCTCTGGCGCTGTTCTGCGCCATTCTCGCGATTCTCTACGGCATCGTGTCGGCACGCTGGATCCTCCGGCAGCCGGCCGGCAATGCCCGCATGCAGGAAATCGCCGCCGCCATCCAGGAAGGCGCGCGCGCCTATCTCAACCGTCAATACCTGACCATCGCCATCGCCGGTGCCGTGCTGTTCGTGCTGGTCGGCATCTTCCTCAACTGGTACACCGCCATCGGTTTTGCGCTCGGGGCGGTGCTGTCCGGCGCGGCCGGCTATATCGGCATGAACGTCTCGGTGCGCGCCAACGTGCGTACCGCCGAGGCCGCCCGCCGTGGCCTGGGTGCGGCCATGGACGTGGCTTTCCGCGGCGGCGCGATCACCGGCATGCTGGTGGTCGGGCTGGGCCTGCTCGGCGTGGCCGGTTACTACGCGGTGCTGCTGCGCCTGGGGCTGGACACCGCGCAGGCCCTGCATGCCCTGGTCGGGCTGGCGTTCGGCTCGTCGCTGATCTCGATCTTCGCCCGCTTGGGCGGCGGCATTTTCACCAAGGGCGCCGACGTCGGTGCCGACCTGGTCGGCAAGGTCGAAGCCGGCATTCCCGAGGATGACCCGCGCAACCCGGCGGTGATCGCCGACAACGTCGGCGACAATGTGGGCGACTGCGCCGGCATGGCCGCCGACCTGTTCGAGACCTATGCGGTGACGGTGATCGCCACCATGCTGCTGGGCAGCCTGATGCTCGCCGAGGCCGGGCGCAACGCCATCCTCTACCCGCTGGTGCTGGGCGGGGTGTCGATCATCGCCTCGATCATCGGCGCGCTGTTCGTCAAGGTGAAGCCTGGCGGGTCGATCATGGGCGCGTTGTACAAGGGCGTGATCGTCTCGGCGGTGCTGGCGGCGATCGCGTTCTACCCGATCACCACCCAGTTGATGCCCGACAACCAGCATGGCGCGCTCAACCTGTATTTCTGCGCGTTGATCGGGCTGGTGCTGACCGGGCTGATCGTATGGATCACCGAGTACTACACCGGCACCCAGTACAAGCCGGTGCAGCACGTGGCGCAGGCCTCCACCACCGGGCATGGCACCAACATCATCGCCGGGCTGGGCGTGTCGATGAAATCGACCGCACTGCCGGTGATCGCGGTTTGCGCGGCGATCTGGCTGGCGCACTATTTCGGCGGCCTGTACGGGATTGCCATCGCGGCCACCGCGATGCTGTCGATGGCCGGCATGATCGTGGCGCTGGATGCCTACGGGCCGATCACCGACAACGCCGGCGGCATCGCCGAGATGGCCGAACTGCCCCCGGACATCCGTGCCATCACCGACCCGCTCGATGCGGTGGGCAATACCACCAAGGCGGTGACCAAGGGCTATGCGATCGGCTCGGCGGCACTGGCCGCGCTGGTGCTGTTCGCCGATTACACCCACAACCTGCAGGCGGCCAATCCCGGCCAGACCTTCGCCTTCGACCTGTCCGACCACACGGTGATCATCGGCCTGCTGATCGGCGGTTTGATCCCCTACCTGTTCGGCGCGATGGCGATGGAGGCCGTCGGCCGCGCCGCCGGGGCGGTGGTCGAGGAAGTGCGGCGCCAGTTCCGCGAGATCCCCGGCATCATGCTGGGCACCAGCAAGCCGCAGTACGACCGCGCGGTGGACATGCTGACCCGCTCGGCGATCCGCGAAATGATCGTGCCGTCGCTGCTGCCGGTCGCCGTGCCGGTGGTGGTCGGCCTGCTGCTGGGGCCACGCGCGCTCGGTGGGCTGCTGATCGGCACCATCGTCACCGGCCTGTTCGTGGCGATCTCGATGACCACCGGCGGCGGGGCCTGGGACAACGCCAAGAAGTACATCGAGGACGGCCACTTCGGCGGCAAGGGCAGCGAGGCGCACAAGGCCGCGGTGACCGGCGATACGGTCGGCGATCCCTACAAGGACACCGCCGGCCCGGCGATCAACCCGTTGATCAAGATCATCAACATCGTGGCACTGCTGCTGGTGCCATTGCTGTAAGCGCCCCCGACGGGGCCGGCACCGTCGGGGGCCGTGGTGCCCCGGCCAACGGCCGGGCCAGCGGCCGGGCACCGGACCGCGCAGCCCCTCCCCGATCCGGCGATGACGGCCTCACCTGCCTGCACCGATAATGGCCGCCACACCTGTCCGGACACCCCACGATGATCACCACCGAACCACGCATGACCAATCTGTTCCTGCAACTGGGCCTGGAGGCCTCCGAAGCAGCCATCGCCGGCTTCATCGGCAGCCACCAGCTGCCCACCGAGGTCGCCCTGGTCGATGCGCCGTACTGGAATGATGGCCAGCGCTAGTTCCTGGCCGAGCAGCTCAGATCCGATGCGGACTGGACCATCATCGTAGATGAACTGGGCGAGGCCCTGCATGCCGACGCCGTCGCTCGGCAGACCCATGCCTGACCCCAACCCCAGGGACCGGCCGTGCCGGTCCCTGGGACTGCAACGACCCCGCAGCACCCGCAACGGTCCGTGGACTGGCCGCTGGCGATGCCAGCCGGCGCCCGCTACAGGCAATCGGTCAAGCCGTCATAGATGCTGACGGTGGTTCCCGGCAGCGGCACATGCAGTGCCTTGTCCCCCGCCTGCTCCAGGGTATGCAGCAGCAGTTCCAATGAAGTTCCCGCCGCCAGCGGCGTCGGGCAGGTCCAGGTGCGCGCGTCCACGTCGATGCCGCCGCTGCCGGTATCCACCCAGGCAGTGCTGCCGGTAAAGGTCCAGGCGCAGGCCTGCACCCGCCCGGTGGCCACCGCCACCGAGCAGCGGAACCGCAGCGCCTGCAGGTTGCTGTACTCCCCTTCGCAGAAGGTGTCCCCGCAGATGTAGTCGAAGCCGCGCACCAGTTGCGCTTCCACCGCACGGAACCGCGCCCAGCCTTCGCCAGGCGTGGGGTAGTCGCGGGCGTCCGCATAGGCCGGCGCGACCTGGGCGGGGGCGGTCGCCATGGCGCTCGATACGGCAAGCAGGACAAGCAGCAGCGCAGCGCTGCAGGAGAGGGAAGTACGGAGGGTAGTCATGCGCGTGCGCTCCTGGCGGAAGAAACAAGCGGGAGCCGGCCTCATGACCGGCCAGGTTCAATGCAGGCAATCAGACAGGGCTTCATGGATCGACCGCCCCGAACCGGGCAGCGGCGCCAGCAATGGCCGTGGCCCGGCCAGCGCGGCATGGAACACCTCCACCGGCGTATCCAGCGCCAGCGGTGCGGCGCAGGCCCAGGTGCGGTTGTCGTCCAGCAGGGCACCGCTGGACGGGTCGACGTCCAGGTTGCCGCCGCCCACCACCAGCACGCAGCCCTGAAGCGTGCCGCTGGCCGCGCGTACCGAACAGCGGAACTGCAGCGCGATCAGGTTGCTGTACTCGCCTTCGCAGTAAGTGTCGGGGCAAATCTCGTCGAAATCGGCGATCAGCCGATCCTGCAGGTCATAGAAACGGTCCCAGTTGGCCTCATCGGTGGGGAAATCGATCAGATCGACGAAGGCCGCCGCGCGCGCCGGGGCAACGGCGGCAGCCAGCAGCAGGGCCAACGCCAGGGTGGGCAGTACACGCAGGATCGGGTTCATCGCCATGCTCCAGAAGGGCTGTGGCCAGCATCGCGCGCGCACCGGCCATGCACTATCGGCAATCCCGGAACTGCCCGTCGGTCCAGTGCGGCCCGGGCCGTCGCCGGCAGCCTGGGCGGCGGGTCGGCAAACCCCGACCCGGGCGCCCCGCCCGGCAACCGCCGATGCCCCGGCGCAGCCTTTCCTGCCCCCGCCGCTGCACGGCACGCGGCAAAGGCATAAAATGTCGGACTTTGCGCCCCCTTATCCCCCTCAGCTGGAGCACACCATGGGTCTGGAACTCGTTTCGCCGGGCAAGAATCCGCCGGAAGAAATCAACGTCATCATCGAGATCCCGAAGGACTCGGAGCCGGTGAAGTACGAAGTGGACAAGGAAACCGGCGCGATCTTCGTCGACCGCATCCTGTCCACCCCGATGCGCTACCCCTGCAACTACGGCTACGTGCCGAGCACCCTGTGCGGCGATGGCGACCCGGCCGACGTGCTGGTGGTGCTGCCGCTGCCGCTGGTGCCCGGTTCGGTGGTGCGCTGCCGTCCGGTCGGCGTGCTCAAGATGAGCGATGAGGCCGGCAGCGACGAGAAGATCCTGGCCGTGCCGATCTCCAAGGTGTTCAGCGGCTACGCCCACGTCGAAGACATCGGGCAGGTGTCCAGCCACTGGCTGGAGCGCATCGGCCACTTCTTCGAGCACTACAAGGATCTGGAAAAGGGCAAGTGGGTCAAGCTCGACGGCTGGGGCGGCGCGGCCGAAGCCAAGCAGATTCTGGTCGATGCCCACCAGCGTTACCTCGGCAACATCGCCTGAGACTGAACGACATCGCCCTGGCGCAGCCGCGCCAGAGCGATGTGCATCACGTTTTTTGAAGGCGGCACATCACTATTTGCGCCGAATTGGGTACATTGCGTCTTCACATCGTCCACGGTGGGCTTCACCGTGGTCAGACAGGGGACCGTGTCGTGCGCATTCTGCTAGTTGGGGACCAGGCCAGCCTCTCGGCTGAGCTGATCGATTTCATTGCCGATCTTGGGGAAGAGTGGCAACCGCTGACCGCTGCCGATGGGCAGTCCGCCATGAGCATCGTCGCGAGCACCGCGGTGGATGCGGTCATCGCCTGCCCGGCCCTGCCCGATCTCAATGCCACCACCCTGCTGGGGCAGATCCGTACGCTGCGCCCGGAAACCATCCGCATCGCGCTGGTCGACGCCGAGCAGGGCAACCGCCCGCCGCCGGCGCGCCTGATCGGCGTGGCGCACCGCTTCCTGCCGCTGCCGCTGGCACCGGAAGTGCTGCTTGAAGCCCTGACCAGCCTGGAAGAGCTGCGTGAGCTGCTGGACAGCGCGCGCCTGCGCAGCGCGATCGGCCGGATCGAGAAGCTGCCCTCGCCGCCGCACCTGTACCTGAGCCTGACCCAGGCCCTGGAACACGACGACGACACCAATACCGCCGATGTCTCCAAGCTGGTGTCGGCCGACCCGGCCATTGCGGCCAAGGTGCTGCAGCTGTCCAACTCGGCGTTCTTCAACAGCGGCCGGACCATTTCCGACCTGCGCACCGCGGTAACCCGGCTGGGCCTGTCGACCCTGCGCGACCTGGTACTGGCCAGCGAAGTGTTCTCCGCCTCGGCGCTGTCCGGTGCCGAGCGCAACTCGCTGCAGCAGCGCGCATTGCTGGCCTCGCGTCTGGCGGCCAAGCTGCTGCCCGACTCCAGCGCCGAGCTGGGCGCCACCGCCGCGCTGCTGGCCGACATCGGCCTGCTGCTGCCGGGCGTGCGCAACGAACGTGGCGAGCCGGCCGATGCCGCCGACGACCGCCCCGGCCACGCCGAGGCCGGCGCCTACCTGCTGGGCCTGTGGGGCCTGCCGATGCCGATCATCGAAGCGGTGGCCTTCCACCTGCAGCCGCAGAAGTCCAACACGCGCAGCTTCTGGGTGACCGGTGCGGTGCACGTTGCGCTGGCGCTGATCAACGGCGACCCGGTCGACGAGGAGTACCTGCAACGCGCCGGCGTGCTCAACAAGCTGCCGCAGTGGCGCGAGCATGCCAATGCACTGATGGGGCTGGTCGCCAGCGAGGCCTGAGCGCAAGCCGCAACGATGACGCACCTCCCCATGCCCTGACCGGCGTGGCGCCCATGGCGACCGCCCGTGAGGCGCACGCCAGTGCGCGCATTTACCTGCCCTTCGCGGCATTTCACCCCCGGTGCGGTACGCGCACAGGGTTGGACTGGCCGTGCCCGGCCCGCCGCTGCCGCTCCATTTGTGCCCGCAGCGCCTGTCCCTGCAGGCGTTGCGCCGCTGCCAGATCGGATGATCGCCAGATTCAATCGGGTACAACTTATTGTATTTCCGGATCTTTACAAGGATCTCTATCCACCGCGATAGCGGAAATCCACAGACTGCGCGCCAATCAGGGCTTGGTGTCGTATCAGGCCTTGCATCCTTTCACTCCTGAACGGCTCGCATATGACCCTCAAACACTCCCCAACGGCGCGGCGCGCCCTCCGCCGCACCCTGCTGTCCACCGTCATCGCCACCGCCCTGGCCTCGGCCGGCGTGCAGGCCGCCGAGCCGGCCATGGACGCAGCCGGTGCGTTGCGCCAGACCCTGGCCGCGCGCTTCCAGCAGCCGGCCGCGACCTCCCCGGCCCTGGCACTGCGCGCGCTGCCGCGGATGGGGCAGACCTTCGAAGACGAATGCGATCCGGCCGATCCGGACTGCGAGCCGCCGCCGCCGGATCCGTGCGACCTGAATCCAGGCAACCCCGAGTTCTGCGATATCGAGCCGATCTACAACCCCGGCCAGAACATCAAGATCAATACCGGCTACGTTGAACCCAGCCGCCCCGACAAGAACTATCAGTTCATGGAGGTCAGCGGCGATGGCTACATCTGGGCCAAGGATGATGTGCACATCAACCTGAGCGGCGCGCAGCGCAACGCGATCTGGGGCCGCAGCGCCGATTCCACCATCCGCCTGGGCGCGGGCACCACCATCAATCTGGCCGGCAACATGATCGGCGTGATGGCCGATGCGGTGCGCAGTGATGGCAGCCACATCATCCTCGACGACGCGGTCATCAATGCGACCAACTCCCACGCCACCAGCCACCCGCATACCAACGACGCGCTGCGCACCACCACCGCCGATGCGCTGATCGAGGGCAAGGTCAAGGTCACCAGCTCCGGCTCCAATGCGGCCAGCGCACATGCCGGCAACATGGATTTCCACGATTCCTCGTTCTCCACCACCGGTGAGGGCGTGCATACCCTGTATGCCAATGGCGATTCCACAGACAACACCAATACCTGGATCCGCGGCGGCGGCACCATCGTCGTGCGCGACTCCAGCGTGCACCGCGGCTGGGGCGCCGGCTATGCCGCCTACGCCACCGGAGGCCGCATCGAGCTGCATGACAGCACCGTGGACACCACCACCAACAACGCGCATGCGCTGTATGCCACCAACGGTGCCAACCGCGTGGCCGGCACCATCATCGCCAATGGCACCGATGTAAAGACCGTGGGTACCGGTGCGCATGCGGTGTTCGCCGACGGGCGCGGTGTGATCGCCATCAACGGCGGCGACATCCAGACCACCGGCAACAATGCGTTCGGCCTGGTGGCCGACAATGGCGCATCGATCCAGGCGCTGTCACTGCCCGGCGGCAACCATGGCACCTCGGTATCGACCACCGGCGCCAACGCGCACGCGATCATCGCGCGCAATGCCAGCAACATCGCCTTGAATGGCGGAGGCAGCATCAGTGCCCAGGGCGGCAGCGCGCATGCGCTGTATGCCACCGGCGGCAGCAGCATCGCCATCCTCGACGCCGCCACCGACATCAGCGCCGAGGGCACCGGTGCCTACGGTGTGTTCGCCGAAGGCGCCAGCCAGATCCAGATCGCCGGCGGCTCGGTATCAAGCAAGGCCGATGACCGCCACGCCGTGTACGCCACCGGCGGCAGCACCGTCGCCTTCACCGACAACCCGACCGCGATCTCCACCGAGGGCGCGCGCGCGCACGGTGCCTACGTCACCGGCGCCGACAGCCTGCTGGTCACCCAGGGTGGCAGCGTACGGACCGTGGGCGACCAGGCGCATGGCCTGTTCGCCGACGGCGCCCAGCTGGGCTCGCTCGGGGTGACCGACATCAGCACCCAAGGCAGCGGCTCGATCGGTGCCTGGGCGCATGCCGGCTCCACCCTGGTGATCGGCGGCGGTTCGATCACCACTGCCGGCGACGCTGCACACGGCCTGCTGGTCGATGGCGGCAGCAAGGGCATCATCGACGGCGCGCCGATCCAGATCGCCACCACCGGCGACACTGCCTATGGCATCCACATCATGGAGGGCAGCCAGTTCGACGCGCAGGACACCGGCATCTCCACCACCGGCGCGCAGACCCACGCGCTGTTCGTGCAGGGCTCGCAGGCACAGCTGGGCCAGCTCGACATCGCCACCCTCGGTGAGCAGGCGGTCGGCGCCTATGCTAGCGACGCCTCCACCGTGGTCTTCAAGGGCGGCAAGCTGCGCACCGAAGGCAAGGGCGCCACTGCCCTGCTCGCCGACCACGACTCGCTGCTCGGCGCCCTGGGCCGCACCGAGGTGGAAACCCTGGGCGAAGATGCGATCGCCATGCACGCGCGCAACGACAGTACCTTGGTGCTTGACGGCGGCGGCAGCATCACCACCGCCGGCGACAACGCACATGGCCTGTTCGCGCAGGACACCAGCCTGATCGACGCCGGTGGCGGCGCCTTCGACATCACCACCACCGGCCAGGACGCCTACGGCGCCCATGTCGTCGACCAGGCCACGCTACTGACCAGCGGCGGCTCGGTCACCACCCGCGGCGATGGGAGCCACGGCCTGTTTGCCGACGCCGGTACGCTCGGCGCGATCGGCAACACCACCATCAGCACCGGCGGCCAGCAGGCCTTCGGTGCACGAGCGACCAATGCCGGTACGCTGTTGATCGGCGGTGGTTCGGTAGCCACCGCCGGTGATGGCGCGCATGCGCTGTACGCCGACGGTAACGGCACCGTGCTCGGCAGCGATGCGGCCATCGATATCAGCACCCAGGGTGCAGGTGCCCACGCTGCTTACGCCAGCAACGGCGGCAAGCTGCTGATCCAGGGCGGCTCAGTGCAGACCCACGGCGCCGACGCGCATGGTTTGTATGCCGACAACGCCGAACTGGCCACCGGCAGTGCGCTGCAGATCAGCACCGCGGGCGGCAACGCCATTGGTGCGCTGGCCAGCGGCAACGCCAGCCTGGAACTGCACGGCGCGCAGATCAATACCGCTGGTCAGCAGGCGCATGGCCTGCTGGCTGACGGCGCCAGCATCACCTCCAGCGCCGCGGTGGATATCCACAGCCTGGGCGATGATGCCATTGGTGCCTATGCCCGCAACGGCGGCACCCTGCAGCTGGATGGTGCGGTGATCAGCACCAGCGGTGCCCGTGCCAGCGGTCTGCAGGTGGACGATGCGACCCTGCTGGGCAACGCGATGGATATCACCACCCGCGGCGACTTTGCCCACGGCGTCGCCGTGCGCGGTGATGCCACCGATGCCACCCTGAGTCTGCTCAAGGTGGAGACCCACGGCGCCGGTGCACATGCGCTGAATATCAGCGGCGCCGGCAGCCTGCAGCCGGTCCGCGACAGCCAGCTGGTCTCGCAGCAGTCCAGTGCGGTGAACCTGCAGGGCGATCGTGATCTGGAAATCCAGCACAGCCTGCTGCAGGGTGGTGCCGGCGTGCTGAGCAGCAACGGGGATACGCACCTGCTGCTGAGCAAGGGCAGCCACGGCGAAAGCCTTGACCCGGCGGCCAGCCTGATCGACAACCAGGGCGGTTCGCTGGTGGTCGACCTGAGCGAAAGTTCGCTGAAGGGCCTGATCCGCACCGGCGGACTGGACCTTAACCTGCAGGCCGGTGGTCTGTGGACGATGACCGACAGCTCGGCCTTCACCGGCACGCTGGACAATGCCGGAACCCTGTTCTCGACCCAGTTGGGCCTGGACACCCGCCTCAACGACAATGCCGGCCTGTACAAGACCCTGCAGGTCAGCGACTACGTCAGCAATGGCGGGCGCTGGTACCTCAACACCTACCTTGGCGGTGACGGCGCGCCGACCGACCTGCTGGTCGCCGACAACATACTGGTCGGCGCCGGCGGCCCGACCCTGCTCAACGTCGACGGTACCGGCGGCGGCGCCCCGACCCAGGGCAGCGGCATCGAGATCGTGCACGTCAACGGCGGCAGCGCCGCGTCGGCAGCCGGTGCGTTCGAGCTGGAAAGCCCGGTGGTCGGCGGCGCCTGGAACTACGCGCTGCAGCAGCATGGCCGCGACGAGGACGGCAACATCATCGAGGACGGCAACTGGTACCTGCGCAACGAGGGCTGGCGCCCGGACCTGAGCGCCTACCTGTCGCTGAACTCGCTGGTTTCCCAGGCCGACCGCGCGCTGCTGGAAACCATGCACGAGCGTGTCGGTGACAAGCTCAACAAGATCGACGACGACGCCCGCAGCTGGGTCCGCGTGTTCGGCCGCACCGGCGGTTCCAGCGTGCGTTCGCAGGCGCTGGACGAAGGCCAGCGCAACTACGACTACAGCATCGAAGGCATGCAGGTCGGGCTGGACCCCTACTACAAGGAATGGGGCAACGGTGGCCAGAGCCATGCCGGCCTGCGCCTGGGCTACCTGCGCGCGAAGAGCCACGCGATCCAGGGCAACGATGACCTGCCGGCCGGCAGCAGCAAGCTGAGTGCCTACTCGGTCGGCCTGCAGTGGAGCCGCTTGGCCCCGACCGGTGCCTACATCGATGCGGTGCTGCTGGGCACCTGGTACCACGATGTGGAAGTGGACTCGCCGTACGTGAAGCGCGGCTCCAACCTCGGCACCAGCGGCCTGGGGTCGCTGGCCTCGATCGAAGTAGGCAAGCCGTGGGACCTGGGCAACAACTGGAAGATCGAGCCGCAGGCCCAGCTCTTCCACAGCCACACCGCCCTGGACAAGTCGCGCGACTACAGTGCCGAGGTCGACTACCACAGCACCGATGTCACCACCGCGCGCCTGGGTGCCCGTCTGCGCAAGCTGTATGGCACCGACGGTACCCAGCCGGGTGAGGCCTGGATGCGCCTGAACGCCTGGCACACCTTCAACACCGCCTCGCTGACCACCGTGGCCGGGCCGAGTGGCACGGCACCGGAAAGCTTCCGTACCGACCTGGGCCGTCGCTGGGGTCAGGCCGGGTTGGGCATGAGTACGCGCATGGGCAAGGATGCGACCTTGTTCTTCTCGGCCGACTACGAGTTCTCGCTCGACGGCAACCGCGAGCACTCGATCTCCGGCCGCGCCGGGGTACGCATGGCCTGGTAAGCCGTTGCGCGCTGCCATCGCCACCGCGATGGCAGCGGTCATGTTCCGCGCAGGCGGCCAGAACGCCCGGTGCATCGCACCGGGCGTTCTGCGTTGCGATGCCGGTTGCCATGCCTGCGCTGCCCCCCCCCCCCTGCGGGGATTACCGTGCAACAGCAGCCGGGCAGAGCCCGGCATACGTGAATGGCCGTGGCAAAGGCGAAGGCAGAAGCATCCGGCCAGCGGCCGGCACTACCGGCTGGCGCGCGCACGCGGGCTTTGATCCGATGTGGCCCGGCTAGCGACGAAATGCCATAAAGAAAGAGGGCGGACCTTGCGGTCCGCCCTCCTTGGTGTTGCTGCAACACTTCGATCGATCAGAAGCGCTGGGTGTACTTCATGTACAGGAAGCGACCGATATCGAAGCCGCCGTAGTAGGCGAAGCTCGAGTTCGGTGCCGAGTACATCAGCGGACCCTTGTGGTCGAACACATTGTTCGCGCCCAGGGCGATGGTGGCATCCCACGGCGCCTGCCAGCTGACCTGCAGGTCATGGAAGGTGTTGGAGCCGGTCTTGCGCAGCGGAGCCGCTTCGCCATTGGCGTAACGATCCGGGTCGGTGCAGCCGATGGAGATGCACGATTCGCTCAGGCCCGAGTAGTAACGCGCGGTGTAGTTGACACCGAAGTCACCCATCGCCCAGTTGACGCCCAGGTTCGAACGCACGCGGAACAGCGTGGTGTCGCCCGACTGGCCGACCATGCCGACCATGATGTTGTCGCCCTTGCTGTTCTGGTTGGCTTCGTCGTACTTGGACAGGTAGCTGGTCTGCCAGTCGATGCTGAACTGACCGATGGCCAGTTCCGGCAGGCGGTACTTGACGCCCAGGTCGTAGCCTTCGGTGACCATCTTGCCGAGGTTGGCGGTGCCGTAGGTGATCGCGCTGACATGGCCGTCGGCCGCACGCACGACACCGTCGCAACGTGCGCTGTTGCCCAGCACGTAGCAGTCGCGCAGGATACGGTTCACGCTGTCTTCGATGATCATGTCATTGATCTCGTAGCGGTACCAATCCAGCGAGATATCCAGGCCCTGCACCCAACGCGGGCTCCACACCAGACCGACGGTCTTGCTGGTGGAGGTTTCCGGCTTCAGGTTCGGGTTGGCACCGGAGACGAACTGGTCACCGGACTGGCACGGCAGGGTCGAGCACGGCAGGTTGCCCTGGCCCAGCTGCACGTAGTTGGCCGGAGCACCGCCTGCCAGGCAGGCTGCGCTGCCAGCGACGCTGCCCGGCGCACCAACGCCGCACGGGTCGATGTAGCGCTCGAAGCTCGAGCTCAGGCCACCGTACAGGTCGGCGATGGTCGGAGCGCGGAAGCCCTCGGCGTAGGTGCCGCGGACCAGCAGCTCGTCCAGCGGACGCCAGGTCAGGCCGAACTTGCTGTTGGTGGTGCCACCGAAGTTGCTGTAGTCCGAATAACGGCTGGCAACATTCAGGGTCAGTTCCTTGGCGAACGCCATGTCGGCCAGCAGCGGCACGTTCAGTTCGAGGTAGACCTCGTTCAGATCGTACTCGCCGCGGGTCGGCTTCTGGCCCAGGCCGGTCGACTGACCGGACTGCGCGAAGGCGTCCGGCGTGTAGCTGCCTTCTTCCTTGCGGTGCTCAACGCCCATGGCAAAGCCCAGGTCACCGGCCGGCAGGGTCACGATCGAACCCGACAGGTTGGCGGTGAAGCTGGTGGTCTTGGTCAGGCCGCGGGTGGTGAAGGTCGGGAACAGGAAGTCCTGCAGCTCCGGGTTGTCCAGCGAGCCCTGGCCTGCCACGCCGTTGGGCAGCAGCGGGTTCCACGGACGGCAGTCGCCCAGGATCGGCTTGGCGGCGGTGCCGCAGCGGGCAACGCCACCGGCATCGATGAACGACGGGCCGAGCGCCTGCGACGAACCGATCAGGCTCATGTCACCGCGGTTGGTCTTGATCGACTCGTTGCGGTTCCACAGTGCGCCAACGTCCCAATCGAAGGTCTTGTCGGCCACTTCGAAGAAGCCGCTGATGGTCGGCGCAAAGCGCAGGGTCTTCAGCTGGCTTTCGGTGGTGCGCGGCACTTCCCACAGACGGCGGCGGAACTCGATGTCCTGGCCGATCGGGTTGAATGCGCTGTCGGCCGACAGCGGGGTGCCGAAGGCCTGCGACTGGTACGGGTAGCCGGCGATCTGCTGGAAGGTCTGACGCTCGTTGTAGAGCAGGTCGGAGTTCAGGCTGATGCGGTCGGTGAAGTCGTACGTACCATTGATGTAGACCGACTTGCGCTCGACACCGGTCAGCAGGGTCATCTGCTGGTTGGCGTTGGCGTACTCGCCTTCGGTCAGCGGGTGGTAGTCATTCGGGTTGTTCGGGTTGCCGCCCTTGTTCAGGGTCTGCCACACCGCCTCGTCGTCGTCGCACTTGCCGAACAGGCGCGGGTCGCACCAGGTGCTGTTCTGGCTGATCGAGCTCCAGTCGGCCGGGGTCGAGTTCGGGCCCAGCGAGCCGTCACGGCTGTACCAGCGGTCCTTGGCCCACACCGGATCCTGCTTGGAGTATTCGGCCGACAGGGTCAGGCTGCCGCGCTCGCCCTTGGCACCGAGGGTCATCGAGTACTGCTGCTCGTCACCGTCGCCGTTGCCGAACTGGCCAATGCGGACGCTGGCTTCGCCGCCGTCGACATTCTTGCGGGTGATCACGTTGACCACGCCGGCGATGGCGTCCGAACCGTAGATCGAGGACGCGCCGTCCTTCAGGATCTCGATGCGCTCGACAGCCGACATCGGGATCTGGCTCAGATCCTGCAGGCCGGAGGTGGAAGCACCCAGGCGCTTGCCGTTCATCAGCACCAGGGTGCGCTGGGCGCCCAGGTTGCGGATGTCGACGTAGTAGCCGCCCACGTTCTCGCCGGAGGACAGCGAATCCGAACGCGAAATGGCCGGGGAGCCGGCCGAGGTGAGGTTGTTCAGCACGTCAGCGACGTTCGAGAAACCCTGCTTTTCCAGGGCTTCGCGGGTCATCGTCAGGATCGGCTGCTGGGTTTCCATGTTGGCGCCGCGGATACGCGAGCCGGTGACCGAGATGCGATCCAGGTCAGTGGTGCCAGAGGCAGCTTCCTGCGCCGAGACAAAGCTCGGCGCCAGCGCCAGGGCGATGCCGGCGGGCAGGAGGCCCAGCCGCACGGCAGGAGTACGAAAATTCATTTATCTCTCCGAGGTACGTTAGTAGCGTGTTAAACCGCCTCGGAAAGTTACGATTGCGTTGCAGTTAATTATTTGCGGGAAGCCACCGAAGGCTTTGCCGAGTTTGGCGGGAGCGTTCCAGCGCTCTGGCGGAAGCCTGACGCAGACTGCCCATAACGGGCCCGAAACGCCCGTGCAAAGCTGCAGCAGTTGTCAAATCCACTCGCAGCGGCCACTTCGCCGATCATCATGTCGGTATCACGCAGCAGGTCGGCGGCACGCTCCAGGCGCAGCCGCGCCGACAACGACTGCGGGCTTTCTTCATACAGGCTCTGGAAGGTTTTGGACAGGTACCAGCTGGAGAAGTTGGTCAGTTCGGCCAGTTCGCCGATGCGCACCACCCGGTGGCTGTTGCCTTCCAGGTACAGGCGCGCACGCTGCATGCGGCCGAACACCTGGCGCTTGCGCACCCGCGAACGGCCCGGGCAACGCTGCACGCCGGTGGCCATCCCGTGCTGCAGCGAGGCCAGGTGCAGCAGCACCGGGCGCAGCGCCTGCGCCGGCTGGCCGCTGGCCAGGGCATCGCGCCACAACCGCAACGCCACCCGCGCTTCGCCGCGGCTCATGCTGCCGCGGCCGGCATACAGGCTGCTGTCGACCAGTTCGCCCAGCGCACGCAGGGCTTCGGGGGTCAGGCTCAGGCCGATGCACAGGCCATCGCGGCCGGCCTGGATCATCGGCCTGGATTCCTTCTCGAAGGCGATCCATTCGCGCTGGCGCAGGCGGAAGCGGCCTTCCTTGGATTCCACCCAGGCGCTGCCACGCAGCTGCATCCACACGGTGAAGGTGCTGCCGGCGGTCTGCAGGCTGCCGAGCCGGGCCACGCCCAGGCAGGTGGGCAGCGGACCGTCGTCGACGATCTTGTTCAGGGAGAGCGATTGACCGCGATCGGCCAGGGAGAGCTGACGCATGACTGCACCGTGTGTTTGCCGTTGCTGGGCAAACGTTTTGCCAAATCGGGCGAGCCGGGTCAGGAATTACCTACGAGATTCCTCCGAATTCGACACGAGGCCGGTACGAAGGAAAGACGACGCTTACTTTCCCTTGAAAAACAGCGCCTTGGCTGCGACCGAGAACACCGGCGCCGGGGCCGGGGCCAGCGGCATCACGCCGATGTCGGCACCGTCGGCCACCGCCAGCGTCAGGTACAGCGCGTCGCCGTCGGGCTGCGCACTGAAGCCATTGCCCGCACTCAAGCGGTCGGCATCCAGGCAGTACTCGGCAGGCACCGCGCCGGGGGTGAGGCGTGAGAACAAGGTGGCGCAATCGGCACGGTTGGACAGGTAATCGACGCTGCCATTGCGGGCCACCGTCCAGGTCCGGTAGCGCCAGCGCGACGGCCGGTCCTCGCTGACCTGGCGGATGCTGCCGGGGTCCAGCAACGCATCGGCCGACCACAGCCCACCGGCCGACAGCCGGGTGAACAGTACGCGCTGCGCGGCCGGGTCGAAGCGTGCCTGCGAGACCCCGTCGATGCTGCCCAACAGGCGCCAGGGGCTGTCGCGGCGGTCGAACAGCAGCAGCCGCATGCGTTCGCTGGCGTCGCGCTCGACCACCAGCACGTGCGCGGCATCGCCGGCGTACAGCGCCTGCAACGGCTGCGCCACCGGCACCGGCAACGGCACCACCAGGTCGTCGCGCGGGGACACTTCGTAGATCACCGGCCGCGCCTGCGCATCGCGGCCGGAGACCAGCAGCCGGGTGCTGTCGGCCGACCAGTCGGCGGCCTGCCGGGTTTCCGGGCGCAGCCCTTCGACCGGACGCAGCGACTCGGGGCGGGTCAGGTCGGCCCACCACAGCCCGTAGTTGCCGGAGCGGTCGGAGGTGAACACCAGTTGCCGGCCGTCCGGGGCCAGCATCGGCTGCCCATCGCGGCCATTGGAGGCGAACAGGCGCTCGGGCGTGCCCGGATGGCCCTGCTCCAGCGGCACCCGGAACAGGCCGAACTGCGCCTTGCGGTGCACGAAGGCGAGCATGTCGTTGTGCCGCGACACCGCCGGCGACTGCGCATCGTCGATGCCGACATCGCGCAGCATGCGGGTCTGCGTGTCGAGCTCATACAGGCGCGCTTCGCTGTCCACGCGGCGCCCGAACACGATGTGGCGGCTGTCGCCGCGCCAGGCCCAGCCACGGATCTCGGCCGAATCGTCGGTCAACTGCTCCGGCACGCCCCCCTGCGCCGGCAGCCGCCACAGATCGCCGATCTGCGGGTTGCGCACGAACACGATCCAGCGCCCGTCGGGCGAGTAGCGCGGCGCATAGTCGAAACTGTCCTCGGCCACGGTATAGGCCAGCGCGCGCCATTGCCCGCTGGCGATGTCCAGGATGCGGATGCCACGGTGGGCAAAGCGCCCGGCCAGCGACCCGAACAGCAGGCCGCGGCCGTCGGGGGTCCAATCGAAACTGAGCAGCTCGGTGCCATCACAGCGGGTGAGGTGGCGCACCGCGCCGCCGGTGGCACTGGCGATCAGCACTTCGCAGGCGCCGTCGGCGGCAAAGCGCGCGAAGGCGATCTCGCGGCCATCGGGCGACCAGTTCGGGAAGCGGTCCGAGGCACCCTCGGGCGTGTCGGTCAGCGGCCGCGCCGGCGCATTGCCCGAGGTCTGGACCTTGATCGTACTGCCCTTGCGTGCGGTGCTGTCGGCCTCATAGGCCACCTGCGAACCGTCCGGGGACAAGGTCGGATAAGTCTCAAAGCCGGCGGTGGCGGTGATCAGCCGGTAGGGGCGCTGCGGGCTGCCGACCACCCGGCTGCCATCCTCGAGCACGCCGCTGGACGCCACCGCCGCCGAGGGCCGCTGCAGCAGCAGCGCGGCCATCACCAGCAGCGCCACCAGCATGCCCAGCCCGACCAGCAGCAGCACATGCCGACGGATCCGCCGCCAGCGCATGCGCGCGGTCACCGGCGCCGCGACGGCGCTCGCCGCGACATCCGGCTCGACGGCGACGTCAGTGGCCACGTCCGGATCCAGCTCCACCACCCGCACCGGCACCAGCAGGCGGTAGCCGGTCTTGGCGATGGTTTCGATGTAGGCGGTGCCGGCCTCGTCGTCGCTGGCGAAGGCCTTGCGCAGCTGGGTCACCGCCTGGGTCAGCACGTCGTTGGTGGGCAATGTATCGGGCCACACCTCGGCGAACAGTTCCTCGCGGGTCACCACCGTGCCGGGGCAACGCAGCAGGGCCTTCAGTACGCCCAGCGCCTTGGGCGTGAGCCGGCGCGGACGACGCGCACCGGGCGCCATGACCTCACGCGAGGACAGGGTAACGGTGCAATCGCCGATCCTGAGCTGATCGGCTGAAGGTGGCCCACTATCGATGCTGATCATTCCGGTGATACGAGTGAATGCAGAACAACGGGAACGCAGCATTCATCGCAATCAACCACCGATCGAACGAACCGCCAGATTCCGCACAAGGCATCAGCGCAAAGCGCAAAAACACTGAAGCGCGCGAATACTAGCCTATGCCGGTTAACCGCGCCTGTGCGCGTGGACGACACCAGGCTCTCTCTCGCCGACGAATTCACATAAATGACGTCACCATTCGCGCCCTCGGGCGCGAATTTTTTATCTGCGATTCAGTTTCGTCCACGCCGCAGCATGGTCAACCCGACCAGACGCGAGACCACCAGGGCCACATACATCACGCCTGCGAACTGTTCCAGCATTACCAGCGCGCGGGCCTGCGGATGCACCGGCACCACATCGCTCAACCCCACCCCCGACAACAAGCTGAAGCTGAGATAAAGCAGCTCCATCCAGGTGCGCAATTCGCTCTCGCTGGTGGCCAGGAAACTGCCCGGGTACCACTGCTGGCAAACCGCGAAGGCGAAGGCGAACGCCCAGGCCAGCAAGGTGAAGGTGGCACCGGCGGCGAACAGTTCATCGCGGGTGACCTTGTGGTCCTGCAGCATGTAGGCGGTCAGGCTGCCGGCGGTATAGAAATACAACAGGCACTCCAGCAACTGGGCGGCAGTGGTCAGCCCGGGCCGGCCCAGCAGGGCGCCGCTGACCGAACACGCCACCGCCGGGATCGCCAGCAGCAGGGCCAGCCCGATCCCCAGCGGGCTGCGCCGCGCCACCCACAGCGCCAGGCCGAGCACGGCGATGCCGAACGCGCCGAACAGCGCGCCACTGGCCCCGGCCTCGTCCATCGCCGGGTACAGCAGCACGCCCAGCAGCTGCACCCCCAACAACCACGCCGAGGGATGGCGGCGGGCGATGGCCAGCCATTTGGTGGTACGTGCTATCGCCATGCCGGTTCCCCCATGCGGTCGCCGCCGAGCTTATCGCGGAACACGCCACGGCTGGATGAGCATGCCGGGACGGCGCGGTGCCGCCCCGGCGCCGTGCTCACTGCGGGCGGTAGACCTCGGCGCCGAGCTGGCGGAATTCGGCCGACTTTTCGGCCATGCCCGCCTCGATCGCGGCCTGCGCCTGCGCGTCCTGTCCGGCGACATAGTCGCGCACGTCCTGGGTGATCTTCATCGAACAGAAGTGCGGCCCGCACATCGAGCAGAAGTGGGCCAGTTTGTGCGCGTCCTTGGGCAGGGTTTCATCGTGGAATTCCTTGGCCTTTTCCGGATCCAGACCAAGGTGGAACTGGTCTTCCCAGCGGAACTCGAAGCGCGCCTTGCTCAATGCGTTGTCGCGCACCTGCGCGCCGGGATGGCCCTTGGCCAGGTCGGAGGCATGCGCAGCGATGCGGTAGGCCATGATGCCGTCGCGAACGTCCTGGCGGTTGGGCAGGCCCAGGTGTTCCTTGGGGGTGACATAGCAGAGCATCGCCGTGCCGTACCAGCCGATCATCGCCGCGCCGATCGCGCTGGTGATGTGGTCATAACCCGGTGCGATGTCGGTGGTCAGCGGCCCCAGCGTGTAGAACGGCGCCTCGCCGCACTCGCGCAGCTGCTTGTCCATGTTTTCCTTGATCAACTGCATCGGCACATGGCCGGGGCCTTCGACCATGGTCTGCACATCGTGCGTCCAGGCGATGCGGGTCAGTTCGCCCAGCGTCTCCAGTTCGCCGAACTGCGCGGCGTCATTGGCGTCGGCGATGCAGCCCGGGCGCAGGCCGTCGCCCAGCGAGAAGGCCACGTCGTAGGCCTTCATGATCTCGCAGATGTCCTCGAAGTGGGTGTAGAGGAAGTTTTCCCTGTGGTGGGCCAGGCACCACTTGGCCATGATGCTGCCCCCGCGCGAGACGATGCCGGTGACCCGCTTGGCGGTGAGCGGCACGTAGCGCAACAGCACGCCGGCATGGATGGTGAAATAGTCCACGCCCTGCTCGGCCTGTTCAATCAAGGTGTCGCGGAAAATTTCCCAGGTCAGTTCCTCGGCGCGGCCATCGACCTTCTCCAGCGCCTGGTAGATCGGCACGGTACCGATGGGCACCGGCGAGTTGCGCACGATCCACTCGCGGGTTTCGTGGATATGCCTGCCGGTGGACAGGTCCATCACGTTGTCGGCGCCCCAGCGGATCGCCCAGACCAGCTTCTCCACTTCCTCGGCGATGCCCGAGGACAGCGCGCTGTTGCCGATGTTGGCGTTGATCTTGGTCAGGAAGTTGCGGCCGATGATCATCGGCTCGGATTCGGGGTGATTGATGTTGTTGGGCAGGATGGCGCGGCCGCGGGCGATTTCATCGCGGACGAATTCGGCGGTGACCAGGGCCGGGATCGACGCGCCGAACGCCTGGCCGGGGTGCTGCTGCCGCAGCGCCGCATCGCGCACGGCCTGCAGCCGCTGGTTCTCGCGGATCGCCACGAATTCCATTTCCGGGGTGACGATGCCGCGGCGGGCGTAGTGCATCTGAGTAACGTTGGCACCGGCCACGGCGCGGCGCGGTGCGCTGCGCGCCGGGAAGCGCACCGCATCCAGCCGCGGGTCGGCATCGCGCGCGCGGCCGAACGCCGAACTGGGCCCGTGCAGTACTTCGGTGTCGCCGCGCTCGGCGACCCAGGCCGCGCGCAGTGCCGGCAGCCCGGCGGCCAGATCGATGCGTGCCTGCGGATCGGTATACGGGCCGGAGGTGTCGTACACGGTCACCGGGGCGTTCTCTTCGCCGCCGAACAGGGTGGGCGTGCGGGTCAGCACGATTTCGCGCATCGGCACCTGCAGGTCGCTGCGCGTGCCCTGGACGTGGATCTTGCGCGAACCGGGAATGGGCCGAGTGACCGACTCGGAGAGTTGCTGGGCCTGCTGCTGCAAGCTGGAAAGCGCTGCGTTCATCGGTATCGTCCTGGTTGAACCCGTGCAGCGGGCGGTACGGCCGCTGGCGGAGGGTTCGTGTTGGGAGGGACGAAACGGCGGCGCACGGCCGAGGGATTGCAGGCGGTCTGCGGGCACGGGGCCCTGCGGCGCAATACATCGGCAGTTGCGAAGCTTCCCTACGCCGGTATCAACCGGATCAGGTTCGATGGGACTGTCTCAACCCGGGCCAGATGGCCCAGGTACCCCCGCTTCGGGGCGAATTAGACCATAACCGCGGTGACATTGGCGCGGGCGGCCGCGCCGGGACGCCGCCGCATTGCACCACGTGAAAGGGTGCTGACGGCCAATCGACTAGAATGGTGCAGCGCGGCACGGCAATGGCCTACCGCCCAGGAGTTCCGCATCGTCCGGCATCGACCGGCTTGATTCGCCCCAGCGCCGGTTGATGGCGCTGGAGACGGCAGGCATTCGCTCGCCCCTTTTGTACGGAGAAACTCCTTCATGGTGTTTCGTATTTCCATCGCACTGATCATCGCATTGGTGCTGATCGCCGGCATCGCGCCCGGCCCCTTCAACGACGTGGTCCAGAGTGGCTTGACCACGGTGATCCGCAGTACCGGCTGGATGTACCTGCTGGTGGTGTTCGTCACCTTGTCGTTCCTGATGTACCTGGCGTTCGGCCGCTTCGGCAGCCTGCGCATCGGCGGCGAAGAGGCCGAACCGGATTTTTCCAATGCCAGCTGGATGTCGATGCTGTTCGCGGCCGGGATGGGCATCGGCCTGGTGTTCTGGGGGGCGGCCGAGCCTATCTCGCATTTCATCAAGCCACCGGAAGGGCTGGCGCCGCAGAGCATGGAAGCCGCGCGGGCCTCGATGCGCTATGCGTTCTTCCACTGGGGCCTGCACCCGTGGGCGATCTATGCGCTGATCGGGCTGGCGATGGCCTGGTTCCAGTTCAACCGCAACGGGCGCGGGCTGATCAGCGACCTGCTGCAGCCGATCATCGGCGCCCACCACCGCGGCTGGATGGGAACGGTGGTCAACGTGGCGGCGGTGGTGGCCACCGCGATCGGCGTAGCCACCACGCTGGGCTTCGGCACCATCCAGATCGCCGCCGGCGTGGAACGGGTCTTCGGCATCCGCTCGACGGTGCCGGTGCAGCTGACCATCATCGTGGTGGCGTTCGTGCTGTACATGGCTTCCACCACCAGCGGGGTGAACCGCGGCATCAAGTGGCTGTCCAACTTCAACCTGGGCCTGGCGGCGTTGCTGCTGGCGTTGATCCTGGTGCTGGGGCCGACCGGCTTCATCTTCGACACGTTCACCACCACGATCGGGTCCTACCTCAATTCGCTGGTGACGATGAGCCTGCGCATGTCGCCGTTCTCGGGCAGTACCTGGGTGGCGGATTGGACGATCTTCTACTGGGCGTGGTGGATCGCCTGGGCGCCGTTCGTGGGCTCGTTCATCGCGCGCGTATCGCGCGGGCGCAGCATCCGCGAGTTCGTGCTGGGCGTGGTGATCGCCCCCAGCGTGCTGGGCTTTGTTTGGTTCTCGGTGTTTGGCGGCACGGCGCTGTGGTCGCAGATCTTCGGCCACGTGGATCTGGCCCAGGCGCTGGGCAACGGCTATGAGACGGTGTTGTTCACCATGTTCGACAGCCTGCCGATGCCGACGGTGCTGTCGGTGATCGCGCTGGTGCTGCTGATGATCTTCTTCGTGACCTCGGCCGATTCGGCGGTGCTGGTGCTGGCCACGATGTCCACCGAGGAAGCCGGCGACCCGCCGCTGGCCCGGCGGATGGTGTGGGGCGTGGCGATCGCGCTGATTGCCGGGGTGCTGCTGCTGGCCGGCGGGCTGACCGCGCTGCAGGGCATGATCACGATCGCGGCGTTGCCGTTCGCGCTGCTGATGCTGCTGGTGATGTGGTCGTTGTACCGGGTGCTGGACATGGAATACGCGCTGCAGCGCCGCCGTGCGCAACGCGCGCGGCGGATGATGGATGCCTGGATCGAACGCGAGATTGCCGCGCAGGAAGAGACTCGGGAAGAGGCTGCTCGGGCACCTTGAGATTTTCGCTCTTTATTCTAAGAGCGGTCGCTTCGCTGTTGTCGGCTTGAGGGTCGGGGTGGGTGGCCCAAACCAGGCAAATGCAGAACGCTTCGCAGCTGCTCCTGCTCAGTACCCCGCCGCCTGCCCGTCCTTGCGGCTCTCCGACGCCCCGTAGTACACCCCGGTGTCCGGGTCGCGCAGGATCGCCTGGTAGCCGCCATACGGACCATCGGCGAACACCACCCGATGGCCCTTGCGCATCAGCGCGCGCACCGTTTCGTACGGGAAGCCCGTTTCCAGGTTGACCTCACCGCCATCGCTCATCGCCGTGGCCTGTCCGGTGGGTTCGGTCGAGCCCTCGTGCTGGATACGTGGTGCATCGCCGGCCTCCTGCAGGTTCATGCCGAAGTCGACCATGTTCATCACGATCTGCGCATGCCCCTGCGGCTGCATCGCCCCGCCCATCACCCCGAAACTCATCCACGGCTTGCCATCCTTGGTCACAAAGGCCGGGATGATGGTCTGGAACGGGCGCTTGCCCGGCGCATAGCCGTTCGGGTGGCCCTTGCGCAGCACGAACATCTCGCCGCGGTCCTGCAGGATGAAGCCCAGGCCCGGCGGTGCCATGCCGCTGCCCATGCCGCGGTAGTTGGACTGGATCAGCGACACCATCATCCCGTCCGCGTCGGCCACGGTGAGGTAGATCGTGTCGCCTTCCTGCAGCTGCTTCGGCGTGCCCGGCTGCACTTCGCGCAACCCCTTGTCCATCGAGATCAGCTTGCGCCGCTCGGCCGCATAGGCCTTGGACACCAGCTTCTGCACCGGCGCCGGGTGGAACGCCGGGTCGGTGTAGAAGCGCGCACGGTCGGCGAAGGCCAGCTTCTTGGCCTCCACGAACAGGTGCACGTGTTCGGGCGAGCCGAAGGCGATCTTGGAGAAGTCGTAGCCTTCCAGCACGTTGAGGATCTGCAGCGCGGCGATGCCCTGGCTGTTGGGCGGCAGTTCCCAGACGTCATAGCCACGGTAGTTGCTGCTTACCGGTTCGACCCACTCACCATGGTGGCTGGCCAGGTCCTCATAGCTCAGGTAGCCGCCGTTGGCCTTGAAATAACTGTCGATGGTGCGGGCGATATCGCCCTTGTAGAACGCGTCGCGGCCACCGCGCGCGATCTGCTCCAGGGTGTTGGCCAGGTTCGGGTTCTTCCACATCTGCCCCTTGCGCGGGGCGTGGCCGTCGACGGTGAACTGTTCGGTGAAGCCGGGGTACTTGGACAGCTTGGGCACCGAGCGATCCCAGTAGTAGGCGATCACCTCGGCGACCGGGTGGCCCTGCCGCGCATAGCCGATCGCCGGGGCCAGGTTGTCGGCCATCGGCTTGCGGCCGAAGCGTTCGTGCAGCGCGAACCAGCCATCCACCGCGCCGGGCACCGACACCGGCAGTGGGCCGGTGGCCGGGATCTCCTTCAGCCCGCGGCGCTGGAATTCGGCCAGGGTCAGCGACTTCGGCGAGCGGCCGGAGCCGTTGTAGCCGTACAGCTTCTGCGTCTTGGGGTCCCACACGATGGCGAACAGGTCCCCGCCGATCCCGTTGCCGGTCGGCTCCATCAGCCCCAGCGCCGCGTTGGCGGCGATCGCCGCGTCCACCGCCGAGCCGCCGGACTTCATCACATCCAGTGCGACCTGGGTGGCCAGTGGCTGGGAGGTGGCCGCCATCGCGTGCGGGGCGATCACCTCCGAACGGGTGGCGAAGGGATGGCCGGTGATGCGGTCGGCACCGATCGCGGCGATCGGCAGGGCACACAGCACGGCGGCGGCAAGCAGGCCGCGGGCAAGATGTCGGGGCACGGGGTGGTTCCTGAAGGGTGGTAGCCCCCTGATAGTGGCCGCAGCGCGCCCCCGATGACATCCGACAATGGTCATGCCAGGTGCACGGGTCGGCCCGGAATCCGCGCAGAACGCCGCGTCAAAATAGTGAATTCGGGTTCACCGTAACGCTTTCAACCGCAACCATCCTTGCGTGGCGAGGCTTTGCGCTGGATGCAGGCGAAACTGTCGGAAATCTGGCCGCCAGGGTTGACAGCGCCAAAACGCCTGTGGTTTTCTCGATCTCATGTTGCAGCGCACAGCCACCCGCGAATCCATCCAGCACGCCGACACCGGCGGCGCCTCGATCCGTTCGCTTCTCGTCCTCGTACTTATTACCCAACCAACAGGTGCGGGACGGACCGGCGTGTAAGCAAGACTGCCAGGTATCCATCAAAACCCGCACCCACCCAGGTGCGGGTTTTTTCGTTTCAGAGCCCCTGCATTCCTCCCCTCCCCCCTTTCGACTGCCCCTGCCGCCATGACCCGCCAGCCCGCCACCGCCGCTTCGATGCCCACCGCCTGCATGGCTGGTGCCTGCGGCCGTGGCGCGGCGCATGCCACCACTTCCCCTGACTGGCCGACGCGTCGCTGACCGTCGGCCACTTTTTTCTTTCCGCCAAAGGACCTCCCCCATGAGCACCAACGACCTGCCCCAGATCAAGATCGCCGTTGTCGGCTACGGCAGCCAGGGCCGCGCGCACGCGCTGAACCTGCGTGAATCCGGCTTCGATGTCGTCGTCGGGCTGCGCCCGGGCGGCCCCACCGAAGTCAAGGCACAGGCCGACGGCTTCACCGTCAAGGCCCCGGCCGAGGCGGTCAAGGACGCCGACCTGGTCGCCGTGCTGACCCCGGACATGGTGCAGAAGAAGCTCTATGAAGACGTGCTCGCACCCAACATGAAACAGGGCGCGGTACTGCTGTTCGCGCATGGGCTGAACGTGCACTTCGACATGATCAAGCCGCGCGATGACCTGGACGTGGTGCTGGTGGCGCCCAAGGGCCCGGGCGCGCTGGTCCGCCGCGAGTACGAGATCGGCCGTGGCGTGCCGTGCATCTGGGCGGTCTACCAGGACAAGAGCGGCAAGGCGGCCGAGTTCGCGCTGGCCTACGCCGCCGGCCTGGGTGGCGCGCGCGCCAACCTGATCCAGACCACCTTCAAGGAAGAAACCGAGACCGACCTGTTCGGCGAGCAGGCCGTGCTGTGCGGCGGTGCCTCGGCACTGGTCCAGGCCGGTTTCGAAACCCTGGTGGAAGCCGGCTACCAGCCGGAAATCGCCTACTACGAAGTGCTGCACGAACTGAAGCTGATCGTGGACCTGTTCTACGAAGGCGGCATCACCCGCATGCTGGAATTCATCTCCGAAACCGCCCAGTACGGCGACTACGTCAGCGGCCCGCGGGTGATCGACGCCGGCACCAAGGCGCGCATGAAGGACGTGCTGACCGACATCCAGAACGGCACCTTCACCAAGAACTGGGTGGCCGAATACGAAGCGGGCCTGCCGAACTACAACAAGTTCAAGCAGGCCGACCTGGAGCACCCGATCGAGAAGGTAGGCAAGGAACTGCGCGCCAAGATGGTCTGGTTGCAAAGTCAAGCCGCGTAACTGCGCGGCTCCCCCACCCGCTTTCGTAAAGGTCACCGCATGAACACCTCCGCCCACAGCAGCGCGCCCCGCAACGGCGCACGCTGGTTGACGCAGGCCCTGGAAGCCGAAGGCGTGCACACGCTGTTCGGCTATCCGGGCGGCACCATCATGCCGTTCTATGACGCCCTGGTGGATTCGGGGCTGAAGCACATCCTGGTCCGCCACGAACAGGGCGCCGCCCTGGCCGCCAACGGATATGCACGCGCCAGCGGCCATGTCGGCGTGTGCGTGGCCACGTCCGGCCCGGGTGCGTCCAACCTGGTCACCGGCATCGCCGATGCGATGCTGGACTCGGTACCGATGGTCTGCATCACCGGCCAGGTCGCCACCCCGTTGCTGGGCACCGACGCGTTCCAGGAACTGGATGTGTTCGGGCTGACCCTGCCGATCGTCAAGCACAGCTGGCTGGTGCGCCGTGTCGAGGACCTGCCGCAGGTGGTCGCCGATGCGTTCCGGATCGCCCGCGAAGGGCGGCCCGGGCCGGTGCTGATCGACCTGCCCAAGGATGTACAGATCGCCGACGCCTCGCACCTGCCTGCGCATGTTCCGCAGGCGGTGAACCCGCCGCCGGCACCACAGGCGGACGCCATCGCGCAGGCGATCGCAGCGATCGCCACGGCTGAAAAGCCGGTGGTCTATGCCGGTGGTGGGGTCGCCCTGGGCGATGCGGTGGAGGACCTCCGTGCCTTCGTCGACGCCAGTGCGATTCCCACCGTGCTGACCCTGCGCGGGCTGGGTGCGCTACCGGCGCAGCACCCACACTACCTGGGCATGCTGGGCATGCATGGCACCCGCGCGGCCAACATGGCCGTGCAGGAAAGCGACCTGCTGGTGGTGGTGGGTGCGCGCTTCGACGACCGCGCCACTGGCAAGTTGAACGAGTTCGCCCCGTTCGCACGGGTCGTCCACATCGACGCCGATGCGTATGAAATCTCCAAGCTGCGTACTGCCGATGTGGCGGTGCCGGGCAACGTGGGCAGCGCGCTGCGCGCGTTGACCGCCGCCTGCGGCACGCCCACCCCGGCCCAGGACGGTTGGCGCAAACGCTGCAGCGGCCACCGCGAACGCTTCGCCGCGCGCTACGACGCGCCGGGCCAGAACATCTATGCCCCGGCGCTGCTCAAGCGCCTGAGCGAGCTGGCCCCGAGCGATGCGATCATCGCCTGCGATGTCGGCCAGCATCAGATGTGGGTGGCCCAGCACTGCCGTTTCAACCACCCGCGCAACCACCTGACCAGCGGCGCCCTGGGCACCATGGGCTTTGGCCTGCCGGCAGCGATGGGCGCGCAGTTCGCCTGCCCCGACCGCACCGTGGTGCTGGTTTCCGGCGACGGCAGCTTCATGATGAACGTGCAGGAGCTGGTCACCATCGCCCGCTGCCGCCTGCCGGTGAAGATCGTGCTGCTGGACAACAGTTCGCTGGGCATGGTGCGCCAGTGGCAGGAACTGTTCTTCGCCGAGCGGTACAGCGAGATCGACCTGTCCGACAACCCCGACTTCGCGGCGCTGGCGCAGGTGTTCGGCATTCCGGCCACCCGCATCGACACGCGCGACGATGTCGAAGGGGGCCTGGCCGCACTGCTGGCCCAGCCCGGCCCGGCGCTGCTGCACGTGGGCATCGATGCGCGCGCCAACGTGTGGCCGCTGGTGCCGCCCAACACCGCCAACAGCACCATGCTGGACAGCAACCCCGCACACCAGTCCCAGGAGTTCCCCAATGCAATACCGGCTTGACCTGGTGCTGACCCCGGCCGAAGGCGCGCTGCTGCGCGTGATCGGCATGGCCGAACGCCGCGGCTTCGCCCCGCGCGCGATCGCCGGCGCGCCCAATGCCGCCGACGCCGGCCGCTGGCACCTGCAACTGGTGGTGGACAGCGCGCGCCCGCCGGAGACCCTGCGCCGGCAGATCGAGAAAATCTACGACTGCGTGTCGGTGCGGATCAGCGCACTGGAACCCGGCCCCGGAGTATCGGCATGAACGCCCGCACCGTTGTCCCGGTGCCGGTACGGAGGAGTCTTCTCGAAGCACATGGATGTGCGAGTGGTGCGCGTGCAGGACGCACAAGGTCGCACCGTGCAGCACAGGGATGTGCAAATGGTGCGCGTGCGGGACGCACGACGTCGCACCACGACGGCATTCCGTTCCAGCGGCTTCCTGCGGCCGGCTGTCAGCGTGGTCCGCTGCGCCATGCCGGCTAGCCGCACTGCCCAGGAACCGGAGGTAGGCGACGTAAGCGTCGCCGACGTGCTGGCCGCGCAGGCGCGGCTGCGCCGCTACCTGCCGCCTACCCCGCTGCATTACGCCGAACGTTTCGGGGTCTGGCTGAAGCTGGAGAACCTGCAGCGCACCGGCTCCTACAAGGTGCGCGGGGCGTTGAACGCGCTGCTGGCCGGGCGCGAACGCGGCGACGACCGCCCGGTGATCTGCGCCTCGGCCGGCAACCACGCCCAGGGCGTGGCCTGGGCCGCCTACCGGCTGAATATCCCGGCGATCACGGTGATGCCGCACGGCGCACCGGCCACCAAGATCGCCGGCGTCGCCCATTGGGGCGCCACCGTGCGCCAGCACGGCAACAGCTATGACGAGGCCTATGCCTTCGCCCGGGCGCTGGCCGACCAGCACGGCTACCGCTTCCTGTCCGCTTTCGACGATCCGGACGTGATCGCCGGCCAGGGCACGCTGGGCATCGAACTGGCCCCGCATGCGCCGGACGTGGTGATCGTGCCGATCGGCGGCGGCGGGTTGGCCTCAGGCGTGGCGCTGGCACTGAAATCGCAGGGCGTGCGCATCGTCGGCGCGCAGGTCGAAGGGGTCGATTCGATGGCCCGCGCGATCCGCGGCGACGTCCGTGAAATCGCCCCGGTCGCTACCCTGGCCGACGGCGTCAAGGTGAAGATCCCCGGCTTCCTGACCCGCAAGCTGTGCAGCGCCCTGCTGGACGACGTGGTGATCGTGCGCGAGGCCGAGCTGCGCGAAACCCTGGTGCGGCTGGCGCTGGAAGAGCACGTGATCGCCGAAGGCGCCGGCGCGCTGGCGCTGGCCGCCGGCCGCCGCGTGGCCGGCAAGCGCAAGTGCGCGGTGGTCTCCGGCGGCAACATCGACGCCATGGTGCTGGCCCAGCTGCTGGCCGACATCCGCCCGCGGCCACCGCGCAAACCCCGCCGCCGCGCCAGCGAGCGCACGCGACCACCGCTAGCAACCGTGCTCGCCACACCCCCCGATTCTGTTCCGCATCCCATTCCTGCCATCCCTGCCATCCCATCCGACATTGCCGTCGAGGAGACCTCCTGGTGACCATGCCCAACTCCCCCCGCATCAGAATTTTCGATACCACCCTGCGCGACGGCGAGCAATCGCCCGGCTGCAGCATGTCCCCGCCGCAGAAGCTGGTGATGGCACGCGCCCTGGCCGAACTGGGCGTGGACATCATCGAAACCGGTTTCCCGGCCAGTTCGCAGTCCGACCGCGAGGCGATGAGCCTGATCGGCCGCGAGCTGCGCCAGACCACCCTGGCGGTGCTGTCGCGCTGCCTGGCCGGCGACATCGAGACCTCGGCCAAGGCGCTGGAAGCAGCCGCCAAGCCGCGCCTGCACCTGTTCCTGTCGACCAGCGCGCTGCACCGCGAGCACAAGCTGCGCATGAGCCGCGAGCAGGTGCTGGAATCGGTGCACAAGCATGTCAGCATGGCCTGCGGGTACGTCGACGACGTGGAGTTCTCGGCCGAGGATGCCACCCGCACCGAAGAGGACTTCCTGATCGAAGTGGCGCGCGTGGCGGTAGCCGCCGGCGCCACCACCATCAACCTGCCCGACACCGTCGGCTTCACCACCCCCGAGGAAATCCGCGGCATGTTCCAGCGGGTGATCGCCGGGGTGCCCGACAGCGACCGCATCATCTTCAGCGCGCATTGCCACAACGACCTGGGCCTGGCCGTGGCCAACTCGCTGGCCGCCATCGAAGGCGGCGCGCGCCAGGTGGAATGCACCATCAACGGCATCGGCGAGCGCGCCGGCAACTGCTCGCTGGAAGAGATCGCGATGGTATTGAAGGTACGCAATGCCTTCTACGAGGAAGACACCCGGATCAATACCCCGCGCCTGGTCGGCACCTCGCAGCTGCTGCAGCGGCTGGTCGGCATGCCGGTCCAGCGCAACAAGGCGATCGTGGGCGCCAATGCGTTCGCGCACGAATCGGGCATCCACCAGCACGGCATGCTGCGCCACCGCGGCACCTACGAAATCATGCGCCCCGAAGACGTGGGCTGGGAATCCTCGCAGATGGTGCTGGGCCGCCACAGCGGCCGCGCCGCGGTCGACCAGCGCCTGCGCGCGCTGGGCTTCTGGCTGGAAGAAGAAGAGCTGAAGCTGGTCTTCGAACAGTTCAAGGCGCTGTGCGAACAGCAGCGCGTGGTCACCGATGCCGACCTGCAGACCCTGATGCAGGGCAGCGCCACCCAGAACGGCTACCGGCTGGCCTCGATGACCATCAGCGATGTCGGCAGCCGCGCCAACGCGCTGGTGGAGCTGTCCGACCCGGACGGCAACCGCGTCGCCGAGACCGCCCAGGGCGATGGCCCGGTGGATGCGCTGTTCGGCGCGCTGTCGGCGGCCACCGGCGTGCAGCTGATGCTGGACAGCTACCACGTGCACAGCGTGGGCATCGGCGCCGATGCGCGTGGCGAAGCCAACCTGAGCGTGCGCCATGACGGCGTGGAGTACGAAGGCACCGGTACCAGCCGCGACATCATCGAAGCCTCGGCGCTGGCCTGGCTGGACGTGGCCAACCGCCTGCTGCGCCAGCGCAACGCGACGACCGAACAGCCCGCGGCGACCGCCGCGGCCTGAGCACCCATGAAGCACCCCGAACCGCAGCAAGGCCAGTCCATGACCCCAGCTCCCCGCACCCTGTACGACAAACTGTGGGATGCCCACGTCGTCGTTCCCGAGACCGACAGCGCGCCCGCCGTGCTGTACATCGACCTGCACCTGATCCATGAAGTGACCTCCCCGCAGGCCTTCACCGAACTGCGCGAGCGCAGCCTCTCCCCGCGCCGCCCGGACCGGACCAAGGCGACGATGGACCACTCCACCCCGACCCTGCCGGCCGGTGCCGACGGCAAGCTGCCCTACGCCAGCGCCGCCTCCGAAGCACAGGTGGCGATGCTGGCCGCCAACTGCGCCGAACATGGCATCGAACTGTTCGACCTGCAGTCGGCCAGCCGCGGCATCGTGCACGTGATCGCCCCCGAACAGGGCTTCACCCAGCCGGGCATGACCATCGTGTGCGGCGACAGCCACACCTCCACGCATGGCGCGTTCGGCGCCCTGGCGTTCGGCATCGGCACCAGCGAGGTGGGCCACGTGCTGGCTACCCAATGCCTGCTGCAACGCAAAGCCAGGACCATGGCGATCACGGTCGATGGCGTGCTGGCCCAGGGCGTCGGTGCCAAGGATGTGGTGCTGCACATCATCGGCGTGATCGGCGTCAACGGCGGCACCGGTCATGTGCTGGAGTTCCGTGGCAGCGCGATCGAGGCGATGGACATGGAGCAGCGCATGACGTTGTGCAACATGTCGATCGAAGCCGGGGCGCGTGCCGGCATGGTCGCCCCCGACCAGACCACCTTCGACTGGGTGGCCAACACCCCGCGCGGACCCAAGGGCGCCGACTTCGAGGCCGCCGTCAACGCGTGGTCGCAGCTGCGCAGCGATGTCGGTGCGCGCTTCGACGTGGAGGTCCACATCGATGCCGCCGACATCCGCCCGACCCTGACCTGGGGCACCCACCCCGGTACCGCGATCGCCGTGGACCAGCCGATTCCGGCGGCCAACGACGCTGCCGCGCAGAAGGGCCTGGACTACATGCACTTCCACGCCGGGCAGACCTTGGCCGGCACGCCGGTGGATGTGGTCTTCGTCGGTTCCTGCACCAACGGCCGCCTGAGCGACATGCGCGAAGTGGCGCAGGTGCTGCAGGGCCGCCGCGTCGCCCCGAGCGTACGCATGCTGGTGGTGCCGGGCTCGGAAATCGTCAAGCGCCAGGCCGAAGCCGAAGGCATCGATGTGGTCGTGCGCGCGGCCGGTGCCGAATGGCGGGAGCCGGGCTGCTCGATGTGCATCGCCATGAACGGCGATCTGGTCGCGCCGGGGCAACTGGCGGTCAGCACCAGCAACCGCAATTTCGAAGGCCGCCAAGGGCCCGGCTCGCGCACCCTGCTGGCCTCGCCGATGACGGCCGCCTGGGCCGCGGTGAACGGCCGCGTGGCCGACCCACGCGAACTGTATGCCACGCTGGAGGTGGCCTGATGAGCGGCTTCCGTACCCTGACCTCGACCAGCGTGGTGCTGCGCGAGACCAACATCGATACCGACCAGATCATTCCGGCGCGCTTTCTGTCCACCACCGAGCGGGTCGGCCTGGGCAAGCACGCCTTCAACGACTGGCGCTGGCAGGCCGATGGCACGCCCAACCCGGTATTCGCCTTCAACCAGCCGCACAATGCCGGGCGCAGCATCCTGCTGGCCGGGCGCAATTTCGGCTGCGGCTCTTCGCGCGAACATGCGCCGTGGGCGCTGGCCGACCTGGGCCTGCGCGCGATCGTCAGCAGCGAGATCGCCGACATCTTCCGCGGCAATTCGTTGAAGAACGGCCTGCTGCCGATCGTGCTGGACGAAGCCGATGTGCAGACGCTGATGCAGCGCCCGGACGACGAACTGACCATCGATGTGGCCGCGCGCGAACTGCGCACGCCCGATGGGCGCGTGTATGCCTTCCCGCTGGACGGTTTCTCGCAGACCTGCCTGCTGGAAGGCGTGGACCAATTGGGTTATCTGTTGGGCCGTACCCCTGACATTGAACGTTACGAGAGTGAACATGCACGCTGAGATTGTCGTATTGCCGGGTGACGGCATCGGTCCGGAAGTTGCCGCTGCCGCCGTGGCGGTGCTGGAGGCCGTCGCCACCCGTTTCGGGCACACCTTCGGGTTCCAGGAACACGACATCGGTGGCATCGCCATCGATCGCCACGGCGAGCCGCTGCCGGCCACCACGCTGGATGCGTGTCGCAAGGCAGACGCTATCCTGCTCGGCGCGGTGGGCGGGCCGAAGTGGTCCGATCCCAACGCCGAGGTCCGGCCGGAACAAGGCCTGCTGGCGATCCGCAAGGCGCTGGGGCTGTACGCCAACCTGCGCCCGGTGCGCACGCACGCGGCCGCGCTCGGCGCCTCGCCGATCAAGGCCGAACTGCTGGAAGGCGTGGACTTCGTCGTCGTGCGCGAACTGACCGGCGGCATCTATTTCGGTGAGAAGACCCGCACCGTCGATAGCGCCAGCGACCTGTGCAGCTACAGCGTGGGCGAGATCGAGCGCGTGCTGCGCACCGCCTTCCGGCTGGCGCAGACCCGCCGCGGCAAGGTCACCTCGGTGGACAAGGCCAACGTGCTGGAAACCTCGCGCCTGTGGCGCGACGTCGCCGCGCGGATCGGCCGCGAAGAATTCCCGGAGATCGCGCTGGAGCACCAGCTGGTCGATTCGATGGCCATGCACCTGCTGGCCAAGCCGCGCGAGTACGACGTGATCGTGACCGAGAACATGTTCGGCGACATCCTCACCGATGAGGCCTCGATGCTGGCCGGCTCGCTCGGCCTGCTGCCGTCGGCGTCGCTGGGCGAGCCTGGCGCGGTGGGCATCTACGAACCCATCCACGGCTCGGCCCCGGACATCGCCGGCAAGGGCATCGCCAACCCCTACGCCACCATCTTCAGCGCGGCGATGCTGCTGCGCCATTCACTGGGGCTGGAAAACGAAGCGGCTGCCGTGGAAGCAGCCGTGCATGCGGCGCTGGATGCCGGCGTGTTCACCGCCGACCTGGCCGCCAAGGGCGCGGCGGTGAGCACCACCCAGGCAACCGATACGGTGCTGGCGCGCCTGCGCGGGTGAGCGCCGTACCGACCGTTGGTCGGCACATCCCACCAGGCACGCGGCGGATTCCACGGGCGCGGATGCAGCGTACCGACCAACGGTCGGTACCTGCCGCGGCGTGGGTCAGTTGTCGATCGTGACGCGCTGGCCGTACATGCAGCCGACCAGGGTGTCTACGCCGTCACGTTGAAGTACCACGAGACTTCGGGACACCTGGCGGCCAGCGTCCTGGTTGCTGGACAGTTCCTTTTCCCACAACCCGTCGCTGGACCGGTCGGCGGCGGTCATGCCAGCGCCGCTCACGGCCTGCCCCGTGGCACCCGGATCCATCAGGCCAGCGAACAATCCCATGCCCAGCGCGACCCTACGCGTCGGGACACCCTGGATGCGGATGGGATCGAACAGCGTCGCCACGTAGAGCTCGCCGCTGTCGCGCGAGGCCATGCTCTGGAGCTGCGCCGGCCACGCCTCCTGGCCAGCCTCCAATGCCAGGTTCCAGAACGCCTCCACCCGTTCCAGCGCTTCCGGGGATGCCCGGCATTCCGCCGCGGCGGCCAGATCATGCGCGTCGGCGACGGGCTGGCGGCGCGCGGGAGCCGCCTCGTCGCCCTGCTCACCGGACAGATCACAGCCCAGCCGGTAGCCGTCGCCATCGCTACGCACGACGACCGCGGCGGGCCGCGGCGCCTCCCCTGCTACGACGGGCGACGACCAGACGCGGAAGGGCTCGCGCAGGGAACTGGAGCGCAGGCGCAAGGCGTGCGCGGCCACGATGCGTTCGCGCTGGAGGTCATTGATCGGCATCGAGAAGTCCCCGGCTTCAATGAACAAACGCCGGGTTGTGACGCCCTGCGCCGTCACCGCGGTCGGCATGTCGAGGGTGGTCACCGGATGATCCTCGTCACCACTGCGTTCAAACCGCCACCCACGCAGATGGGCGGGGCGTTGCTGTGCATCGCCATACATCGCCGCGCGCAGTGCTTTACCTACCGTCTGCCTGGTCATCGGGTCTGCCCTGCATTCCAGGATGGCAACCAGGTCGCGCTGGAAGGTGGTCGCCGCGCTCGCATCGGCGGGCGACGCGGTGACGCTGGCACAGGCCAGCAGAAGTGCAAAGGCGACGATGGCCGGTGGCAGGCAGACAGAAGGAGTGGACATGGCAGGGGGTACATCGACAAGGTGCAATCGCCCATTGTCCTGCCTGCGCGTGGCCTGAGCCATGGGCAGGTGCGCCACGTTCAATGCGGAGGCGCAGCCGGGGGCAGCCGGGCAGTGCCCGGCGCCAGGCGGGGCCGACGTTGCGTCGGCCCCGGAAAACATCAGCCTTCCGTGGTCTTCACCTCATCCGGCTTCACCCGGAACCACGCCGCATACAGCGCCGGCAGGAATACCAGGGTCAGTACGGTGCCGACGATCAGGCCGCCCATGATCGAGATCGCCATCGAGCCGTAGAACGCGCTGCGCGACAGCGGGATCATCGCCAGCACCGCCGCCAGCGCGGTCAGCACGATCGGGCGGAAGCGGCGCACGGTGGCGTCGATGATGGCGTGCCAGCGGTCGTGGCCGGCGTCGATGTCCTGCTGGATCTGGTCGATCAGGATCACCGAGTTGCGCATGATCATGCCCGCCAATGCGATCGTGCCGAGCAAGGCCACGAAGCCGAACGGCGCGCGGAACAGCAGCAGGAACAAGGTGGCGCCGATGATGCCCAGCGGCGCGGTGACCAGCACCATCGCCGCACGCGAGAAGCTGCGCAGCTGCAGCATCAGCAATGTGGCCACCACGATCAGGAACAGCGGCATGCCGGCCTTGATCGAATCCTGGCCGCGGGTGGAATCCTCCACCGTGCCGCCGGTTTCAAGCAGGTAGCCGGACGGCAGGTCGGCACGGATGCCCTCCAGCGTCGGCAGGATCTGCTGCACCACGTCCAGCGGCTGCATCGCATCGGCGATGTCGGCGCGTACGGTCACCGTCGGCAGGCGGTTGCGGTGCCAGATGATGCCATCCTCGAACACGTACTCCAGGCGCGCCACCTGCGACAGCGTCACCGAGGTGCCGCTGGCGGTCGGAATGGCCAGGCTGCCGAGCATGTCCAGCCGCACACGCTCGTTGTCCGGGCCACGCAGCAGCATCTCGATCAGGCGGTTGCCCTCCCGGTAGGTGCTCACGCTCATGCCCGACAACGATGTGCCCAGCAGCTGGCTCACCTGCGCGCTGCTCACGCCCAGCGCGCGTGCACGGTCCTGGTCGAGCACCAGCCGTACCACTTTGCTCGGCTCGCTCCAGTCCAGGTTGACGTTCATCACGTGCGGGTTTGCGCGCACCTTGGCTTCCACCTGCCGGGCAATGGCCTGCACCTGCTCGATATGTTCGCCGGAGATGCGCATCTGCACCGGGTAGCCGACCGGAGGACCATTCTCCAGGCGGGTCACGCGCATCTGCACGTCCGGGAACTGCGGAATCACGTCCTTGAGCAGCCAGGCGCGGGTCGCCTCGCGTGCCTTGGCATTCTCGGTCAGCACCACGAACTGCGAGAAGTTGGTGGCCGGCAGCTGCTGGTCCAACGGCAGGTAGAAGCGCGGCGAGCCGGTGCCGACGTAGGCCACATAGTTGCTGATGCCCTCGCGGCCCTTGAGCAGCTTTTCCAGCTTGGCCGCCTGTGCCTGGGTGGCCTGCAGCGAGGCGCCCTCGGCCAGTTCGATGTCCACCATCAGTTCCGGGCGTGTCGAATCCGGGAAGAACTGCTGCGGTACGAAGCGGAAGATCAGCAGCGAGAACACGAACAGCGCCGCGGTTGCCGCGATCACCCACCAGCGGTGGCGCAGGCAGGTATCCAGGAACGCGCGGAAGCGGGTGTAGAACGGCCGCTGGTACGGATCGTGGTCATGCGCATGTTCCTTCGGCGCGATCCAGCGTGCGAGCGCGGGGCGACGCTCGGCCCACTGCAGGCGCCTGGCGCGCCAGCGCCCGGCCAGGCTGTCCGGCTTGGGCGGGGTCCGGTTGAACAGGTCCGGCAGCATCTTGTCGCCCAGGTACGGGATGAACAGCACTGCGGCGATCCACGACACCACCAGCGCGATGGTCACCACCTGGAACAGCGAACGGGTGTATTCACCGGTACTGGATGCGGCGGTGGCGATCGGCAGGAAGCCGGCGGCGGTGATCAGCGTACCGGTCAGCATCGGGAAGGCGGTCGATTCCCAGGCAAAGCTGGCCGCGCGTAACCGGTCGTAGCCCTGCTCCATCTTGGTGGCCATCATCTCCACCGCGATGATCGCATCGTCCACCAGCAGGCCCAGCGCCAGCACCAGCGCGCCGAGCGAAATCTTGTGCAGGCCGATGTCGAAGTAATGCATGACGAAGAAGGTCATCGCCAGCACCAGCGGGATGGTCACGCCCACCACCAGGCCGGTGCGCAGGCCCAGCGAGAAGAAGCTGACCAGCAGCACGATCACCACCGCCTCGGTGAGCACCTGCACGAATTCGCCCACGGACTCTTCCACCGCATGCGGCTGGTCGGAGACCTTGCGCAGCTGCATGCCGGCCGGCAGGGTCTTCTGCAGGCGTTCGAACTCGGCATCCAGGGTACTGCCCAGTTTGAGGATGTCGCCGCCGTCCTTCATCGCCACGGCGATGCCGATCGCATCTTCGCCCATGAAGCGCATCTTCGGCGACGCCGGATCGGCAAAACCGCGTTTGATCTCGGCGATGTCGCCCAGATGAATGGTGCGGTCGCCGGCCTGGATCGGGAAGCTGCGGATGTCCTCCACGTTCTGGAACTGACCGGTGACGCGCAGCTGCACCCGGTCCGTCGGGGTTTCAAAGAAACTGGTGGCGGAAATGGCATTCTGGTCGGCCAATGCCTGTTGCACCTGCTGCAGCGACACGCCCAGCGTGGCCAGCTTGGTGTTGGACAGTTCGATCCAGACCTTCTCGTCCTGCAGGCCTTCCAGCTCGATCTTGCCCACGTCCGGCACCCGCTGCAGTTCCAGCTGGATGCGGTCGGCGTAGTCGCGCATCACCGCGTAGTCGAAGCCCTGCCCGGTCAACGCGTAGATGTTGCCGAAGGTGTCGCCGAATTCGTCGTTGAAGAATGGGCCGACGATTTCGCGCGGCAGGGTCGGCTTGATGTCGCCCACGCGCTTGCGCACCTGGTACCACAGGTCCGGAATCTGCTTGGAGCGCAGGCTGTCGCGGGCCACGAAGATCACCTGCGATTCGCCCGGGCGCGAGTAGGAGCGGATGAACTCGTACTGCCCGGTGTTCAGCAGCGCCTTTTCGATCGGCTCGGTGACCTGGCGTGAGACCTGTTCGGCGGTGGCGCCGGGCCACATGGTGCGCACCACCATCACCTTGAAGGTGAACGGTGGATCCTCGGACTGGCCCAGGTGCTTGTACGACCATGCGCCGATGATGGCGAAGGCCAGCATCGCAAACAGCACCAGCGGGCGGTTGCCCAACGCCCATTCGGAGAGATTGAAGCGGCGCACGGATCAGTGCCCCTTGCCGGTGGCGGCCGGCGTGGCCGCCGGTGCCAGCACCGGGCGGTTCTGGCGGTCGACCGCAGTCACCTGCTGGCCCTCGCGCAGCAGGTGACCACCGGCAGCGACCACCCAATCGGTGGCAACCACCCCGGACAGCACCGGCACTGCCGATGCGCCATAGGCCCCCACCGTTACCGGGGTGGCCTTGAGTGCGCCGGTGCCGGGGTTGACCACCCACACGCTGGCCTTGCCGTCGGCGCCGCGCAGTACTGCGGCCAACGGCAGCTGCAGCGTGCCGGTGCGGCCGGCGCTGGCAAACACCCGCGCACTCTGCCCCAGTTCCACTTCGCCCAGGGCTTCGGCGGCCAGGCTGACCCGGGCCGCATAGGTGCGGGCCTGCGCATCGGCGGCCGGGGCGATCTCGCGGATGCTGCCGGGCAGCAGCTGGCCCGGGCGGTTCCACAGTTCGACCTGGACCGGCTGGCCGATCCGGTAATCGCGGATGCTGCTTTCCGGCAGCGCGATCAGCACCTCGCGGCCACCGTCGGCGGCCAGGGTGAACACGGTCTGCCCGGCACTGACCACCTGCCCGGCCTCGGCCTGGCGGCTGGCGATCACGCCATCGGCCGGCGCGCGCAGCTGGGCGTACTGCGCCTGGTTGCGGGCCACGGCCAGGTTGGCGCGGGCGGCATTGGCCTGGCCCAGCGCGGCCTTGTAGGCGGCGGTCTGGCTGTCCAGCGCCGAGCGGCTGACCAGTTGGTCCTCGGCCAACTTGGCATAGCGTTTCTGCTCATCGCGGGCGCGCACCAGGTCGGCCTCGGCGGCGGCCAGCTGGGCCTGCGATGCGCTGGCCTGGGAGGCGTAGTCGGCCGCGTCCAGTTCGGCCAGCAGCTCGCCCTTGCGCACGCGCTGGCCGGCGTCGACATGGCGCTTGACCAGGTTGCCGCCAACCCGGAACGACAGCGGGCTCTCCTGGCGGGCACGCACTTCGCCCGGATACGCGGCCGCTTCCTGCCCGGCCACGGTGCCCGGGTGCACCACCAGCACCGGAATGGCCGCCGCCGGCTCGGCATCCTGCTTGCCGCACGCCGCCAGCATCACCATCAGCAAACCACCGCCTACCCAACGCATGCTTTTCATGAGCTACAGGACCTGAGAAGAAATCTGGAAGAAGGCGACCGCAACATACTGTTGCAGCACCGCCAATAGTGAACCAGTCGGTATAGTATAAATATCGAACCGATTGGTCTAGTATTGTTTGCATGACCGATCCAAGCCTCCCCCTTCCGCCGGACAAGCCCGCCACCAAGGCCTCCGGGCCGGGCCGCCCGAAGGACCTGGGCAAGCGTGCGGCCATCCTCGGGGCGGCCAAGGCCTTGTTCGTTGAGCAGGGCTACAACGGGGTCAGCATGGACAGCATCGCCGCCCAGGCAGGCGTCTCCAAACTGACCGTTTACAGCCATTTCGGCGACAAAGAAACCCTTTTCACCGAAGCTGTGCAGGCCACCTGCGCCGAAATGCTGCCCGATGCGCTGTTTGTGACCGACGCCAAAGCGCCGCTGCGCGACCAGCTGGAGGGCATCGGCCTGGCCTTCTTCAGCATGATCACCTCCGCCGAGGCGGTGGCGGTGCAGCGGGTGATGATGGCCCCGGACACCGACGACCGCCTGCGCGAGATGTTCTGGGTGGCCGGCCCGCAACGCACCACCGAAGCCCTGGCCGAGCTGCTGCGTGCCCGGGTGGCCTGCGGCGAACTGGAGATCGACGACTGCCAGACCGCCGCGCTGCAGTTGATGACCCTGATCAAAGGCGAGCTGCATACGCATATGATGTGCGGGCTGCGCCCGGCCCCGGCCGACTGCGATGCCGACGCGCACGTCCGTGCCAGCGTCGCGTTCTTCCTGAGGGCGTACACACCACGCTCCAGGCCGTGACAGCAATATGAATGGACCGGAGGTCGCGGTGACTTCCGGCACTGCGACCCCGACGCGGCGGCAGCGATGCTTTGATCGCGCCGCCGGCTCCCGGCACCGGTAAAATGGCCGGCCCCCTGCGCTGGATTAGAAGAAGCCCATGACGATCGATTACTCCCACGCCCGCGAACTGATGGTCGAACAACAGATCCGTCCCTGGGACGTACTGGAAATTCGCGTGCTCGATGTACTGGCACGTTTGCCGCGGGAGGCGTTCGTCGCCGAATCGCACCGGGCCCTGGCCTACGCCGACATCGAACTGCCGCTGGGCCTGGGGCAGAAGATGATGAAGCCGGTGATCGAGGGCCGCACCCTGCAGGCGCTGGACCTGCAGCCGGGCGATGAAGTGCTGGAAATCGGCACCGGCAGCGGCTACCTGAGCGCCTGCATGGGCGAGCTGGCGCGCGACGTGCTGAGCCTGGAGATCGAACCGGAACTGGCCGCCACCGCGCGTGCGCGCCTGGATGCCGCCGGCCTGGGCAACAACGTGCGCATCGAGACCGCCGACGCGCTGAGCTGGAACACCGAACGCCGCTTCGATGCGATCTGCGTGACCGCCGCGGTGGACACCATCCCGTCACGTTTCGCCCAGTGGCTGCGTCCCGGTGGCCGCCTGTTCGTGATCCGCGGCCGTTCGCCGGTGATGGAAGCGGTGCTGGTCCAGGCCGATGGCAGCCTTGAATCCCTGTTTGAAACCGATATCGACTACCTGCGCGGTGCCGCTCCGGCGCCCCAGTTCCAACTCTGAGTCCAAGGAAGCCGCAATGATCCGCCGATCCCTCGCTATTGCGCTGGCCGCCGCCCTGCTGCCGATGACCGCCTCTGCCGCCGACCTGCTGCAGGTCTACGAAATGGCGCGCAACGGCGATCCGCAGCTGTCTGCAGCCGAATCGACCCGTCTGTACGACAAGGAAGGCGCCGTGCAGGCGCGTGCCGCGCTGCTGCCGCAGCTCAACGGCGAGGCGTCGATCAACCGCAGCCGCACCAACCCCAACCACGACCTCAGCTCGAACTCGATCACCAGCAAGAGCCGCAACTACACGGTCAATGGCAGCCAGACCCTGTTCAACTGGTCGCAGTTCGCCAACCTGCGCTCGCAGCGCGAGCTGAGCCGGGCGGCGGACTTCACCCTGGATTCGGCCAACGACGATCTGATCGTGCGCAGCTCGGCGGCGTACTTCAACGTGCTGGTGGCGATCGAATCGTTGTCGGCGGCGCAGACCAACGAGGCCGCCGCGAAGAAGCAGTTCGACTTCGCCGACAAGCGCCTGGAAGTGGGCCTGGCGCCGATCACCGACGTGCATGAAGCGCGCGCCCAGTACGACCAGGCCCGCGCCAACACCATCATTGCGCAGAACACCCTGGCCGACGCCTACCAGGCGCTGACCGAACTGACCGGCCAGCCGGTCACCGACCTACGCGCGCTGCCGGCCGATTTCCGCCCGGAACTGCCGGCCAAGTACGCCAGCGTCGACCAACTGGTTGGTGAGGCGGTCGGGCAGAACCCGGCGCTGAAGGCGCAGGAACTGAAGGTCAACGCGGCTGAGCAGGGCGTGTCGGCCGCGCGTGGCGCGCACTACCCGACCCTGTCGCTGGGTGCCAGCGCCGGCAAGTCGGCCAGCTGGGGCGATGTGGTCGGCGACAACGGCAGCTTCAGCCCGGACCGCCGTACCAACAGCATCGGCCTGACCTTGAACGTGCCGATCTTCTCCGGCGGCGCCACCCAGTCCGGCGTGCGCCAGGCCCTGGCCCAGCGCGATATCGCCCAGGACGGCTACGAGCAGCAGAAGCGCGCGCTGGACCGCAACACCCGCAATGCCTACCAGACCCTGGTGGCGGGCATCAGCGAAGTGGAAGCGCGCCGCCTGGCCGTGGTATCGGCGCAGAGCGCCTATGACGCCTCGCAGGTGGGCCTGGAAGTGGGTACCCGCACCGTGCTGGACGTGATCCAGAACCAGCGCATCCTGTTCTCGGCGCAGCTGGACTACGCGCAGGCCCGTTACAACTTCCTGCAGAACCGCCTGCAGCTGGGCCAGGCCGTCGGCACGCTGGACATCGCCGACCTGCAGGACATCAACCGCCTGCTGACCCAGACCGCCGCCACGCCGAGCACCCAGGCCAACTGAGTGCGGCGCTAGCGCGGAACCGGAAGCCACCCGAAAGGGTGGCTTTTTTTTGCTTGCTCGGCTATTTGCTGGGCTACAGGCCGTCAATGTCATGCACTGTTGGGATACGCCGACGGTAGTGCGGCCGCTGCCCGGATGCTGTTGCTGTTGCTGTTGCTGTTGCTGTTGCTGTTGCTGTTGCTGTTGCTGTTGCTGTTGCTGTTGCTGTTGCTGTTGCTG
>NZ_JACWUO010000018.1 GCF_020857975.1 Stenotrophomonas rhizophila
GTTTGGGAACCGACCCTACCGAAGCGTTCGGACCGTTCGGTGCATTGTTGGTAGGGTCGCATCCCGATCGACTGCCGCTACGCTGCGCAACGTTCGGCAAGGGCATGACCTCCGATCGAAGGCGGCTCCGGCACGGGTCATGCGTTCGCCGCGCCGATCACCGTTATCGGCAGTCGTTTGGGAACCGACCCTACCGAAGCGTTCGGACCGTTCGGTGCATTGTTGGTAGGGTCGCATCCCGATCGACTGCCGATACCATGCGCAACGTTCGATAAGGGCATGACCTCGGATCGAAAGCGGCTCGGGCACAGGCCACGCGTTCGCCGCGCCGATCACCGTCATCGGCAGTCGTTTGGGAACCGACCCTACCGAAGCGTTCGGACCGTTCGGTGCATTGTTGGTAGGGTCGCATCCCGATCGACTGCCGATACCATGCGCAACGTTCGATAAGGGCATGACCTCGGATCGAAAGCGGCTCGGGCACAGGCCACGCGTTCGCCGCGCCGATCACCGTCATCGGCAGTCGTTTGGGAACCGACCCTACCGAAGCGTTCGGACCGTTCGGTGCATTGTTGGTAGGGTCGCATCCCGATCGACTGCCGGTACGCTGCGCAACGTTCGGCAAAGGCATGACCTCGGATCGAAGGCGGCTCCGGCACGGGTCATGCGTTCGTCGCGCCGATCACCATCACCGGCAGTCGTTTGGGAACCGACCCCACCGGCGACGCGCCCGCCGTTACAGCCGGTGTGGGCCGTCTTCCAGTACCTGGCGCAGGAACGGTACGGTGATGCGGCGTTGCGCGGCCAGCGATTCGCGGTCCAGCCAGTCCAGCAGGCTGACCAGGCTGCCCAGTTCGCGGCCGGTGCGGGTCAGCAGCCATTCGATCGCCGCTTCGTCGATCGCCAGGCCCCGGCGCAGCGCGCGTTCGCGCAGCACCGCCGCGCGGCCTTCGTCGTCCAGCGGCTGCAACTGCACGCGCACGCACTGCTGCAGGCGCGAACGCAGGTCGGGCAGCACCAGGCCGAGCTGGTCAGGCCCGTGCTGGGCGGTGTACAGCAGGGTGATACCGGCACTGCGCGCGCGGTTGTGGAAATCGAACAGTGCCACCTCGTCCTCGCGCTGCCCGGCCACCGCGTCCAGCCCGTCCAGCGCGACCAGGTCGCGCCCTTCCAGCGACTCCAGCGCGGCGCGGGTGCGCCCCACCACCGCCTTCAGCGGCAGGTAGGTGGGCTGCCGCCCGGCCTGTTCGGCCAGCGAACACATCGCCAGCGCCTGGTGGGTCTTGCCGGTGCCGGCGGCACCTTCCAGGTAGACCCAGTCGTGCGCGGCGCCCAGCGCGATCGCACGCAGCTGCGCCAGCGCACCGTCGGGGGCACCGATGAAGGTTTCCAGGCGCTCGTCCTGCGGGTAGCGCAGGGCGAGCGGCAGCTGCGGGACGACACTCACTGCGGGTCGGGTGCCTTCGGCAGGGTGTCGATAAGGGTCGCCGGCTTGTCGCCGTACGAATCCAGCACGATCGACGAACGCTCGCCGGCATACAGGTCGCTCTGCCGGTAACGCTGGTGGGCATAGCGCAGCAGCACGTTGCTGACCGCCGCTACCGGCAGCGCCAGCAGCATGCCCAGGAAGCCGAACAGCTGGCCGCCGGCCATCACCGCGAAGATCACCGCCACCGGGTGCAGGCCGATCTTGTCGCCAACGATGCGCGGGGTCAGCACATAGCTTTCCAGCAGCTGGCCCACGGTGAATACGATGGCGACCAGGACCAGCAGCTTCAGGTCGAAACCCTGCGCCTGCACCAGTGCCGCGGCCACCGCCATCACGATGCCGGTGGTGGCGCCCAGGTAGGGGATGAAGCTGATCAACCCGGCCACCAGGCCGATCAACAGGCCCAGCTTCAGCCCGACCAGCGACAACCCGGCCGCATACACCACGCCCAGCGCGATCATCACCAGGAACTGGCCGCGGATGAACGCGCCCAGCACTTCATCCGATTCGCGGGCCAGCTTGGTGATGGTGCCGATGTGGTTGCGCGGGATCATCGAGGCCACCCGCTCCACCAGCTTGTCCCAGTCGCGCAGGAAGTAGAACGCCAGGATCGGCAGCAGCAGGATGTTGACCACCCAGGTCACCATCGCAAAGCCCGAACGCGAGACATAGCCGAAGAAGGTCTTGGCGAAGCCACCGGCCTGCTGCCAGTGGCTGCGCACCCACTCGATCAGCCGGTCCGGGTCCAGCCACTGCATGATCTCCAGCCCGGTCTTCTGCTCGAACCACGGGATGCCGGTCCGCATCAGCCACTCCTGCGCCTGCGGGATGGCCGCGATCAGGGTGGCGATCTGGCGTTCGATCATCGGCACCAGCACCAGCAGGGCGGCCACCAGGGTCAGGATCATCGCCACGAACACCAGCACCACGCCGGTGTTGCGCGAGCGCCCGGTCGCCTCGATCCGGTCGACCAGCGGGTCGCCCAGCCAAGCCAGCGCCAGGGCCAGCACGAACGGGGTCAGGATCGGGGCCAACAGCCAGACCACCCAGCCGATCGCCAGCGCCAGCAGCACGTACTTGACGCGGCGCAGGAACTGCGCGATTTCCGCTTCGGGGCTGAGGATCATCGCAGTCGGTACTCGTTGCTGGCCGGGCGCGGCGCGGTCGTGGACGGGTCGCCATCATCGGGCACCGGCAACGGCGCCAACGGCACGATCACGCCGCTGTCGCCCAGCATGCGGTTCAGCCCGGCCAGGCCGGTGGTCATTTCCAGGGCCAGCTCCAGGCGGTTGCCGGAGGCGCGCAGCGGGGTGATGTTGCGCACCACCGGGCTCTCGCGCAGGCCGGCAGCCAGGCGCATGTAGTCCTCGGCGCTGTCCAGCCCGGTCACCGCGATGGTGTAGGTCCCGGCCGCTCCGGTGGCCGCGCCGGCCTTGGCGTAGCGGCGCACCAGCGCATCGGCGGCACCGTCGGCGCCACCGGCCATGGCGCGGCGGGCATCGCTGTCCTTGGTGGTCCACTTGTTCAGTTCCTTGCCACCGTCGACGAACACCCAGTCGGCCACCCAGCCACCGTTGGCCCGGTACAGCTTGCCGACCAGCTGCATCGGCGGGGCATAGCGCGACGAGGCACGGGCCACCGCGGCGGTGTCCTGGCGCCAGATCGCGCCGACCAGGGCCTGTTCGGCGGCACTGCCGGTGGGCAGGCCCAGTTTGTAGCCGCGCTCGACCGCACGGTTCAGCAACGGGCGGGCCGCATTGGCCTGCTGGACGCTGACCAGGCGCGGGCCGGAGCCGTCATCGATGGCCAGCCAGGCCACCGGCTTGGGCCGCGGCTGCGGCCACAGCGGCAGGCCCAGGGCCGAGATCAGGCCGTCCACCTCATCCTGGCGGAAACGCGCCACCAGCATGGTGCGGAAACTGGGCGCCCCGCTGGCCGAGGTGCTCTGGTCCTGGCGGTAGTCATAGCTGGCCACGTAGTCCTTGGCACCGCGCAGGGCCTGGGCCACGCCGGGGCGGCCCATCACGCTGCGGTCGCCGGACAGCTTGGCCAGCACGTTGCCCAGCGCCCGGGCCAGGGCGCCATTGCGGTCGCCGTCGGCCTGGCTGTTGACCGGCACTTCGGCCTCGTAGGCCCCGCTGGCAATAGCCACATCGCCTTCGGTACGCAGGCCGCTCTGGGCCATCGTGGCCACCGGCAGGCATAGCGCGAGGAACATCATCATCAAGAGGCTGCGGCGCATCAGGACTTCCATTGAGCGTATCCGGGGGGAATTGTTGCCCGAATAGGGCCTGCGCGCCAACGTGGCCTGTTAAAATCCCGCTTTCACCCCAGCGCAGCGCCGACGCCCGTGACCAACTCCCCGTCCAACCCCTCTCCCCTGACCTACCGCGAGGCCGGTGTCGACATCGACGCGGGCAACGAACTGGTCGAGCGCATCAAGCCGCTGGTCAAGCGCAGCTTCCGCCCCGAGGTGATGGGTGGCCTGGGGGGCTTCGGCGCGCTGTTCGACCTGTCCGGCAAGTACCGCGAGCCGGTGCTGGTGTCGGGCACCGACGGAGTGGGCACCAAGCTGAAGCTGGCACAACAGCTGGGCCGCCACGACACGATCGGCATCGACCTGGTGGCCATGTGCGTGAACGACGTGCTGGTGCAGGGCGCCGAGCCGCTGTTCTTCCTGGACTACTTCGCCACCGGCAAGCTGGACATCGACACCGCCGCGGCGGTGGTCGGCGGCATCGCCAACGGCTGCGCCGAGGCCGGCTGCGCGCTGATCGGCGGGGAAACCGCGGAAATGCCCGACATGTACCCGCCCGGCGAGTACGACCTGGCCGGCTTCACCGTCGCCGGGGTCGAGAAGAGCGAACTCAAGGACGGCGCCAGCGTGGCCGCCGGCGACGTGCTGATCGGCATCGCCTCCTCCGGCCCGCACTCCAACGGCTACTCGCTGGTGCGCCGCATCTACGACCGCGCCGGCCGCCCGGCCGACCTCGAACTGGACGGCGGGGTCAAGCTGGTCGATGCGCTGATGGCCCCGACCCGCCTGTACGTCAAGCCGATTCTGGCGCTGCTGAAGACCCACGGCGCGGCCATCCACGGCATGGCGCACATCACCGGCGGCGGCCTGACCGAAAACATCATCCGCGTGGTGCCCGATGGCCTGGGCCTGGACATCCGGGCCGATGCCTGGACCCTGCCGCCGGTCTTCCAGTGGCTGCAGAAAGAAGGCGCCGTGGCCGACAGCGAAATGTGGCGCACCTTCAACTGCGGCATCGGCTTTGTGCTGATCGTCGCCGCCGACCAGGTCCAGGCGGTGTCCGCCGCCGTGGCCGCACAGGGCCTGGAGCACTGGACCATCGGCGAGGTCACCGTCGCCGACGGTGCCGAACGCGTCCGGATCGGTTGATCCATTCCATGGAGCCCCGCATGGATGCCCCCGCTCCGCCGCCGCTGCCGGCCTCGCCGGCCGCGCCCGTGCAACGTTACGACGACGATGCGCAGCTGCGCGTGCTGTCGATCCTGCACTACGTGCTGGGTGGGCTGACCGCGTTCTTCGCGCTGTTCCCGTTGATCTACGTGGCGCTGGGGGTGGCGATGATCGTCGGCGCGGTGCCCGGCGAGGGCACGGCGGCCGACCAGCTCACCCCGCAGGTGGTGGGCTGGGTGTTCGTGCTGATGGCGCTGCTGTTCATCGCGCTGGGCATGACCCTGGCCGGCTATCTGATCTATGCCGGGCGCTGCCTGGCCCAGCGGCGCCGCCACCTGCTGTGCATGGTGGTGGCCGGCATCGCCTGCGCCTGCATGCCGCTGGGCACCATCCTGGGGGTATTCACCCTGCTGGTGCTGTCGCGCAGTTCGGTACGCGAGCGTTTCCCGCCTGCGCGCCCGCCGGTCGGTGCCTGATGCGCCCGACCCTGCTGCGATGAACCGCCCCGCCCTGCCTGCGCCACCGATGAGCACCGCCAAGAAAGCCGCCTTCGCCACCGTCCTGGCCGTGTTCGCGGCCAGCTGGATCGATCCGCAGTGGCCGCTGGAACAGACCCTGCACAGCACCCTGACCGTGCTCGGGCTGGCCGCGTTGTGGTGGGTGGACCGCCGCTGGACGCTGGGCAGCGGCGCCTTCGCCGCGATCTGCGCCTTCATCGCCATCCACTGCATCGCCGCGCGCTGGCTGTACTCCAATGTTCCCTACGATGCCTGGTTGCAGGCGGCGCTGCACTGGTCGCCCAATGCGGCCTTCGGCTGGCAGCGCAACCACTTCGACCGGCTGATCCATTTCCTCTACGGCGTCTGCTTCACCCCGGCGCTGGTCCAGCTGGCGCGGCACGCCTGGCCGGCACTGCGCCTCGGCCAGGCCTTCAGCCTGGCGGTGATGGTGGTGATGTGTTCCAGCCTGGTCTACGAATGGTTCGAGTGGGGCATCGCGCTGCTGCTGTCGCCCGAAGCGGCCGAGTCCTACAACGGCCAGCAGGGCGACCTGTGGGATGCGCATGCGGACATGCTGCTGGCCACCCTGGGCAGCGTACTGGCGTGGCCGCTGGCGCGCCGGGAGCTGCGCCGATGAGCGCGCCCAGCCGCATCGCGGTGCTGGCCTCCGGCCGCGGCAGCAACCTGCAGGCGATCCTGGCCGCGATCGCCGCCGGGCAGCTCGATGCCGAGGTGGTCGGCGTGCTGTCGGACAAACCCGAGGCCCCGGCCCTGCACAGCGTGCCCGCCGCGCGCCGCTGGGCGCGCGCGCCGCGCGACTTCGCCGACCGCGACGCCTTCGATGCCGCGCTGGGCGATGCGCTGGCCGGCTTCGCCCCGGACTGGATCGTCTGCGCCGGCTATATGCGCATCCTCGGCGCGGCCTTCGTGGCCCGCTTCGAGGGCCGCCTGGTCAATATCCATCCGTCGCTGCTGCCGCTGTACAAGGGCCTGCACACCCACGCCCGCGCGCTGGCCGCCGGCGATGCCGAGCATGGCGCCAGCGTGCACTTCGTGGTGCCCGAACTGGACGCCGGCACGGTGCTGGCCCAGGCGCGGGTGCCGGTGCTGCCCGGCGACACCCCCGAAACCCTGGCCCGGCGGGTGCTGACGGTGGAACACCCGCTGCTGATCGCCAGTCTGCAGTGGCTGGTGGCCGGCCGCGTGGCTGAACAGGATGGTCAGCTGCTGGTGGACGCTCACCCCCTGTTTAGTCCATTGCGCCTAGATTGCGCCGGTCAGCTGCAGCATTGACGGCCGCGCACACGCGCTGCTGACCCGGCCGCTGGCATCCTTCCCCCCTCGCCCCCTGCCCGCATGAGTACTTCCTTGTTCAAGCCAGTACTGCTGATTGCATCCCTGCTGTGCACCGTGGCGGTCGTGCAGGCCCAGCAAGCGGCCGATCCGCCGTTGCCGCCGGCCCTGCCCGCGATGCAGTGGGAGGCGCCGCCGCTGGAGCCGTTCACCGCCACCTACCAGGCCCTGTACAAGGGCAAGGAAGCCGGCGATGCAGTCCTGCGCGTCACCCATACCGGCGGCGCGCAATGGCGGGTGGACATGCAGGTGATCGGCCGGCGCGGCTTTGCCAGCGTGCTGGGGCTGAACCTGGAACAGAGCACGGTGTTTGAAAAGCGCGGCGACAGCTACGTGCCGCTGAGCCAGGCGACGGTGCGCAAGGGCCTGTTCCTGGGCAAGAAGGTCACTGGCACCTACGACTGGCAGGCCGGCACCGCGCAGTGGCTGGGCGACCTGAAAAAGGAACGCACCCAGCCGATTCCGCTGCAGGCCGGCGACCAGAGCGCCCTGCTGATCAACCTGGCGATCATGCGCGATGCCCGCCCCGGCGGGCAGATGCGCTACCGCTACGTCGACGTCGGCCGGGTGCGCCAGCACGACTACCAGGCCGCGCCGGACACCGAGAACGTGCAGGTCGGCGAGCTCTCCTACAACGCGCTGCGGGTCCACCGGACCAACGGCGGCAATGACGAAACCATCCTCTGGATCGCCAACGGTGTCCCCACGCCGGTGCGCATCCTGCAACGCGAAGATGGCGAGGATCGGATTGATCTGCGCCTGATCGAATACCAAGGAGTCTGAGCATGAACCTGTTGAACCGCCCGCTGACGTGGGTCGCCGCCGCCGCGCTGAGCATGGCCAGCCTGCCGGCCATGGCCCTGCAGCCGTTCAAGGCCGATTACCAGGCCAGCTACATGGGCATGCAGGCCAACGGCACCATGACCCTGACCAGCGAAGGCGCCAACAAGTGGCGCTACAGCCTGAACGTGAAGAACCAGCTGGCCGACCTCAGCCAGAACACCGTGTTCGAGGAAGCCAACGGGCGCCTGCGCCCGCTCACCAGCAGCGACCGCTCGGTGCTGCTGGTGAAGAAGCGCAATGTGGATGCCACCTACAACTGGTCCAGCAACCAGGCCAGCTGGACCGGCGACATCAAGCCCGACCGCCGCGGCCCGGTGGCGTTGAAGGCCGGCGACATGGATGCGCTGCTGATCAACCTGGCGATCGCGCGCGACGTGGCCGCCGGCAAGCCGCTGAACTACCGCATGGTCGACGAGGGCCGGATCAAGCCGATGAGCTACAAGGTGATCGGCCAGGAGAAGATCACCGTGGCGGGCAAGTCCTACGATGCGACCAAGGTGTCGCGCGTGGACGGCAACAAGGAACAGATCGCCTGGATCGTCAAGGAATTCCCGGTGCCGGCGCGCCTGCTGCAGCGCGAGGGCGGCAAGGATGCGCTGGACCTGACCATCAAGGGGATGAACTGAGGGTTTGATGGCGGCATCCACGCATGGCGTGGATGCGGACCAATGCAAAACGCCCGCTTGCGCGGGCGTTTTTTCATTCCTTCTTGGCGTCTTCGCCGAACACCGTCTTGCAGTCCACGCGGATCTGCTCGCGGTTGCCGCGCCAGTAGAAGGTGCGGCAATGCCGGTTGCCCTGCTGCTGGGTGTCCACGCCCACCGCATAGAACGCCTGCAGCACCTCGGTGCGGCTGACCGTGCCGTCGCCGTTCCAGTCCATGTCCTGCTGCTCGATGCCCTGGGTGATGGCGATGTCGGCATACCAGGCATAGCCCAGCCACGCCAGCACCACCAGTACCAGCGCCAGCAGCGCCTTGCGGCGGCGGGTGAACTTGCCGCGCAGGATCATGCGGCCACGCGCCGGATGGTCGCGCCCAGCGAGGACAGCTTCTCTTCGATGTTCTCGTAACCGCGGTCCAGGTGGTAGATGCGGTCGATGGTGGTGTCACCTTCGGCCATCAGGCCGGCCAGGATCAGCGAGGCCGACGCGCGCAGGTCGGTGGCCATCACCGGTGCACCGCTCAGGTGTTCGGCACCGCGCACGATCGCGGTGTGGCCTTCCACCTGGATATCCGCACCCAGGCGCAGCAGCTCGTTGACGTGCATGAAACGGTTTTCGAAGATCGTTTCATTGATCACGCCCACCCCGTCGGCCACGCAGTTGAGCGCCATGAACTGGGCCTGCATGTCGGTCGGGAAGGCCGGGTACGGTGCGGTGGTGAGGTTGACCGCGCGCGGGCGCTTGCCTTCCATGTCCAGGGTGATGCTGTGCTCGGTGGTCTCGATCTTCGCGCCGGCTTCGACCAGCTTGGCCAGCACCGCGTCCATGGTGCCGGGACGGGCACGGTTGACCGTGACCCTGCCGCCGGTCATCGCCGCGGCGACCAGGAAGGTGCCGGTTTCGATGCGGTCCGGCAGCACTTCATGGCGGCCGCCGGACAGTTTTTCCACGCCCTCGATCACCAGCCGGGCGGTGCCCAGGCCTTCGATCTTGGCGCCGAGCGCGATCAGGCAGTGGGCCAGGTCGGTCACTTCCGGTTCCATCGCCGCGTTGTCCAGCACGGTGGTGCCTTCGGCAAGCACGGCCGCCATCAGCACGTTCTCGGTGCCGGTGACGCTGACCATGTCGAAGGTGAAGTGCGCCCCCTTCAGGCGGGTGGCCACATGCGCCTTGATGAAGCCGTTCTCCACGGTGATCTCCGCACCCAGGGCCTGCAGGCCCTTGATGTGCTGGTCGACCGGCCGCGAGCCGATCGCGCAGCCGCCGGGCAGCGACACTTCGGCCGCGCCGAAGCGGGCCAGCAGCGGGCCCAGCACCAGGATCGAGGCGCGCATGGTACGCACCAGTTCATACGGGGCCACGTGCTGGTTGACCGGGCGCGGGTCGACCACGATCGCGCTGCCGCGCGACAGCGTGCCCTGGTCGATGGTGACCTTGGCGCCCAGTTCGCTGAGCAGCTTCACCGTGGTGACCACGTCATGCAGGTGCGGCACGTTGGTGATCTCCACCGGCGCATCGGCCAGCAGGGTGGCGCACAGGATGGGGAGGACGGCGTTCTTGGCGCCGGAAATGTTCACTTCACCGTGCAGCGGCTTGCCGCCGGTCACTACGATCTTGGCCATGGAGTCTGCGCAATAAGGGAAAAAAGGAGGGGGGGGGGGTAGAAGCCGACCGTTGGTCGGCTTACCGATCAGCTTTGTTGGTCGGCTTACCGATCGGCTTCGGCGGCGGTCACGGTCTTCAGCGCCAGCGCGTGGATCGCCCCGCCCATCAGATCGCCCAGGGTCGCATAGACCATCCGGTGGCGCGCCAGCGGCAGCTTGCCGGCAAAGGCGTCGCAGACCACGGTGGCCTCGAAATGCACGCCGTCCTCACCCTGCACGTCGGCGCGGGCGCCGGGCAGGCCGGATTCGATCAGATTGCGGATGGTCTGCGCGTCCAACGGGCTTTCCTAATAAAATGAGCGTCCATTCTACCCTTCCGCGTGGCGCCCGCATGGCTGTATCGCCCCTGCCCCCCTCTCCGGCCGACGCCGGCGCCCTGGTCGCCAGCGGCCGCCGCGTGTTCCAGATCGAGGCCGACGCCCTGGCCGCCGTGGCCGACCGGCTGGGCGATGCGTTCAGCCAGGCCTGCCAGCGGATCCTGCGCGGCAAGGGCCGGGTGGTGGCCACCGGGATGGGCAAATCCGGGCACGTGGCGCGCAAGATCGCCGCCACCCTGGCCTCCACCGGCACCCCGGCCTTCTACGTGCACCCCGGCGAGGCCGGGCACGGCGACCTGGGCATGATCACCGGGGACGATGTGGTGCTGGCGCTGTCCTATTCGGGCGAGTCCGACGAGCTGCTGATGCTGCTGCCGGTACTCAAGCGCCAGGGCAACACCCTGATCGCCATGACCGGCCGGCCCCAGTCCAGCCTGGCCCTGGCCGCCGATGTGCACCTGGACGTCAGCGTGCCGGCCGAGGCCTGCCCGCTGGCGCTGGCCCCCACCTCCAGCACCACCGCCTCGCTGGCGATGGGCGATGCGCTGGCGGTGGCCCTGCTGGACGCGCGCGGCTTCACCGCCGACGACTTCGCCCGCTCGCACCCGGCCGGCAGCCTCGGCCGCCGGCTGCTGCTGCATATCACCGACGTGATGCACAGCGGCGACGAGCTGCCGCGGGTGGACGCCGGGGCCAGCCTCAGCGAGGCGCTGGTGGAAATGAGCCGCAAGCGGCTGGGCATGACCGCGGTGGTCGACGCCGACAACCGCCTGATCGGCCTGTTCACCGACGGCGACCTGCGCCGCGCGCTGGACACCGCGCTGGACGTGCGCAGCGCGAAGATCGCCGAGGTGATGACCCGCAACCCGCGCACCATCGGCGCCGACCGGCTGGCCGCCGAGGCCGCGCAGCTGATGGAAACCCACAAGATCACCGGCCTGCTGGTGGTCGATGCCGACGGCCGGCTGGTCGGCGCACTCAACATTCATGACCTGTTGCGGGCCCGGGTGGTTTAAACCACAGTGGCCTTCCTCCATTCAGACAACCTGCGCCCCTGCTGATGCCCTATTCCCCGCTGCCCGGCTTCCCGTCCCACCTGCATGCCGCCGCCGGCCGTATCCGGCTGGCCTGCTTCGACGTGGACGGCACGCTCACCGATGGTCGGCTCTACTACGACCGTGACGGCAACGAGAGCAAGGCGTATTACGTGCAGGACGGACTTGGCCTGAAACTGCTGCAGCAGCACGGCATCCACCCGGTGCTGATCACCGCGCGCAACAGCCTGTCGGCGCAGAAGCGTGGCGCCGACCTGGGCATCGACACCCAGATCGCGGTCGGCGACAAGCTGGCCAGCGTGCGCGCGCTGTGCGACAGCCACGGCATCGGCCTGGACCAGGTCGCCTTCATGGGCGATGACCTGCCCGACCTGGCCCCGCTGTGCGCGGTCGGGCTGGCGGTGGCGCCGGCCAACGCGCATCCGTGGATCGCCGAGCGCGTGCACTGGCAGACCCGCAGCGATGGCGGCCGTGGCGCGGCCCGCGAGCTGTGCGACGTCCTGCTGGCCGTGCAGGGCCATGTGGACGCGGTATTGGCGAGGTTTGGCGCATGAACTGGCGTACCGTCCTGGGAGGCCTGCTGCTGGTGGCCGCGCTGGTCAGCGGCTGGTCGCTGCTGCGCCACCGCGACAAACCGGCCGCCGAAGCGGCCGATGACGGCAGCAAGGACTACGTGCTGCACGACTTCCAGATCATCGCGCTGGACGAACAGGGCAAGGAATCCACCACCCTGCGCGCGCCGCTGCTGGAGCGGGCGCGCAACGATGAAACCATGACCATCACCACCCCGCTGTTCCTGCTGCCCGACCAGGACGGCAACCACTGGGAGCTGCGCAGCGAGAAGGGCTGGGTCAGCGCCAAGGGCGACCTGCTCAAGCTGACCGGCAACGTCAGCGGCGACAGCCCGAAGGTGCCCAGCGTGCCGCCGACCACCTTCCGCACCGACCATTTGGACGTCTACCCGAAGGAAAACCGGGCCAGGACCGATGCTCTGGTCAGCATGACCCGGCCAGGCATGACCCAGTCCGGGGTCGGGTTCGAGCTGGATTCCAAGAGCAAGACCTATCATTTCCTGAGCCAGTCCAAGGGCCGTTACACGCCCAGCCGCTGAGCCACCGCCCTGGCGACGTCTTCGGACCGGCGCCGGCCCCGCCCCACCTGGACCGGCACCCGCCGGGCCTCGACCCCAACCTTCGCAGGACAGACCCCTTTCATGAAGATCCTATTTGCAGCCGCCTGCGCGATCAGTCTTCTGGTTCCGGCCTTCGCCGCCGGCGCCAAGTCCACCGACCGCAACCAGGACATGTCCATCGACGCCGGCGCCCAGTCCGGCACCCTGGTCGGCGACGGCAAGACCGTGCTGTCGCAGGGGGTGATCATCATCCAGGGCACGCTGGACCTGCGCTCCTCCGATGCGGAGATCTACATGAAGGACGGCGAGGCGGTACGCGCGGTGTTCACCGGCAAGCAGGCCAAGCTCAAGCAGCAGCTCGACGACGGCAGCTGGATGGACGCCAGCGCCGACCGCATCGACTACGACATCAAGGCCGAAGTGCTGACCATGACCGGCAATTACCACGTCAAGAGCGCGCGCGGCACCAATACCGGCCAGAAGATGACCTACAACACCCGCACCGGCGAGATGAACAGCGGCGGCGACGGCTCGCGCGTGCGCACGGTGATTCCGCCCAAGAACAAGACCGCCGCCCCGGCCGCGGCCACCCCGGCGGCCAAGACCACCGTCCCCACCGCCGGGAGCAAGAAGTAATGCTCGTCGCCAAGGGCCTGCGCAAGCGCTACAAGCAGCGCGAAGTGGTCAAGGATTTCGAACTGACCCTGGACGCCGGGGAGGTCGTCGGCCTGCTCGGCCCCAACGGCGCCGGCAAGACCACCTGCTTCTACATGATCGTCGGCCTGGTCGAGGCCGACGCCGGCAGCATCGTGCTGGACGGCAAGGACATCACCGCCGACCCGATGTACACCCGCGCCAAGCAGGGCGTGGGCTACCTGCCGCAGGAGCCTTCGGTGTTCCGCAAGCTGACCGTGGCCGACAACCTGCGCCTGGTGCTGGAGCTGCGCGAGGACCTGGACAAGGCCGGCCGCGAGAAGGAGCTGAATTCGCTGCTGGACGAACTGCAGATCGGCCACGTCGCCGACCAGCTCGGCGCCAGCCTGTCCGGCGGCGAACGCCGCCGCTGCGAGATCGCCCGTGCGTTGGCCGCCCGCCCGCGCCTGATCCTGCTCGATGAACCCTTCGCCGGCGTGGACCCGATCTCGGTCGGGGAGATCCAGCGCATCGTCACCCACCTCAAGCAGCGTGGGATCGGGGTGCTGATCACCGACCACAATGTGCGCGAAACCTTGGGAATCTGCGACCGCGCGTATATCCTCAACGAAGGCAGCGTACTGGCGCAGGGGGCGCCGGAGGCGATCCTGGCCAACGCCGATGTCCGCCGCGTCTACCTTGGGGATACCTTCAAGCTCTGACGCCGGGCCGCTGCGGCGCCTTCCCTTCGTTCGGCACAGGCATGAAAGCACGGCTGCAGACATCGCTGGGACAACAACTGGTCATGACGCCGCAGCTGCGTCAGGCCATCAAGCTGTTGCAGATGTCCAGCGCCGAGCTGGAGCTGGAAATCGCCGAGGCGGTGGAAACCAACCCGTTGCTGGACTGGGCCGAGAACGCCGAACCGGCCCTGGAGGCCGCACCCGGCGACGACGCCCCGCCGCCGGCCCCGGCCGACACCCACGCCGATGGCGAGCACCAGATCGCCGCCAGCGACGACTGGGCGCCCGGCGAGGGCGACTGGAGCAGCGGCAACAGCGGCGGCTCGTTCGACGATGACGACAACGGCAGCGCCGCCGAGCGCGTGGCCGAGACCGAAAGCCTGGCCGACCACCTGCTGTGGCAGCTGCACCTGTCGCACCTGTCCGCGCGCGACCGCAGCATCGGCGCGGCGCTGATCGATGCGTTCGAGGACGACGGCTACCTGCGCGAGCCGTTGTCGACGATCGCCGAGACCCTGCTGCCGGCCATCCACGCCGACCACGCCGAAATCCTGACCGTGCTGCACCAGATCCAGCGGTTCGACCCGATCGGGATCGGCGCGCGCAGCCTGGGCGAATGCCTGCGGCTGCAGCTGGACGTGCTGGACCCGGCCACCGCCGGGCTGGCGCTGGCCCGGAAGATCGCCGATGGCCCGCTGGAACGGCTGCCGCGCAGCGGCGTGGCCGGGCTGGCCCAGGAGCTGCGCGAGCCGCTGGCCGAGGTGGAAACCGCGGTCCAGCTGCTGCGCTCGCTGGACCCGCGCCCGGGCAGCCGGATCGGCGAGCTGGCCCACGACAGCTACGTGGTGCCCGACTGCGTGGTCTGGCGCCAGAACGGGGTATGGCGCGCCGCGCTGGCCGGCCATGCCGGCCCCAAGGTGGTCATCCACCGCGGCTACGAACAGATGATCCGCCGCTGCGGCGACGCCGACGCCGGCTACCTGCGCGCCCACCTGCAGGAGGCGCGCTGGCTGCTCAAGGGCCTGGAGGCGCGCGGGGAGACCCTGCTGCGGGTGATGCGCAGCCTGCTGCAGCAGCAGGCCGCGTTCCTGGAGTTCGGCGAACAGGCGCTGCGCCCGCTGACCCTGCGCGAGGTGGCCGCCGAGCTGGGCCTGCACGAATCGACCATTTCCCGGGCGATCGCGCGCAAATACGTGCGCACCCCGCGCGGCACCCTGCCGTTGCGCGCCTTCTTCGCCTCCGGGATCGACACCGACAGCGGCGGCGAAGCCTCCAGCACCGCCATCCAGGCCATGATCCGGCGCCTGATCGACACGGAGAACCCGCGCAAGCCGCTTTCTGACGCCAAGCTGGCTGACCTGCTCAAGACCTCGGGAATACCGGTGGCGCGCCGCACCGTGGCGAAGTATCGTGAGGCCATGAACATTTCCGCCTCGCACGAAAGGGTACGAATCGTCTGACGCTCCACCGCGCCTGGCGGGAAGGTTCATTGGCACATCCGAACAAAGGAGATACCCGATGCGCATCGAGACGTTTGGCAAAGACGTGGAAGTCACCCCGGCCCTGCAGGAATACGTGGAAACCAAGCTGCAACGCTTGGCCAAGCACTTCGAACAGCACTGCGAAGTGCGCGTGACCCTGGGCCTGCGCAAGAACGAACACCACGTCGATGCCAGTGCCAACGTCCCCGGGCAGACCCTGCACGCCGAGGCGGGGGGCCAGACCATGTATGCGGCGATCGATATCCTGGCCGACAAGCTGGACCGGCTGGTGATCAAGCACAAGGAAAAAAAACAACAGCACGCACCGCTGCCAGTGGGCGACAATGACGACTGACGTCCTCGCTCTGCCCTGACATGCCCTTGACTGATCTACTGGCGGCCGTGCGCACCCAGGTGCTGCCGGCCGCCGATCGCGACAGCGTGCTGCATGCCGCCGCCCGGCTGCTGGCCTGCCGTGAAGCCAATGCCGACCTGATCTACCAGAACCTGTGCCAGCGCGAGACGCTGGGCAGCACCGCGATCGGCCATGGCATCGCCATTCCGCACGGCCGTGCGCCATTGCTGGAACGCCCGCGCGGGGCCCTGCTGCGGCTGGAAAGCCCGGTCGATTTCGGCGGCGAGGAGCCGGTGGACCTGGTGTTCGCCATCGCCGTGCCGGCCCACTACACCCATCAACACCTGATGCTGCTGTCCGAACTGGCCGAGCTGTTCTCCGAACCGGCCATCCGCCAGGCGCTGCGCGAAGCGCGCGACGGCGACGCACTGCGCCAGGTGATCGAATTCCCCCCGCCGGCGAGTGCCGCATGAATACCAGCATCACCGCGCGCGAACTGTTCGAACAGCAGCGCGACCGCCTGGGCCTGCGCTGGGTGGCCGGGCAGAAGGGCGAGCGACGCGAACTGGAAGCCGGCAATACCGTGTCCCGGCGCCCCTCGCTGGCCGGCTACCTCAACGCGATCTACCCCAACAAGGTGCAGATCCTGGGCACCGAGGAGCTGGCCTGGCTGGATTCGCTGGACTCGCGCCAGCGTTGGGAGACCATCGAGCGGATCATGCTCTCCCACCCGCTGGCGCTGGTGATCACCCGCAACCAGGCCTGCCCGGAAGACCTGCGCGCGGCCGCCGACGAATCGCAGACCCCGCTGTGGATCTCGCCCAAGCGCGGCCACGAACTGCTCAACCACCTGTCCTACCACCTGGCGCGCACGCTGGCGCCGCGGGTGATCCTGCATGGCGTGTTCATGGAGATCTACTCGATCGGGGTGCTGATCACCGGCGAAGCCGGCTCGGGCAAGAGCGAACTGGCGCTGGAGCTGCTCAGCCGCGGCCACCGGCTGGTCGCCGACGATGCCCCCGAATTCACCCAGATCGCCCCGGACGTGCTCGACGGCACCTGCCCGGAACTGCTGCAGGACCTGCTGGAAGTGCGTGGGCTGGGCGTGCTGAACGTGCGCGAGATGTTCGGTGACACGGCGGTAAAGAAGAACAAGTACCTTCGGCTGATCGTCCACCTGACCAAGCCGATGACCGAACCCACCCCGCATGGCTACGAGCGCCTGACCGGCGACTCGGGCACCCGCCACGTGCTGGACCTGGACGTGCCGCTGATCACCCTGCCGGTGATGCCCGGGCGCAACCTGGCGGTACTGACCGAGGCCGCCACCCGGCTGCACATCCTGCGCACCAAGGGAATCGACCCCGCCGCGATGTTCATCGCCCGCCACAGCAACATGCTCGAACGCCGAACGCCATGAACACGCCCACGCCCGCCTCCGCCCCTGCCGCCGCCACCCTGATCATCGTCAGTGGCCTGTCCGGTTCCGGCAAGACGGTCGCGCTGAAGACCTTCGAAGACCTCGACTACTACTGCTCGGACAACCTGCCGATCAACCTGCTGCCGGACTTCGTGCGCAGTCTGCTCGGCGACCACGACCAGGCCGGGCCGCGGCGGCTGGCGGTGGGCATCGATATCCGCGCCCAGAGCGACCTGTCCCAGCTCTCGCACTGGCGCCAGGATGCCCAGGCCGCCGGCCTGGATGCGCAGCTGCTGTTCTTCGATGCCACCGATGAAACCCTGCTCAAACGCTATGCCGACACCCGCCGCCGGCACCCGCTGAGCCAGCTGGGGCTGTCGCTGCCCGAGGCGATCGCGCGCGAACGCGAACTGACCGCGCCGCTGCGCCGCGCCGCCGATGCGGTGATCGACACCACCACGCTCAACGTGCACCAGCTGCGCCGCAAGGTGGTGACCGAATTCGCGCTCAACCACGCCAACAAGCTGTCGCTGCTGTTCGAATCGTTCGCCTACAAGCGCGGCGTGCCGGCCGAAGCCGACTTCGTGTTCGACGCCCGGGTGCTGCCCAACCCGCACTGGGACCCGCAGCTGCGGCCGATGTCCGGGCGCGAGCGCGAGGTGCGCGAGTATCTGGATGCGCAGCCGGACGTGCAGCGTTATACCGGCCAGCTGATCGATTTCCTCGATACCTGGCTGCCGCGGCTGGGCAATGACACCCGCAGCTATGTGACCGTGGCCTTCGGCTGCACCGGCGGCAAGCACCGTTCGGTCTACCTGGCCGAACGCATGGCCCGCCACGCCCGCGAGCAGGGCTGGCCGGAAGTGGCCACCTTCCACCGCGAACTGGATTGACCGGTACGGCCGGCAACCGCGCCCCCCGGTAGTGCCGGCCGCTGGCCGGCTCCTCAAGGATTCCGGGCTCAAGCGCAGCAGCGCCGATCCTTCCTGCTCTGCACCGATTCCGCTGTGCGCAGGTAGCGCAGGGAAACCGTGCGCCTGAAGATGCCTCGGCCATCCATCATGAATACGGGACACAGCGCCCCTCTTTTGCGGCTATCGCCAATTCACGTTGACCTGTTAACGTTTGGCAATGACCTGTGGCATTCTCCTGGTAACTCATCCTGGCGTCGGCACCTCCCTGCTGGAGGTGGCGACCCGGCTGCTGCGGCACCTGCCGCTGAAGACCGAAGCTTTCGAAGTACCGTTCGACGCAGACCTGGACGTCCTGCTGCCCCTCGCCTCGGCCGCCTTGCGCCGGGTGGATGGTGGCCAGGGCGTGCTGATCCTGACCGACCTGTACGGCGCCAGCCCCAGCAATCTGGCCGGGCAACTGGCTCGTCTGGGCACCCCGGCACGCCGGGTTTCGGCGCTTAGCCTGCCGATGTTGTTGCGGGTGATGAATTATCCGGAACAGGGACTGGATCAACTGCCCGCCACCGCTGCGGCGGGCACTCGCAATGGAGCGATTGTCGACGATGCTTGAACGTGAACTCACCGTATCCAACCGCCTGGGCCTGCACGCCCGCGCCACTGCCAAACTGGTGCAGGAGCTGGCGCCTTTCCGCTGCAACGTGACCATGACCGCCCGGGGCCGGGAGATCAACGCCAAGAGCATCATGGGCGTGATGCTGCTGGCCGCCGGCCAGGGCACCCCGGTCACGGTGCGCATCGACGGCGAGGATGAAGCCGCCGCGATGGATGCGGTGGTCTCCCTGTTCGAACGGCGCTTCGACGAGGACAACTGAGCATGCCGGGGCCACCGTCTCGACCGGGCACCACCAGCGCCAGCCGGACCGCGTCCGGCGCGCTGCTGTTGGCCGGCCACGGTGCCTCGCGCGGCAATGCCCTGGGCCGGGCCCGGGTGCGCCTGCCGCACGCGCTGGAAGTGGCCGAGCAACGCATCGCCCCGGCCAAGGTCGAGGCCGAACTGCAACGGCTGCACCAGGCCGTGGACGCGGCCCGGGCGGAAATGCACGACCTGCGCCAACGCCTGCAGGGCGCATTGAACCAGGAGGCGGGCGAATTCCTGGACCTGCATGCCCTGCTGCTGGACGACCCGGAGCTGCTGTTCGGGCTGGATGAACTGATCCGCAGCGGCCCCTACAGCGCCGGCTATGCCCTGCGCGTGCAGCGCGACCGACTGGCCAAGGTCTTCGATGGCATGGACGATGCCTACCTGAAGAGCCGCATGGACGACCTGGACCATGTGATCGGGCGCATCCATGCCTTCCTGCAGAAGCGCCCGCCGGACGTCAAGGGCCTGGCCGGCGAAATCCTGGTCTGCGACAACATCGCCCCCTCCGAACTGGCCCAGCTGCAGGCGCACGGCGTGGTCGGCATCGTCACCGTCGGCGGCAGCGCGCTGTCGCACAGCGCCATCCTGGCGCGCAGCCTGCACCTGCCGCTGATCGTCAACGCCGCCCTGGTGCTGCAGAAGATCGCCGACGGCGACGTGCTGATCATCGACGGCGGCACCGGCAGCATCACCATCAACCCGCAGGCCGGCGACCTGCGCGACTACCGCAGCCGCCTGCGCGAACAGGCGCGCGAACAGCGCGAACTGGGCCGGCTGCGCTCCAAGCCCAGCCGTACCCGCGACAACATCGACATCACCGTGCTGGCCAATGCCGAATCGCGCGAGGACGTCACCCAGGCCCATGCCCTGGGCGCGCACGGGCTGGGCCTGTACCGCACCGAATTCCTGTTCCTGCAGCGCAACGAGCTGCCCGACGAACAGGAGCAGTTCGAGACCTACCGCGATGCCGCGCTGGGCATGAGCGGCCGCCCGGTCACCATCCGCACCCTGGATTTGGGCGCGGACAAGGCCGACCGCACCGGGCTGACCCTGAGCAACGAGGAGAACCCGGCGCTGGGCCTGCGCGGGGTCCGCCTGTCGCTGGCCCGGCCCAAGGTGGCCGACACCCAGCTGCGCGCGATCCTGCGCGCCTCGGCCTACGGCAAGCTGCGCATCCTGGTGCCGATGGTGAGCACCCGCGAGGAACTGCTGGCGGTGCGCCGGCGCCTGCACAAGCAGGCCGCGCTGCTGCGCGCCGAAGGCCATGAGGTGGCCGAGCACATTCCGTTCGGCGCGATGATCGAAGTGCCGGCCGCGGCGATCGCGCTGGAGAGCTTCATCGACCTGGTCGACTTCCTGTCGATCGGCACCAACGACCTGGTCCAGTACCTGCTGGCCGCCGACCGCAACAACGAAGCGGTCGGCGAGCTGTATTCGCCGCTGCACCCGGCGGTGGTGCGCCTGCTGGCGCATATCCTGCGCACCGGCCAGGCCTACGACATCCCGGTGGCGGTGTGCGGGGAAATCGCCGGCGACCCGCGGATGACCCCGATGCTGCTGGCGCTGGGCCTGACCGAGTTCAGCCTGCACCCGGGCACCCTGCTGGAAGTGCGCCGCGCGATCCGCGACAGCGACCTGTCCGTGCTGAAGGCCATGGCCCCCAAGCTGCTGCAGGCGCGCGACCGGCGCGGGATCGAACGCTGGATCGAAAAGGCCGGCCTGGCCACGTAGGTATCGACCGTTGGTCGATACGCGGCATCACACGCGGCACGACCAACGGTCGCGCCCTACCCGATTGACACACAAGCACGCGATAATGACGCGCTGACCACCCCGCTTGCCGCATCCTGTCCGGGATAGCGGCCTTTTCTTTTCCCGCAGGAGCTGTGCATGGCCGAAGCCGTACGCCACGACAAGACGGCACGCCAGCTGCGGCTGTTGTCCGATGCACTGGACAGCGGGCGACTGGGACCGGTGCGCCGGCTGGTCAACACGCTGGCGCCGGCCGAGATCGGCAACCTGCTCGAATCGCTGCCGCCGGGCAAGCGCGAGGTGGTGTGGGGCCTGGTCGACCCCGAGGACGACGGCGAGGTGCTGGTCCACGTCGGCGAGGAAGTGCGCGAAAGCCTGCTGGCCGACATGGACCCGGACGAAATCATCGCCGCGGTCGAAGACCTGGACATCGATGACCTGGCCGACCTGGTCGAGGACCTGCCCGACACGGTCATCGACGAAGTGCTCAAGTCGATGGACCGCGAGAACCGCGAGCGGCTCGAGCAGGTGCTGTCCTACCCCGAGGACAGCGCCGGCCGCCTGATGAACCCGGACGTGGTGACCGTGCGTGCCGACGTCAACGTCGACGTGGTGCTGCGCTACCTGCGCCTGCGCGGCGAGCTGCCCGACCATACCGACCACCTGTTCGTGGTCAGCCGCCGCCACCAGTACCTGGGCCGGCTGTCGCTGGCCGCGCTGGTCACCCATGAAGACAACACCCCGATCAACCGGCTGATCGACGACGAACAGCCGGCCATCGACGTGGGCGAAAACGCCGACGAAGTGGCCCGGCAGTTCTCCGATCATGACTGGGTGTCGGCCCCGGTGGTGGACGACAACAACATCCTGCTCGGCCGCATCACCATCGATGACGTGGTCGACATCATCCGTTCGCAGGCCGAGCACCAGGCCCTGGGCGCGGCCGGCCTGGACGAAGAGGAAGATCTGTTCTCGCCGATCAAGCGCGCCGTGCGCGGCCGCGTGGTGTGGCTGGGGATCAACCTGTGCACCGCGTTCCTGGCGGCCAGCGTGATCGGCCAGTTCGAACTGACCCTGCAGAAGGTGGTGGCCCTGGCGGTGCTGATGCCGATCGTGGCCGGCGTCGGCGGCAATGCCGCCGTGCAGGTGCTGACCCTGATGGTGCGCGGCATCGCGCTGGGCCAGGTCGGCCCGAGCAATGCACGCATCCTGCTGTGGAAGGAATCGCGGGTGGCATTGATCAACGGCACCCTGATCGGCACCGTGGTCGGCATCATCGCCTACCTGTGGTTCCACAGCTTCCTGCTGTCGCTGGTGATCACCCTGGCGCTGATCATCAACTTCTGCGCCGCCGCGCTGGCCGGTGTGCTGTTGCCGCTGATGCTCAAGCGCATGAACGTGGACCCGGCCGTGGCCGGTACCGTAGTGGTAACCGCGGTCACCGACGTGATGGGCTTCTTCAGCTTCCTCGGCCTGGCCACCCTGATCCTGCTGCACTGACCTTGCAACACTGACTGGAGCCGGACATGGCGCTGACCCTGGACAACTACTTCTCGCCCGGCTGGCGCGACCAGCTGCACACCTGCGCGGCCTGCGAATGGCAGGGCAGCGCGCGCCAGATGCCGATGGAACTGCACGAGGACGAGGCCCAGTTCGACTGCCCGCAGTGCGAAAACCCGATCCTGCTGGTGGTCCACCCCAGCCTGGCCCAGGTGCAGGCCGCCGCCGCCGACGGCCATCCCGAGGCGATCGACCAGCTGCAGATCCTGGCCGCCGCGCCGCGCCCGCACTGACGCACTGCAAGATGCCCACGGCGTGCCGACCACCTAGACTGAAAACGTTTCCAGTCGAGGATGGCCAATGGCACGATACGCGCGAACCCTGCTGTGGATACTGGCGGTGCTGATGCTGGCCGGCTGCACGCCGACCCGCGACGACGCCCCCGGGCATTTCGTCGGCCGCGCGCTTACCGTGGACGGCCACACCACGCACTACCAGGTGTTCGTGCCGCGTGGCGCGCGCACCCGGCGCGGCGCGTTGCCGGTGGTGCTGTTCCTGCATGGCTCGGGCGAGCGCGGCCGCGATGGCCTGCGCCAGATCCAGGCGGGGCTGGGGCCCTACCTGCGCGCCCAGGCACGCACCTTCCCGGCACTGGTGGTGTTGCCACAGGTACCCGAAGACGAAGAATGGTCCGGGCAGAACAACCGCCTGGCGTTGGCCGCGCTGGACACGGCCATCGCCGAGTTCGGCGGCGACCCGCAGCGCCAGTACCTGACCGGCATGTCGATGGGCGGCTACGGCAGCTGGAACATCGCCCTGGCCGAACCGACCCGGTTTGCGGCGATCGTCCCGGTATGCGGCGCGGTGCTGGCCCCGCGTGCGGTGCGCCCCACCCTGTTCGTGGAGGACGTCGCGCACGAAGCCGATCCGTACGCGGCCATCGCCCAGCGCCTGCGCAACGTTCCGATCTGGATGTTCCATGGTGCGCTGGACGACCTGGTGCCGCCGGAGGATGACCGCAAGCTGCACGCCGCGTTCCAGCAGGCTGGAGCAAAGGATGTGCGTTACACCGAGTACCCCGGCGGCAACCACAACGCGTGGGACGCCACGTACGCCGATGCCGCGATGTGGGCGTGGCTGTGGGAGCAGCGGCGCTGATGCCGGCCGCTGGCCCACCTGACCGGTAGTGCCGGCCGCTGGCCGGCTCCTCATTCATCTGGATCCCCCCGTAACGCTGCGGGATACGGCGACCCTTGCCTGCGCCATTGACCGATATCGCCAGACTGCCGGATCGATGACGATGTGCCATGAGTTCTACTCGACTGCGCAAGGGCCGCTGTTCGCTTCCCGGGCAGACCTACGTGGTGACGACGGTCTGCAACCATCGTCATCGCTGGTTTGAGGATCACGATGCGGCAACCATCGCGATGGACCAGCTACGGGAACTGGATCAACGTGGATGTGCACGTTCGCTTGCCTGGGTGGTGATGCCCGATCACGTGCATTGGCTACTGGAACTGCAGTCCAAGCCGCTCGACGATGTGATGCGCCGCTTCAAATCATCAAGTGCGTTGGCGTTCAATCGAGCATATGGTCGCGGCGGCGCATTGTGGCAATCCGGCTACCATGATCACGCGGTGCGCTCGGACGAATCGCTGCGCCGCCACGCGATGTACATCCTCTGCAACCCGATCCGGGCCGGGCTTGCGGCTGCGATCGGGGATTATCCGTACATGTGGAGCCTATGGCCGCATGACCGGTAGTGCCGGCCGCTGGCCGGCTCTGCAAGGTCTATCGGGAGCCGGCCAGCGGCCGGCACTACCTCTCTCCACGGATGGTCGGCTGCGGAGCCGGCCAGCGGCCGGCACTACCGTGTGTGTCGGCCTAAGGCCGATACACATGCCGACGCCTTACCCCAACAACGTCTCCAGCACCGCCATGCGCACCGCCACACCGTTGGCGACCTGGCGCAACACCCACGACTGCGGGCCGTCGGCCACTTCGTCGGTGACTTCCACGCCGCGGTTGATCGGGCCGGGGTGCAGCACGGCCGCGTCGGTGCCAGCGCGCTTGAGGCGCTTGGCATCCAGGCCGTACTGCGCGTGGTACTGCTCGATCGACGGCACCAGGCCTTCTTCCATGCGCTCGCGCTGCAGGCGCAGCATCATCAGCGCATCGGTGCCTTCGAGCATGGCGTCGAAATCCTGGCCGACGATGCAGCCCTTCAGCGTTTCATCGTCGGGCAGCAGCGACTGCGGGCCGCATACGCGGATTTCGCCCACGCCCAGCGTGCGCAGCGCGTGCAGGTCGGTGCGGGCCACGCGCGAGTGCTTCACGTCGCCGACGATCAGTACCTTCATCTTCGAAAAATCGCTGCCCTTGGCCTGGCGCAGGGTCAACATGTCCAGCAGGCCCTGGGTGGGGTGCGAGCTGCGGCCGTCGCCGGCGTTGACCAGGGCGGTGCCCTCGCCCGCGGCGGCGGCCAGCGCGGCCACCGCGCCGTCATCGGGGTGGCGCACCACGAAGCCGCGCACGCCCATCGCTTCGAGGTTCTTCAAGGTGTCGCAGGCAGTTTCGCCCTTGCGCGTGGACGAGGTCGACGCGTCGAAGTTCAGCACGTCCGCGCCCAGCCGCTGCGCGGCCAGCTGGAACGAGCTGCGGGTACGCGTGGAGGGTTCGAAGAACAGCGTGCACACCGCCGAACCGCCCAGCACGTGGCGCTTGTTGCCGACCCGGCCGACCGCCGCGTCGCGGATCTGGCCGGCGCGGTCGAGCAGCTGCAACAGGGTTTCACGGGGCAACCCTTCCAGGGTCAGCAGGTGGCGCAGGCGTCCATCGGAATCGAGTTGCGAAGCGGTCATGGGCAGGGTCTGAGGGTCAGGAAACGGGGGTGGCGTCGTCGGGGCAGGACAGCCAGCGTTCGATGATCACCGCGGCGGCCACCGCATCCAGGGTGGCCGCGTCGCGGCGACGCTTGCGGCCCTGCGCGCGTTCGACCGCGAACCGGCGCGCCGCCTCGACCGAGCTGGAACGCTCGTCGACCAGCACCACCGGCAGTTTGAAACGTTCCCGCAGCTGGCGGGCAAAGCCCTGCGCGCGCTTGCGGTTGGGCTGGTCCAGGCCGTCCAGGGTCAGCGGGTCGCCGACCACCAGGCCATCGGGCCGCCATTCCTTGATCAGGCGCTCCACTGCGGCCCAGTCCGGGCCGCTGCCATGCACGTCGACCACCGCGATCGCGCGCGCATGGGTGCCGAACGAGCTGCCGATCGCCACCCCGATCCGGCGCGAGCCGACATCGAAGCCGAGCACGGTGCCGTCGCGGGGGATGCCCGCCGGTGCGGCGGCGGCAGGCGCTGGCAGGGCCGACTCAGACATTGCCGCTGTAATCGGTCAGCCGGAACAGGTCCACCCCGATCCGCGACGCGGCGCCCTGCCAGCGTTGCTCCAGCGGGGTGCTGAACAGCAGGTCGGCATCGGCCGGCACGGTCAGCCAGCTGTTGTCGGACAGCTCGTTCTCCAGCTGGCCTTCGCTCCAACCGGCGCAGCCCAGGGTGACCAGCGCATTGCGCGGGCCCTCGCCACGGGCCATCGCTTCGAGGATGTCGCGCGAGGTGGTCAGGTAGACCCCCTCGCCCACGGCCAGACTGGAATCCCAGCTGCGCGCGTCGTCATGGATGACAAAGCCGCGCTCGGGATGCACCGGGCCGCCGTTGAGCACCACCTGGCCACGCAGGCGGCTGTCGTCGGTGGGGATTTCCATCTGCGCCAGCACCTCGCCCAGGGTGTACTCGGAGGGCTGGTTGACCAGCACTCCCATCGCACCGTTGTCGTCGTGCTGGCAGATCAACGCCACGCTGCGCGCAAAGGTGGGATCGGTCAGCGACGGCAGCGCGACCAGCAGGTGATGGGCCAGGGAGGTGGAAAGCTCGGACATGGGCCCATTCTAACCGCTGGGGCCGGGACACGGGCGTGAGTGCTCGGCTAGCATGCGTGCTTCCCTGGACGGACCCGAGCGCATGCACACCAGCCCCGTACTTCCCACCGCCACGCGCAGTGCCATCGTACTGATCGCGCTGCTGCAGGGGCTGATGCTGTATGCCGTGCAGCAGGCCGCCGACAGCGGGCTGTTCCACGATATCGGCAACCGCCTGCGCTGGTACAGCTGGGTGCTCAGCGTACCCACCGCGGTCGCGCTGACCCTGGTCACGCTGGGCGACCGCCGGCTGTGGCTGCATGCCGCACTGGCCTCGCTGCTGGTGCTGGGCCTGGCCAGCTGGATCGGCTGGAACCTCGGCGGGGGTGCCACGGGCCTGCAGCAGGGCGTGCTGCTGGTTCCGTTCTCGGTCTGCATGGCCATCGCCGTGTTCGTCAGCCTGCCGTGGTGGCAGTTCCGGCTGCAGGAAGGGCATTGGCGCGCGCCGTATGCGGCGCTGTTCGAGCGTGCCTGGCAGAACGCGCTGACCCTGGCCCTGGCGGTGGCCTTCACCGGGCTGACCTGGCTGCTGCTGTGGCTGTGGGCGGCGCTGTTCCAACTGGTGGAGGTGCGCTTTTTCCGCGATCTGTTCCGCGAGGAGGCCTTCATCGCCCTGGCCACCGGCACCCTGTTCGGCTTCGGCGTGCTGATCGGGCGCACCCAGCACCGCGCGATCCAGATGATCCGCCACGTGCTGTTCGCGGTCGGCCGCGGCCTGCTGCCGCTGCTGGCCTTCATCGCGCTGATCTTCGTGCTCAGCCTGCCGTTCACCGGGCTGGACGCGCTGTGGCGGACCCGCTCGGCGGCCAGCCTGCTGCTGACCCTGTCGCTGCTGCTGGTGGTGTTCGTCAATGCGGTCTACCAGCACGACAGCGAGCGCCCGCCCTACCCCAATTGGCTGCGGCGGGTGGTGGAGGCCAGCCTGCTGGCGCTGCCGGTGTATGCCGGGCTGGCGCTGTATGCGATGGGGCTGCGCATCGACCAGTACGGCTGGACCCCCGAGCGGCTCTGGGGCCTGCTGGTGGCGCTGCTGGTGGCCGGCTATGCACTGGGCTACGCCATCGCAGTGCTGCGCCCGCGCGCGCGCTGGCTGCAGTGGATCGAGCCGGTGAACCGCTGGATGTGCTGGACGGTGCTGGGCATGGCGTTGCTGGCCAACTCGCCGCTGTTGGACCCGATCCGGATCAGCGCGGCCAGCCAAGTGGCCCGGCTGCAGGCCAAGGCGCCGGACATCAACGCCGACGACGCCGACACCCTGCGCTTCGGGCTGGGCCGGCGCGGCGTGGACGCGCTGCGCACGCTGCAGCAGGACCCGCGTTTCAGCGCTGATCCGCGCGCGGCCAGCGTGCTCGCCGCCGCGCTGGCGCGGGAATCGCGCTGGGCCTCGGCCGGGACGCCACCGATCGACGATGGCCTGCGCGACCTGGCGGCGCTGCAGCGCCAGCTGCAGGTGGCCAGGGGCACGACGGCACCGGACCCGGGCTGGTGGCAGGCGCTGCTGGCCCGCGGCGTGGCCGCCGGCGGCTGCCTGGAGGCTGGCCAGGCCTGCCTGGCACAGCGCCGCGACCTGGACGGCGACGGCGTGGATGAAGTGCTGCTGTGCGACCTGCAGGACTACCGTGGCCCGTCCTGCCACCTGCATGCGCTGCGCGCCGGCGCCTGGACCGACGCCGGCAGCATCGACCTGGGCAGCTACGGCACCCAGGATGAAGTGAAGCGCGCCAATGCCGCGCTGCGCGAGGGCCGCCTGCAGGTACACCCGCCACACTGGCCGCGGTTGTCGCTGGACGGCGGCGGCATGCGCAACATCGAAGAGCCCGCCACCAAGGAAACCCGCTGATGAGTGGCTATTGCCTGATCGCCCCCGGCCATCCCGTCCACGGCCATTACCACGACCACGAATACGGCTTCCCGCAGCGCGACGAACGCGAACTGTTCGAGCGCCTGCTGCTGGAAATCAACCAGGCCGGGCTGAGCTGGGAAACCATCCTGAAAAAGCGCGAGGGCTTCCGCGCCGCCTACGACGGCTTCGACGTGGACACCGTCGCCGCCTATGGCGAACGCGACATCGAGCGCCTGCTCAATGATGCCCGGATCATCCGCAACCGGCTCAAGGTGCACGCAGCGGTGCACAACGCGCAGGTGATCCAGCAGCTGCGGGCCAGTCATGGCAGCTTCGCGGCGTGGCTGGACGCGCACCACCCCCGGGACAAGGCCGGCTGGGTAAAGCTGTTCAAGAAGACCTTCCGCTTCACCGGCGGGGAGATCACCGGCGAGTTCCTGATGAGCCTGGGCTACCTACCCGGCGCGCACAGCCCGGACTGCCCGGTATATGCGCGCCTGCAGAAAATGCGTACCGACCAACGGTCGGTACCTACCGACAGGTAGGCGGCCACCGTTGGTGGTCGCGTGCGTGTGTCGCGGTAGGCGGCCACCGTTGGCGGTCGCGCGCGTGTGTCGCGGTAGGCGGCCACCGTTGGTGGTCGCGTGCTTTCGTACCCACCAACGGTGGGTACCTACACGCCCATGTAACGGCCCGGGCGGTGGTTGAACATCAGCACCAGGCTGAGCACCACCGCGCCGATCGCCGAGTACATCACCTGGGACGGGGACAGCACGAAGAACGCCACGCCCATCAGCAGCGTGTCGAAGGACATCTGCACCTTGCCGGCGCTCCAGCCGCGGGTGCGCTGCAGGTACACCGCCAGGATGCCGATGCCGCCCAGGCTGGCGCGGTGGCGGATGTAGAACAGGATGCCCAGCCCGGCCAGCGCGCCGCCGACCAGCGCCGAATACAGCGGGGCGATATGGGCAAAATCGGCCCAGCGCGGCAACAGGTCGGTGAGCACCCCGCAGGCGGTGACCGCCGCGAAGGTTTTAAGGGTGAACTCCCAGCCCATGCGCCGCACGGCCACCCAGTAGAACGGCAGGTTGACCAGCACGAACACCAGCCCGAAGTTCCAGCCGAACGCGTAGTGGGCCAGGAACGCCAGCCCGGCCATGCCGCCGATCATCAACCCGCCCTTGGCGAAGATGGCCAGGCCCAGCGACGCCACCAGCGTGGCCAGCACCATGCCCTGCACGTCCTCGGCCACCGAGTGGCGCAGGGCCGTTGCGTCGGCGATGGTACCGGCACTGTCCGGCGGCGGGGTCAGCGGGCCGGCGGTGACCAGGTGGCCGTCGGCGTCGTCGCACGGCGCGGGGCCATGGGAATCAAGGGACATGGGGGTGGGGGCTGTTGCGTGGGGAGCGGTATTAGACACGATCGGCGTGACCGTTGCAGGTGAATCGATTCAGCCGGCCAGCGCGTCGGTTCAGGCTGTGCCCCGGCCGCCGGCCGGCCCTCAGCCGCCGCCACGCAGGTGATGGGCCACCAGCGCATTGGCATGGCCGTGGCCAAGCCCGTGCTCGGTCTTCAGGAAGGCCACCAGCTGCATGTGTTGCATCCCGCCCTGGGCCACCAGCAAGGCCAGCCAGTGGCCGACCGGCTGCCCGTAGGTCTTTTCGATGGAGGGGAAATAGGAGGCCGGGCCGGTGACCTTGGCGGTGTCGCTCATGATGGATTCCTCGGAATGGACGCCCCGGCCGAACCGCCGGGTCATGCAGTACGACGCTGCAGCGGTCGCCGAATCGACATCCACCGTTCATGTCCGCTGAACGCCTGCCTGCGCAGCATGCAGGACGGGCCGCCCGCCGGGCCGCCGCTCTCTCCCCCACAGGAAGCCACGTCATGCCGTATGTCACCACGCCCGACAACACGCAGATCTTCTACAAGGACTGGGGCAAGGGCCAGCCGATCGTGTTCCACCATGGCTGGCCGCTCAGCGCCGACGACTGGGACAGCCAGCTGCAGTTCTTCCTGCTGCAGGGCTACCGGGTGATCGCCCATGACCGCCGCGGCCACGGCCGGTCGTCGCAGACCAGCGGCGGCCATGACATGGACACCTACGTGGCTGACGTGAACGCCCTGGTCGAGCACCTGGACCTGCGCGATGCGGTGCACATCGGCCATTCCACCGGCGGCGGCGAGGTGGCCCACTACGTGGCCCAGGCCACGCCCGGCCGGGTGGCCAAGGCGGTGCTGATCGGGGCGGTGCCGCCGGTCATGCTCAAGAGCCCGGGCAACCCCGGCGGCACGCCCAAGGAGGTGTTCGACGGGTTCCGCCAGCAGCTGCTGGACGGGCGCGCCAGCTTCTACCGCGAGGTGCCGATTCCGTTCTATGGCTTCAACCGCGACGGCGCCCCGCCGCAGCAGGGCATCGTCGACAACTGGTGGCGGCAGGGCATGATGGGCGCGATCAACGCCCACTACGACTGCATCAAGGCGTTCTCGGAAACCGACTTCACCGAAGACCTGAAGAAGATCGACGTGCCGGTGCTGGTCATGCACGGCGACGACGACCAGATCGTGCCGATCGCCGATTCGGCCGAGCTGTCGATCACCCTGCTCAGGCACGGCACGCTGAAGGTCTACAAGGGCTACCCGCACGGCATGTGCACCACCCACGCCGGGGTGATCAACCAGGACCTGCTGGCGTTCGTCCGCAGCTGAGCCGCGTACCGACCGACGACCGGTACCTGCCCACGCAGGCGGGTACCGGCAGCGCGCGAGCAGCGGGTAGGCCGCCAATGACCCGGCCGTTTCCCGTTGCTGGAACTCGGCTTCGTGCGGCCAGCACTACGGCCCGGCGCTGGTTCAACGCGCTCCCGGCAGCGGCACGCTGACCTCGCCCACCAGCATCAGCAGCAGGCCCATCGCCAGCAGCCCGCCGCCGAACAGCAGGATCAGGATGTGCCAGACCGTCAGCCGGTCCAGGCGCGTGCTGTCGATGCGCTCGTCGCGGTGGTACTGGCGCAGCAGCGCGTTGACCGGCAACAGCGGCACAACGCTGAACAAGGCCAGCAGCGAGCCGGCGTTGTCGAGGCGGCCGGCCAGGTTCAACACGGCGAACACGATACCCAGCAACGCCACCGGGAAGGCCAGTTCGCGGCGGCGGCCACGGGTCATGTCACTGAGCCGGGCAAAGCAGGCGAATGACCACAGCAGGCAGAACAGCGCGCGCGCCCACGGCCACAGCGGCTCGCCGGTTTCGCGCTGGATCGCCTGCCAGTTGCGCCAGAACCAGTACAGCGTGTACAGGCCGAACGTGGCCAGCGACATCGCCACCAGCTTGAACGTGGACGGTGCGAAGAACATCGGCTTGTCGGTCGCCAGCGCCCCCGCGGCACGCTGCTCATGCGGCAGCGGGGCGGACATCGGCAGGCCCGACGCCGGCAATTCCCGGCTCGGCGGGCGGTACGGGTTGTGCACATCCATATGCAGGCTTACCAGGCAGGTGGTGGGTCGGCCGCGGCAGGTGCCGCGCCCGCGGTGCGGAGCGCGGCGCGACTATGCCAGAGAACCATGGCGTCCACCAGCCAGGCGATGCACGCCTGCAGGCGCGCCGCGCCGATGGCTGTCGGCACTGCCTCAGCGGATCTCGGAGATCTCCACCCCATCCAACCCCTGCGACAGCGTGCGCGCATCGCCGCCCTGGGACAGCTTGATGCGCAGGCGTACTTCGTTCTGCGAATCGGCGTAGCGCAGCGCATCTTCGTAGCTGATCTCGCCGGCCTGGTACAGCTCGAACAGGCTCTGGTCGAAGGTGCGCATGCCCAGCTGCACCGACTCCTTCATCACTTCCTTGAGCTTGTGGATCTCGCCGTCGCGGATGTAATCCTGCACCAGTGGGGTGCCGAGCATGATCTCCATGGCCACCTTGCGCGACTTGCCGTCCGGCGACGGCACCAGCTGCTGGGCCACCACGCCCTTGAGGTTCAGCGACAGATCCATCAGCAACTGGTTGCGGCGGTCTTCGGGGAAGAAGTTGATGATGCGGTCCATCGCCTGGTTGGCGTTGTTGGCATGCAGCGTACACAGCACCAGGTGGCCGGTTTCGGCAAACGCGATGGCGTGGTCCATGCCCTCGCGGGTGCGCACCTCGCCAATCATGATCACGTCCGGCGCCTGGCGCAGGGTGTTCTTCAGCGCCGCTTCCCAGCTGTCGGTGTCGATGCCCACTTCGCGCTGGGTGATGATGCAGCCTTCGTGCTTGTGCACGAATTCGATCGGGTCTTCGATGGTGATGATGTGCCCGGTCGAATTGTGGTTGCGGTAGCCGATCATCGCCGCCAGCGAGGTGGACTTGCCGGTGCCGGTGGCGCCGACGAACAGGATGATGCCGCGCTTGGTCATCGCCAGCGTCTTGATGATCGGCGGCAGGTTGAGCTCTTCCACGGTGGGAATGCGCGTCTCGATCCGGCGCAGCACCATGCCGACCTGGTTGCGCTGGTAGAAGCAGCTCACGCGGAAGCGGCCCACACCGGACAGGCCGATGGCGAAATTGCATTCGTGGGTCTTTTCGAACTCTTCGCGCTGCGCCGGCGTCATCACGTTGAGCACCATGTCGCGGCTCTGCTGCGGCGTCAGCGGGGTCTGGGTGATCGGCGAAATCTTGCCGTTGACCTTGATCGCCGGCGGCATGCCGGCGGTGATGAACAGGTCCGACGCCTTCTGGTGCGCCATCAGTTTGAGGAACGAGGTGAAGTCGATGGTGGTGGTGCTCATCGCGGTGTGCTCCGAAGGTTTTCAGGAGCCGGCCAGCGGCCGGCACTACCACTATTCGAAAATCCGCTTGTCCTTGGCGTATTCGCGCGCCTGGTTGCGGGTGATCAGGCTGCGCTTGACCAGGTCCTGCAGGTGCTGGTCCAGGGTCATCATGCCCAGCTGCTGGCCGGTCTGGATCGCCGAGTACATCTGCGCCACCTTGTCCTCGCGGATCAGGTTGCGGATGGCCGGGGTGCCCACCATGATTTCCCACGCAGCGGTACGCCCGCCGCCGACCTTCTTCAGCAGCGCCTGCGAAATCACCGCGCGCAGCGACTCGGACAGCATCGAGCGCACCATCGGTTTTTCGCCGGCGGGGAACACGTCGATGATGCGGTCGATGGTCTTGGCCGCCGAACTGGTATGCAGCGTGCCGAACACCAGGTGGCCGGTTTCGGCGGCGGTCAGCGCCAGGCGGATGGTTTCCAGGTCGCGCAGTTCGCCGACCAGGATGATGTCCGGGTCTTCACGCAGGGCCGAGCGCAGTGCTTCGTTGAAGCCGTGCGTATCACGATGCACTTCGCGCTGGTTGATCAGGCACTTCTGCGAGGTGTGCACGAATTCGATCGGATCCTCGACGGTGAGGATATGCCCGTATTCGTTCTTGTTGATGTGGTCGATCATCGCCGCCAGCGTGGTCGACTTGCCCGAACCGGTCGGGCCGGTGACCAGGATCAGGCCCTGCGGCTGGTCGATCAACTCGCGGAAGATCGGCGGCACCGCCAGGTCTTCCAGGGTGAGCACTTCGGACGGAATGGTACGGAACACCGCACCGGCGCCGCGGTTCTGGTTGAAGGCGTTGACACGGAAGCGCGCCAGCGAGGGAATCTCGAACGAGAAATCGACCTCGAGGAACTCTTCGTAATCGCGGCGCTGCTTGTCGGACATGATGTCGTAGACCAGCGCATGGACCTGCTTGTGGTCCAGGGCCGGAATATTGATGCGGCGGACATCGCCATCGACGCGGATCATCGGCGGCAGGCCTGCCGACAGATGTAGATCCGACGCTTTGTTCTTTACGGAAAACGCCAACAGTTCGGCGATATCCATGCGCTGCTACTCCCCATGACTGCTGCGACTGGAAGGTTCTTTCCCCGGCCGGCAGTATAGCGTTCCTGATCTGCCGGAATGCGCCCGTGTCCGCCCTGCCCCTGCCGACGATACTGCTGAACCTGCACAACGCGGCCACCGCCGCCGGGCGGCCAGACCCCCGCCTGCTGGCGGTTTCCAAGACCCAGCCGGCCGCCGCGGTGGCCGCACTGGCCGCGCAGGGCCAGCGCGCGTTCGGCGAGAACTATGTGCAGGAGGCAGTGGCCAAGATCGAGGCGCTGCGCGCACTGGGCCTGGAGTGGCACCTGATCGGCCACCTGCAGTCCAACAAGGCCGAGCTGGCCGCGCAGCAGTTCGACTGGGTGCAGAGCGTGGACCGGCCCAAGCTGGTGGCCGCGCTGGCCGCGCACCGCCCGGCCGCGCTCGCTCCGCTGAACGTGCTGATCCAGGTCAACATCGACGATGAAGACAGCAAGCATGGCTGCCGCCCCGAAGCGGTGCCGGCATTGGCTGCGGCGATCGCCGCGCAGCCGCGCCTGCAGCTGCGCGGGCTGATGGCCATTCCCGCGCCCTGGCCGGACCCGGCCCGCCGGCAACAGGCGTTGGCGCGGATGTACGGATTGTTCCAGGCACTGGCCGTGGCCCACCCCCAGGTGGATACGCTGTCGATGGGCATGAGCGGCGACTATCCCGAGGCGATCGCCCAAGGTGCGACCATGGTCCGGATCGGCACCGCGCTGTTCGGTGCGCGTGCACGCCCGGCCTGAGGCCTCGGTTCTGAACCCCTGTTCCAAGGAGATTGCATGAGCACGTCCACGCTTACCTTCATCGGCGGCGGCAACATGGCCCGCAGCCTGATCGCCGGCCTGGTCCGCCAGGGCGTCGCGCCGGCGCACATCCACGTGGCCGAGCCGGTCACCGCGCTGCGCGAGCAGCTGACCGCCGACTTCGGGGTGAAGACCTATGCAGCGGCCACCGAAGCGGCCGCGCAGGGAGCGGTCTGGGTACTCGCGGTGAAACCGCAGGTGCTGCGCGATGTCTGCGCCTCGCTCACCGCGCTGGCCCGCAACACGCAGCCGCTGGTGCTGTCGATTGCCGCCGGCATCACCAGCGCGCAGCTGGAGCGCTGGCTGGGCGGCGATCAGGCGGTGGTGCGCGCGATGCCCAATACCCCCGCCCTGCTCGGCGCCGGCGTCACCGGCCTGTATGCCACCGCCGGGGTCAGTGCGGCGCAGCGCCGGCTGGCCGATACGGTGCTGGCCAGTGCCGGGCGCACGGTCTGGATCGACGACGAGGCGCGCATGGATGCGGTCACCGCCGTGTCCGGCAGCGGCCCGGCCTATGTGTTCCTGCTGGCCGAAGCGATGGAGGCGGCGGCGATCGCCCAGGGCCTACCGGCCGACGCCGCGCGCACCCTGGTGGTGCAGACCCTGCTCGGCGCCAGCCGCATGCTGGACGAATCCGGCGAGGCCCCGGCCGAACTGCGGCGCCGGGTGACCTCGCCCAACGGCACCACCCAGGCCGCGATCGAGTCGTTCCAGGCCGATGGCTTGGAGGCGATCGTGGCACGCGCGATCGATGCGGCCACCCGGCGCGGCCAGGCATTGTCGGCGGCGAACGACTGAGCGGCGCGGACCCGGGCGAGGCGGCCGCGACGCTGCCCGCGGGTAGGGTCGGTTCCCAAACGACTGCCGGTCATGCCGATCAGCACGGTGACGCAGGGACCCACACCGAAGCAGCACGCCGTCTCCGGCCAGGGTCATGCCCTATCGCGCTGGCAACCTCCCACGGCAGTCGATCCGGATGCGACCCTACCAGCGGGCGCCCGACGGCCCCCGGTAGGGTCGGTTCCCAAACGACTGCCGGTCATGCCGATCAGCACGGTGACGCAGGAACCAACACCGAAGCACCAAGGCCGTCTCCGGCCAGGGTCATGCCCCATCGCGCTGGCAACCTCCCTCGGCAGTCGATCCGGATGCGACCCTACCAGCGGCCCAGGCGCGCGTCAGCCCACCACGCGCGCCAGCAGGAAATCCACGAAACTGGACAGCTTCGGCCGCGGCCGACGGTCCGGCAGGTAGACCAGGTGCAACGGCCGCGGTTCGGGCAGGTACGCTTCCAGCACCGGTTGCAGGCGGCCGGCGGCGATGTCCTCGGCCAGCAGCACCGCCGGCTGCAGGATCAGCCCGGCACCGGCCAGCGCCGCCCGGCGCAGGCCATCGCCGTCGTTGCACAGCAGCCGCGAGTGCTCCGACCAGTCCTGCGCGGGCTGCCCGCGCAGCCGCCAGCCCTGGCCGCCGCGCCAGGCCAGGTGGGTCAGGCAATCGTGGCCGGCAAGATCGGCCGGATGCTGCGGGGTGCCCCTGCGCTGCAGGTACGCCGGCGCGGCACAGATCCGCATCGCATACGGCGGCAGCGGCCGCGCCACCCATTCGGCCGACCCCGGCTGGCCCATCCGCACCACCGCATCGAACTGCTCTTCGATCAGGTCCACCCGGCGGTTGCTCAGGTCCAGTTCCACCGTCACCTGCGGATGGGCGGCCAGGTAGTCGGCCACCAGCGGTGCCAGCACGCAGCTGCCCCAGGTCACCGGCGCGCTGATCCGCAACACGCCCTGCGGCTGTGCCTGCAGCCCGGCCACGCTGGCCTGCGCCTGCTGCACCTGGTCGAGCACCGCGCGGCAGCCGGCCAGGTAGTTGCGGCCGGCATCGGTCAGGCTCTGGCGGCGGGTGTTCCGCTGCAGCAGGCGCACGCCCAGGTGGGCCTCGAGCTGCTGCAGGTACTTGCCGACCATCACCGAGGACACCTGCAGCTGCTCGGCGGCGGCGTTGAGGCTACCCCGGTCGACCACCGCGACGAAGGCCTGCATGCAGCGCAACGTATCCATTGGAAACCACAGGTTAGGAATCTACAAATCATACGCCGGTTACCAAACCCCCGACAGGGGCGCAGACTGGCCTGACTTTCCCTGGAGCGATACCCATGAAGATTCTGCTTGTCGGTGCCAGCGGCACCCTGGGCCAGGCCGTCGCCAGCACGCTCGGCGCCCACCATGAACTGATCCGCGCCGGCCGCCATGGTGGCGATGTGCAGGTCGACCTGACCGACGACGCCAGCGTGCAGGACCTGTTCGCCAAGGTGGGCAAGCTCGATGCGGTGGTCGCCACCACCGGCCAGGTGCACTTCGGCCCGCTGGCCCAGATGCGGCCGGCCGATTTCAACCTCGGCCTGCAGGACAAACTGCTCGGCCAGGTGCGGCTGAGCCTGGCCGCCCAGCATCACCTGAACACCGGCGGTTCGATCACCCTGACCAGCGGCATCATCAGTGCCCAGCCAATCCGGGACGGTGCCAACGCGACGTCCGCCAACGCCGCGCTCGAAGGTTTCGTGCGTGCGGCCGCCTGCGAATTGCTGCCGCGCGGGCTGCGCATCAATGCCGTGAGCCCGAACGTGCTGGTCGAATCGATGGACGACTACGGCGCCTACTTCCCCGGGTTCGAACCGGTCACCGCCCAGCGCGCCTCGCTGGCCTACCAGCGCAGCGTGGAAGGCGTGCAGAGCGGGCAGGTGTTCACCGTGTGGTGAGGGCGGCGATCGGCACGTATCGACCAACGGTCGATACCTACCGATCCAACGCGGTCGATACCGCCGATTCAGCGCGGTCGATTCCGATTCAACCCGGTAGCTGCCGACCGTTGGTCGGTAGGCCGGTCACAGACAGGTAGTGCCGGCCGCTGGCCGGCTCCACGCATTGCCCCGAATCGACCGAGGAGCCGGCCAGCGGCCGGCACTACCGTCGCATGGCGTTCCGGCGTTTCAATCAGCTCTCCCACCGCCGTGGCCCATCGCCGCGCTCGCCCAGCGCATCGTCAGGATTGGTCAGGCGGCAACGTTTCAGCGACAGGCAACCGCAGCCGATGCAGTCGGTGAGCTGGTCGCGCAACAGCAGCAGTTGCTGGATGCGCTGGTCCAGCTCGCTGCGCCACAGCGCCGACATCCGCGCCCACTCGGCCTTGGTCGGGGTCTTGTTTTCCGGCAGCGCGGCGAACGCGCTGGCCACCGCCTCCAGCGGCATGCCGACCCGCTGCGCGACCCGGATCACCGCCAGCCGGCGCAGCACATCGCGGGCGAAGCGGCGCTGGTTGCCGGCGGTGCGCAGGCTGCGGATCAACCCCTTGCGCTCATAGAAATGCAGCGCCGATACCGCTACGCCGCTACGCCTGGACACTTCCCCCACACTCAGTTCCTGCGCGATCACGAGCTTGACCTCAACCATGGTTCAGGTGGCATCCTGCGTGACGATCGCGCGTGCTGCAAGCGCCCTGCCCCCGTTTTCCTGGATTTCGCGCATGTCTTCCGATGTTGCTGCACCTGTTTCCGTCCCCACCGATGCACCGCCGTCGATCCTGTCGCCGGCCTACCGCGCCACCACCATCGGCATGGTCGCGCTGATTTCGCTGCATGCCTTCGAAGCCCTAGCGGTGGCCGCGGCGATGCCCACCGTCGCCCATGAACTGGATGGCCTGCGCCTGTATGCGCTGGCGTTCGGCGGCACCCTGGCCACCAGCGTGATCGGCATGACCCTGGCCGGGCGCTGGAGCGATCAGCGCGGCCCGGCGCGGCCGTTGTGGCTGGGCCTGGCCTGCTTCATCGCCGGCCTGCTGGTGGCCGGGCTGGCCCAGCACATGCCGGTGCTGGTGCTGGGCCGGCTGATGCAGGGGCTGGGCGCCGGTGCGATCTCGGTGGCGCTGTACGTGCTGGTCGGCCGCACCTTTCCCGAACCGATGCGGCCACGGGTATTTGCCGCGTTCTCGGCTGGCTGGGTGGTGCCATCGTTGGTCGGCCCGGGCATCAGCGGGCTGATCGTGCAGCACCTGGGCTGGCGCTGGGTGTTCCTGGCGGTGCCGCTGCTGGCCGTTCCGGCGGCGCTGCTGTTGCGTCCGGCGCTGCGCAACCTGGCCCCCGCCAGTGCGGCGCCGGGCGACACCACGGTGGTGCGCTGGGCGATCGGCGCGGCCGCTGCCGCGCTGCTGCTTTACATCGGCGGGCAGCAGCAGGGCTGGGCGGCCTTGGCCCTGCTGCTGCCGGCCGTGGCGTTGCTGGCGCTGTGCAGCTGGAAACTGCTGCCGGCCGGCACCCTGCGGCTGCGCCGTGGGCTGCCCAGCGTGATCGCACTGCGCGCCATCGCCGCCTCGGCGTTCTTCGGTTGCGAAGCGTTCCTGCCGCTGCTGCTGCAGCGCGAACGCGGGCTGAGCCCGCTGCTGGCCGGGGTGGCGTTGAGCCTGGGCGCATTGGGCTGGTTCAGCGGTTCGTGGCTGCAGGGCCACCAGCAGCGCGGCTGGTCGCGGCGGCAGCTGCTGCAGGCCGGGGCGCTGCTGATGTGCGTGGGCATCGTCATCACCGCACTGGCCCTGCATCCCAGCGTGCCGCTGTGGCTGGCACTGGCCGGCTGGAGCCTGACCGGGCTGGGCATGGGCCTGGTCTACCCGAGCCTGTCGGTGCTCACCCTGTCGTTGTCGCCGCCGGCCCAGCAGGGCGCCAACACCTCGGCGCTGCAGTTGAGCGAGGCGTTGGGCGTGGCCACCACGCTGGCGGTATCGGGCTCGTTGTTCGCGCTGTTCCTGCAGGGCAACGTGATTGTGGGTTACCTGCTGACCTACGCGATCATGCTGGCGCTGGCCGTGGCCAGCGTGGCGGTGGCCCGGCGGGTGTAGCGCCGGGTCAACGCAGCGGGGCAGCGCCCCGCTCTACCGGAAGGTGCGAGTCGCCCACCTCCTTGAGGTCCTCGCGCAGGATGCGGCGGATTTCCAGTACCGCCTGTGGGGTTTCCTGCACGCTGTGCCCGGAAGTGATCACCTTCTCCGACACCGCCCCGTCCAGGTGCGCGCTCCAGTACGGCACCAGTCCATCGTCGGACTGCGCCAACGGGATTTCCGGTTTGCGCTGGGCGATGATCGAGTGGTACTTCAGCCCGGGCATGATCGGCAGCGCACCGGCGGCCTTGACGAACGGGTCGCTGGCCTTGAGGTTGTCGATGCTGTTGGGGATCTGCAGTTTGGTCGGCTGCGCCGATTGCCGTTCGGACTGCTGCAGGGTCTGGAACACATCGTCGAACTTGCCCAGGATAGTGATCGGCAACCGCACCAGGCGGCCGATCAGCCGGCCCAGGCGGTTGCCGGCGATGTCGGTGCCCTTGTGCGGGGCGGCGATGAAGATCGCCCGTTCCACGTTCGGTTCGGCGTTGAAGTGCAGCAGCGGCCCCAGCTTGGCTTCCACCCGCTTCAGCCGCTCGCCCTTGAGTTCGTAGTTGGCCAGCAGCTGGTCCCACAGCACTTCGCCGGAAGAGGTCACCAGCAGGCGGGCAAGCACGCCGCCCATGCTGTGGCCGATGAACACCATGTTCTTCGACGCCGGGCTGCTGCCGGTCGGATCGAAGTGCCTGAGCGTGTTGTTGAACGCTTCGTTGATCTCAAAGCGGTTCAACGCGATCGGCGCATTGGTCGGGTAATAGACCTGCCACACCTGGAAGTGCCGGCGCAGCTCGGGGTCGCCCATGATCTCGTTGGCCACGTTGACCCAGGCCTCCGGGCTGCTGCCCAGCCCGTGCAGCATGAAGATGATGCGGCGGTTGGGATCCCACGGCTGCATCAGGTACATATGCGGCTCGGCGATACCCTCGCTGAGCCCGAACAGGGTGCGCAGCGACTGGGTTGCAAAGCCGGACTGGGCCAGCCACATGCCATAGGCGGCGGTGAAGTTGCCGGCCAGCGGCACCTTCTCCCCGTGCAGGTCGATACTCTCGGTGGACTCGGGCGAGTACACATCGAACAACACCTGGGTGGTATCGAGCACCTGCTGCAGGGTGTCGCCCTTGAAGCGCAGCAGCGCGGTAGCGTTGATCGCCGACATCTCGCTGTACTGCGGAACCTCCGCCTTGCTGCCGTCGGCGGCGGCAATCAGCTTGGGCGGGTCCATCACCACCACCAGCTCGGCACCGAAGCCGTCGCGGCGGTAGGTGCTGCGCAGGCCGGCAAAGCTCACCGACGAGGCCGAGACCATGCTGGTGGGAATGCTGGACATGCGCAGTTCGTCGAAGTCCGAGGTCAGCGTCCAGCGCTCGCCGGCCACCGGCGCGTTGTAGTCCTCCCCGTCCAGCGCGCTCTCGCGGGCACGCTTGAACACCACCGCCGCGGTCTGTTCGGCCGCGTAGTTGTAGTAGTCGCGCACCTGGGTCTGGCGGTCTTCGAAAGCGCGCTCGGACGGGGTACGCCCACTGAAGAACAGGTAGGCATAGGCATAGCGCGCCGCTTCCAGCCACGCATCCAGCGCGGCATCGGACATCGGGTGTTTGTCGCGGTCCTTGGGCTTGGGGCTCAGGCCCAGCGCTGTCTTCACCCACAGCTCCGACAGCGCCGACAGCCGCTGCTCTTCGGGCAGCACCGCGGTGTCTTCCAGAGTCTTCTGGCAGGTGACCACATCCTTGGCGCACAGGTCCTCGTCCAGGCCGATGACGCTCAAGGTCTCCTGCGATGCCGCACTGAGCTTGCCCGAGGTGAGCACATCGCCGCGCTTGCTGGCCAGGTAGTCGGTGGGCGCCACCTGCTTCATGGTCACCATCGCACAACCGCTGGACAGCAGCAGCGACAGGGCCACCGCCAGCAGCGGCAGCATCCGGCGCCGAACGCCGGGATAGACAGCCATCATGGAACGCTTCCTTGCTCGGCGCCGGGCATGCCCTGGCGGATCAGTCGGGAGAAATCGGGATCCTCGCCTGCGGCACGGGCGCGATCGGTGATGCGGCCGCGTGCCTTGAGCGTGGCGAAATCCACGCCCGGCACCAGTACGCCGAGGTCGCGCGCGTATTCGGCGAAGTAGCCGGACACCAGCAGGCGGTAATCCAGCGGCAGGCCCGGCGCGATCTGTTTGGCCAGTGCGTAGACGATGGTGGTGCAGTTGCTGGTCAGCGTGTTGTAGAACGCCGGGGCGGCATCGAGCTTGCGCGCCTCGCCCAGGTAGGAAACGAACAGGCCCTTGAGCTGCTCCCGGGTCATGCCCTGCAGGCGGTACAGGTACACATCTTCGCCGCGCACGTTGCTGCGCACGCGGACGATGTCGGTTTCCTCCGACGCCACCAGAGTCATCTCGAACTTGCGGAAGAACCCGCCCAGCGCCGAGAACGACTCGCCGCGCTCCTTGCGGATCTCCAGCGAGAACACCAGCTGGCGGCCGTCGGCGAAGCCGAACGAAACCAGGGTGTGGGCGATCATCGGCCCCATCCAGTAGGACATCACCAGGTCGGCCGAACGCAGCTGATCCAGGTCGTACTGGCGGCGTACCCAGCGCACGTCATGGTCGTCTTCGCTGCGCCAGGTGAAATCGCGCACGTTGTCGAGCACTACATGGCGGCCATCGAACTGCACCACCTTCAGCCGCTGGGCCACGTCATCGGCCCAGACCCGGTCCTGGCGCGGGGTCAGCAGCAGCCACCACACCCCGGTGGCGACCAGCGCGGCCGCATACAGCGCACCCGGCCAGCGCCCGGCGCGGGCACGCGCCACCGCCACCACCGCGGTCAGCGCAAAGCCGGCCCACAGCGCCATGGCCACGCCACGCAGCCAGCCCGGACCGGGCAACTGGTAGGCCAGCATGCCGGTGACCCACAACGCCGCCACCAGCATCAGCAGCGCCAGCCCCCATCGTCCTGCCTTCTTCACGCGTCGTTCCGTCGTTGGTCCGGGGCGCTAGTTAGCCATAACCATGGCCGGCAGGACATATTCGCCTGTTCAGCTTGGTCGCAGCCCGGCCCCGCGCTGGCCGCTGTCGCCTACAGCGCATCTGAGACTCATTTGCATTGACGCCCGGGCCTCCCGATAATCCGCCCCCTCCCCTCCGTTCCCGGATTCCCCGCCATGCCCGTCCTGCCGCGCCGCCGCCCCGCCCTGTTGCTGTTCAGCCTGGGAGTTCCCACCCTGCTGGCCTCGGCGCTCGCCCATGCCCAGGACGGCGACACGGCGCGGACGCTGGATGCGGTCAGCGTGGTGGCCGAGCGCGCCAGTACCGCGACCAAGACCGACACGCCGCTGACCCAGACCCCGCAGGCGATCAGCGTGGTCACCAGCGACCTGTTCAGCGACCGCGGCGCACACACCCTGCAGGAAACCCTGCGCTACAGCGCCGGCGTCACCGCCGACGCCTACGGCATGGACACCCGCAGCGACGGCAGCACCATGCGCGGCCTGGACCCGGTGCAGTACCTGGACGGCCTGCGCCGCAGCTACGGCTTCAATCCGATGGCGCGTACCGAGGTCTACGGCCTGGAACGGGTGGAAGCACTGCGCGGCCCGTCCTCGGTGCTGTACGGCGCCGGAGCCACCGGCGGCATCATCAATGCCATGACCAAGCGCCCGACCTTCAACGAGATCGGCGGCGAAGTGGGCGTGCAGCTGGGCAACTTCGACCGCAAGCAGTTCCAGGCCGATATCGGCGGTGCATTGAACGATGCCGGCAGCGTGGCCGGGCGCGTGGTCGGCCTGGTCCGCAACGCCGGCATGCAGACCGATTTCATCGACGACGACCGCATCTACATCGCCCCGTCGATCAGCTGGCGCGGTGAACGCAGCAACCTGACCGTGCTGGCCAGCTACCAGCACGACAAGACCGCTTCCAGCCAGCAGTTCCTGCCGGTGGCGGCCACCTTGAACGCTGCCGCCGGCCGCCCGCGGCTGGGTCCGTCCACCTTCCTCGGCGACCGCGATTTCGACAAGCTCGATTCGCGCGTCTACAGCGTCACCGCGCTGTTCGACCACCGCTTCAGCGACAGCGTCAGCCTGCGCTCGTCGGTGCGCTACCTGGACGGCAAGACCGAGTTCCGCCAGCTGTACCCGGATACCTACAGCAACCCGCTGGACCCGTTCATCGATGCCGACAAGCGCGTGGTCAACCGCAACGCCTATGGCGTGCGCCCGGACGTGCGCGTGCTGACCAGCGACACCGCCTTCCAGTTCGACTTCGCCACCGGCGCCTTCCAGCACCTGCTGCTGGCCGGCGTGGACTACACCGACTACCGCGAGGAATCGGCCGGCCTGGATGCCACGCCCACGCCGATCGACATCTACGCCCCGGTTTCCACCGGCGTCACCATCAACGCCTGGAACCGCCTGCCCGACCAGCGCACCACCCAGCTGGGCGTGTACGTGCAGGACCAGATCCGCTGGGCCGACCGTGTTTCGCTGGTGCTGGGCGCGCGCCGCGACCATGCGCGCAGCAGGACCGAAGGCCTGCCCAGCCAGACCGACAACGCCACCACCTACCGCGCCGGCCTGATCGGCGAAATCGGCGCGGGCGTGTCGCCGTACATCAGCTACAGCGAGTCGTTCCTGCCGGTCAACGGCCAGGACTTGTACGGCCGCGCGTTCAAGCCGATGCAGGGCCACCAGACCGAAGCCGGCGTGAAGTGGCAGCCGGCGCGCAACATGCTGGTCACCGCCTCGGTCTACCGCATCACCGAAACCAACCGCCAGACCAACGATCCGGACAACGTGCTCAACGTCATCCAGACCGGTGAAATCCAGTCCAAGGGCGTGGAGCTGGAAGGCCAGTTCTCCTTTGCCAACGACTTCACCGTGACCGCGGCCTACGCCCGCAACAAGGCCGAAGTGACCCGCAGCAACTTCGCCATGGAAGTGGACCAGCGCCTCAACGACACCCCGCAGGAACTGACCTCGCTGTGGATCGCCAAGGGCTTCCAGCTCGATGCCGATGCGCGCCTGCGCGTGGGCCTGGGTGGCCGCTACGTCGGCAATACCCAGTCGCTGGGCTATGGCGGTTTCATCCGCACCCCCAGCTACACCCTGGTCGATGGCCTGTTCGAACTGCAGGTCACCGACTGGACCATGGCGCTGAACATCACCAACCTCACCGACAAGAAGTACTTCGCGCCGTGCCGCAATTTCGGCGACTGCTTCACCGGCAACCCGCGCACCGTCACCGGCACCATCAGCTACCGGTTCTGAGTGCGGCAGGCATGCGCTGCCATCCCAGCAGCGCCATGACCAGCACCGCACTGCCGGCGGTGGCTGCCGCCAGGCCGCGCAGCAGCCACGCCAGCGCATCGCTGCTGGCGTGCTGCAGCGCCGCCGCAGGCAGGCCCGGCAGCAGGGCCGAGGCCTGCGTCAGCGAACCGGTGGCCAGGTAGGCCCCGGCCCGGGCCAGCGTGGCCCACGACGCGGCAGTGCCCGGCGCCAACCGCTGCGCCACCAGGGCGGCCAGCAACGCAGTCACCGCGGCCAGCGCGATGCCTTCGCCGGCCACCCGCACCGTGCCGAAGATGCCGGCGGCCATGCCCGCCCGCTCGGCCGGCACCACGCTCACCGACAACCCATCCATCAGCCCCCACGGCAGCGCCGTGCCGGCGCCGACCAGCAGCAACGCCAGCCACCACTGCGCCGGCTCGGCATGCAGCGCGCGCCGGGACAACAGGTACAGGCCCAGCGCGCACAGCAGCAGGCCCAGCGCGCACAAGCGCGCCGCCCCTATCCGGCGTGCCCAGCCGGCGGCAAGCAGCGGCAGCACCAGCAGCGGCGCCGACAACGCCAGCATCTGCATCCCCACCTGCAGCGACGATTGCCCCTGCACGCCGGACAGGTGCAACGGCAGGATGACCAGCAGCACCACGTAGCCAAGGCAGGTGGCCACCGGCAACAGCTGCACGCCCAGGAATTGCCGCTGCGCGAACAGCGACAGTTGCAGCAGCGGATGCTGCAGGCGGCGCTCGACCCGCACGAACGCCACCAGCAGTGCCAGCGTCGCCGCGGCCGCGCCGATGACGACCGGCGCGTGCAGGCCATGCTCGGCCAGCAACAGCAGCCCGGCGGTCAATGCGGCCAGCATCAGGCTGAAGACGACCATGCCGGCCACATCCAGCCGTACCTGCATGCCGTGGCTTTCGTCCAGGTGGTGCCAGCCCACGGCCCATGCCGCCAAGGCCAGCACGCCGCCGCTGGCAAATACGCTGCGCCAGCCCAGGGCGTCCAACAGGACCCCGGCCAGCAACGGCCCCAGCGCAAGCCCGACCCCGAACATCGTCCCCATCAAGGCAAACGCGCGCGTGCGCGCATGCCCGTCAAAACCTTGCGCCAGCGCCGCGCTGCCCGAGGCCAGGGCGGCGGCGGCGCCTACGCCCTGGGCGCCCCGCGCCAGGTCCAGCCAGATCAGATCCGAAGCCAGGCACACCGCCAGGGTGGCCAGCGCAACACCGGCGCAGCCGGCCAGGAACAGCCGTCGTCGCCCCCACCGATCGGCAAGGCCGCCGGCGGCCAGCAACAGGCTGCCGAAGCTGAGCATGAACGCATTGGTCACCCAGGCCAGCGCGGCCGGCGAACCGGGAAACCGGCCGGCCAGTGCCGGCACTGCTATCGCGCCGGCGGAAAAAGACAGCGGCAGCGCCAGCGCCACCAGGCACACGGCCAGCAGCCCCAGGCGCGGATCGCGGGACGGGGAAAGGGAAAACGACGACATGGGGAGTTCCTGGGGAGACGGCCATTGAAGATAGCCATGCGCCTATTTCCAATAAACGCCGCCATCTGCATTTGATTGCGGCCACTTCTTCCGTAATCATCCAGTGATGGACTCCATCGCCGAACTGCTTGCCTTCGTCCGCACCGCCGAAACCTCCAGCTTCGTCGGCGCCGCCCGCAGCCTGGGCCTGTCGCCCTCCACCGTGGGCAAGCGCGTGGCCCGGCTGGAACAGGATCTGGGCGTGCGCCTGTTCCAGCGCACCACCCGGCGCGTGCGCCTGACCGAAGCCGGCGAGCGGCTGCTGGAGCGCTGCCGGCGTGCGCTGGAGGAATTGTCCGAGGCACGCGCCGACCTGGCCCAGCGCCAACACTCGCCCAGCGGACTGCTGCGGGTTGGCCTGCCCACCATCGGCTACCGCTTCCTGTTGCCCGTGCTGCCGCTGTTCGCCCAGCGCTATCCGGACGTGCAGCTGGAACTGGACTTCAACGACCGCCTGGTCGATGTGGTCAGCGAAGGCCTGGACGTGGTGATCCGCAGCGGCGAACTGGCCGATTCCAGCCTGATGGCGCGTCGCCTGGGGCCCTTCCATTTCCTGCTGTGCGCGGCTCCCGCACACCTGCGCACGCATGCGCCGCCGGCCACGCTGGCGCAGCTGGGCGCACACCCGGCCGTGCGCTTCCGCTTTCCCACCACCGGCAAGCTGCAGCCGTGGACGCTGCCCGGCCATGCCGGCGATGCCGGCGCGCCGCTGACCACGGTGATGACCTGCAACAACATGGAAGCCCTGCTGGCCGCGGCCATCGGCGGCATGGGGGTGGCCTGGATGCCGGATTTCCTCGCCGCCGAGGCACTGGCCGACGGCCGCCTGCAGGAACTGCTGCCCGACCACCCGCGCCAACCCGGCCAGTTCTCGCTGCTGTGGCCGGGCAGCCGCCAGCCCGGCGCGCGCCTGCGGGTGTTCATCGATTTCATGGCCGAGCACCTGTTCAACGCAGCGCCGCCGCTCACACCTTCCCGCCGGCGGCGCTGACCGCGCCGACCTCATCACGTACCATCGCCGGCATCCTCGCCAGCCCTGCGCCAGCCCACATGCAACGCACCACCCTCAAAGCCTGGTTCCTCGTGCACAAGTGGACCAGCCTGGTCTGCACTGTGTTCCTGCTGCTGTTGTGCCTGACCGGCCTGCCGCTGGTGTTCGGCGAGGAAATCGCCCACCTCGACGAGCCCGAGGTGGCGGCCGCCCCGGCCGATGCGGTGCCGCGCGACCTGGACGCGCAGGTGCGCACCGCCCTGGCGCAATACCCTGGCGATGTGCCGTTGTTCGTCGGTTGGGATCCGGACGCGCCCACGGTCTACGTCAATACCGGCGCGCGCCCGGACACGCCGCCGCAACAGATGCACACCGCCCTGCTGCACGCAGTCAGTGGCGAAGTACTGCCCGCCGCGCAGTTCAACCAGGGCGTGATGTACTTCCTTTACCGCCTGCACACCGACCTGTTCCTGGGCCTGCCCGGCATGTCGTTCATGGGCGCCATGGGCCTGCTGTTCGCCGCGGCGATCGTGTCCGGGCTGGTGTTGTATGGCCCGTTCATGCGCCGGCAGCGGTTCGGCACCCTGCGCACCGGGCGCAGCCGCCGCCTGGCCTGGCTGGACCTGCACAACGTGCTCGGCGTGGTCACCCTTGGTTGGGCGCTGGTGGTGGGCGTCACCGGCGCGATCAACACCATTGCCAAACCGCTGGAGCAGGCCTGGCAGAGCGAGCAGCTGGGCGAATTCGCCGCGCGCTATGCAGGCAAGCCGCGCCCGACCACGCTGGCCCCGCTGCAGGCGGCGGTGGCCACCGCGCGCCACGCCGCACCGGGCATGCGCCCGGCCTTCGTCAGTTTCCCCGGCACCGGCTACAGCGGCGATCACCACTACGGGGTGTTCATGCAGGGCAATACGCCGCTGACCGAGCGCCTGTACCGCCCGGTGCTGATCGACGCGCAGACCGGCGCGCTCACCGCGCAACCGCAGTTGCCCGGCTACATGAGCGTGCTGCTGCTCAGCCAGCCGCTGCACTTCGGCGACTACGGCAAACTGCCGCTGAAGATCCTGTGGGCGCTGCTGGACCTGCTGACCATCGCGGTGCTGGTCACCGGCCTGTACCTGTGGTTCAAGCGGGGCAGCACCGAGGCACGCGTGAGCGAGCTCGAACGCGCCGCGCAAACGGAGGCTGCGCCATGAGCACGCCCGGCCAACCGCCACCGCGCAGCCCCTTCACCGCGCCGGCTTGGATCGCCGCAGCCAGCGTGCTCGGCCTGGTCAGCGCGCTGATCGGCGATGGCGTGTTCGATGCCGTGTCATGGGTGGTGTTCGCCGCACTGGTCGCCGTGGTGGTACGCGTGTGGGTGAAGCGCACGCGCTGATACCGCCAGGCGCCGGCAACGGTATCGCGGGGAAGCATCCAGCGCCCGGCGTCGCGCGGGGCTTGTCGGGAGGCATCTCCACGTCCGCTTGCCGGCGTCACTGCGGTGCCGCAATCATGGTCCAGGGCTGTCCTCGGGCGTCAGCACGTGCACCAAACCATCAGGCAGCAGCATTGCTCCGGCTAAGCTGCAGGCCTGCAGCGCCGCTTCGTCGATCCGCGCTTGGTCGCGCACCTGCACGCGGATGCGGGTGATCGCAACGCGCTGTTGCGTTGCCAGGTTTTCGCTGCCGCCCAGCGCGGCGATCACTTCCGGGGCGAGCAGCGAGGCCGGCACGGCCGCGTCCGCGGGCGGCGCGGCCACCAGGTCCGGCGTGAGCAGTTTCCAAAGCGCATCGTTCCATTTACCGAGCATGCTCACCCCTCCCGTGCCAATGACAGCACCGGCTGCGCCGGCGGATACGCCAACAGCGCCTCACGCACCTGCCCGGCACTTTCCAGCCCAAGTACCCGGCGTGCCAATGCCCGGCATTGGCCGGAATCCACCGCGCGCACCGCCGCCTTGATCGCCGGAATCAACGGTACGCTGACCGACAGTTCGTCCACGCCCAGGCCCAGCAGCAGCGGTACCGCCGGCACCTCGGAGGCCAGCGCACCGCAGACCGCGACCGGCTTGCCATGCGCGTGCGCGGCCTGCACGGTGCGGTCGATCAGGCGCAGCACCGCCGGGTGGCAGCTGTCGGCATGGCGCGCCAGCTGCGGGTGATCGCGGTCCATGGCCAGGGTGTACTGGGTCAGGTCGTTGGTGCCGATGGAGAAGAAATCCACTTCCGAGGCAAACAGGTCGGCCATCAGCGCCGCCGACGGTACCTCGACCATGATGCCCAGCTTCGGCGGCGTGGCGAGCCCGATCTGCGCGGCCTCTTCGTGCAGCATCTGGCGGGCCAGGCGCAGCTCGCACAGGTCGCTGACCATCGGCAGCATGATGTGCAGCCGGGCCAGGCCGGCGCTGCCCAGGATCGCCCGGAGCTGCCCGCGCAGCAGTTCCGGACGGGCCAGGCACAGGCGGATGCCGCGGATGCCGAGGAAGGGATTGGCCTCGCTGTCCATCGGCAGGTAGGACAGCGGTTTGTCCCCGCCCACATCCAGCGTGCGTACCACCAGGGTGCGCGCCGGGCCCAGCGCGCGCGCCATGCCGCTGTACGCCCGAACCTGCTCGTCGTGGCTGGGGGCGCTGCTGCGCTGCAGGTACAGGAACTCCGAGCGCAGCAGGCCCACGCCTTCGGCGCCCAGCGCCAGGGCCTGCTCGGCCTCGGCCTGCGAGGCGACGTTGGCGGTCACCTCGACGGCGTGGCCGTCGCCGGTCACCGCCGGCAGCAATGCCTGCGCCAGATCGCGGCGGTGTTGCTGCTGTTGCTGCCGGCGCTTGTGGCCGAACTGCTCGACCAGCGCAGGGTCGGGCTGCAGGTGCAGTTCGCCGCGGTCGGCGTCGAGCAGCACGCTGCTGCCGTTGTCCAGCGCAAGCACCTGTGCCGACACACCGCACAGCGCCGGCAGCCCCTGCGCCCGGGCCAGTATCGCCACATGGCTGGTGGCCCCGCCATTGGCCGTGGCCAGCCCGACCACCTTGCGCCGGTCCAGCGCGGCGAACTGCGAGGGCGTCAGCTGCGCGGCGATGACGATGGCCTGGTCGGGCAGTTCGCAGGCACCCTCGTGCACGCCCAGGATCTGCTTGAGAACCCGTTGGCCGACATCGACCAGGTCCAGCGCGCGGTCGGCCAGGAAGGCATTGCCACCGGCCTTGAAGTTCGCCGCGGTTGTCGCGGTCACATGGTTCCAGGCAAAGGCGGCGCTCCTGCCCTGCTCGAGCAGCGCCTGTGCCTGCTCCAGCAGGCCGGGGTCGTCCAGCAGTTCCTGGTGGGTGCGGAAGACCTCGGCCTGCACCGGACCTGCGGCGCTGTCGCGCAACTGCTGCAATCCCTGCGCGGCCGCGCGCAGCGCACGCTGCAGGGTGTCGCGCTCGGCCGCGGGGTCGGCCGCATCTTCGGCGATGTCCATGCCGTGCTCGGCCAACTGCACCACCTGGCCGAATGCCGTGCCGGCCGAGGCGCATACCCCATGCAACACGTTCGCCGATGCCGGTGGTGCCTCGGCTGCCGGCACGGCCGGCGGGCCGCTGGCCGCCCCCGGGGCCACCGCCTCGCCACAGCCCGCTTCCAGCAGGCGGGTCAGCGTGGCAATCGCTTCGGCTGCATCGTCGCCGGCCGCGCCCACCCGTACCGCATCGCCATGGGCAGTCTGCAGGCCCATCACCGCCACCAGCGATTTGGCATTGGCACGGCCCTGCGGTGCATGCAGCTGGATGTCGGCCGCGAATGCCTTGGCCGCATGCACCAGCACGGCGGCCGGGCGCGCATGCAGGCCGTTCGCATTGGGCAGCGCCACCGGTTCGGACAGCAGCGCCGCTGCGTGCGCCTGCGTCGTCTCGCCGTGGCGCTCTGCAGGGGTCAGGCCCAGCAGTGGCTGCCGGCACTGCACCGCCCCGTCCCCGCCGGCACCGGCCAGCGCAGCGAAGGGCTCACCGCTGATCACCAGCATCAGCGTCATCAGGCTGCGCGCGTGCAGGGCGATGTAGTCGGCATCGAACTGGATCAACGGCTGACCGGCCTGGACGTGCTGGCCCACCTCGACCAGCGCCTGGAAGCCCTGCCCGGCCAGGTTCACCGTATCCAGGCCGATATGCAGCAGCACCTGGGTGCCGCCTGCATGGGTGAGGGTGATGGCGTGGCTGCTGCGCTGCAGTTCGCTGACCACCGCGTCCAGCGGCGCGCACAGCGTCTGCGAGGTGGGGTCGATACATACCCCGTCACCGATCACCCGCCCGGCGAACACCGGGTCGGGTACCTGGTCCAGCGGTATCAGCACCCCGGACAGCGGTGCCAGCAGTTGCAAGGGTTGAACGGAAGCCATGGTTTCACCTGCGGTTGTGGTGGTGCAACTACCTGGGGCGGGCAGCAGCCGCGTCACCACCAGGTTTCGATCTGCAGCCCGACGTTGGCACCATGCAGCGCCGGGCCGAAGGCGCCGGTGCCGGACAACGCCGAGCCGGCGGCCATGCCGTTGGCGGCACGCTGTGCGGCCTGGTTCCAGCGGGCGTAGGTGTAGTAAAGGCGCAGCTCCGGGCGCGACCAGAACGCCGGCCCGCGCGGCGACCAGGTGGGCGCCACGGTGAGCTTGCTGAGGCTGTGCATTCCCCCCGGCGCCCAGACCCGGTCGTGGCCCAGTTCGACCACCAGCTTGATCTGCTCGGTGATCGCATAGGCCGGCCGGGCGCCCAGCGACATCCAGTGCTGGCCCTTGCCGTCACGGCGGATATCGCGCTGGTACACCGCTTCGACCTGCCCGCCAAAACGCGGGCCGGCCTGCCAGTCGAAGAACTCCACCAGGCGGTAGCGCCTGGCGCTGGCGTCCAGCCCGACATCGCCGGTATAGCCCAGGCCGGTGCCCGGCCCCTGGCCGTACTGCAGCGCCAGTGTGTTCTTGCCACCGAGGAAATCCTGCTGCACGTGCTGCACGCTGAGCGACCAGCCGGCGTGCGCGTCGCGGCGGCCGGGGCGGTCGATATGACTCACGCCCAGCTCCAGCCCACCACCGGGATTGGTGGCAAAGCCGGCCACGTGCAGATCGTGCCGGGTGGTGTAGGCGGTCTGGTACAGGTTGTCCTTGCGCGACAAGGTGTAGCTGTAGGTCCGCCCGCCGATGGCCACGTCCTCGATGCCGGCACCGGTCCCGCTCTGGTTCCAGTAGTAGAAATCGGCGATATGGATGTCGTTGCGCTTGTAGTAGCGCCGGCCGGCCCACAGCGATCCACCGTTGAGCGCAGGCAGGTTGGACCATTGCGCGTACAGCTGCGGCAGCCGCACCGCACCGTCGTCGCCGCGCAGCGTGAGGTCGCGGCCGTATGCGTTGAACAACGAAACCATGCCGGCCACGCGCAGCACCGAGCCGTCGTCCAGGGTCAGCAGCGGCTGGCGCAGTTCCAGTTCGGCGTACTGCTCGCATTCGTTGCCCAGCCGGTATTTGGTTTCCGCGCCGGGCAGCTTGAAGCAGGCCTGGTCGCCACCGCCGGCGGTCGTTCCCACGCCGCTGCGCAGATAGCCGGCAAACTCCAGCGCCTGGGCAGGCGATGCCAGGCCTGCCGCGCCGGCCAGCAGGCCCAGGGTAATGGCTGCGGTCCGCAGCGGCATGTGTGCAACCTTCATGCGTTGTCCTCCTTGCCGATCAGGCACGCCGCTCCGATGGCACGGCCGGCGATCGATGGGACCGGGGAAGGCAGCACCTGCAGGCGATCCCGACCTGCAGGCGCAAGCGGTGGTCACCCCGCCTCGGCCAGGTGCACCACGAAGGATTCGTAAGGGCGCAGCAGCAGCTGCCGGCCCGGCACCGCACAGTCGGGGTAGTTGCCGATCACCACGCGCTGCACGCTGCAACCGGCCAGCACCGATTCGGGCAGCTCGACCAGGCACGTGGCGGTGTAGAAGTTGTTCACCACCAGCAGCCGTTCGCCGCGGCCCTCGCGCAGATAGGCCCAGACCTGGGGGTGGTCGCACAGCAGCAGCCGATAGACACCATCGACCATCAGCGGTTCGCTGCGGCGCAGCGCGATCAGTTGGCGGTAGTGGTGCAGTACCGAGGCCGGGTCGTCGCGCTGGCATTCGACATTGATGTGGGTGGCATTGGCCGCCACGCCGATCCAGGGCTCGGCGCTGCTGAAGCCGGCGAAGGGCTGCGCGCTCCACTGCATGGGCGTGCGCCCGTTGTCGCGCGAGCGTTGCCGGATGGTGGCCATGCTCGACGCAACCGGTTCCCTGGCCAGGTGCTTGAGCCGGTAGATGTTCAGGGTCTCCACATCGCGGTACTGCTCGATGTGCTCGAAACCGGGGTTGGTCATGCCCAGTTCTTCGCCCTGGTAGATGAACGGGGTTCCGTGCAGGAAGTGCAGCGCAGTGGCCAGCATCTTGGCCGACACCACGTGGTAGGGGCCGTCGTCGCCAAAGCGCGATACCACCCGCGGCTGGTCATGGTTGCACCAGAACAACGCATTCCAGCCGCCGCCGTGCTGCATGCCGGTCTGCCAGTCCGACAGCACGCGCTTGAGCTGGAGAAAATCGAACGCGGCCAGCTCCCATTTCTGCAGGTTCGGGTAGTCCACCTTCAGGTGGTGGAAGTTGAAGGTCATCGACAGCTCGTTCGCCTGCGGGTGCGAGTAACGCACGCAGTGCGCCAGGCTGGTGGAGGACATCTCGCCGACGGTGAGCAGGTCGTGCCCGGCGAAAACCTCGCGGTGCATTTCCTGCAGGTAGCGGTGCACGTTGGGGCCATCGGAATAGAAATGCCGGCCGTCGCTGGCGTCTTCGGGAAAACCGGCCGGCTTGGAGATCAGGTTGATCACGTCCAGGCGGAAACCACCCACGCCCTTGTCGCGCCAGAAGCGCATCATCGCGAAGACTTCGGCACGCACCTGCGGGTTGTCCCAGTTCAGATCGGCCTGGCTGCGGTCGAACAGGTGCAGGTAGTACTGGCCGGTGTGCGGCTCGTATTCCCAGGCCGAACCGCCGAACTTGGATTGCCAGTTGTTGGGCAGGTCGCGCCAGAGGTAGAAATCGCGGTAGGGGTTGTCGCGGCTGCTGCGTGCCTGCTGGAACCAGGCGTGATCGGTGGAGGTGTGGTTGACCACGATGTCCAGCATCACCCGGATGCCGCGCCTGCCCGCCTCGGCGATCAGCAGCTCGCAGTCGGCCATGCTGCCGTAGCTGGGGTCGATGGCGTAGTAGTCGCTGATGTCATAGCCGTTGTCCCGCTGCGGCGACTGCAGGAACGGGGTGATCCACAGGTAATCCACGCCCAGCCACTGCAGGTAGTCCAGCTTGGCCACCACCCCGAGCAGGTCGCCGGTGGCCGTGCCGGCGTGGCTGTAGAAACTCTTCGGGTAGATCTGGTAGACCACCGATTGCTGCCAGCTGCGCATGGCATGCCGTCCTTGCGAAGGGAGTGACCGTGCCGGCGCATCGGCCACGCCGCACGACGGCAACTGCTGTTGGGCTCCCATGGCTCAGGCCACCCTGTAGCCGGGCCGGACGATCTTCAGGGTGAGCAGGCAGGTCAGCAGGAACGGCACCGCCATCGCGATGGCCATGCCGACCACGAAGATGGGGATGTACTGCGGCATGATCGAGATGAACGCCGGCAACCCGCCGACGCCAATGGCCGAGGCCTGCACCTTGTGCCAGGACAGGAACATGCCGCCCAGCGACGAGCCGACCAGCGCGGCATAGAACGGGTACTTGTAGCGCAGGTTGATGCCGAACATCGCCGGCTCGGTGATGCCGAAGTACGCCGACACCGCCGAGGTGGAGGCCATGCTTTTGTCGCGCGCGGTCCGGGTCATGTAGAACACTGCCAGCGTGGCGCTGCCCTGGGCCAGGTTGGACATCACGATCATCGGCCAGATGAAGGTGCCGCCCTGGCTGGAAATCAGCTGCAGGTCCACGCCGAGGAACATGTGGTGCATGCCGGTGATCACCAGCGGCGCGTACAGCAGCCCGAACACCGCCCCGCCCAGCAGCGGGGCGACATCGAACAGCGCCACGATGCCATCGGCGATCAGGATGCCCAGGTAGCGGGTGACCGGGCCGATCAGCGTGAGCGCCAGCACCCCGGTCACCACGATGGTGGTGATGGGGATCACCAGCAGCTGGATGGCGTTGGGCACCCGCGCACGCAGCCACTTCTCGATGACGCTCATGACATAGGCGGCCAGCAGGATCGGCAGGATCTGGCCCTGGTAGCCGACCTTCTCCACATTGAACCAGCCGAGGATGTCGAAGTACGGCAGGCTCTGCCCTTCCAGGCCGGCCACCGCTTTGCCGTAGTTCCAGGCGTTGAGCAGGTCCGGATGGACCAGCATCAGGCCCAGCACGATGCCCAGGATTTCACTGCCGCCAAAGCGCTTCGCCGCCGACCAGCCGACCAGCGCCGGCAGGAACACGAAGGACGTATTGGCCATCAGGTTGATCAGGCTCCACAGCCCTTCCAGCGCCGGATAGGCGTCGAGCAGGGTCATGTCGTCGATGAACAGCCCCTTGGCACCGATCAGGTTGTTCACCCCCATCAACAGCCCGGCGATGATCAGCGCCGGCAGGATCGGCATGAACACATCCGACAGCACCCGCACCAGCCGCTGCATGCCACGGGTACGCGCGGTGCTGTGCTGCTTGAGGTCGGCGATGGTCAGCGCCGCCAGGCCGCCCTGCTCACGCAGTGCGGCATAGACCTTCTCCACTTCGCCCGGGCCGATGACTACCTGGAACAAGCCGCCGGTGAAGAACGAGCCCTTCACCAGTTCAATGCGGTTCAACGCCGCGCTGTCCACCCGCTTGGGGTCCTTGAGCAGCAGGCGCAGGCGCGTGACGCAATGCGCGGCCTGTTCCAGGTTGTCGCGCCCACCGAGACTGCGCAGCAGTTCACCGGCGATGGCGGAATAGTCGTGGCTCATGTGATGGCCTCCTTGACGATGCCGTCTCCGTCGCGCGCGCCGATAGCAAATACCCCGTGTGCGGGATGCAGATCCACGGCAGCGGCAGATGAATGGTTGACGCGGTCTTGTTCTGCCGGGAACCGGTTGTGCCGGATATTCCGGGACGAACAAAACGCTGCGTTCCTCACTACGACCGGAGTCTAGGCACGTTGTTTTTTGCGTGACAACCAAGGTCACGCCGTGCAACTTCGCAATGGGTGCGCGCTGCGTGCGGCACTGCACGATGCTGTTTCAGCCATCCCAAAGCAGCGACAAAAGCGCTTGTTTCAAGCCTTTTATCTACGATTGCGCCGGCACCCAGAAAATACGAAACGAATATTCGGCGTCGCACCCTGCCCACTTTGTAATTTGCGCCGGCGAATATTCAATTCGATTCGATCTGGAGATTGAATCAACAACACGGTTCGATTTCACAAGTGCCGCCCCTCGAGGCGAGCACAGGCGCGTCGGGCGTGACGGAATCAACGCGTTTGGCGAAAGACACACCGCAGAACGGGCGTCGGCAACCGTGGTTGTGCATCAGGACGATTTCATCGCCTGTGCGGTCGCGCGCGGCGGAAACCTCCATCGCATCGTCCTGAGCGGGCCATCTGTGATGTGACCCTACGGCGACCGTCCGGCAATCAGGTTGGGTACTCCCCGCCGGGACGGCCCGACCCAGCGCATGCGCCTGCCGGAAACAAAAAAGCCGACCCAAGGGCCGGCTTCTTCATGTTGCAGCGTGGTGGGCGGTACAAGGTTCGAACTTGTGACCCTTGCCGTGTGAAGGCAATGCTCTACCGCTGAGCTAACCGCCCGATGCTGCTGAGCCGCTCATTATAGGGCGGCAAATTTCCGCGTCAACGGGTCTGCGGAAATTTCTTCACATCGTGTGGGTCGGCTTGTCCGCGGTCAGGATGCCGGCCAGCAGGGTCTCGATCTTGTTGCGCACCGCCTCGCCCTCGGCGCCTTCGGCCAGCTGTACGCCGATGCCCGCCTGGCGGTTGCCCTGGGCCCCGGCCGGGGTCACCCAGACCACCTTGCCGGCCACCGGCAGGCGCTCGCTGGAGTCGGGCAGGGTCAGCAGCAGGAACACCTCATCGCCCAGGAAGTAACGCTTGGGCGTGGGTACGAAGATGCCGCCGTTCTTCACGAACGGCATGTACGCGCTGTACAGCGCGGACTTGTCCTTGACGGCCAGCGACAGGATGCCCTGGCGGGCGTTGGTGGCGCTCATGCGTTGTTTCCCCTTGCGTGCCGCTCGTTGACCCGGTTCCAAGCCAACAACAATTCCACCACCGCCAGGTCGGCGCGCACGGTGGTGCGCAGCAGATCGCGGGTACGGTTGGCGGCGTCGAACCAGGCTGCCAGCTTGTGCAATCGGTCCGGATCGGTCAAGCCACCGCCGCTGGCCTGGGCCAGCGCCAGGTCGGCGGCATGCCGCAGGCGCAGCGCGGCGTGTTCATCGCCGCACCAGCGCTGGGCCAGTTCCACCGCCCCGGCGCGCCCGGCCACCAGTGCCTCCAGGTCGCTGGCGACCTGCCGGCGCAATGCCAGCCCGTCGTCACGCAGCCAATTGTCGGCCAGCCCGGGATGGCCGCGCGCCGCGTCCAGGGCCTCGCGGGCGCTGGCCTCGCTGTGGCCCTGCGACTGCAGCCAGGCCAGGGCCTCCTCGCGCGGTGGCAATTTGAACTCCAGGCGCTGGCAGCGGCTGCGCACGGTGGCCGGCAGGCGCGCCGGGTCACTGCTGATCAGCCACAGGTAGCGGCCCGGCTGCGGCTCTTCCAGGGTCTTGAGCAGGGCGTTGCAGGCCGCACGGTTGATCGCGTCGGCCGGGTCGACCACCACCACCTGGGCGATGCCGTACTGCGGGGTCAGCGCCAGCTTCTGCGAGATCTCGCGGACCTGTTCGATCACGATCTCGGTGCGCAGCTTGTCGCCGGACTTGTTGGGGATGAACGAGATCAGCTGCAGGTCCGGATGGGTGCCGGCGGCGATCAGCTGGGCGCTGCGCCTGGCCGCGGCCGGCTCGCTGCGGCCCAGCACATGCGCGGCCAGGCGCAGGGCCACCGCGCGCTTGCCCAGCCCGGCCGGGCCGCAGATCAGCAGGCCATGGCCGAGCCGGCCGGCATCGAGCGCGGCCACGGTCTGGTCGTAGGCGCGCTGCTGCCAGGGCGAAAAGGTCTCAGTCATGTTCGGGCTCCTGGGCCAGCCATGCGTCCACCGCGGCCACCACCGACCGCGCCACGCCGGGCTGGTCCTGGCTGGCGTCGATCAGGCGGAAACGCTGCGGGTCTTCGCCGGCGCGCTGGCGGAACACCGCGCGCACCCGCTGGAAAAAGTCGTCCTGCTCGCTCTCGATCCGGTCCGGCCACAGATCACGGCCGTTGGCGCGGGCGCGGCCGGTGGCCACATCCACGTCCAGCAGCAGGGTCAGGCCGGGCAGCAGGCCCACCGCGCGGCGCTCCAGGTCGGCGATCCAGGCCGGGTCCAGGCCGCGCCCACCGCCCTGGTAGGCGTAGCTGGAATCGGTGAAGCGGTCGCTGATCACGTAGGCGCCACGGCGCAGCGCCGGCTGGATCGTCTGGCGCACGTGCTGGGCACGCGCGGCGAACACCAGCAGCAGCTCGGCCTCGGCCGACAACGGCTCGTGGGCGATGTCGGCGTCGGGGGTGAGCACCAGCGCGCGGATCCGTTCGGCCAGCGGGGTACCGCCGGGTTCGCGGGTCAGCAACACCTCGTGGCCGCGTGCCTGCAAGGCATCGCGCAGGGCGTTGATGGCGGTGGTCTTGCCGGCACCCTCGCCGCCTTCCAGGCTGATCAGGCGCGGATGGCGCAGCAGCGATGCGGTCATTGCCGCGCCGCCTGGCCGCGCTGCTGGCGCAGCTGCTGCAGGTAGCGGGCTACGGCGGCGTTGTGGTCGGTGTAATTGGCCGAGAACACGTGCGCGCCGCTGCCGTCGCCGACGGCCACGAAGTACAGCGCATCGCCGGCGGCCGGCTGCGCCGCCGCGTGCAGCGCGTCGCGGCCGGGCATGGCGATCGGGGTCGGGGTCAGGCCGGCGCGGGTATAGGTGTTGTACGGCGTGTCGGTGGTCAGGTCGCGCTTGCGGATGTTGCCGTCGTAGCTGCTGCCGATGCCGTAGATCACGGTCGGGTCGGTCTGCAGGCGCATGCCGATCTTCAGGCGGCGCGCGAACACGCCGGCGATCTGCGGGCGCTCGCTGGGCAGCGCGGTTTCCTTTTCGATGATCGAGGCCAGGGTCAGCAGTTCGTAGGGCGAATTGAGCGGCAGGTCGGCCGCGCGGCTGTCCCAGGCCAGGGCCAGTTCCTTTTCCATCGCCGCGTGCGCGCGCTTGAGCACGTCCAGGTCGCTGTCGCCGCGCTGGTAGACGTAGGTTTCGGGCAGGAAGCGGCCTTCGGGATGTTGCCCGGGGAAACCCACGGCCTTCATCAGCGCCGCGTCGTCGAGCGCATCGGTGGTGTGCAGCAGCGGGTCGGCGCGCTTGAGCGCGGCACGCAACTGGCGGATGTTCCAGCCTTCGACGATGGTCAGGCGGTGTTGCAGCACGCGGCCCTGGCGCATGCGGGTGAGCAGCTGGCGCGGGGTCAGGACCGGGTCCAGTGCGTACTCGCCCACCTTGAGCTTGCCGGCGGCATCAAGCTGGCGCGCCAGCAGCTGCCACTGGGTGTCGCTGCCTTCGTCCACGCCGGCTGCGCGCAGCTTGCCCAGCACCGTGGCCAGGCCGTCACCGGAGGCGATCACCACGCTGGGCTGGTCGGGGGTCAGCGGCGTGTCGGCAAAGCCGCGCTGGCTGTGCCAGAACCACGCACCGGCCGCGGCCAGCAGCGCCGCCGCCAGCAGCAGCACCGCCAGCACGGCCAGACATCCCCGTTTCGCACCCGCCATGGTCACCTCGAATGGATTTGATTTCACCGCCGCGCAGCATACCGCGCGGGTGCTGCACACCGCCAAATCGCCGTAGCCGGCCGCGCCGGTTCAGTCCTGCCGGCCCAGCGCGCGCAGCAGGCCGCGCGCCTTGGCGCGGGTTTCGTCCAGTTCGCGCGCCGGGTCCGAATCCACCACGATCCCGGCACCGGTGCGGAACACCGCGGTGTCGGCGGCCACCTCGGCGGTGCGGATCAGGATGTTCAGGTCCAGGTCGCCGTCGCGGTTCAGCCAGCCGAACGCGCCGGTATAGGCGCCGCGCGCGGTCTGCTCCAGCTCGGCGATGATCTGCATGCAGCGCACCTTGGGGCAGCCGGTGATGGTGCCACCGGGGAAAGTGGCCGCGATCACCTGGCCCGGCGTGACGCCCTGTCGCAGGCGGCCACGCACGTTGCTGACGATGTGGTGCACGTGCGCGTAGCTTTCCACGCTCATCAGCTCGTCCACCTCGACGCTGCCCGGCGTACAGATCCGGCCCAGGTCGTTGCGCTCCAGGTCGATCAGCATCACGTGTTCGGCGCGCTCCTTGGGATGGCCGACCAGTTCCTGGATGCGCGCGGCATCGTCGTCGCCGGCAAAGCGCGGGCGGGTGCCGGCGATCGGGCGGGTCTGCACGTCATCGCCATGCACCGACACCAGCCGTTCCGGCGAGGAACTCACCACCGCCCTGCCCTGGGCCATGAACAGGCCGGCGAACGGCGCCGGGTTGGCCACCCGCAACTGCGCGTACAGCGCCTGCGGCGACAGCGCCTGGGCGAACTGCGCCGACCAGCGCCGCGACAGGTTGACCTGGAACACATCGCCGGCGCGCAGGTAATCGATGACCCGGGCCACGCCGTCGGTAAAACGCGCCGGGGCATCCTCGGCCAGCTGCGCCGGCGTCTGCCAGGCCGGCAACGGCGCCTGTGTGGCGCTGGCGGCCAGGTCGGCCAGCAGCACCGGCAGCAGCGCGGCGTGTTCGGTTTCGCAGACGGCGTGGTACTGGCCGAGCACGCGGTCGTGCAGCACCGCGGCCGGGCAGCGCAGCGCCAGCGCCGACGGCAGGCCATCGGCGCGCGTCGGCAAGGCCAGCACGGTTTCGATCTGGCCGGCCAGTTCGTAGTCCAGCATCAGCGCCCAGCCGCCGCGGAACGGCAATGCCGGTTCTTCGCGCGGCTGCCGCAGTGCGGCCCAGTGCGCGTCCAGCACGTCCAGGAAGCGGCCGGCGTGGGCCTGGCCGTCGCCATCGCGGACCACACCATCGGCGTGCAGCGCCAGCGACTGGCCGTTGCCCATCAGCAGCAGGTCCCAGCGGCCCTGCGCGGTGCCCGAGGCGGTGGATTCCATCAGCAGCGGGTAGCGCTGCGGGGCCAGGCGCTGCAGCGCGAGCAGGTCGGTGGTGGCGGGCAGCGGATGGGTCTGGAGCATGCAGGGACACCGGGAAGTCACGCGCTGGGCGCAGGGGACCAGATACACCAAGGCCGCCATGATGGCGGCCCGGGTGGGGAGTGCGGCAGCGGCGCGATCAGATCCGCTTGAACACCAGGGTACCGTTGGTGCCACCGAAGCCGAAGCCGTTGGACATCACCACGTCCACCTGCTGCTGGCGGGCGGTGTTGGGCACGTAATCCAGGTCGCAGCCTTCGCCGGGCTGGTGCAGGTTGATGGTCGGCGGAATCACGTTGTCGCGCAGCGCCAGCACCGAGAAGATCGCCTCCACCCCGCCGGCCGCGCCGAGCAGGTGGCCGGTCATCGACTTGGTCGAGCTGACCATCATCTTGTAGGCGTGCCCGCCAAAGGCGGCCTTCATCGCCATGGTCTCGCCGAGGTCGCCCAGCGGCGTGGAGGTGCCATGCGCGTTGAGGTAGCCGATCTGGTCCGGGTTCACCCCGGCGTCCTTCATCGCCATCACCATGCAGCGCGCGGCGCCTTCGCCGTTCTCGCTGGGCGCGGTCATGTGGTAGGCGTCGGAGCTGGCGCCGAAGCCGGCCAGTTCGCAATAGATCTTCGCGCCACGGGCCTTGGCGTGCTCGTACTCTTCCAGGATCAGGATGCCGGCACCGTCGCCCAGCACGAAGCCGTCGCGGTCCTTGTCCCACGGCCGCGAGGCCGCGCCCGGGTCGTCGTTGCGGGTGCTCATCGCCTTCATCGCGCAGAAGCCGCCCAGGGCGGTCGGCGAGGAACCGCGCTCGGCACCACCGGCCACCATCACGTCCGCATCGCCGTACTGGATCATGCGCATGGCGGTGCCGATGGAGTGGTTGGAGGTGGCGCAGGCCGACACCGCCGAGAACGACGGCCCCTTCAACCCGGTGATGATGCTCAGCTGGCCCGGCAGCATGTTGATGATGGTCTTGGGCACGTAGAAGGGCGAGATCTTCCTGCCCTCGTGGAAGTCGATGGTCTGCTCTTCGATACCGAGCAGGCCGCCGATCCCGGCGCCGACGATCGCGCCGATGCGCTCGGCATTGGCCTCGGTGATGTCCAACCCGGAATCGTGCAGCGCCATGAAGGCGGCACCGAGACCATAGTGGATGAACGGGTCCATCTTCTTGGCATCCTTGCCGCTGACCCGGAACGAGCCGAACTGGTCGTTGTCGGCGGTGATGTCGAAGTCCTTGACCTCACCTGCGATCTTGGTGGTGAAACGGTCCAGGTAGGACTGCGAAACGTTGGTCAGCGCACCGATGCCGGAACGGCCTTCGGTGATGCCCTTCCAACTGGTGTCCAGATCATTGCCCAACGGCGAGACCATGCCCATGCCGGTAACGACGACGCGACGCTTCATTGCAGATTCTCCTGACCCGGGTGTTGCGGGTATGACGCGGTGTAACGCTCAAATGCACAGGGCCGCAAGCGCGGCCCCATGGGTTTGCCGCACGCGGTCGCGGCGTTGGCCACAACCGCGCGCCAGCCGCCTGACATCAAGCCTTGACGTGGGCGGTGACGTAGTCGATCGCAGCCTGGACGGTGCCGATTTTCTCGGCTTCTTCGTCCGGGATTTCGCACTCGAACTCTTCTTCCAGCGCCATCACCAGTTCAACGGTGTCCAGCGAGTCAGCGCCCAGGTCATCGACGAACGATGCGCTGTTGGTGACTTCTTCTTCCTTGACGCCAAGCTGTTCGACGACGATTTTCTTGACGCGTTCTTCGATGCTGCTCATTGGATATCGCTCCAGATGGAGTAGTGGTTCAAAAGTGACGCCATCCGGTGAGGGATGACCGTGGGATAGTGTAGTGGAAACCAGCGACGCCTTACATCGTTGCAAAACATCAGCCAGATCAATCACTTGCGGCGCAGTCCATGCGCCACATGCTTACGGCATGTACATACCGCCGTTCACATGGAGGGTTTCGCCGGTGATGTAGCTGGCCGACGGGCCGGCCAGGAACGCCACCGCGTTGGCGATATCGGACGCTTCGCCCAGGCGTTCCAGGGCGATGGTCTTGACCAGGCCGGTGCGCTGTTCTTCGGGCAGGGCACGGGTCATGTCGGTGTCGATGAAGCCCGGCGCGACCACATTGACGGTGATCCCGCGCGAGCCGATTTCCTTGGCCAGCGACTTGGAGAAGGCAATGATGCCGGCCTTGGCGGCGGCATAGTTGGCTTGGCCGGCATTGCCGGTGACGCCGATCACCGAGGCGATATTGATGATGCGGCCACGGCGCGCCTTCATCATGCCGCGGATGACCGCCTTGGAAGTGCGGAACACGCTGGTCAGGTTGGTGTCCAGAATGGACTGCCAGTCCTCTTCCTTCATGCGCAGCAGCAGGTTGTCGCGGGTGATGCCGGCATTGTTGACCAGGATGGTGATCGCGCCGAATTCCTTGGCGATCCCGTCCAGCACCGCTGCCAGCGCGGCGGCATCGGTCACGTTCAGCGCGCGGCCATGGCCACCCACGGCCGCCAGGCGTTCACCGATGGCGGCGGCACCGGCGTCGGTGGTGGCAGTGCCGATCACGGTCGCGCCCTGCGCGGCCAGTGCGTCGGCGATGGCGGCGCCGATGCCACGGCTGGCGCCGGTCACCAGTGCGATTTCACCCTGAAGGGGCTTGCTCATCTGTAATTCCTCGAACGGGACGGGTCCGCACGCCGGCCCCAGGGCCATGCGCGTGCGGAGTCGGTCGACAGGTCAGGCGGCCCAGGTCTCGCGGGCAGCCTGGAAATCGGCAGGCGTGGACAGTGTGCGCGCGTCCAGCGATTTGTCGATGCGCTTGATCAATCCGGTCAGCACCTTGCCCGGGCCGCATTCGGCCACGCCGGTAACGCCACGGGCAGCCAGGGCCTGCACGCAACCGGTCCACTGCACCGGCAGGTACAACTGCTGGACCAGGGCGCGGGCGATGGCTTCCACGCCGTCATGCACGCGGGCATCGACGTTCTGCACCACCGGCAGGGCCGGTGCGCGCCAGTCCAGGCCGGCCATGGTTTCGGCCAGGCGGTTGGCGGCTTCGCGCATCAATGGGGTATGCGAGGGCACGCTGACGGCCAGCTTGACGGTCTTGCGCACGCCCCGCTCGGCCAGCAGCGCCAGCGCACGGTCAACGGCCGCAGCGTCGCCACCGATCACGATCTGGCCGGGAGAATTGAAGTTGGCCGGCACCACCACCTGGCTGCCGGCAGCCTGCTCGCAGACCTCCTGGACCAGGGCGTCGTCGGCACCGAGCACGGCCGCCATGGCGCCAACGCCGGCCGGCGCGGCTTCCTGCATCAGCTGGCCGCGCAGGCGCACCAGGTGGGCGCCGTCGTGCAGGGTCAGCGCGCCGGCAGCCACCAGGGCGGTGTACTCGCCCAGGCTGTGCCCGGCCAGCACGCCCGGCTGGGCACCGCCGACCGCGTTCCAGACCCGCCACACGCCGATGCTGGCGGCCAGCAGGGCCGGCTGGGTGTATTCGGTGCGGTTGAGCATTTCCTCCGGGCCGCCCTGCGACAGCGCCCACAGGTCGACACCGGCGCCATCGGACGCCTCGCCGAAGGCAGCACGGATCTGCGGGTGCAGCTCGGCCAGCTCGGCCAGCATGCCCAGCGACTGCGAGCCCTGGCCGGGGAACACGAAAGCGAGATTGGAATCGGTCACGCGGTCATCCGCCTGCAAAAATCGAACGGCGAATGATAAGTCGGAACAGCGCCCTTCGTCTGTACTGCCGCGTATGTGTGTTGGGTTGGTGAAGGCCGTTTTGAAGCAAAAGCGTTGCCTGCACTTCGTCTGGGAGGGCTGGGGCCAGTGGGTTTGCGGGACACGCCGTGAATCCGTCCGTGGAGGCTCGTGAGCGCCATCCATGGCGCCCAACGGTCCCGCAAACCCACTGACCCCAGCCCTTGCACAGAGGATCGGTGTGCATGGGATAAGCAAAAGCGGGAGCAACGGCCTTCGTTGGGATGGGGAGGTGCCGAGCATGGCTCGGCACCTCCTACTTACCCACCCCGGGCAGGGCTGCACTTGGCTTGAACACAGCAAAAGCTGTGTGCCTTGGACCTTGACTATCCTTGCGGACCAGTCATCTGTGGATGGGTCGGCGTGGGTGGGTTTGCGGGACTGTCGAAAACATGGATGTTTTCGCCAAGCCTCCACGGACGGATTCACGGCGTGTCCCGCAAACCCACCCGCGCCGGCCCAAAGCCAGGCCCACGAGCAAAGGTGCTTTGGCTTTGGCTTTGGCTTTGGCTTTGGCCCTGCCCGATCACACCAACAGCTGCAGGAGGTCCAGATCGCCGTCGCTGAAGAAATCGACGCAGATCACCGCCAGCATCAGCACGCCCAGCGTAGTGGCGCCATGCACCACCAGGATCGCGTGCGCCAGCGCGCGCGCCGACCGACCCAGCTTCAGACTGGCGCGGGCCAGGCCGCGCAGCCGCCCCGATACCGCATGGGCATGCGCCAGCACCGGCGCTTCCACCCCGTCCATCGCCTGCGCCATCAACGCCTGCAACCGCTGCGGGCGGTCCTCGTAATACTTGGCCACGCCGTAGCCGAACATCAGCCAATCGCGCGCCTGGGCCTGGGCCAGGTCCATCACCTCCAGCGGGTCTTCCTCGAAATCGATGAAACCCACCTGCCTGCCATCCCAGGTCAGATTGCGCGGCAACGGCTGGCCGAAATAGGCACCCTTGCGGTGCGCCATGGCGATCGCCTGCATCGCTGCAGCCACCAGCCGGTCGCGCCCGGCCGCATCGGCCTGGCGCAGGCAGGTATTGAACGAATTGCCGTTGTCGCCCAGCACCAGCGCCGCATGCCCAGTGCCGATCACGTGCGGCACCTTCACCCCCTGCGCCGCCAGCTCGCCCAGACGGCGCGCCTCGGTTTTCCTGGCCGCATCGCCGCCGCGGTGCGGCGGCGGGCGCAGTGCATCGAGCTGGAAACGGCACGCGACGAAATTGAGCAGGCCCAGCGCAACCCTCCGGCTTCCTTCGCCGTATTGCTTCAGCCAGGCGCGCTGCCCCTCGATGACGATGGGCTCTACCATGACAGGTCTCCTGAAATGCTTACGGCCCCGTAGGGGGCCGTAATAAAAGCATCACGTTGTCGTAACGCCGCTATCAATAACGCAGCAGCGCCGAACCCCACGTGAAGCCGCCACCGAAGGCTTCCAGCAGCAGCAACTGGCCACGCTCGACGCGGCCGGAACGGATCGCCACATCCAGCGCCATCGGCACCGATGCCGACGAGGTGTTGCCGTGCCGGTCCACCGTCACCACCACCTGCTCCATCGACATCTCCAACCGCTTGGCGGTGGCCTCGATGATGCGCAGGTTGGCCTGGTGCGGGATCAGCCAGTCCAGGTCGGACTTGGTCAGCCCATTGGCGTCCAAGGTTTCGTCCACGACCGAATCCAGCGCCTTGACGGCGTACTTGAACACGTCGTTGCCCTTCATCAGGATCGCGCCACGGGCGTTTTCGCCCTCGCCGAAGCCGGCCGACACACCCACCGGATTCCACAGCAGCTCTTTCTTGCTGCCATCCGAATGCAGGTGGGTACTGAGGATGCCGGTGTCTTCGTCGGCCTTGAGCACGACCGCGCCGGCGCCATCGCCGAACAGCACGCAGGTGGTGCGCTCGGTCCAGTCGACGATACGGGTCAGGGTTTCCGCGCCGATCACCAGCACATGCCGTGCATCGCCGGAACGGATGAATTTGTCGGCCACGCTCAACGCGAACACAAAGCCCGAACAGGCTGCGTTGACATCGAAAGCGGGGCAACCGCTCGCACCGAGCTTGGCCTGGATCAGGCACGCGGTGGACGGGAAGATCAGGTCAGGCGTGGTGGTACCCACCACGATCATGTCCAGCTGCGAAGCGTCGATACCGGCCGCTTCCAGCGCACGCAGCGCGGCCTGATAACCCAGGTCGCTGGTGGTTTCGCCTTCGGCTGCAATGTGCCGCTCGCGAATACCGGTGCGCGATTGAATCCACTCATCGCTGGTGTCGACCATTTTCTCCAGATCCTGGTTGGTCAACACTCTTTCGGGCAAATAGCTACCTGTGCCCGCGATCCTCGAGTAGATCCGCTTGCTCATTGCATGTCCTGTAGCACGGCCATCAACAGTGACAGCCGGGAAGAAAGGAGTAAAGGCCGCTGCCCGACCGGGCAGCGGCCTCCACGAATCAATCTTCTTCGACGGCCGAATTCGACTTGGTCGTGATCACCTTCTTGCCGCGGTAGAAACCGTCAGCGGTGATGTGGTGACGCAGATGCACTTCACCGGTGGTCGGATCGGTGGACAGCTGCTTGGCGCTCAGGGCGTCATGCGCACGGCGCATACCGCGGCGGGACGGGGTGACACGGGATTTCTGCACAGCCATGGGATTGCTCCAAACTCGGTTCGTTTTGCTTCGTCGTATCGTCGCGCAGGACGCCAGCGCCCAGCACAGTTTTCGCTTTCGCCGCAGCCGCCGACGACAATCCGGCTGCTATTGTTTTTTCAGTGCCGCCAACGCCGCGAACGGATTGGCCTTGCTGATTTCTTCTTCGGTCGGCGCCCAGTCCTGGTCCACTGCCTGACCATCCGGGGACAGCGGCACCACGGGCACGGCCAGGACAAGTTCGTCCTCCACCAGTTCCAGCGGTCGCAGCATGCCGTCTTCGGGCACCAGCCACGGCTCGTACCCTTCCGGCAACGAGGATTCATCCTCTTCGCTGCGGATCAGGCCGAGCCGCTGCACCATCGAAACCGGCAACAGGAAGCGCTGCAGGCTGCGCTGACAGATCAGCGGCAACTCGGTGTCGATGGACAGTTCAACATAGGATACCCGCAGGATGTCGTCGTGGGCGAATTCCAGTGCATAGCTGCACCGGCCTTCGGTATCGGCAACAAGCCCTTGCAGGCGGGTCAATTGCGCTAGATCCACCTGGCCGTCGAAGCGCCTTCGCGCTGCGACCATCCGCCAAGCATCCAGCAATTCGGGCACGTTCGCGGACATAAGCCGCTGAATGTTAAGGACCGTCCGGGCTGCTGTCAAATGCTGCCGCAGTCAGCTTGCCGATCCCCGCCCGCAGGGCCCAGACTGCCGGCCTTCCGTGCCCGGTATTGTCGCATGACCCCGCTGCTGCTTGCCTCCACCTCCCGCTACCGCCGTGAACTGCTGGAACGGCTCGGCCTGCCGCTGGACACCGCCCGCCCCGAGGTGGACGAGGCACCCGGCCCCGGCGAGGCCCCGCGGGCCGTGGCGGTACGCCTGGCGCGGGCCAAGGCCGAGGCGGTGGCCCGCCTGCATCCGGGGCGCTGGGTGATCGGCTCGGACCAGGTCGCCGAGCTGAACGGCGCGCCACTGGGCAAGCCGGGCACCGTCGCCGGTGCCCACGCGCAGCTGGCGGCGATGTCCGGGCAGGTGGTCGACTTCCACACCGCGGTGAGCCTGGTCCGCGACGGTGAAGTGCTGGAAACCTGCGATCTCACCCGGGTGCACTTCCGCTCCCTGGAGCGCGCCGAGATCGAACGCTACGTGGCCGCCGAGCAGCCGCTGGACTGCGCCGGCAGCTTCAAGTGCGAAGGCCTGGGGATCAGCCTGTTCGAGGCCATCGACAACCGCGACCCGACCGCCCTGATCGGGCTGCCGCTGATCGCACTGGGCCAGTTGCTGCGCCAGGCCGGCTACCGACTGCCCTGAGTCCTGCCGCCGACGCGCTCAGCGCGCCGGCACCACCAACGGCTGCTCCGGCCAGGATTCCACGCTGCCATCGCGGCCGTAGAGGTTCAGCCCCAGCCAATGCCGGCCCGGGGCCAGCGCAGCGGTGTCGATGCGCGCATCGAAGCCGACGTTGGGGTGCTGCGGGTCGGAGGAGATCGCCCAGAACCGGGTGATGTCGTAGCTGCGCCCATAGGCCGCCTCGGCCACCGGCCGGCCATCGACCAGCACCTCCACCCGCGCCAGCCCCACCCCGTCCTTGAACGCCCAGCCACGCACGTCGAGCATTCCCGCCGCGCGCGCATCGGGCAACGGGGTATCGATCCAGGCCATCGCCGGGGTCACGCACGGCCCCTGCGCGCGTTCGGCCGGCAGCTTGAACAGCAGGAAACGCTGGTAACCATGGTCGTTGCTGACCACCCGCGGCGGCGGCAGCGGTCCCACCTGCGCGCATACCGCGTGGTAGCGCGCCAGCAGGTCGCGGTAACGCTGGTCGCTGGGCGAGAGCACCAGCAGCAGCGGCGCATCGCGCCGGCCGTCGTGCAGCAGGCCCCACAGGCCCAGCTGCGCGCTGCGCCCATGTTTGTCGTTGAGCGGGTGGCGCAGCACCTGGATGGACGGATCGCGCAGCTGGAAGCCCAGCTCGGCGCCCACCTTGAAATTGCCGGCCAGCACCCGGCTGCCGGCCGGCATCGTCGCCAGTTCTTCGCGTACCGCCGTGGCCAACGGCTGCCAGCCGGCGAAATTGCGCGGGTAGTACTTGTCCCCGGCCAGCTGCTCGCGCAACGCCGGGGCGGAGGCCATCAGGTAGTAGCAAAACGCCAGCGCCAGCCCGGTCCCGGCCAGCCACCAGCCGGTGCGGCGCAACCAGCGCGGCCAGCCGTTGAGCACCACCGGCACGGCCACCAGCAACGCCAGATAGCCCGGCAACGGCCAGTGGAAACTGATCCGCTCTACATCGGTGAAGAAGCCCAGCGCGAAGATCGCCACGGTCGATACCGCACCGACCAGGCCGAAATAGCGCCACTGCGCCCGCGCGCCACCGCCGGAACGGGTGCCGGCCAGCGCCACCTTCCACATCGCCATGCACAGGATCGGGGTGACCAGCATCGGCTGGATCACCAGGAACCACAGCCCGCTCCACTGGAACGCCCAGGGATGGCGCTCCACCACCTGGAATTTCAGCCCGGCATCATGGTTGTCGGCGTTCCACGACAACAGCGGCAGCCACGCCAGCACCCCCACCGCCAACGCCACCCAGACCCGCGGGTCGCGCAGCATGCGCCGCCCCTGCGGCAGCAGCAGCAACGCGATGAAACCGACCACGATCACGCCGATGAAACGGTAGTGGCTGAGCGCGCCGATCATCAGCCCCAGCGCCAGCTTCACCGCCGCGGCGGCATCGACGGTGCGCAGCAGGCGCGCCCCGGCATCCAGGCACAGCACCGCGGCCAGCGCCATCGGTACATCCGGCACCGCCAGGATGCCCAGCGTGCCCGACAACGGCATCAGCAGGGTCAGGCTGCCGGCCTGCCAGCCGGCCACCGCGCCGAACCAGCGCGTGGCGATACGCGACACCAGCCACGGCAGCGCCGCACCGATGGCCAGGAACGGCAGCCGCTGGGCCAGCACATGCGCCCCGCCGATCTCCACGCCCAGCCGCGACAACCAGGCGGTCAGCCCGGGCAGGTCCGAATAGGCCGCCGCCAGGTGCTGGCCTTCCTGCCAGTAGAACGCTTCGTCCACGAACAGGGGCAGACGCGCGGCAATCACCAGCTTGACGGCGGTGATCAGCGTCCACAACAGCAGGAAAATTGTGCGTGCGCGTTGTTCGCCCTGCATTGCTCTATAGAATCGAAGGAATCATCGACACGAGACGGACATGCAAACCTCGCCCCACGTGCCAGCCATGCTAACCGATGTAGTGCGACAGGCCCTCCGCAGCGCCCAGGACCAGGTCAACGGGCTGGTGCTGGGTAAGGCGCATGAAGTCCGCCTTGCGTTTGTCGCCCTGCTGTCCGGTGGCCATCTGCTGATCGAGGACCTGCCCGGGCTGGGCAAGACCACCCTGGCCCATGCCCTGGCCTCCAGCCTCGGCCTGAGCTTCCAGCGCGTGCAGTTCACCTCCGACCTGTTGCCGGCCGATGTGCTCGGCGTCTCGGTCTATGACGCCGGCAGCCGCCAGTTCCAGTTCCATCCCGGCCCGGTGTTCACCCATGTGCTACTGGCCGACGAGATCAACCGTGCGCCGCCGCGCACGCAGAGCGCCCTGCTCGAAGCGATGGCCGAACAGCAGGTGACCCTGGACGGCACCACCCACCCGCTGCCCGATCCGTTCTTCGTGATCGCCACCCAGAACCCGGTGGACCTGTCGGGCACCTTCCCGCTGCCCGATTCGCAGCTGGACCGGTTCCTGCTGCGGCTGGCGCTGGGCTACCCCAATGCCGAGTCCGAACGCGAACTGCTGCGCGGCACCGACCGCCGCCACCTGATCGCCCAGGCCACGCCGTGCCTGGACGATGCACAGGTGCGCGCCCTGCGCGACGCGGTGGGCCAGGTGCACGCCAGCGAAGCGTTGATCCATTACGTGCAGGCACTGCTGACCCGCAGCCGCCAACACGCCGGCGTGCGCGTCGGGCTGTCGCCGCGCGCCGGGCTGGCGCTGCTGCGCGCGGCCAAGGCGCACGCGCTGCTGCTGGGCCGCGCGCATGTGGTGCCCGAGGACGTACAGACCCTGTTCGTGGCCGTCGCCGGCCACCGCCTGGTGCCCGAGGCCGAAGCCAGCAACGGCCCGGCGCTGGCCCGCGCGATCCTCCAGACCGTGCCGGTGGACTGATGGCACGCCGCGGCTGGGGAGCCCGCTGGCAGAAGCTGCAGCTGTTGGCGCGACCGCGCCAACCCGAACCCTTGCCGCGCCGGCTCGACCGGCGCCGCATCTATGTGCTGCCCACCCGCTTCGGCCTGTTCATGGCCGCGCTGCTGGCGGTGATGCTGCTGGGCGCGCTGAACTACAACAACAATCCGGCGCTGCTGCTGGCCCTGCTGCTGGCCACCGTGGCGATCGCCAGCACCATCAGCGCGCACCTGCAGTTGTCGGCCTTGCAGATCGATGCGGTGTCGGCCGAACCGGTCACCGCCGGCCAGCCGATGCGCCTGCGCATCAGCCTGTCGCGCGCCGATGCGCGCCCCCGGCGCGGCTTGGAACTGCAGCACGAAGATGCCGTCGCGTTTGGCCACCTGGTCGACAGCGACCAGATCGAAGTGGACCTGCCGGTGCCCACCGTGCGACGCGGCTGGCGCGACCTGGCGCGGATCCGGATCTCCACCACCCAACCCCTGGGGCTGGTGCGGGCCTGGTCATGGGTGTGGCCCGATACGCCGCTGCTGGTCTACGCCGCGCCCGCCGCCCAGGCCCCACCGCTGCCGGAAAGCGGCGGCGATCCGTTGCACACCCGCGTCCATGCCAGCGGCGATGAACTGCACCAGCTGCGCCCCTACCGCGCCGGCGACCCGCCGCGCAGCATCGCCTGGAAGCACTCGGCACGGCGCGACACGCTGCTGGTGCGCGACTACGAAAAACCGGTCGGGGTCGATGTGCTGCTGGACTGGCGGCAACTGGCGCCGCTGCCCACCGAAACCCGGATCGCGCAGCTGGCGCGCTGGGTCGACCTGGCCGAACGCGACGGCCGCCGCTACACCCTGCAGCTGCCCGGGCAACCGGTGCTCGGCCCGGCCAACGGCAGCGCCCACCACCACCTCTGCCAACGCGCCCTGGCGCTGATGCCGCATGGCTGAACCGACCACCCCCGAACTCAACCCCAGCGCGCGCGGCTGGACCCTGGCCAGTGCCGCGCTGGGCCTGCTGCCGCTGCTGCTGCAGCTGCCCGGACAACTGGCCGCGGTCATCGCGCTGGTTGCGGTACTGACCGCGCTGGCCGCGCGCCAGCGCGTGCTGGCCGCCCCGCTGCGGCTGCTGCTGGTGCTGGGCATGCTGGCGGCGATCTACTGGCAGATGGGCGTCCGTCCTGGCCGCGACACCGGTTGCGCGCTGCTGGCGGCGATGCTGGCGCTCAAGTCCAGCGAGCTGCGCAGCCTGCGCGATGCACGCAGCCTGCTCGGCTTCGCCCTGTTCGCCCCGTTCTCCGCGTTCCTGCTCGACCAGGGGCCGCTGACCATGGGCCTGGCGGTGCTGGCTGCGCTCAGCGCGCTGCTGGCGCTGCAGCGGCTGGCCCATGCCGAAGGCCAGGCCACCAGCCCGGGCCTGGGCGGCCAGCTGCGCGGCGTCGGCCGGCTGGTGGCGCTGGGCCTGCCGCTGGCGCTGGCCGGGTTCTGGCTGTTCCCGCGCCTGAGCGAGCCGCTGTGGGGCATTCCCGAACGCGCGGTCGGCAAGCCGGGCCTGTCCGACCGGATGGAGCCGGGCCAGTGGCTGGACCTGATGGCCGACGACACCCCGGCCCTGCGCGTGCAGTTCTTCGGTGCGGTGCCGCCGGCCGAACAACGCTACTGGCGTGGCCCGGTGATGACCCACTTCGATGGACGGGTGTGGGAGCAGGAACGCCGCAGCCGCCAGCGGCCGCTACCGGCGGTCCGCCGTGCCGGGCCGCAGTGGGACTACCAGATCGATTACGAATCCACCGACCGGCGCCAGCTGGTGGCCCTGGACCTGCCGCTGCAGGCCCCGCCCGGCAGCGAACTGGATGGCGACTACAGCCTGCGCAGCCGCGACAGCCTGACCGCGCTGACCCGCTGGCGCCTGCAGTCGGCCGCACCACTGGCCTATGCCGATGAGCTCGGGGCCTACCAGCGCCAGCAGGCTCTGCAGCTGCCGGCCGGGCTCAACCCGCGCACCGCGCAGTTGGCCCGGCAGTGGCGGCGCGAGGCCGGCGGCGACGATGCGGCGATCGTGGCCCGCGCCCTGGACTGGGTGCGCTCCCGCTTCACCTACACCCTGAGCACCCCGCTGCCCGGCCGCGACGGCGTGGACGAGTTCCTGTTCGACCAGCAGGCCGGCTTCTGCCAGCACTTCAGTTCCTCCTTCGTGGTGCTGATGCGCAACGCCGGCATTCCTGCCCGGGTGGTGACCGGCTTCGCCGGCGGCAGCCGCAACCGCTATGGCGACTACTGGGTGGTGCGGCGCATGGACGCCCACGCCTGGGCCGAGGTGTGGCTGCCCGGGCGCGGCTGGGTGCGCGTGGACCCGACCGCCGCAGTGGCCCCCGAGCGCATCCTGGACACCCTGGAAGACCGCCTGGGCGACGCCGGGGCAACTACCCTGGAAGGCCGCTGGATGCAGCTGGGCCAGGCCGCCGACTGGCTGCGCCGCGGCTGGAACGACCTGGTGCTGTCCTTCGACGCCAACCGCCAGCAGCAGCTGCTGCGCCCGTTGGGCATCGACAAGCTCGAGCCGGCCCAGCTGATCCTGGTTTTCGTGCTCTTCGCACTGGCTGCGCTAGGCTGGATGGGCTGGCTGCTGGCCCGTGGCGAACGCGAGCGCGACCGGCTGCTGCGCGCCTGGCACCGGCTGGGCCGGCGCTACGCCCGGCTGGGCCTGGCCCGCGACAGCGCCGAGACCGCCGGCGACTGGGCCCAGCGGGTACACAGGCAACGCCCCGACCCGGCGCTGCTGTCGCTCAGCCTCCGTTTCGTCCAGGCGCGCTACGCTGGCGCTGACGTCGACCTCACTTCATTATTGCGCGACCTGCGCAGGCATCGCCCGTCCTCCGGAGCATCCCCATGAAGATCCAGATTCTGCTTCCCCTCGCCGCCTCGCTCGCGCTGGCCGCCTGCGCGACCGCACCCAAACCGCTGCAAGGCCAGTTCAGCATGGTCAGCCCGCGCGACGCGGTGCCCACCCAGCAGGTGGGCACGCCGGTGCGCTGGGGCGGCCGCGTCATCGAGACCAACCCGGCCCAAGGCCAGACCTGCTTCCAGATGATCTCGCGCCCGCTCAACGGCAGCGGCCGCCCGAGCACCACCTCGGCCGATGCCAGCGACGGCCGCTTCATCGCCTGCCGTGCCGGCTTCTACGACCCGGCCGTGTTCGAACCCGGCCGCGATGTGACCTTCATCGGCAAGATCGCCGGGTACGAAAACACCCGCATCGGCGAATACGACTACCGCCTGCCCAAGCTGGAGGCCGACGTGATCTACCTGTGGCCCGAACAGCGCCAGGTCGACGTGATCCCGGCCTACCCGTACGGCCCGTGGGGTCCAGGCTGGGGCCCGGGCTGGGGCTACCGCGGCTGGGGTTGGTGGTAGGTACCGACCGTTGGTCGGTATGCGTAGATAAAAAAACGCCGCCCCAGGGCGGCGTTTTTCATGGGCGATCAAACCGCGCGCACCCTCACCCGTTCGGCGTGCCGAAATGCCCCAGCGGCGCGCCGGCCAGCAGATGCAGGTGGATGTGGAACACGGTCTGCCCCGCATGCTCGCGGCAGTTCATCACGATGCGGTAGCCGTCCTGCGCAAACCCCTGGTCGCGCGCATACCCGGCCGCGGCCAGCGCCAACTTGCCGATCAGGTGTGCCTGCGACGGCTGCACATCGTCCAGGGTCGGGATCACTTCGTTCTTCGGAATAAAGAGAACATGCACCGGCGCCTGCGGGGCGATGTCCTTGAAGCCCAGCACCTCCTCGTCCTCGTAGACGATGGTGGCGGGGATTTCGCGGCGGATGATCTTGCCGAACAGGGTGTCTTGGCTCATGGGGCACCAGTGTGAACGTTGGAGTGGGAGAGTAGCGCGCGCCGGGTCATTCCTGGACTTCGGTACGCGTACCGAACGCATGGGACAGCGTACCGCGGTCCACGTACTCCAGCTCGCCCCCCAGCGGCAGCCCCTGGGCCAGGCGGCTGGGGCGCACCTTGTGCGCGCGTGCGAGCTGCGCCAGGTAATGCGCGGTGGCCTCGCCCTCGACCGTGGCGCTGGTGGCGATGATCAGTTCCTGCACCTCGCCCTGCTGCAGCCGTGCACCCAGCTGGTCCAGGCCCAGCTCGCGCGGGCCGATCCCGTCCAGCGGCGACAGCCGCCCCTGCAGCACGAAGTACACCCCGCGGAAGCCGGTGGCGTGTTCGATCGCCAGGCGGTCGGCCGGCGACTCCACCGCGCACAACTGCTGGCGTTCGCGGCTGCCGTTGGCGCAGACCGCGCAGATCTCGCTCTCACTGAAATCGCGGCACTGCACGCAATGCCCGATCCGCTCGATCGCCTTGGCCAGCACCTCGGCCAGCTTCTGCCCGCCTTCGCGTTCGCGCTCGAGCACGTGGTAGGCCATGCGCTGGGCCGTCTTCTGGCCCACGCCCGGCAGCACGCGGAAAGCCTCGATCAGTTGTTCGAGCAGGGGCAGGCTCATGGCGGTGTGCTCATCTGGAAACAAACGCGCGAAGCCGGCATGGCTTCGCGTCGCGGTCGGCAGCGGGGCGCCGGGCAGGCCCGACGCGGACGCTGGCTCAGAACGGCAGCTTCATGCCCGGCGGCAGCTGCATGCCGGCGGTGGCCGAGCCCATGCGGTTCTTCGACTCGGCGTCGATCTTGTTGGAGGCGTCGTTGAACGCGGCCGCCACCAGGTCTTCGGTCATTTCCGCATCGCCGAGGATCGACGGGTCGATGCGCACCTTGCGGCATTCCTTGGCGCCGGTCAGGGTCACACTGACCATGCCGCCGCCGGCGGTGCCGGTGACTTCCAGCTTGGCGAGTTCTTCCTGGGCCTTCTGCAGGTTTTCCTGCATCTTCTGGGCCTGCTGCATCAGTTGGGCGATGTTGCCGCGCATGTCGTTCTACTCATCAAAGGGACGGATGGAATCGGCCACCACCCGGGCGCCGTGCTGCTGAATCAGCACCTGCACCTGCGGGTCGGCCATGAAGGCGGTTTCTGCCGCCTGTTGTCGCTCGCCACGCTGGCGGTCCGAACGCTGGTGCAGCGTTTCGGCCTCGGCGTCGCCATGTTCGATCACGATGCGCGGCAGCTGGCCCAACGGCGCCGACAGCGCCTCGGCCAGGGCCGCCAGCGAACGGTCCGAACACAGGTATTCAAATCCGGGCGATACCGCCAGTTTCAAGACGCCGTGCTGAAAACCGATGAACGCCGCATGGGCGGCCAGCTGCCGCGACGGGCCGCTGAGCTGGCTCTGGGCGACCAGTTCCAGCCAAGCCTCCGGCGTGGCCAAGGCGGCCGGCGCCTGTCCAGATGCGGCCGACGGGGCGATGGCGATGCCCTGCGGGCGCGCGGCCGGCGGGGCGGCGGCAACCGGCGCAGGCGCCGCAGCAACCGGGCGGGCCGGCGGGGCCTCCCACGGCGCCACCATGGCCGCGTCCGGGCTGGCCATTTCCGCCGCCAGGGCCTCGTCGCGGTCTTCGGCGCCATGCTGGTGCCACGGCGGCAGATCGTCGTCTGCCGTCGGCGTGACCACCGGAGCCAGGGCGGGCTTGGCCACTTCGGCGATGTGGGCCGGCGGGGCAACCACCGGCGCGGCCACTGCGACCACGGGAGCCGCTGCAGCCACCACGGCGACAGCCGGGGCCGGAGCTGCCATCGCAGCCGGCGCGGCCACCACCGCAGGCGCGGCGGCCAGGCCGCTGCCCTGCGCAGGAGTGCCCGTGCCACTGTTCACCCCGGTGCCGGTGTCCGGATCGCGCGGCACCGGCGGCACGGCAGCGGCCGGACGGAACGCCAGCATGCGCAGCACGGCCATTTCAAAACCGGCGCGCGGGCTCGGTGCCAGGTACAGGTCGCGACGGCCACCCAGGGCCATCTGGTACCACAGCTGCACCACTTCCGGGCGCAGGCGCTGGGCGAAGGCGGCCGCATCGATGCCCTCCCCGTCGCCCGGCGCGCCCGGCACCAGCTGCTGCACCTGGATCCGGTGCAGCGCCTCGGCCAGGGCTTCGAGCACCCCGCTCCAGTCCGGCGAGAACTCGGCCAATGCCGCCACCACCTGCAGCAGGCGCACCCCATCGCCGTCGGCCAGGGCCTCGAGCATGGCCGCCACCTGGGTCCGGTCGACCGTGCCCAGCATGGTGCGCACCACGTCCTCGCGCAGCGCACCGCCGGCATAGGCGATGGCCTGGTCGAGCAGCGACAGACCATCGCGCAGGCTGCCGTCGGCGGCCTTGGCCAGCTGCACGATCGCCGTCGGGTCCGACTCGATCTCCTCGGCGGCCAGGATCCGGGTCATCTGGCCCTGGATCTGCTCCTCGTCCAGCCGCTTCAGGTTGAACTGCAGGCAGCGCGACAGCACCGTCACCGGCAACTTCTGCGGGTCGGTGGTGGCCAGCAGGAACTTCACGTGCTCCGGCGGCTCTTCCAGCGTCTTCAGCAGCGCATTGAACGCCGCCTTGGACAGCATGTGCACTTCGTCGATCAGGTAGACCTTGTACTTGCCACGCGAGGGCATGTACTGGGCGTTCTCGATCACCTCGCGCACGTCGTCCACACCGGTATTGGACGCGGCATCGATCTCGAGCAGGTCGATGTAGCGCCCCGAATCGATATCCAGGCAGGCCGGGCACTGGCCGCACGGGTCGGCGCTGGTGCCCTGCTCGCAGTTCAGCGACTTGGCGAAGATACGCGCGATGGTGGTCTTGCCCACCCCGCGGGTACCGGTAAACAGGAATGCGTGGTGCACCCGGCCGCTGTCCAGCGCATTGCTGAGCGCACGGACCACGTGTTCCTGGCCCACCAGCTCGGCAAAACGCTTCGGACGCCACTTGCGGGCAAGGACGAGATAGGACATCAGGCCACCGTCTTCATCGGGATGTCCATTGTGCCATGCCTGTCCAGCCCCCCAGGCCTCCCCGCGCCCTGCTCGCCTACCGCTTGTGCGATCGCCATTCCCCCGCTAGAATCTGCGCCCCTGCAGCGGGTTATCGCAGCAGGTCCGGAGAGGTGTCCGAGCGGTTGAAGGAGCACGCCTGGAAAGTGTGTAAGCGTCTAAACCGCGCTTCGGGGGTTCGAATCCCCCTCTCTCCGCCAGACAAACGCAAAAAGGCCGCCCAATGGGCGGCCTTTTTGAGATCGG
>NZ_JACWUO010000019.1 GCF_020857975.1 Stenotrophomonas rhizophila
TTGTCGCCTGCCTGACCCTGGTCGAGCAGCTTGCGGAACATTTCCACGCCGGTGACGGTGGTCTTCTGGACCGGACGAATACCGACGATTTCGATTTCTTCGCCGACCTTGATCACGCCGCGTTCGATACGACCGGTCACCACGGTGCCGCGGCCGGAGATCGAGAACACGTCTTCCACCGGCATCAGGAACGGCTTGTCGATATCGCGCTCCGGGGTCGGGATCCAGCTGTCGAGAGCCTCGACCAGCTTGATCACGGCCGGCACGCCGATTTCGCTCTGGTCGCCTTCCAGCGCCAGACGGGCCGAGCCCGAGATGATCGGGGTGTCATCGCCCGGGAAGTCGTACTTGCTGAGCAGCTCGCGGACTTCCATCTCCACCAGCTCGAGCAGCTCGGCATCGTCCACCATGTCGGCCTTGTTCAGGAACACAACGATGTACGGCACGCCGACCTGACGCGACAGCAGGATGTGCTCGCGGGTCTGCGGCATCGGGCCGTCAGCAGCCGAACAGACCAGGATCGCGCCATCCATCTGCGCGGCACCGGTGATCATGTTCTTGACGTAGTCGGCATGGCCCGGGCAATCGACGTGGGCGTAATGACGGTTCTCGGATTCGTATTCGACGTGCGCGGTCGAGATCGTGATGCCACGAGCCTTCTCTTCCGGCGCGGCGTCGATCGCCGAGTAATCCTTGAACTCGCCACCAAAGCGCTCGGCACCGATCTTGGTCAGTGCGGCGGTCAGCGTGGTCTTGCCGTGGTCGACGTGACCGATGGTGCCGACGTTGACGTGCGGCTTGGTGCGCTCGAACTTACCCTTGGCCATGGCTGCTTATCTCGAATCGTCTGAAGTGTGGTGCACTAGATGGTGCTCACGAAAGGAATCGAACCTTCGACCTCCTCCTTACCAAGGAGGTGCTCTACCGACTGAGCTACGTGAGCGAGTTTTGAATTATGGCATGAATTTGAATATATTCAAACTCATTCAATGGAGCGGGAGACGGGGATCGAACCCGCACCATCAGCTTGGAAGGCTGAGGTTCTACCATTGAACTACTCCCGCATCGGAAGCCTTGCCACAATCTGAAACTGGTGGAGGGAGGTGGATTCGAACCACCGAAGGCGTAAGCCAGCAGATTTACAGTCTGCCCCCGTTGGCCGCTTGGGTATCCCTCCTTACCACCCTGTCCCGTCGTGCCGAAGCGTTTTCGGTCTGGGGTGGAAGAGCCGTGAATTTTGGGGGTGAACGCGGGTTCTGTCAACAGCCTTTTTGAAATATTTCACGTCGGCCGGCAATTGCCCCGCAGCGACGGGCTATTGGCCGGGCAACGGCAGGGGTTCGTCGGCGAAGATCGCCAGGTGCGGCACGCCATCGGCACCGATCCAGCCGCGATACATGCCCTGGGTGTTGAATGGCGTGGCCGCGCGGCCATCGGCGGACAGCACGATCGCTCCGCCATTGCCGCCCAGTGCCGGGATGCGCTCGTTGATCACCGCGCGCCCGGCCTGTTCGGGCCCCTGCCGCAGGTACTGCATGCGCGCGCAGATGTCGTGGGCCGCCGCGGTGCGGATGTAGAACTCGCCCCATCCTGTGCCGGACACCGCGCAGCTGGCGTTGGCGTAGGTGCCCGCCCCGATGATCGGCGAATCGCCCACCCGCCCGTAGCGCTTGTTGGTCATGCCGCCGGTGGAGGTGCCGGCGGCGAGGCGACCCTGCGCATCCAGCGCGACCGCGCCGACGGTGCCGAAGTGGCGCGCGGTCTCCAGGTCGGCATGGGCCTGGCCGGCGGCCTCTTCCTTCAGCGCCTTCTGCAGCTGCTGCCAGCGCTTTTCGGTACGGAAATAGCCAGGATCGACCAGCGCGATGCCCTGGCTGGCGGCGAAGCTCTCCGCCCCCTGCCCCACCATCATCACGTGCGGCGAATGCTGCATCACCGCCTGTGCCAGCAGGATCGGATTGCGTACCCGCTGCACACCGGCCACCGCGCCGGCGGCCAGCGTGGAACCATCCATCAGCGAGGCGTCCAGCTCGTTGCGCCCGTCATGGGTGAACACCGCGCCCTTGCCGGCGTTGAAGCTGGGATCGTCCTCCAGCACGGTGATCGCCGTGGTCACCGCCTCCAGCGCCGGCTTGCCCGCGGCCAGTGCCTGGTGGCCCTTCAGCAGGGCCTGGCGCAGGGCGGCGCGCGCGGCCTTTTCCTCGGCCGCGGACAGATCCCCGCGCTCGACCCCGGCACCGCCATGGATGACCAGCACCGGGTCGGCCGCCTGGGCCAGCGGGATGGACAGGCACAGCGACAGCAGCAACGCAGCGGATCGGGACATCGACGGGCTCCAGCATGAACGGCCCCCCATCATGCCGCGAAAGGCGGGCAGCGGCAGGCCACGCTGTCCACTGCCGGAGGGCCCCCGCCCAAGGAATGCGCGCCGCCGGGCTGCCAGATACTGCCCTTGGCGGACCCTACTACCGGGGGGGGGTGGAATCGATTTCACGCCCTGCCAGAGAACCTGCCAGTGGTCAACCCTGTAAAAAAGGCGTTAAATGCGCGCCGACCATTCACGAAAAGTGAATGGGGGACGGGCCTCCCCTGAGGCCGACTCTTTCTTCTTGAGAATTCTCATGCGTAAACAGGCGATGGCGTGGTCGATCCAGCTGGCGTTGATGGGTGTGGCCGCAGCAGCGGGCGCGCAAACCCCGGCAACGACAGGTGTGCAGCAGCTGGACACGGTCCAGGTCACCGGCTCGCGCATTCCGCGCGCCCAGGTCGAGGGGCCGGCCCCGGTCACGGTGATCACCGCCGAGCAGATCCAGGCCAGCGGCTTCACCAGCGTGCCCGACGTACTGCGCTCGATGACCCAGAACGGCGGTGAGACCCAGAGCCAGCAGTCCGCCGGCGGCGCCGACTTCTCGCCCGGTGCTCAGCAGGTGGACCTGCGCGGGCTGGGCCCGAACCACACCCTGGTGCTGGTCAACGGCCGCCGCATCGCCGACTTCCCCATGCCGTTCCAGGGCCGCAGCAACTTCAGCGACGTGTCCAACATCCCGATCGGGATGATCGAGCGGATCGAAGTACTGACCGGCAGCGCCTCGGCGATCTACGGCTCGGACGCGATCGCCGGGGTGGTCAACTTCATCCTCAAGAAGCGCGTCGATGGCACCACCGTCGATGTGCGCATGGGTACCACCAGCGAAGGCGGCGGCGAGTCGTTCAATGCGAGCATCGCCAGTGGCGTTGACGCCGGCCGCTTCAGTGCGGTGTACAGCCTGGAGCTGCAGTCGCAGACACCGCTGTGGGCCTACCAGCGCGGCCAGCAGGACTCCACCCTGGACGCACCGACCGAAGGCGCCCGCGCCGCCAGGCGCGCCTACCTGCGCACCGACTACAACGACGACTACCTGGACCCGGGCCAGCAGACCTGCGACGCACTGGCCGACCAGAACCGCGGCAGCACCGGCTATGCCGAGCGCCCGCGCTATGGCTTCTACTGCGGCAGCGACCGCTCGATCGGCTATGGCACGATCCTGGGCAAGCGTCGTGGCGTGAACGGCTACGCCTCGCTGAACTACGCCTTCGACAACGGCACCAGCTGGTTCGCCGACGTGCAGATGGGCTACCACGACATCGCGCTGATGCGCGATGTGACCCAGTGGGGGCGGATGGCCGCCGATGGCAACGAAGACGGCTATTTCTACAACCAGGCCACCGACCAGGTCGAGTTCTGGCAGCGCCAGTTCTCGCCGGAGGAAATGGGCGGGCTGCGCAACGGCATGATCCGCAGCACCCAGAAGACCTTCAGCGTCACCACCGGTTTCAAGGGCAGCCTGGACGCGAACTGGGACTACGAGGCCTCGTTGAGCCACTCGCAGTACCAGTCCTCGATCCGCTGGCCGCAGATCATCGCCTCCAGGGCCAACGCGCTGTTCCTGGGCGAGCAGCTGGGCGAGTACACCGATGACGACGACAACGTGTTCCCGGTCTTCAATGCCGACCCGGCGCGCCTGTACCGGCCGCTGAGCCGCAGCGAGTACGATTCGATCGCCGCCCGGACCACCTACACCCCGAAATCGCGCACCGACACCGCCGCGCTGACCCTGACCAATGGCGAGCTGTTCGAGCTGCCCGGCGGCAAGGCCGGTTTCGCCGCCACCGCCGAGTTCGGCAACCAGTCCTACGCGCTCAACCCCGATCCGCTGGCGACCGGGTACTACTACTACAGCTGGAAGGATTCCAATGGCCACGGCAGCCGCAACCGCTGGGCCACCGCCGCCGAGCTGCGCCTGCCGCTGCACGACACCCTGAACGTCAGCGTGGCCGGCCGCTACGACCAGTACCGCTATTCGGGCAACACCATCGGCAAGGCGACCTGGAGCGGCGGCATCGAATGGCGCCCGATCGACACCCTGCTGGTGCGTGGCTCCTACGGCACCGCGTTCCGCGCCCCGGACCTGCACTACGTCTATGCCGGCCCCGGCAATGACGAGACCAGCGCCAACGACTATTACGCCTGCGCCGTGGATGGCGCCGAGGATTGCTCGGATTACGAGGAGAACCTGATCCGCACCCGCGAGGGCAACCGCAGGCTGGATCCGGAAACCAGCACCTCCTGGAGTGCCGGCCTGGTGTGGTCGCCGGCGATCGGGCTGGACCTGTCGGTGGACTGGTTCGACATCGACATGCGCGACCAGGTGCAGGACATGGACGTGGGCACCATCCTGCGCGATGAGGCCGCCTGCCGCCTGGGCGGCGCCGATGCGGGCTCGCCGACCTGCATGGATGCGATCAGCCGGGTCACCCGCACCAGCGATGGCCGCCTCTATGGCGTGCATGTGAGCCCGATCAACATCGCGCGCGAGACCACCCGCGGCATCGACGTGGGCCTGCGCTACCGGCTGGCCACCGGGATCGGCGACTTCATCCTCAGCGGCAACCACACCTGGGTGAAAACGCACGACTTCCAGCAGTTCGACGGCGACGTGATGGAGGACAAGTTCGCGGTCAACAGCGGCTTCGACATTCCGCGCACCAAGACCAGCGCCAGCATCACCTGGGAGAACGCCGCCTGGTCGGCCACCGTGTACGGCTCGCGCCTGGGCAGGCTGCCCACCTACGACAGCTACGACCAGAGCTTCGATCCGGACAGCGGCGACAGCCCGTGGATCGGCGCCACCTACCGTTACAACGTGTCGCTGCAGTATCGCTTCGACGATCATTCGCGGCTGTCGCTGTCGGTGGTCAACGTGGGCAACAAGATGCCGCCGAAGGACGTGACCTACACCGCCTACCCGTACTACGACGTGTCCTGGTTCGATACGGTAGGCCGGACGATCAACCTGCAGTACACGCACAAGTTTGGCGGTTCGGCGCTGTAAGCGTCGCTCCGTGGGTCCCGGTGGGGCCGGCCACTGGCCGGCTCCTCATGTCCCGGTAGTGCCGGCCGCTGGCCGGCTCCTCGCGTTGCGGGTGCGCCCCTCTTGTTTTCCACACGCCCCGTGGAAACCCATGGGGGTTTGGTGTGGACAAGTGCGTGCAAGCTATGCAGCGCAACGCTTTCAGTGCGTGGCGATATTTTGCCCAGCCGTGGATCGCGGTTTTCCACACACACCGTGGAAAGCGATGGGGGTTTGCTGTGGACAACCTATGGTGAGCGATGCACTGCAACGGACTTCAGTGGTGGTCATAAATTGACCACGCCGCTTGCGGGCGGGTGCGTCGGGGTGCCGGCCAGCGGCCGGCACTACCGCGCAGGGGTTTTCCACACGGTGCGTGGAGAGGCGTGGGGGTTTGCTGTGGACAAGTGAGGCGGAGACATACCAGGCAAGGGTTTCGATGCCTGGTCATTTTTTATCCAGCCCACTCCGGTATGGAATGTGCGCGGCACAAACGCAAACGCCCCGCGCGAGGCGGGGCGTTCGGGCATCAACGCTCGCTGCAATCAGACGTTGAAGCGGAAGTGCAGGATGTCGCCTTCCTGCACGCGGTATTCCTTGCCTTCCAGGCGCAGGCGCCCGGCTTCCTTGGCCCCGGCTTCGCCCTTGTACTTGATGAAGTCGTCATAGGCGATGGTTTCAGCGCGGATGAAGCCCTTCTCGAAATCGGTGTGGATCACTGCGGCCGCCTGCGGGGCGGTGGCGCCCTTGCGCACGGTCCAGGCGCGGACTTCCTTCACCCCGGCGGTGAAGTAGGTCTGCAGGCCCAGCAGCTGGTAGGCCGCGTAGATCACCCGGTTCAAGCCCGGCTCGGACAGGCCCAGGTCGGCCAGGAAGGTGTCGCGGTCTTCGTCGTCGAGCTGGGACAGCTCTTCTTCGATCGCCGCCGACACCGGCACCACCTGCGCGCCTTCGGTGGCGGCGCGGGCGCGCACGGCGTCCAGGTGCGGGTTGTTCTCGAAGCCGTCTTCCAGCACGTTGGCGATGTACATCACCGGCTTGAGGGTGAGCAGGAACAGGTCGCGGACCAGCGCCTTCTCTTCCTCGTCCAGGCCGACCGAACGCCCGGCCTTGCCGTCGGCCAGCGCGGCCTGCAGCCTGGCCAGCACCGGCTTGCGTGCGGCCGCGTCCTTGTCGCCGCCCTTGGCGGCGCGCTCGGCGCGGTTCAACGCCTTCTCGACGCTGTCCAGGTCGGCCAGGGCCAGTTCGGTATCGATGGTGTCGATGTCCGACAGCGGGTCGACCTTGTTGTTGACGTGGATGACGTCGGCGTTCTCGAAGCAGCGCACTACGTGGGTGATCGCATCCACTTCGCGGATGTGGGCCAGGAACTTGTTGCCCAGGCCTTCACCGCTGGCCGCGCCGGCAACCAGGCCGGCGATGTCGACGAACTCGACCGCGGTCGGGATGACCTTCTGCGGGTTGATGATCGCCGCCAGCTCGTTCAGGCGCGGATCGGGCACCGGCACGATGCCGACGTTCGGTTCGATCGTGCAGAACGGGAAGTTGGCCGCAGCGATGCCCGCCTTGGTCAGCGCATTGAACAGGGTCGACTTGCCGACGTTGGGCAGGCCGACGATGCCGCATTTGATACCCATCTTTGACAACCTCTGGGGTGAAAGTGATTGGAGAAGCAGCGGCGTTGGGGCTGCTTTTCCAATCAATCTCCGTATCCACCAACGGTGGGTGCCTACCGGTCGTTTTCCGTATCCACCAACGGTGGATACCTACCGATCGTTTTCCGTATCCACCAACGGTGGATACCTGCCGGTCGTTTTCCGTATCCACCAACGGTGGATACCTACCGGTCGTTTTCCGTACCCACCAATGGTGGATACCCGCCGATCGTTTTCCGTATCCACCAACGGTGGATACCTACCGTCGTGCCGGGTCATTTCGGAGTGTGCAACCGCTTCATCGCCTCGCTGAAATCGCCCTGCACTGCCAGCGGCAGGATGTCGATCGCATCGTCGATGGCGTGGCCGATCAGTACATCGTCGTCCTTGTTGGCGCGGCCCAGCACCCAGCCCACCACGCGGTCCTTGTGACCGGGATGGCCGATGCCGATGCGCAGGCGGTGGAACCTGCCATGCCCCAGCAGGGCGATGGTGTCGCGCAGGCCGTTCTGGCCGCCATGGCCACCGTCGAACTTGAGCCGTGCCACGCCGGGCGGCAGGTCCAGTTCGTCGTGCGCCAACAGGGTCTGTTCCGGTTCGATCTTCCAGAAACGCTGCGCGGCGGTGACCGACTTGCCGCTGAGGTTCATGAAAGTGGCCGGCTTGAGCAGCCATACCGGTTGCCCGGCGATGTCGACCTTGGCGGTCTGCCCGAACAGCTTGCTGTCCACGCTCCAGCGCGCGCCGGCCTGTTCGGCCAGGGCGTCAATGAAACGAAACCCGGCATTGTGCCGGGTCTGGGCGTGCTCGGGCCCGGGATTGCCCAGACCAACGATCAATCGCAATCCTGTCATCACTCTTCTTCGTCGGTACCGGCGCTGTGCCGGCACATACAGAAGCGGCGCCTGCCCCGAGGGACAGGCGCCGCAAACACTTACTCGGCAGCCGCGGCTTCGCCGGCAACGTCTTCCTTGCCGTGCTTGGCGGTCACGATGGCGTCATCGTGGTCCTTGCCCTGGGCCAGGGCCGGGATCTCCACGCCCTTGGGCAGCTTGATGTCCGACAGGTAGATCACGTCGCCAGCCTTCAGCTCGCCCAGGTCGACGTCGATCGACTCCGGCAGGTCGCCCGGCAGGCACGACACGGTCACTTCCTTCAGTTCGTGGGTGACCACGACGTCGGCAGCCTTGCCGGCCGGCGAGGTGTCTTCGTTGATGAAGTGCAGCGGGACGTTGGCGGTCAGGGCCTCGTTCTCGTTCACGCGCAGGAAATCCAGGTGCAGGATCAGCTGCTTGAACGGGTGGCGCTGCATGTCACGCAGCAGCACCTTGGTGACCTGGCCGTCCAGGTTCAGGTCCAGGATGGACGAGTAGAACCACTCGTTCTGCTGGGCCAGCCAGATTTCGTTGTGGTTGAGCTGGATCACGCTCGGCTCGGCGTCGCCGCCGTAGACGATCGCCGGGATCTGGCCAGCACCACGCAGGCGGCGGCTCGCACCCTTGCCTTGCAGTTCGCGCTGGACGACCTTGATTTCATGACTCTTGGCCATTGCTGTTTACTACCTTCGTTGGTTGCCCCGCCCTGCGGCGAAGCGATGAGGGGAACCCCGCGACCAGAGCCCCCCGGGAAACCGCCTGCCGTTGCCGGCGGGCGGGAAAAATCAATCCACGTACAGCGAGCTGACCGATTCGCCGAAGGCGATGCGGCGCATCGTTTCGGCCAGCATTTCCGCCACGCTGAGCTGGCGGATCTTGCTGCACACCCGCGCTTCTTCACGCAGCGGGATGGTGTCGGTCACCACCAGCTCATCGAGCTGGGAGTTGTTGATGTTGTCCACCGCCGGGCCGGAAAGCACGGCGTGGGTGCAGTACGCGGCCACCTTGAGGGCGCCGCGCGCCTTCAGCGCCGCGGCGGCCGCACACAGGGTGCCGGCGGTATCGACGATGTCATCGACCATCACGCAGGTCTTGCCTTCGACGTCACCGATGATGTTCATCACGGTGGAGACGTTGGCGCGCGGGCGGCGCTTGTCGATGATCGCCAGGTCGGCATCGTCCAGGCGCTTGGCGACGGCGCGCGCGCGCACCACACCACCCACGTCCGGGGACACCACGATCAGGTTCTCCGTGCCGTAGGCGCGCCAGATATCGGCGAGCAGCAGCGGCGAGGCGTACACGTTGTCCACCGGCATGTCGAAGAAGCCCTGGATCTGGTCGGCATGCAGGTCCACCGTCAGTACCCGGTCGGCGCCGACGGCGCTGAACATCTTGGCGGCCACCTTGGCGGTGATCGGCACGCGCGAGGAGCGCATGCGGCGATCCTGGCGCGAGTAGCCGAAGTACGGCACCACCGCGGTGACGCTGTTGACCGAGGCGCGCTTGAGCGCATCGATCAGCACCAGCAGTTCCATCAGGTTCTCGGCGCTGGGCGCGCAGGTCGGCTGGATCACGAACACGTCCTGCTTGCGGACGTTCTCCTCGATTTCCACCTGCACTTCGCCATCGGAGAAGCGCGACACCAATGCCTTGCCCGGCCGCACCCCCAATTCCTTGCAGATGCTCTGCGCAAGGCGCTTGTTGGCGTTGCCGGAAAATACCAGCAGGTTGGGGTGTTCTTGCATCATGACGGTCTCGGGCGGGAGCGATTGGCGGAGAACTCTGCCGCCGGCACCCTGGAGTGTCTGCGGTGACAACACCGCGGAACATCGGCCGGGCCCGCGCAGGAATGCGCATGGGAACGCGGCTGAAATCCGCTAGTGGCAGGGGCGGGAGGATTCGAACCTCCGAATGCCAGGATCAAAACCTGGTGCCTTGGGCCTCTTGGCGACGCCCCTGCATCAAAATCAATAACGCTCGAGTACATCAAGCAGTGGCGAGCACTCCACGCCCGCTGCCACCCATGCCCGCAGTTCCTTCGGCAACCGCGCCAGGCCCTGCTGTGCGGCAGTGCGCGTGGCGAACTCGACAAAGCAACCGCTTCCCGACCCGGTGAGTCGTGCCCGGCCGATACTGCTCAACGCTGCAAGCACCGCCTCGACGGCAGGCTCGCGGCGGCGCAGGACCGGCTCGAACGCATTCCCGAGCAAAGACCCGGAAGCGAAGTCCGCTATTTTCGCCTTTGGGGCGTCGCGCGTCAAATCGGGGCCGGCAAAAAGTGCAGCGGTGGGTACGTGCACGCCCGGATCGGCCAGCACGTACCAGGCCGGCGGCAGCGCCAGCGCGGTGAGCTGCTCGCCCACCCCCTCGGCCCAGGCACTGTGGCCACGCACGAACACCGGCACGTCCGCGCCCAGCTGCAGACCCAGCGCGGCCAACGCGTCCACGTCCAGGCCGGCCTTCCAGAGCCGGTTCAGGGCGACCAGCACGGTCGCCGCGTCGGACGAGCCGCCGCCGAACCCGCCCCCGGCAGGAATACTCTTTTCGACGCCGATGTCGGCACCTTGGGCGATCTTTGCCGTATTTTTGAGCAATACCGCAGCGCGCACGGCCAGGTCGTCGGCCTCGGCCACGCCGGCCACCGAGGCACCGTCACGGCGGATCCGGCCGTCCTGGCGCACCCGCAGGCGGATCGTATCGCCCCAGTCCAGCAGCCGGAACACGGTCTGCAGCTGGTGGTAACCATCGTCGCGACGGCCGGTGATGTGCAGGAACAGATTCAACTTGGCCGGTGCCGGCCAGTGCGACCAGCCGCCGTTCAGCTCCGGCGCGCTCATGGCCCGCCCAGCACCCAGCTGTCGACCACCAGGCGCACCTTGGCGTCGCCATTGACCGCTTCGATCCGGCGCGGCAGCACCGGACGGCCGCCTTCGGCCGGGTACCAGTCCAGGTACTGGATGTCCCAGCCCATCTGCCGGACCCGGCGCGGGCGGCCCTCGCCGTCGCGCTCGACCTGCTCGGCCGGTGCCGCATCGTCGGCCACCAGGCCACGCACCCAGGCCGGCAACTGGTTGACCGGGATGTCCCAACCGGTGGCTTCCAGCAGCACCTGCTGGGCGTCCTCGCCCTCGCGCGGCCCGCCGTCCAGCCCTTCCAGGCGCCCGCCTTCATGGTGGCTGTCGCCGGTCAGCTTCCAGCTCTGGCGGGTAACCGGCGCGCTCAGTTCGACCACGTACTGGCGCGACTGCTGCTGCCAGTCGATGCGGCCGTTGCCGCCGTTGCGGCCCTTGTTGATCGCCACCCGGCCCTGGAAGGACCACTGCGGCTGCGCCTGCAGGGCCGCCACGCGGGCGGCTTCGGCCTGCTGCGCGGCAGCCGACACCGTGCTCACCACCACCGGCGCCGCCGGCGCCTTGCGCTCGCCCAGCGATACGCAGGCCGACAACGACAGCGCCATGGCCAGCGCGCCGGCGGTTTTCAGGGACAACATGTTCATACGCCGAAGGTCTCGATCACGCGCTGCAGGGCGCGGTTTTCAGGGTCCAGCTTGCGCGCCTCGTCGAAGAAGCGGCGCGCCTCGTCCTTGCGCCCCAGTACCCACAGCACCTCGCCGACGTGGGCGGCGATCTCCGGATCCCGGGCCAGGGTCCAGGCGCGGCGCAGCTGCACCAGGGCTTCTTCGTTGCGGCCCAGGCGATACAGCACCCAGCCATAACTGTCGACGATGGCCGCATTGTCCGGCTCGGCCACGCGCGCGCGGTCGATCAGCTCCAGGGCCTCCTGGTAACGCTGGGTGCGGTCGGCCAGGGTATAGCCCAGCGCATTGAGTGCGGCCACGTTCTCCGGTTCGGTAACCAGGATCTTGCGCAGGTCGGCCTCGGCGCGGGCGACGTCGTCGCGGCGTTCCCAGGCCAGCGCGCGCGCATACAGCAGCGCGTTCTCGTCCGGGTAGGCGGCCAGGCCCCGGGCCAGCGCATCCAGTTCACCGGGCAGGTCGTTGCCGCGCTGGCGCAGCTCGGCCTCCAGCAGGTAGGCGTCGCGGCGGGCCTCGTCATCGACGCTGGCGTCGGACTGGATCGCATGCACCTCGGCGAACGCCTTGTCGGCGCGGCCGGCCTCGTATTGCGCATTGGCCGCGCGCAGGCGCGCCTCGTCCAGCTCTTCGCCGCCGGGCACGCTGTGGTACCAGTCCACGGCCTCGGCCGGGCGCTTGAGGAATTCGGCGATCTTGCCCAGCAACAGCCGCTGCGCCGGGTCCGGCTTGGCTGCCTGCTTGGACAGTTCGGTGTACAGCGCCAGCAGCGCGGCCTCGTCCTTCTGCTTGGCCAGCAGCGAGGCGCGCATGCCATAGGTCTGCACGTCCTGCGGGCCCACCGCCAGCACGCGCGCGGCCGAGCGCGCATCGCCCATGGCGTCGTAGGCGATCGCCAGCGCATTGCGCAGTTCCGGGTCCTGGCGGCTCTTGGGTTCGATCCCGCGCAGCAACGCCACCGCCTGTTCGGGCTTGCCGGCCTGGTTGAGCTGGCTGGCGTTCAACAGCGCCACCCGCGGCTCGTCGGGGAAGCGCCTGACCACCTCATCGACCATGCGCCGGGCCAGTTCGGGCCGGTCCATGCGCATGGCCAGGCGGCCCAGCTCCTGCCAGACCTCCAACTGGTTGGGGATGGCATCGTCATCGACCAGCCCGCCCAGCACCTGCGCCGGCACCGCCGGGTCGCGCCCGCCGCCGATCAGCGCGGCGATGGCGAACTTCCAGCCGCGCGGGTCGGGGTCCTTGAGCAGGGCGGCCAGTTCGCTGCGGGCGGCCTTCACATCGTTCTGGCGCATGTCCAGTGCCGCCGCGCTGCTGCGCATGGCCAGCGAACGCGGCGCGCGCGCCTGCCACAGCGCCAGCGCGCGGGCCGCGCGCGGGTCGTCGTCGGCCAGCATGGCGATGCGGGTGGCGCGTTCGGCCAGTCCGGCGTCGTCGCTGCCGGCCTCGGCCGCCTCCAGGTACCAGCGCGCGGCATCGCCGAGCTTGCCGGCCTGCAAGGCGAATTCCCCGGCCATGACCGGGGTCAGCGGCGCGGTGGGGGCCGCCTTTTCCTTGCCGGCCGGGGCTGCCGCCGGCGCGGCCGGGGCATTGGCGGTGAGCAAAGACAGCAGCAGAACGCTGGAGATGCGAATCAATGCGGGCATCGGGGGCTTCTGGCCTTAAAATGACGACTTGAATGGCCAGCAGCTTATCGCAAGCAACTGAACAATGACCCTGTGGGTGCTCGGACTGAATCACCAGACCGCGCCAGTGGAACTGCGCGAACGCGCCTCCTTTGGCGGCGACGCCCTGCCCCAGGCATTGGCGTCGCTGCGCGATACCCCGCAGGTGGCCGAAGCGGTGCTGCTGTCCACCTGCAACCGCACCGAGCTGTACGCGGTGGCCGAATCGGGCGACGCGCTGGCGCAGTGGCTGGAAAGCCATGCCGGCCAGCTGCACGGCTACCTGTACCGGCACGCCGACGCCGACGCGGTGCGCCACCTGTTCCGGGTGGCCACCGGGCTGGACTCGATGGTGCTGGGCGAGCCGCAGATCCTGGGCCAGGTCAAGGACGCCTGGGCGATGGCACGCGACCACGGCCTGCTCGGCCAGCGCCTGGACCGGCTGTTCCAGCAGACCTTCTCGGTGGCCAAGCGGGCCCGCACCGATACCCGGGTGGGCGCCAACCCGGTGTCGGTGGCCTCCACTGCGGTGCGCCTGGCGCAGAACTCGTTCGCGCGGCTGGAAGATTCCACCGTGCTGCTGGTCGGCGCCGGCGAGACCATCGAACTGGCCGCGCGCCACCTGAGCGAAGGCAAGGTGCGGCGGCTGCTGATCGCCAACCGTACCCTCGCCCACGCCCAGGACCTGGCCAGCCGCCACGGCGGCGTGGCGCTGCCGCTGAGCGAACTGGAACGCCATCTGGGCGAGGCCGACGTGGTGTTCTCGGCCACCGCCGCACGGGAGCCGGTGATTGCCCGGGCGCATGTCGCCGCCGCACTGAAAGCGCGCAGGCACAAGCCGATGCTGCTGTTCGACCTGGCCGTGCCGCGCGATATCGAGGCCGGCGTGGGCGAGCTGCGCGACGCTTTCCTGTACACCGTGGACGACCTGGAACGGGCGGTAGAAGACAACCGCCGCAGCCGCCGCGAAGCGGCCGCCGAAGCCGAGGCGATCATCGAGCTGCAGGTCGCCCGTTTCGTGGAGACCCTGCAGGCCAGCGCCCACCAGGCCCCGCTGCGGCAACTGCGCGCCTATGGCGAGGCGACCCGGGTGGAAATGCTGGACAAGGCGCGCCAGCAACTGGCCCACGGCAAGCCGGCCGAGGAAGTGCTGGAACTGCTGGCCCATGGCCTGACCAACCGCCTGCTGCACCCGCCCACCGCCGCGCTGCGCGCGGCCGCGTTGAGCGGCGATACTGAACTGACCCGCGCCGCCGAGCGCCTGTTCCCGGCCAAGCCGGGTTATCAACATCCTCCTGTGAAGCACGATGACGCCGACCCTGCGCCGTAAGCTGGAAGCGCTGGCCGAACGCCGCGAAGAACTCGAACGCCTGCTGTCCGACCCGGACGTGGTCGGCGACAACGACCGTTTCCGCGCCTTGTCGCGCGAGTTCGCGCAATTGCAGCCGATCGCCACCGCCCTGGCCGACGAGGCCCGGGCCAAGGCCGACCTGGCGGCGGCCGAAGCGATGCGCAGCGACCCGGACCTGCGCGAACTGGCCGAAGAGGAAATCGGCGCCGCCCAGCAGCGCCTGCAGCAGCTGGACCACGACCTGGCCCTGCTGCTGGTGCCGCGCGACCCGCGCGACGACGGCAACCTGTTCCTGGAAGTGCGCGCCGGCACCGGCGGCGACGAGGCGGCGATCTTCGCCGGCGACCTGTTCCGCATGTATGCCCGCTATGCCGAACGCCAGGGCTGGAAGGTGGAAATCGAGTCCGACAGCCCCGGCGAACACGGCGGCTACAAGGAAGTGGTGGCCCGGGTAGTCGGCCGCGGCGCCTATTCCAGGCTGAAGTTCGAATCGGGCACCCACCGTGTGCAGCGCGTGCCGGCCACCGAATCGCAGGGCCGCATCCACACCTCGGCGGCCACCGTGGCGATCATTCCCGAAGCCGACGAAGTCGATGAGGTGGTGATCAACCCGGCCGACCTGCGCGTGGACACCTTCCGCTCTTCCGGCGCCGGCGGCCAGCACGTCAACAAGACCGAATCGGCCATCCGCATCACCCATCTACCCACCGGGGTGGTGGTGGAATGCCAGACCGAGCGCAGCCAGCACGCCAACCGTGACAAGGCGATGAAGCGCCTGAAGGCGCAGCTGCTGGATGCCGAGCGCAGCCGGCAGGCGGCGGCCACCGCCGCCAGCCGCCGCCTGCAGGTGGGCAGCGGCGACCGCAGCCAGCGCATCCGCACCTACAGCTTCCCGCAGGGCCGCATCACCGACCATCGGGTCGAAGGCCTGACCCTGTACGACCTGCCCAACATCATCGCCGGTGAACTGGATGCGCTGGTCGAGCGCCTGATCCAGGAACACCAGGCCGACGAACTGGCGCAGTTGGCGGCAGGCAACTGAGCATGGAACCGGGCCGCCAGCAGCTGCGCCAGGCGGTGCAGCGCCAACCGGCCGATTTCATCGCCTGGGTGATGCTGGCCGATGCCGAACTGGAAGCCGGCGACGTACTGGCCGGCGAACAGGCAGCCACGCGCGCGCTGCAGCTGCGCCCGGCGCATCCCGAAGCCCTGGCCCGGCTGGGCCGGGCACGCTGGATGCAGGGCCGGCATGCCGAGGCCGCCAGCGTGCTGCGCCAGGCCGGCGCGCTCGCCCCGCAGCACCCGGGCATCGCGCTGTGGCTGGGCCACGCGCTGGAAGATGCCAGCCAGCCTGAAGCGGCCGCCGACGCCTACCGGCATGCCCACACATTGCTGCCCGGCGAGCCCTACATCACCGCCCAGCTGCTCAACTGGCAGCGCCGCCTGTGCGACTGGCGCGACCTGGAACGGCTGTCGGCGCAGGTACGGCAGGCCGTGGCGCAGGGCCAGGCACTGGTCGAACCGTTCGCGTTCCTGAGCGAGGACGGCACCGCCGCCGAACAACTGGCCTGCGCGCGGCAACGGGCCGCGGTGGTCGGCGCCGAAGTGCACCCGCTGCCTGCCGCCAGCGTGCGCGCCCGGGGCGTGCTGCGCGCGGGCTTTTTGTCCAACGGCTTCGGCGCGCACCCGACCGGGCTGCTGACCGTGGCCCTGTTCGAACAGCTGCGCGCGCTGGGCACGCTGGAACTGCATCTGTTCGCGCTCAACCCCGCCGACGGCAGCGATATCCGCCAGCGCCTGCAGGCGGCCGCGCATACCCTGCACGAGGTCGGCGCGCAGCCGCACCGGCGCATCGCCGAGACCATCCGCGCCGCCGGCATCGACGTGTTGTTCGACCTGCGTGGCTGGGGCGGTGGCGGTACCCCGCAGGTGCTGGCAATGCGCCCGGCCCCGGTGCAGGTCAACTGGCTGGCCTACCCGGGTACCTCCGGCGCGCCGTGGATCGACCACGTGCTGGCCGATGCCTTCGTCCTGCCCGACGCCCTGGCGGCGGCCTTCAGCGAAAACGTGCGGCGCCTGCCGCGCGCGTTCCAGCCCTCCGACACCACCCGCACGCTGCAGCCCGCTCCCACCCGCCAGGACTGCGGGCTGCCGGCGCAGGGCGTGGTGCTGTGCTGCTTCAACAACAGCTACAAGCTCAACCCGCGCAGCATGCAGCGCCTGATGGCGGTGCTGCACGGCGTGCCGGGCAGCGTGCTGTGGCTGCTGTCCGGGCCGGGCAATGCCGATGCGCGGCTGCGCAACGCCGCGCGCCAGGCGCAACTGGACCCGGCGCGGCTGGTGTTCATGCCGCGCCTGCCGCACCCGCAGTACCTGGCCCGCTACGCACTGGCCGACCTGTTCCTGGATACCCACCCCTACAACGCCCACACCACCGCCTCCGATGCGCTGTGGGCCGGCTGCCCGGTGCTGACCTGCCCGGGGACCACCTTTGCCGCGCGCGTGGCCGGCAGCCTCAACCACCACCTGGGCCTGGCGCGGATGAACGTGGCCGACGACCGCGCCTTCATCGCTACCGCCATCGCGCTGGGCAACGATCGGGCCGCGCTGCGGCAGCTGCGCGCCGAGCTGGCGCTGCGCCGCGCCGACAGCGGGCTGTTCGACATGGCCGGTTTCGCCAGGGATTTCAACGTGGCCGTGCAGGACATGGCGCGCGAGCGCGGCTGGCAGGGCGCACACGCCAGCTGAGCCACCGCTGCGCTAGGCTCGGCATTCTCCCGTGGATGACCGAGGCACGCCGATGGGCAAGCTCAAGCGCAAGGACTACCAGGCCCTGCTGGAACCGATGCAACTGGAACTGGCCGCAATGGCGCGCTGGGTACAGCACATCGGGCAACGCGTACTGGTGTTGTTCGAAGGCCGCGATACCGCCGGCAAGGGCGGTGCGATCCAGGCCATCGCCGAACACCTCAACCCGCGCCAGTGCAGGGTGGTGGCGCTGCCCAAGCCGACCGAGCGCGAGAGCAGCCAATGGTATTTCCAACGCTATGCCGCCCACCTGCCGGCCGCCGGCGAGATCGTGCTGATGGACCGCAGCTGGTACAACCGCGCCGGGGTCGAACAGGTGATGGGCTACTGCACGCCGGACGAATACCACGCCTTTCTGGCGCAGGCGCCGGTGTTCGAGAAGCTGCTGGTCGACGACGGCATCTTGTTGTTCAAGTACTGGCTCAGCGTGGACCAGGCGCAGCAGGAAAAGCGTTTCGCCGAACGCCACCTGGACCCGCTCAAGGGCTGGAAGCTGTCGCCGGTCGACCTGCAATCACGCAGCAAGTACAGCGCCTACACCCAGGCGCGCGAGGCGATGTTGCGCGCCACCCACAACGACACCGCGCCGTGGACGCTGGTCGATTTCAACGACCAGAAGCGCGGCCGGCTGGGATTGATCCGCAACCTGCTCGACCGCCTGCCCGACACCCGCGTGGACGAACCGGTGCTGGCGCTGCCGCCGCTGAAGGGCAAGCTGCACAAGGAGCATTTCGGCGTGTTGAAGCCGATCCAGGCCTTCGATACACCGTAGATCCACGCCATGCGTGGATGCTCTCCGTGGCGGCGTCATGGCGCCTGCAATGTCGGTTTTCCACCGGACGGCAGCGCCGTTCCGGTGGGTGTATCGGTGTAGGGATACCCGCGCGCCAGGTTACCGGTCATTGGCGGGCACGCCCGGCGCCGCTCAGCCCTGCTTGATCCGCGCCTCGATGTCGGCGGCGGTCACCGGCCCAAGGAACTGCTTGGCGACCTTGCCGTCCGGTGCGATCAGATAGGTCAGCGGCAGGCCGCGCGGGATGGCGAAATCCTCCGGCGGGCTGTAGGTGTCCACGATCACGATCGGATAGGTCACCGGGCGCTTTTCCAGGAACGCCTTCATCTCTGCCGGCTCGATATCCTCGTAGGCCAGACCGACCACTTCGATCTCGCTGCGCATCGCATGCAGGGCCGACAGCTCCGGCATTTCCTTGCGGCACGGCGCGCACCAGGTGGCCCAGAAATTGACCACCACCCATTTGCCGCGGTGGGCGGCCAGGTCGTAACTGCTGCCATCCAGCGCCGGCAGCACCAGGCGCGGGCGCTCGGCGGTCTTGCGCTCGAGCGCGGCGGCGGTTGCATCGACCGGGGCCGCCGGTTCGGGCGCTTCGGCCACCGCCGCCGGTGGCGCGGCCGGAGCGGCCGGTTCGGGGGTGGCCGCCGGCTTGTTGCAGGCGGCCAGGGTCAGCAGGCCCAGGGCCATCAGCAGGGGCTTGGCACTCATCGTTTGTCTCCGAGGGTCGTATAGATATCGCTGACGCGTCGCTTGAGCAGCTCGCGCAGCGGCAACCGCAACGCATCCAGCGCGGCCATCGAGGCATCGCCCAGGCTGTCGTCGCGGTACGGCAGGTAGGCTTCCTTGACCGGAATGCGCATCTGCGTGGTTTCGTACAGATCGGCCAGGGTGAGCTTGTCCAGGTCGCGCGCCAGCAGCCAGTCCCCCCGCTCATCGCGGCGTACCACCCGGATCGCCTCCAGGTCGCACAGCATGGTCTGCAGCAGCGAGTCGGTCAGCATCGGCTCCAGCCGCAGGATTTCGTCATCGTCCAGGCTGTGGCCCTCGCTGCGGGCCTGCGCGAAGCGCCCGATCAGGCGCAGCAGGCCATAGATCTCATAGCCGGTGGGCAGGCGCAGATCGGCCGGCTGGTAGCGGAACGCGGCGATCGACGAGGCCAGCGACGCGCCCAGCAACACCGACACCCAGCACAGGTAGATCCACAGCAGCAGGATGGGCACGAACGCCACCGTGCCGTACAGCTTCTGGTAGGACTGAAAACTGCCCAGGTAGGCGCCCATGCCCCACTTCACCAGCTCCAGCATCACCGCCGCCAGGATCGCGCCGGGCACCGCATGCCGCCATTTGACCGTGTGGTGCGGCACTACCCGGTAGACCAGGGTGATGCACACGAACTCGATCAGGATCGGCGCCACGGTCAAGGACAGATCGGCCAGCCAGCGGCCCTCGCTGGTACCGAACAGCGGCAGCGCGAACACCCGCGCCGATACCGCCAGCGAGGCGGCGGCCAGCATCGCGCCCAGGGTCAGCACGGTCCAGTAGACCAGGAACCGGGTCAGCTGCGGCCGGCCCGAGCTGACCCGCCAGATCTGGTTGAAGGTCTGCTCGACGCTGTTGAGGGTGATCAGCAGCGACACCACCAGCGCGATGAAGCCGGCGGCGGTGAGCTGGCCGGCGCTGGCCGAGAACTGGCGCAGGTAGCCTTCGGCCGCACGCGCGGCATTGGGCACGAAGTTGGAGAACACATAGTCGCTGAGCTGGTCGCTCCAGCGGTCGAACACCGGGAACGCCGACAGTACCCCGAACACCACGATCGCCAGCGGCACCAGGGCGAACACGGTGGTATAGGCCAGCGACGCGGCAGCCTGGAACAGGCGGTCGTCCAGGAAGCGCCGCCACAGGAAGCGGCCGAAGCTGGCGGCCCGGGCGCGGTCGCGCACGCGCTCCATCCACAGGTTGAGGGTGTCCAGAGGTTCCATCGGCGCAAGGGTACCTGATGAGGGGTGTGCGGGACCGCATCGCATCGCCATACTGGCCACTGGTCCCGATCATGAGATGAAGGCGCGATGGCGGAAATCCTGGTGCTGTACTACAGCCGCGGCGGTTCGGTGGCCCGGCTTGCCCGCCAGATCGCGCGCGGCATCGGCGAGGTGCCGGGCATGAGCGCCCGGTTGCGCACGGTGCCGCCGGTGGCGGCGGTGACGCAGACCGCGCGGCCGCCGGTGCCCGACGACGGTGCGCCGTACGTGGAAATCAGCGACCTGGCCGACTGCGACGGCCTGATCCTGGGCAGCCCGACCCGCTTCGGCAACATGGCCGCGCCGGTCAAGCATTTCCTCGACGGGCTGGGCGCCGAATGGGTCAACGGCACCCTGGCCGGCAAGCCGGCGGCGGTGTTCACCTCCACCGCCTCGCTGCATGGCGGCCAGGAATCGACCCTGCTGTCGATGCAGGTGCCGCTGCTGCACCACGGCTGCCTGATCGTCGGCATTCCGTTCACCGAGCCGGCCCTGAGCCACACCACCACCGGCGGCACCCCGTATGGCGCCAGCCATGTGGCCGGCGCCGACGACAACCCGGTGCCCAGCGAGGACGAGGCGATCCTGGCCCGGGCGCTGGGCCGGCGCGTGGCCGATATCGCCCGGCGGCTGGCATGAGCGCGCGCGCGCACGACGCCCTGCTGGCGCTGCTGCTGGTGGCGCTGGCGGCGCTGTATGCGCTGTGGTTCGCCCACGACAAGCACTGGCTGGCCACCCAACTGGTGTTCACCGCCCCGCCGCTGCTGCTGGCGGCCGGGGTGTGGTGGCGCCGTGGCAAGGCGGCGTTCTGGGCGGGGGTACTGGCGCTGTTCTGGTTCAGCCACGCGGTGATGAGCGCCTGGAGCTACCCGCAAAGCGCCGGCTGGGCCTGGGCCGAGCTGCTGCTGGCGCTGGCGGTGATCGGGGTGGCCAGCGGGCCGGGCCTGCGCCGCCGCTTCGGGAAGCGCTGAACCGGCGCGTCGCCGCGGCTGCGAGGCGGCGCCGGCGGTCGTATCATCTGCATCCCGGCGCGGGTTGCCCGCGCGGTTCTGACCGCTATCCAGGATGCCCGCAATGGAAGAACTACTGATCATCACCACCGGTGGCACGATCGACAAGATCTACTTCGACGACAAGTCGGACTACCAGATCGGCGATCCGCAGATCGGGATGATCCTGCGCGAGCTGGGCGTGACCTTCCGCTTCAACGTGATTCCGATCCTGCGCAAGGATTCGCTGCACATCACCGACGAGGACCGCGAGCTGATCCGCGCCACCATCGCCGCGCAGCCGACCCGCCACGTGCTGATCACCCACGGCACCGATTCGATGGTGCAGACCGGCAAGGTGCTCAAGTCGATCACCGACAAGACCATCGTGATGACCGGCGCGCTGAGCCCGGCCCGCTTCCGCGGCTCGGACGCCGAGTTCAACATCGGCTGCGCGATCGGTGCGGTGCAATCGCTGCCGACCGGCATCTACATCGCCATGAACGGCCGCATCTGGAACCCGGAGCACGTGCGCAAGAACGTGGCGGCGAACCGGTTCGAAGAAGCCTGAGAAGAAGCCTGATCGGCTGGCGCCTCTAAATGCTGCAGCCCCCAGCCGCACTTGGCTGGGCGGGGGTGTGTGGGTTCGCGGGACACGCCGCCCCACCCGTACCAAGCCAAGCCAGAGCAGACACAAACTTGCGGCTGTTGATCTTGATCCTGCTTCGGCTTCGGCTTCGGCTTTTTTAGAAAAACGCCCCAAAAAAAGGTTCTTCGCCGATTTATGGGGAGTCAGATGCGAACTGCCGCGTCAGATCAAAGGCAGTGACCGACGCATGCGCTGATTGGGTTGGCGCGGGTGGGTTGGCGGGACACGCCGTGAACCCATCCGTGGGGGCTTGGCGAAAACATCCATGTTTTCGACAGTCCCGCCAACCCACCCACGCCAACCCTTCATACATTGCTGGCACTCACAGAAAACGGCAGATCCGAGTTACGGTCAAACAGCCCGGCTGTCCAAAGAATGCTGTCCGACCGCGGGTCGGAACTACCTGCGATGGTACGGCCGCTGTTGCTGTTGCTGTTGCTGTTGCCCGCGATCTTGATCTACCTCCCCCTTGGAGCGAGCCGAGCATCGCAATCCCATGCGTCCGGAAACGGACGCGTTGCGACGCGTTCTTCACTACGGGGTTCGTTGTTACGGAGGCGCGGGCGTGTTCTTTGGTTACTTTCTTGCACGAGCACCAGCGCCGCAGGAGCGGCGCGGAACAGCGTAGCTGGCCCGTAGGGTGGCGCACAGGGATGTGCGCCATCAGAAAGTAACTCGCGCCCCGCAGGGGCACGAAACGCTTTTGAAGTTATTTGCGAAGCGGAAACAGCAACGCCAATGCATCCGGACAATGGCTGGCTGTAGTCCCGCACATAGGCGAAGAATCCCAAAAAAACGCCCCGGCCGAAGCCGGGGCGTGCCCAGTGGAGAGGGATCCGGGCTCAGTACTGCGCGGTCAGGGTGACCCCGGAGAAGGTCGAGTACGCCTTCACCCGCACGTACCAGGTACCGGCCGTCGGTGAAGTGACCGTGCAGGTCTCGTTGTTGCCGCTCAGGTACGGGCGGCAGGTGTAGGCGCTGTCGGTCGGGGCGCTGCCCGAGCGCAGGTACAGGTCGGCATCGCCGCTGCCGCCGGCGATGGTCACCTTGAGCTGCGAACTGCCCGCCGGCACGGCGACGGTATAGGACAGCGATGCACCGCTGGCCGCGCCCAGGCCGGTGACCGGCACGTTGTTCTGCAGGACCGTGCCGCCCGGGTTCGGGTTGGTCCCGCCCAGCGCCGCGGTGACCGCCGCATCGGCATCGACAATGCCCGCACCGCAACCGCCGGAGCAGGCGCCCGGCAAGGCGCGCGCGGTGTTCTTCAGCAGCGTTTCGACCGCCGCCGGAGTGAGCGCGGTCGGCGCCACCGACTGCACCAGCGCAACCACGCCGGCCACATGCGGCGCCGCCATCGAGGTGCCGTTGTAGGACGCATACGAGGCGCTGCCCGGCACCGTGGTGCCGCTGTTGAGCGTGGACAGGATCGCCTGGCCCGGAGCCGAGACATCGATACCGGTACCGTAGTTGGAGAAGCTGGCGCGGGCGCCGGCCGACGTGGTCGCCGCTACCGCGATCACGTTGGCGCAGTTGGCCGGTACCGACGAGGACACATTGGTGTTGCTGTTGCCGGCCGCCACCACCACCGTGGTGCCGCGCGAGACCGCGCCGTTGATCGCGTTCTGGTAGGTGGCCGAGCAGCTGCCGCCGCCGCCCAGCGACATGTTGATCACCTCGGCCGGGTTGGCATTGGCCGGCACCCCGCTCACCGTGCCGCCGGACGCCCACACGATCGCATCGGCGATGTCGGAGGTGTAACCGCCGCACTTGCCCAGTACGCGTACCGGTACCACCTTGGCGTTGAAGGCGGTGCCGGCCACGCCGGTGCTGTTGTTGGTGACCGCCGCGACGGTGCCGGCCACGTGGGTACCGTGCCAGCTGGAGTTGGACGCAGGGATGCCCGAACCGCACTCGTTGGCCGCGTACCAGTCGCCCTCGTCATTGGGGTTGCTGTCGCGGCCGCCGCCATCGCGCGCCATCGCCGCGTCGTTGATGAAGTCATAGCCGGGCAGGATGTTGGCATTGAGGTCGGCATGGTTGGTGATGCCGGTATCGATCACCGCCACCACCACGCCGGTGCCGGTGGCCTTGTCCCAGGCCGGGCGCACGTTGATCGAAGCGTTGCTGGTGCCAAAGCCCCACTGCTCGGACAGCCGCGTGTCGTTGGGCACCAGGGTGGCGTGCATCAGCTGATCCACTTCCACGTAGTCCACGTTCGGGTCGGCGGCCAGCCGGCGCATCAGCAGTTCGGACTCGGCCACATCCAGGTCGCGGTCGGTGCGCAGCACGGTCGGGCCGATCGCCAGCTGGCGCAGCTTCTGCACGCCCAGCGCGCGCCCCTGCTGCGCCGGTACTGCCGCAGCGGCGGCCTTGAGCGAACTGGCCAGCGCGCTGGGGCTCAGCGGCGCGCTGGGGGTCTGCTTGTACTTGACGATGAACTGCCGGTGCACCGGCGCAGACGCCAGGCCACTGAGCTGCACATCGCCGGCGTACGCCGGGGCGGCCAACAGCAGGGTGGAGAGTACGGACGCGCCCAGCACAACCAATGCACGCTGACGCAAACGGGGTTGCGGATCATGAGACATCGGATTTCCCTTTCAGACAGTGGATGCCGCGATCGCGGCTGAGAATCCGGCCCCGATCCGTGGGCTGCTGAAACGATGGCGCGAATCGGAACCGGTGGTTGGATCGGTTCCCCTGAGTCAAACCGCCCACACCGACGCTAGTGCTTCGGGTCGCAATCAACAACGTTTCAGCCGCACTTCAGCGAGATGAAATGTCCGATCTGAGACTTTCCGGGTCTACGGTTTGTGAAAGTGAAGGAACTTAGGGCCTTTCGAATGGTCGCAAGACGTCACGTGGTGTCTGCTTGAACCCGAATTTGTCTCCAAAGTCGGACAAGCCTTGCGCGCCGGGGCCTGCGCGCTGTTGCCACCGCTGGACAATCGCTTCGCCGGCATGAAAAAACCCGCCTGTCGCCAGGCGGGTTCGTCTTTCCACGGCAGGGGCCTGCGACGCTTACGCGTCCAGGCGCACCAGCCAGCCGTGACGGTCGGGCAGGCGGCCGTACTGGATGTCGGTCAGTTCCTTGCGCAGCGACATGGTCACTTCGCCAGCCGGGGCGTTGATGTCGCCCACCGAGAAGCCCTCGCCCTTGAGCTGGCCGATCGGGGTGACCACTGCGGCGGTACCGCAGGCGAACACTTCGGCGATCTCGCCGGAGGCCACGCCCTGCTTCCACTCATCGATGGTGACCTTGCGCTCTTCGACCTTCATGCCGCGGTCGCGGGCCAGCTGCAGGATGCTCTCGCGGGTGATGCCCTCCAGGATGCTGCCCGACAGCTGCGGGGTCACCAGGGTGCCATCCTTATAGACCAGGAACACGTTCATGCCGCCCAGTTCTTCCAGGTACTTGCCTTCCACCGGGTCCAGGAACAGCACCTGCGAGCAGCCCTGCGCCTGCGCCTTCTGCTGCGGCAGCAGCGAGGCGGCGTAGTTGCCACCGCACTTGGCCGCGCCGGTGCCGCCCTTGGCTGCGCGCGCGTATTCGGTGGACAGCCAGATCGACACCGGCGCCACGCCCTTGGCGAAGTACGGGCCGGCGGGGCTTGCGATCACGTAGTAGCCGGCTTTGTGCGCGCCGCGCACGCCGAGGAAGGCTTCATCGCCGATCATGAAGGGACGGAAATACAGGCTGGATTCGTCGGCTGACGGCACCCAGCTGGCGTCCACGGCGATCAGCTGCCTGAGCGATTCGACGAAGATGTCCACCGGCAGTTCGGGCAGCGCCAGGCGCTGGGCCGAGCGCTGCAGGCGGCGGCCGTTGGCATCGGGGCGGAAGGTCCAGATCGAACCGTCGGCATGCCGGTAGGCCTTGATGCCCTCGAAGATTTCCTGGCCGTAATGCAACACCGCCGCGGCCGGGTCCAGCTGCAGCGGGCCGTACGGACGCACTACCGCATCGTGCCAGCCGGTGTCCTTGTCCCAGCGCACTTCCACCATGTGGTCGGTGAAGTGCAGACCAAAACCGGGGGCGGCCAGGATGCGCTCACGCTCCTCGCTGCTGCGCGGCTGGGCGGAACGGGTGGTGTTGAAGCTCACGGAAGACTGGGACACCGGATATTTCCTGTTCTGGTTACGGGGAACACCATCACCACCGCGGCGCGGCAGCGGGCGGTTACAGCATGCCGGTTTCGAGCCGGGCGGCCTCGGACATCATATGGCGGCCCCACGGCGGATCGAACACCAGCTCGACGTCGGCTTCGGCCACCGTCGGAATCATCTCCAGCTTGCTGCGCACATCGTCGACCAGGATCTCGCCCATGCCGCAGCCGGGCGCGGTCAGGGTCATCTTGATCTCGACTTCGCGCTGGCCGTTGTCCAGGTGCTTGAGGTCCACTTCGTAGACCAGGCCCAGGTCGACGATGTTGAACGGGATCTCCGGGTCGAAGCAGGTGCGCAGCTGCTGCCACACCAGCTTCTCGACTTCCTCGTCGGAGGCATCGGCAGGCAGTTCCAGCGCCGGTGGCGGCTCTTTGCCGATGGCATCGCCGTCCTTGCCGGCGATGCGGAACAGATTGCCTTCGACAAACACGGTATAGCTGCCACCCAGGGCCTGGGTGATATACCCATAGCTGCCGGCCGGCAGGGTGACCGTTTCGCCCTGCGGGACCATGACGGCCTCGCAGTCGCGTTCGAAGTGGACGGGTTCGCTGCTACGGGAGTACATGTGGATCGATATGGGGGTCGCGGCCAATTCCCGCAAGACGGCCATTTTAGCCCAGCCGCCGCCCACGCGCCGGTCACCCCGCAAGCCGGTATCCTGTGGCCACTCACAGGAAGATTGCATGTCGCCCACGTCCGTGCCTGTCCACAGCCGCCATTGGCTCTGGCCCCCGATGTTGTTGCTTGGTGTCGTCACGGCCACGCTGGCCTGGTTGTTCATCGCCCTGCTCAGTGGCCGCCAGGCCGGCTGGATGGCGGTTCTGGCCGCGCTGGACATCGCCTTCATGCTGCGCCTGGGCACCTTCCGCGCCGGCCCGGGCCGGGTCGCGCTGACCCTGGCGGCGACCGTGCTGGTGGCCGTGGCGGCCAACTGGGGCATCGCGTCGGCTTACCTGGGCGGGTCGATGGGACTCAATCCATGGGATTCTGCGTTGCGGATGGGACCGTTCATGGCCTGGACCCTGGTCCAGCTGGCCAACGGCGCCGCCGAGCTGCTGTGGCTGGCGGTGGCGCTGGTGATTGGTTGGTGGGTGGCGAAGTAATGGCCGCCACCGCTTCGCGGTCGTGTTGTCGGTAGTGCCGGCCGCTGGCCGGCCCCTCATGCCTCTCGGACCGCACCGGCGCGCTGCCTGACATCGCGTGGAGCCGGCCAGCGGCCGGCACTACCTCGCGGCCCTGCGGCCGCTCTTCAATGCCCGCCGTCGAGCGCCTTCAATTCGCTGACCAGTGCGCTGGCCGCGCCGGCGCCATCGCCGTAGAGCATGCGCGCGTTGTCGGCGTAGAACAGCGCATTCTCGATCCCGGCAAAGCCGGTGCCCTTGCCGCGCTTGATCACCACCACGTTGCGCGCGTTGACCACGTCCAGGATCGGCATGCCGTAGATCGGGCTGGCCGGGTCGGTGCGCGCGACCGGGTTGACCACGTCGTTGGCGCCGATCACCAGCACCACGTCGGTGTTGGGGAACTCGGGGTTGATGTCGTCCATGTCGGCGATCAGGTCGTACGGCACGCCGGCTTCGGCCAGCAGCACGTTCATGTGCCCGGGCATGCGCCCGGCCACCGGGTGGATGGCGAACTTCACCTTGATGCCGCGCTCGATCAGCCGCTGCGCCAGTTCCCAGACCTTGTGCTGGGCCTGGGCCACGGCCATGCCGTAGCCGGGCACGATCACCACCCGCTCGGCGAAGGCCAGCATGGCCGCCACGTCGCTGGCTTCGATCGGCTTCTGCGCGCCACTGATTTCCTGCGCCACGCCACCACCGCCGAAGTTGGAGAACAGCACCCCGCTGATCGGCCGATTCATCGCCTTGGCCATCAGCCGGGTCAGCAGGATGCCGGCCGCGCCGACCATCATGCCGGCGATGATCAAGGCCTCGTTGCCCAGCACATAGCCTTCGAAGGCCACCGCCAGGCCGGTGAAGGCGTTGTACAGCGAGATCACCACCGGCATGTCGGCGCCGCCGATCGGCAGCGTCATCAGCACGCCCAGCGCCAGCGCCACCACGAAGAAGCTGATGATCGCCACCGGGCTGAGGCTGATCGCCGCCCAGATGCCCAGCACCACCATCGCCAGCGCCACCAGCAGGTTGAACGCCTGCTGGCCGGGGAAGGTGACGCGCCGGTCCAGCCGCCCGTCCAGCTTGGCCCAGGCGATGATCGAACCCGACAGCGACACCGCGCCGATCGCCGAGCCGATGATCGCCAGCGCCAGCACCGTGGCCGACGGCTGGCGTGCGGCCAGGTCGGCCAGCGCCTGCGAGCTCCAGTGGCTGGTATCGCGGTTGGCCAGGAACGAGAAGCGCAGCAGTTCGACCGCACCGATCGCCGCCGCCGAGCCACCGCCCATGCCGTTGTAGAGCGCCACCATCTGCGGCATGTCGGTGATCGCCACGCGCTTGGCCGACCACCACGCCACGCCGGTGCCGATCGCCACCGCCGCCAGGATCAGCGGGATGTTGTGCAGCTCGGGCAGGAAGAAGGTGGCCACCGTGGCGATCAGCATGCCCAGGCCGGCCCAGCGGATGCCGCTGCGCGCGGTCATCGGCGAGGCCATGCGCTGCAGGCCAAGCAGGAACAGGGTCGCGGCAACCAGATAGCTCACCTGGACCAGCCACTGCAGCAGTTGCGCGGTGGTCACGTTCAAGGCGCCTTCTCCCCGCTGCCGCGCTTGGCGCTGGGCTTGAACATGTCCAGCATGCGCTCGGTGACCACATAGCCGCCGGCGGCGTTGCCGGCGCCCAGCACCACCGCGATGAAGCCGATGATCTTCTCCAGCGGGGTCTGCGCGTGGCCCAGCACCACCATCGCCCCGATCAGCACGATGCCGTGGATGAAGTTGGAGCCGGACATCAGCGGGGTATGCAGGATCACCGGCACCCGTGAAATGATCACATGGCCGGCAATGGCGGCCAGCATGAAGATATACAACGCCACGAACCCATCGTTCATTGCAGTCTGTCTCCCAGGCGGTGATCCCGTCCCGCCCATCATAACCATCCGCTGAACCGTTCTGCAGGCCGGTCAACCGATGCCGCGCTGGCGCGTTGTCACCGTATCCCCCTGCGCGAGCGTTACCCTGTGCTGGTGAGCCCTTCACTGCCGCCCCCGCCCACCCCGGCCGATGCCACGCTGCCGGCGTCGCTGGACGCGTTCCTGGCCGGCATCGGCCCGCGCGCGTTCCGGTTCGCCGAAGCCGGCCTGCGCCAGCGCGACGACGCGCTGGACGCCGTACAGGACAGCATGTTGCGGATGCTGTCCTACCGCGACAAGCCGGCCGCCGACTGGGCGCCGCTGTTCTGGAGCATCCTGCGCCGACGGGTAGTGGACCTGCAGCGCCGCCGCGGCTTCCGCCTGCGCTTCTGGCGCAGCAGCGACGAGGCCGGCAGCGACCATGACATCGACTGGGCCGACCGCGCGCCCGGCCCGGCGCAGGCCCACGAGCAGCGCCAGCAGTACACCCAGCTGGTGCTGGCCCTGCGCCAACTACCGGCGCGCCAGCGCGAAGCGTTCACCCTGCGCGTGCTGCAGCAGCTGGACGGCGCCAGCACCGCCCAGGCCATGGGCTGCAGCGAAGGCGCGGTCAAGACCCATCTTTCACGCGCCCGGCAGGCGCTGCAGCAACACCTGGAGATCGAACTGTGAGCCGCCCCGTCGCCCCTCCCCTGCACGATGACCACGCCCTGCATGCCCTGCATGCGCAGGCCCTGCAGCAGTTGTCGCCGGCCACCCTGCTGCGGCTGCGCAGCGCCCGCCAGGCCGCCCCCGCCGCGCGCGGCCGCGCCCATGGCTGGTGGATGGCCACCGCCTGCTCGGCGGTGGCCGCACTGGCCCTGGGCTACAGCTTCACCGCCAATCCCCCCGCCAGGCCGGCCACGCTCGCGGTGGCGGCCACGGTGGATGACAGCAGCGACGTGCTCGACGAAAATCCCGACCTGTACGTGTGGCTGGGCACGACCGACCTGGCAATGGAGTGAACATGAAACCGCGACTGATCCTGGCGCTGGCCCTGCTGTCGGCAAGCGCGACCGGCTGGGCGCAGAGCGCCACGCTGCCCGACTGGGAGCGGCTCACCCCGCAGCAGCGCGAGGCACTGATCGCGCCGGTCCGCGACCGTTGGAACGATGCCGCCCCGCCGCAGCGCGAACGCATGCTGCAACATGGCCAACGCTGGCAGAGCATGACCCCCGAACAGCGCGAGCTGGCCCGGCGCGGCCGCCATCGTTTCGAAAACATGAGCCCGGAACAGCGCGAGCAGGCCCGCGCCCTGTTCGCGCAGATGCGCCAGTTGGGCCCGGCCCAGCGCGACGAACTGCGCGCGCGCTGGGAGAAGATGACCCCGGAGCAGCGCCAGGAGTGGCTCAAGGCCAACCCGGCCAAGGACCTGCCGCCGCCGAAGCGCTAACGGCCGCAAGAAAAGGGGACGGGTGTAGTTAAGCGCGCTTAACTACACCCGTCCCCTTTTCTGCACATGGGGTGGCTCTACCGGGCGCGGGGTAGAGCCACCCCATGGGTGGCTGCCTGGATCAAGCGGCGGCCACCCAGCGGGTTTTCGCCAGCAGTTCGTCGTCCCAGTCGAAGCCGATCGCCCCGTCCTTGAGGAACAGCGCCACGAAGTTGTACAGGTTGCGCGCGTACATCTCGCTGGCATGCACCGCGCCCAGGCTGGCCAGGTTGAGCGGGCCATCGATGGTGACCCCGTTGAACTCGATGGTGCGGCCCGGCTCGGTGGCCTCGCAGTTGCCGCCGGTCTCGGCGGCCAGATCGACGATCACGCTGCCCGGCTTCATGCCCGCCACCATCGCGCTGCTGAGGATCCTGGGCGCCGGGCGCCCGGGCACGGCGGCGGTGCAGACCACCACATCGACCAGGCGCAGGTGCTCGCCGAGGCGGCGCTGCTGTTCGGCGCGCTCGTCGTCGGTCAGTGGGCGCGCATAACCGCCCTCGCCGACCGCACTCACCCCCAGGTCGAGGAATTTACCGCCCAGCGATTCGATCTGCTCGCGGGTTTCCGGGCGCACATCGAAGCCTTCCACCTGCGCGCCCAGGCGGCGGGCGGTGGCGATGGCCTGCAGGCCGGCCACGCCGGCGCCCACCACCAGCACCCGCGAGGGGCGGATGGTGCCGGCGGCGGTGGTCAGCATCGGGAAGAAGCGTGGCGCCAGCTGCGCGGCGATCAGCATGGCCTTGTAGCCGGCCATGCCGGCCTGCGAACTGAGCACGTCCATCGACTGGGCGCGGGTGGTACGCGGCAGGCGTTCCAGCGGGAAGGCCTGCAGCCCGCGCGACTGGATCAACCCGGCGCGGGTCGCATCGGCCTGCGGGTACAGCATGCCGACCAGGCTGGCACCGGACTTGAGCTGGCCCAGCCGCGCATGGTCCGGCGGTTGCACGCACAGCACGATGTCGGCCTGGGCCAGGCGCGTGTCGTCGGCCAGTTGCGCACCGACCTCCAGGTAGGCTGAATCGGGAAAACCGGCCGCCTGCCCGGCACCGGGTTCGAACCATGCCGTCGCGCCGAGCGCGGCCAGCTTGCGCGCCGTTTCCGGCGTCATCGCCACGCGCCGTTCGCCCGGCGCGTGTTCCTTTACCACCAGTACCTCGACAGCCATGCCCGTCCCCGCCGATCAGCCGATTGTGGGGGGATCGTAACCTACCGATTCGGTTTGGGCAGAACCCATGCCTGCGCCGGGTCAGTGGACGGTGGCGTTCTTGTTGTCCAGCCGGTCGATCACGCCCTGCATGGCACTGTCGAAGGCACCGTCGTCGATATGCGCGCGCAGGCGGCCCAACCGCACCATCACCGCCAGTTCTTCCGGCGAGGCCACGCAGAAGCGCACGCCACGGCGGTTGACGAACAGCAGGCGCGAGGAAATCGGGCTGACCCAGGACAGCTTGCCGGCCTGGACCTTGCCGTCCTTGTCGACGAAATCCAGCCAGCTGCCGATCTCCAGGCCGCGGAAACGGTCGGCGTCGGCATTGTCGAAGTCGCTGACATCGACCTTGCTGCCCAGTTCCACCGCCGCGCTTTCCTGCGCCGGCGGGGCCGGCAGCACCACCTGCGGCAGTTCGGGCAGCGCGCGCTCCAGTTCCGGGCGCGATTCGGCGATCGCCTGCAGGGTGTCGTGCAGCGCATCGATCGCCCCGGTGGCGGCGTCGGCATGCACCCCGACACTGGCAAACACCTTGCGCAGCCCCGGATGCCAGGCCTGCAGCCAGGGCTTGCCGACGATCTGCCGGCGCGCCTCGGCCACTTCCTCCAGCATGCCGTCGGCCAGCGCCAAGGCCTCGCCCACCGACGCGCCGTCTTCGCCTTCGCGCAGCACGGTCAGGGTCAGGTGGTGCTGCCAGGGCTGGCGCAGGAACTCGCCGATCGCCTGCGGCAGGGTCGCATCGGCGATCCGGCGGTCCAGTTCGGCCGCGGCCCGGATCCGCGCCATCTCCAGCTTTTCCTGGCCACGCTGGGTCTCGGCGGCACGGCGCTCGGCGATTTCGATGCGGCGGCGGTGCTGGGCGAGGAAGTCGCGGAACTCTTCTTCCAGGGTCAGGAAGATCGCCAGGTTCTCGTTGAACTCGGCCACCAGGCGTTCGATGATTTCCTCGACCTTGCCCATCAGCACGCGCTCGGCCTGGCTTTCGCCGGTATTGCCTTCGCAGGCCTCGGCCAGCGAGTTGAGCAGCTTGCGCGCCGGGTGGGTCTTCTGCACGAACATGCGGCGGTCGAGCATGGCCACCTTGACGAACGGCACCACCAGCCGGCCGATCAGTTCGCGCGAGCGTCCTTCCAGGTCGCGCTCGTCGAGCATCACGTCAAACAGCATGCCGACCAGGTCGATCGCGTCCTCGTCCTGCGGGTCCAGCCGCGCCTGGGCCGGGTCCACGCCCAGCCGGGTGGCGCCGGACAGCACTTCGCTCTTCAGGCGCTGGGCCAGCGATTCGCCATCCTCGCCGATCGCCGCGCGCAGGGTCGCACTCGGGGTGGCCTGCAGCAGCGACAGCACCGACATCATCTCGCGCTGGCTGAGCGGGCGCTGCTGGCCGACCGCCACGCTGGCCGCCGAAGTTGCATCCTCGCGCACGTGCCGGGTCTGCTGCAGCAACTCGTGCAGCGCCTCCAGCAACATGCCCTGGTTGCCCTGCAGCGCCTCGCCGGCGTCGCCGCCGTCCTGGCCGGCATGCGCGGACTGCATGCGCCCGCGGCTTTGCGCCCAGCGATCGGCAAAGCGCCGTGCCCAGGCCGGTGCGGCGGCATCGTCGGCCGCGCTGGCGTGCGGTTCCGGGTCGAGCGCATCGACCAGTTCATCCAGCTCATGCCGCGGCGCCGGCGGGCGCGGTGGCGCACGGCGCGGCGCGGCCATCTGCGGCATCACCCCGGCCGCGGCCAGTTGTTCGTCCAGTTTTTCGTAGTGCTTGCCGATCGGCGCGTGCAGGTCGCGCTCGCACAGCTTGATCAGCACCAGGCGCACTTCCGGGGCCAGTTCGCAGCCGGCGAAGGCCTCATGGATGGCCACGCCCAGGTGCTCGGGGCTGATCGGGTTGCTGTCGGCGTTGAGCTCCAGGCTGCCGGCGATCAGGCCCAGGCGGCGGTCCAGCCGCCCCAGCACCGCTTTCCAGTCGCGCAGCAGCACCGTGGCGAAATTGCGTACGGCCAGCCGGGATTCCAGCACATGCTCGGGCACCAGGCTCAGGCCGTCTTCGATGTGCCCGGCCAGGGTCGCCTCGGCCGACAGCGGCTGCGCCTGTTCCAGGGCCGCCCAAGCCTGGCCCAGGTGGCCGCCGAAGCCGGCCACGATCTCCTCGCGGCGGCGGCGCAGTTCACGCATACCGTCCAGGAACAGCAGCTGCGACGCACCGGCAGTGCCGGCACGGTCGAACAATACGTCGTCGAAACGGGCCAGCACGGTCGCGAACGACGCGGTCAATGCCGGCAGCACCGCCTCCCGGGCAAGCTTCAACAACGCCGGGTCACGGCCCGGCAATCCCAATGGATTGGGCGTGGCGATCATGCGAAAAGGCTCCCCACCCTCGCAGGCACAGAATGCAGCATGGAAACGATGAACGCCGGTGCCCCCCAGGCACCAATGTCCGAATGGTAGGCCGGCCGGCCGGTCAGGGACAGTGAAACAGTCCGCACTTTGAACCTCATGGCCGGGTACCGGCAGGCCTTGTATCGTACGGCCAGCGCACACTGGAAGCGAGTACAGGCACGTGAAGGAATGCCGCTAATTAGGTGATGTTCATCACGGCTTGTCGCAAATCGTGCAGAGATCGCGAAAAGGCGCGTCACAAACTGCCGTAACCACGCCGCGCCTATACTTGGCCCTCCGTGAAACCGACCGAGAGACCATGCCCGATTCCCCCGCGCTGCACGCCCTGGACGCCCGCCGTTCGGTCCCCGCCCTGCAACTGGGCGAGCCCGGGCCGGACCCGGCGGCCCTGCAGCGGATGCTGGCCGCGGCGGTGCGGGTGCCCGACCACGGCAAGCTGGTGCCGTTCCGTTTCCTGCGCATCGCCGGTGATGCCCGTCACAGTCTGGGCGCCTTCCTGGCCCGGCGCAGCCGCCAGCGCGACCCGCAGGCGTCCGACGCCCAGGTCGAGAAGGACCGGCTGCGCTTTTCACATGCCCCGCTGATCATCACCGTCGTCGCCCGGCTCACCCCCACCCCCAAGGTGCCCGAGCAGGAACAGCTGATGACCGCCGGCTGCGTCTGTTTCGCCCTGCTCCAGGCCGCCCAGGCACTGGGTTTCGGCGCGCAGTGGCTGACCGCCTGGATGGCCTTCGACCCGGCCGTGCACGCCCACCTGGGCCTGGCCGACAACGAGCGCATCGCCGGTTTCATCCATGTCGGCACACCCAGGACCGCCGTGCCCGAGCGCGAGCGCCCGGATCCGGCCGCCCTGCTGCAGGACTGGGTGGGCTGAGATGTCCAGCCTGCCCGACGCCGGCGCGCCGCGCCCACCGCTGTACCTGGTCGATGCCAGCCTGTACGTGTTCCGCGCCTGGCATTCGATGCCCGACGAGTTCCAGGACCAGCAGGGCTGGCCGACCAACGCGGTGCACGGCTTCGCCCGCTTCCTGCTCGACCTGCTCGAACGCGAGCGCCCGCGGCATATCGTGGTGGCCTTCGACGAGGCGCTGGACGGCTGCTTCCGGCACCGCCTGTACGCGGCCTACAAGGCCAACCGCGAGCCGGCCCCGGACGCCCTGCGCCGCCAGTTCGCGCACTGCAAGGCCCTGTGCATGGCCCTGGGGCTGGCGGTGCTGGCCCATCACCAGTACGAGGCCGACGACCTGATCGGCAGCGCCCTGCATGCGCGCCGCGACGCCGGCATGCGCGGGGTGATCGTGTCGGCCGACAAGGACCTGTCGCAGCTGCTGCTGGAGCATGACGAGCAGTGGGACTACGCGCGCAACCAGCGCTGGGGCATGGCCGGGGTCAAGGCGCGCCATGGCGTGCATGCCCACCAGATCGCCGACTACCTGGCCCTGTGCGGCGACGCGGTGGACAATATTCCCGGCGTGACCGGGGTGGGCGCCAAATCGGCGGCGGTACTGCTGGCCCATTTCGGCAGCCTGGACATTCTTTATGCGCGCCTGGACGAAGTGCCGTTCCTGCGCCTGCGCGGGGCGGCACAGATGGCGGTGCGGCTGCGCGAACAGCGCGAGCATGCGCTGCTGTGGCGGCAGCTGACCACCATCGCCCTGGATGCGCCGCTCGACGGCGCACCGGGCGATTTCAGCCGGATCAGCGCCGATCCGCAGATGCTGCAGGGATTGTGCGATGCGCTGCGGTTCGGGCCGTTGACCCGCCGTCGCCTGTTCAGCGCCGCCGGCCTGACCGATACCTCTTCCATTGCCAGCGAGTTCGCATGAGTCCCAATAACCAAGCCCCCAAGGTCGTCTACGAAGGCAAATACCAGCGCATGGTGGTGCGCGGCACGTGGGAATACAGCGAGCGCACCCATCCGGGCGGGCTGGCGGCGATCATCATCGCGGTCACCCCCGAGGACAAGGTGCTGTTCGTCGAGCAGTTCCGGGTACCGGTGCAGGCGCCCACCATCGAGATGCCGGCCGGCCTGGTCGGTGATATCGATGCCGGTGAGTCGATCGAAGTCTCGGCGGTGCGCGAACTGGAAGAAGAAACCGGCTGGACCGCCGCGCATGCCGAGGTGCTGATGATCGGCCCGACCTCCTCCGGCGCCAGCAGCGAGAAGATCGCCTTCGTGCGCGCCACCGGCCTGCGCAAGGTGGGCGAGGGCGGCGGCGATGCCAGCGAGGACATCACCGTGCACGAGATCCCGCGCGCGCGCGCGGCGGCATGGCTGGTGGAGAAAATGGGCCAGGGCTACGAGCTGGATGCCAAGCTCTGGGCCGGCCTGTGGATGATCGAACACCATCTGGACGGCACTCCGCGTGGCTGATTCGTTCGCCCATCCGGACACCGCCACGGCCCTGCTCGGGCCGACCGACCCGGCGCCGTTCACCGTGCACCAGGCGCAGGGCCGCTCACCGTTCCTGCTGATCGCCGACCATGCCGGGCAGCAGGTGCCGGCGTCACTGGCGGGCCTCGGCCTGCCGCAGGCCGAGCTGGACCGCCACATCGGCTGGGACATCGGTATCGCCGGGGTCACCGTGGAACTGGCGCGCCTGCTGGATGCCTGGGCGATCACGCAGACGTACTCGCGGCTGGTGATCGACTGCAACCGGCCGTTGGCCTCGCCCACGCTGATGCCGGCGGTCAGCGACCGCACCGTGGTTCCCGGCAACCAGGGCCTGTCGGCGCTGCAGCGGCAACAGCGCATCGAGGCGATCCATGCGCCCTACCATGCGCGCATCGATGCCGAGCTGGACACGCGCCAGGCGCAGCTCCGGCCGACGTTGCTGGTGATGATGCACAGCTTCACCCCGGTGATGGATGACGCTGCGCGGCCGTGGCATGCCGGCGTGCTGTACCACCGCGACACGCGGTTGGCACATCGCCTGCTGGATGCGCTGCGCGATGAAGGCGACCTGGTGGTGGGCGACAACCAGCCCTACGCGGTCAGCAGTACCAGCGACTATGCCGTGCCAGTGCATGGCGAAGGCCGCGGGCTGCTGCACGTGGAGCTGGAGATCCGCCAGAACCTGATTGCCGATGCCGCCGGGCAGTTGGCCTGGGCGCAGCGGCTGGCGCGGGTGTTGCAGCAGCTGCAAAACACGCTCCCGTAGAGCCGGGCTCTGCCCGGCTGCGCAGCCACGCCCCTGCACGCTACCGTACCCCCCACCAACGGTGGGGACCTACCGTTCGGTGGCGCAGGCCGGCTGCAGCGTTGCATCATCTTCCTGCGACCGCAGCCACAGCGCGACGCCCACGCCCAGCAGCGCGAACAGCGCCGCGCCGTACTGCGCATGGATCATGCCCTGCAGGGCCGCGTCACTGCTGGCACCCGCGCTGCCACGACCGGCATTGGCCAGCATCACCAGCAGCGCCAGGCCCAGCGCGCCACCGATCTGCTGCGCCGTGGCGGCCATGCCGGAGGCCACGCCCTGCTGCGCGGCCGGCACGCCCTGCCCGGCCACGATCCACATCGCCGTCCAGGTGATGCCCTGGCCCAGGCTGAGCACCACGATGCCCGGCAGCAGCGCCCAGTAGGTCGCGCCATAGGGCAGCGCGACGGCGACCGCGGCGATGCCGACCGCGCCGGCCAGCATGCCCACCGTCAGCACCTGCCGCGGCGAGCGCCGGGCGAGCATGCGCTCGGCGATGCGGATGCCGAACGTGCACACCAGGGTCGGCGGCAGGAACGCCAGGCCCGCCTGCAGCGCGCTCCAGCCGTAGCCATCCTGGTAGTACAGCGCCAGGAAGTAGTACTGCACGCCGTAGCTGCTCATGAACAGCATCGTCAGCAGCATCGCCGCGCGCAGGCTGCGCAGGCGCAGCAGAGAGAACTGCATCAGCGGGTCGCGGCTGCGGCGTTCGATCTGCACGAAGGCCGCCAGCATCACTGCCGAGATGACCAGGCAGATCAGCGTGCGTGGCGCCAGCCAGCCCCACTCCGGGCCTTGGACCAGGGTGGTCACCAGCAGGCTGCCGCCGAGGGTCACGGTGACGCAGCCGGCCAGATCGAACGAGCGGCCCGCCAGCGGCGCGGGGTCGCGCGGCAGCCACCAGCCACCGAGCAGTGCACAGCCACCGGCGAACGGCACGATCACCAGCAGGACCGAGGCCCAGCCGAAGCTCTGGGTCAGTACGCCACCGAGCAGCGTGCCCAGGGCCAGGCCACCGGCGCTGGCCATCGACCAGATCGCCAGCGCGCGGTTGCGCGGCGCGCCTTCGGCGTAGAGGGTGTTGATCAGCGCCAGCGTGGCCGGGAACAGCAACGCCGCGCCGATGCCCTGCACCGCGCGGGCGGCGATCAGCAGCCAGGCGCTGTTGCTGAACCCGCCGATCAGCGAGGCCAGCGCGAACAGCGCCATGCCCAGCCGATAGATGCGGCGGCGCCCCAGCAGATCGGCCGCGCGGCCGCCGAGCAGCAGGCAGCCGCCGAACGCCACCGTGTAGCCGCTGACGATCCACTGCAGCTGCTGGGCATTGATGTGCAGCTGCGCGCCCATCTCGTGCAGGGCAACGAAGATGATGGTGGAATCCAACGCGATGATCAGCTGGGCGGTGGCGAGCAGGGCCAGGGCCAGGCGGGGAAACGCCGGCGCCGGCGCGCCAGCGGGAGACAGGGGGGAGGTCATGCCGACTCGAGGGTACGTAAGAAGGTGGGCAGTCTCATTGATGAAGTTGCATAGATAAACCCGGATACTTCGATATCTGTCATGCATATCCGCATGAATCGGAGGAGCGATGGACCTCAACGCCGTGCGCATGCTGGTGCAGGTGGCCGAAACGCGCAGCTTCACGGTCGCCGCCGGCCAGCTGGGAATCAGCCAGTCCGGGCTGTCGCGGGCGATCGGGCGGCTGGAGAGCGCGCTCGGCGTGCGCCTGCTCCACCGCAACACCCGCAATGTCAGCCTGACCCCGGACGGGCGCCAGTTCGTCGAACACTGCGCGCCGCTGCTGGGCGGGCTGGAGGATGCCGAGCGGCGCCTGGGCGATCGGCCGTCCACCCCGTCGGGCGTGTTGAAGCTGACGGCGCCGTCGATGTTCGGGCGCAAGGTGCTGGTGCCGTTGGCCGGGCAGTTGATGGCGGCCCATCCGCTGCTGCAGTTCGAGCTGGTGCTCAATGACCGGCTGGTCGACCTGGTCGAAGAAGGTTTCGATGCGGCGCTGCGCACCGGACCGATCAGCGATGTGCGCATGGTGGCGCGACCGCTGCGGCCGTTGAACTGGGTCACGGTCGCCTCGCCGGCCTACATCGCGCGGCAGGGCGAACCGGCCAGCGTCGATGCGCTGCGCGACCACGCCTGCCTGGCGGTGCGCAATCTGCGCAGCGGACGGCTGGTGGATTGGCAGTTCCGCGAGACCGACGGCCAGCTTCGCGAGTTCACCCCACCGGCGCGGATGGTGTTCGACGGCGGCGACCCGCTGGTGGAAGGCGCGCTGGCCGGGATCGGGATCGTGCAGGTGATGGATTTCGCGGTGGCCGACGCGCTCGCCGATGGCCGGCTGCAGCGCGTGCTGCAGCCGTTCGAGGGCCGCAGCCGCGCGTTGTCGCTGGTCTACCCGCCCTCGCGGCAGGCATCGCCAAAGCTGAAAGTGTTGGCCGACGCATTGCTGGCCGGGAACTGGTAACCGGGCGTTCGGCGCTCCGGTAGTGCCGGCCGCTGGCCGGCTGCGCTCCGATCAGGGGCAGCGTTGTGCCCGTGCCCTGCCTGCCCGTGCATCGCGTGGAGCCGGCCAGCGGCCGGCACTACCCGGGTGGCATTACCTTGCCGCCGGCCTCTCCCCCGGTGATGCCGATCACGACCAACGGTCGTGATCTACCGCGCGGTGCCACGGGGCGGGAGGCATCCACCGCGCCGTGGGAGACAACGCGGGTAGGTGCCGACCGTTGGTCGGCACATCGGATCATCCGGCGAAGCGATCCGTCGCGCGCACCAGCGCATCCACGTTCTCCGCTTCAAACGCCGAATGGCCCGAGGCCGGGCTGATTTCCAGCGTGGATGCCGGCCAGGCCTTATGCAGTTCCCAGGCGCTCTGCAGCGGGCACACCACGTCGTAGCGGCCGTGCACGATCACCCCGGGAATGTCGGCGATGCGGTGCACGTCGCGCAGCAGCTGCTCTTCCACCTCGAAGAAGCCGCCGTTGACGAAGTAGTGATTTTCGATGCGGGCAAACGCCAGCGCGAACTGCGGGTCCTGGTGGCTGTCGATGAAGTCCTCGTCAACGTGCAGGAAACTGGTCGCCCCTTCCCACACGCTCCAGGCGCGGGCGGCGGCCAGCCGGGTGGCTTCGTCGTCGCTGGTCAGGCGCCGGTGGAAGGCCGAGATCAGGTCGTGCCGCTCCACCTCGGGAATCGGCTTGAGATAGTGCTCCCACGCATCCGGGAACAGGCGGTTGGCGCCTTCCTGGTAAAACCATTCCAGTTCCCAGCGGCGCAGCATGAAGATGCCGCGCAGCACCAGCTCGGTGACCCGGGCCGGATGGGTCTGCGCATAGGCCAGCGCCAGGGTGGAGCCCCAGCTGCCGCCGAACACCTGCCAACGGTCCAGCTGGAGGTGCGCGCGCAGTTTTTCGATGTCGGCCACCAGGTCCCAAGTGGTGTTGTCGACCAGGTCCGCATGCGGGGTGGAACGCCCGGCGCCACGCTGGTCGAACAGGATGATGCGGTACCTGGCCGGGTCGTGGAACTGACGCATCTTCTCGCTGCAACCACCACCGGGGCCGCCGTGCAGCATCACCACCGGCTTGCCGTCGGGGTTGCCGCATTGCTCGAAGTACAGCGTATGGCGGTCGTCGACCTTGAGCGTGCCGACGTCGTATGGGGTGATGGCCGGATACAGCGTACGCATGATGGAACTCCGTGGTTGGGGACAGGCGCGGGCGGGCGAATTCACCACTCGCGCGGGCTGATCAGTTCTTCGACGTCCACATCGTAACCATAGCTGCGCGCGACCAGCTCGAAATCGGCGGCGATGTTCTCGCGCGCGGCGGTTTCCAGTTCGCTGTCCTGCGCTTCGAAGGCTTCACCGAGCACGTTGAACTCCAGCGTCGCCGCATGGGTCAGCGCCAGCAGCGCGGCGCCATCGGCCGGACGTTCGCGCTCGATGCGCGCGCACAGGCGCAGCAGGATCTGCTGGCCCTGCCGGACCAGGGCCGGAGGGAAATAGGCGTCGTCGAGCATGTCCGCCAGGAACGCATGCCCCTGCAGGTGCGCGTTGGAAACGGTCGGGCTGGTGGTGGGCATGGCGCATCCTTTCGATTGGACCGCCATTCTACCCACGGCGTGTTTCAGCCAGAGTCAGGCTGCGCCGGGCAGACAGCCACAGGTCACCCGTTCGCGCTGTTCCAGATCGCGCATGGTGCCGATTTGGGTAAAGCCAGCCTGCGCGAACCGCGCGCGGATCGCCGCGCCCTGGTCCCAGCCGTGCTCGATCAGCAACCAGCCGCCGGGCAACAGGTGCGCCGACGCGCCGGCGACGATCCGGCCGATGTCGTCGAGCCCATCGTGGCCGGAAGCCAGCGCGCCCGGCGGCTCATAACGCAGGTCGCCCTGCTGCAGATGCGGATCGCCGCTGGCGATGTAGGGCGGATTGCTGGCGATCAGGTCAAAGCGCAGGCCTTGCAGCGGCTCGAACCACGAACCGTGGCGGAACTGGACATTGCCCAGCCCGTGGCGCTCGGCATTGCCACGCGCCACCGCCAGCGCGTCCGCGCTGGCATCGGTGGCGGTCACCCGGGCCTGCGGGCGTTCGCTGGCCAGGGCCAGCGCGATCGCGCCGCTGCCGGTGCCCAGGTCGGCCACGGCCAGCGGGCGGTCGGCAGGCAGGCGGGCCAGGGCCAGCTCCACCAGCAGTTCGGTCTCCGGGCGCGGGATCAGCGTGGCCGGGCTGACCGCCAGGTCCAGGGTCCAGAAGCCACGCCGCCCGAGCAGGTAGGCCACCGGTTCGCCGGCCGCGCGCCGTTCCAGCAGGGCGGCAAAGGCCGCTGCCTCGGCGTCGCCGACCGTATCGGTGGCGTGGGCGAACAACCAGCTGCGTTCACGGCCCAGTACCTGCAGCAGCAACAGTTCGGCTTCATGCCGGCCTTCCACGCCCGGCAGGGCGGCGGCGGCATCGACAAGCAGCTGGCGGACCTCACGCGGGGCGGCAGTCATGGCGGTTCGGGCAGGACAGGGGCGCGCAGTGTAGTGCAGCGGGCCGGCCCGGTCCCCGCCGCAAACGGGGCGACCGCGACGTGGCTGGCGATTCGGCACCCGGCTCCGCCATTGCTTTCGTGCATTAAAGAACACACATCAATTTGCCTGAACTATGAGTTTTCCGGCGTCGTCCGCCCGGCGCAGTGCGTTTGGTCCGGGTTTGGTTCAGGTAACTGCGGCTACGGATAAGCGGGGGCTATCGCCACATGCTGCCGGGCCGGCATGCAATGTCATTGCCCTGCAAGGCTTCTGGCCGATACAGGCGAGGACGTTCATCGTCCGATCAGAGCATTTCGATAGACTATATCTATCACATAGATGCAATCAATGGATTGTCCTTATCGCAAAGGAGCCGCTAACCTGTCATGGCTGCTTCAACCCACCCCCTTTCACCAAGAGGAACAACGATGTCGCTCATCAATACGCAGATCAAGCCGTTCGAAGCCAACGCCTACCAGAACGGCGAGTTCATCAAGGTCTCCGACAGCACCCTGAAGGGCCAGTGGTCGGTGCTGATCTTCATGCCGGCCGCGTTCACCTTCAACTGCCCGACCGAGATCGAAGACGCCGCCGACCATTACGCCGAGTTCCAGAAGGCCGGTGCCGAGGTGTACATCGTTACCACCGACACCCACTTCTCGCACAAGGTATGGCATGAGACCTCGCCGGCCGTCGGCAAGGCCCAGTTCCCGCTGGTCGGCGACCCGACCCACCAGCTGACCCGCGCCTTCGGCGTGCACATCGAAGAAGAAGGCCTGGCCCTGCGCGGCACCTTCATCGTCAATCCGGAAGGCGTGATCAAGACCCTGGAGATCCATTCCAACGAGATCGCCCGCGACGTCTCCGAAACCCTGCGCAAGCTCAAGGCTGCCCAGTTCACCGCCGCCAACCCGAACCAGGTGTGCCCGGCCAAGTGGAAGGAAGGCGAAAAGACCCTGACCCCGTCGCTGGACCTGGTCGGCAAGATCTAAACCGCCGCCCCCATCCCCATTCCCGCCTGTCGGGAATGGGGGTGAACCGAAGCCCGTGCCACGCCGGCGCAGCGCCCTCCAAGGGCCTCGCGCGCGGGTTTCGGTTCACCCCCATGCCGCGCAGATGCACCCTTGGGGTACGTCGACGCCACCCCCTTGCCTGAACCAAGGAGTTTTTCGATGTTGGATGCCAACCTCCAGTCCCAGCTGAAGACCTACCTGGAACGCGTCACCCGCCCGATCCAGATCACCGCGCACGTCGATGACGGTGCCAAGTCGCAGGAAATGCTGGAACTGCTCAACACCCTGGTCTCGCTGTCGGCGCAGATCTCCCTGGAGGTGCGCCGCGACAGCGCCGAGCGCACCCCGTCCTTCGCGCTGACCACGCCGGGCCAGGACATCCACCTGGCCTTCGCCGGCCTGCCGATGGGCCATGAGTTCACCTCGCTGGTACTGGCCCTGCTGCAGGTCGGCGGGCATCCGTCCAAGGCCACCGCCGAGCTGATCGAGCAGGTGCAGAACCTGGAAGGCGACTACAGGTTCGAAACCTATTTCTCGCTGTCCTGCCAGAACTGCCCAGACGTGGTGCAGGCACTGAACCTGGCCGCAGTGCTCAACCCGCGCATCCAGCACGTGGCCATCGACGGCGGCCTGTTCCCGGCCGAAGTGGAGGCGCGCCAGATCATGTCGGTGCCCACCGTGTACCTCAACGGTGAGATGTTCGATCAGGGCCGCATGGGCCTGGAGCAGATCGTGGCCAAGCTCGATACCGGCAGCGCCAAGCGCGAGGCGGCGAAGATCGCCACCAAGGCCGCCTTCGACGTGCTGGTGGTCGGCGGTGGCCCGGCCGGCGCGGCCGCGGCGATCTATGCCGCGCGCAAGGGCATCCGCACCGGCGTGGCGGCCGAGCGTTTCGGTGGCCAGGTGCTGGACACCCTGGCGATCGAGAACTTCATCTCGGTCAAGCACACCGAAGGCCCGCAGTTGGCCACCGCGCTGGAACAGCATGTGCGCGAGTACGAGGTGGACATCATGAACCTGCAGCGCGCCACCGCGCTCAAGCCGGCCGGCGCTGACGGGCTGGTCGAAATCGTGCTGGAGAACGGCGCGTCGCTGAAGTCGCGCACGGTGGTCGTGTCCACCGGCGCACGCTGGCGTCAGATGAACGTGCCCGGCGAAGAGCAGTACCGCAACAAGGGCGTGGCGTACTGCCCGCACTGCGATGGCCCGTTGTTCAAGGGCAAGCGCGTGGCGGTGGTTGGCGGCGGCAACTCCGGCGTCGAAGCGGCCATCGACCTGGCCGGCATCGTGACGCATGTGACCCTTCTGGAATTTGATGACAAACTGCGTGCCGACGAGGTTCTGCAAAAGAAACTGCGCAGCCTGGCCAACGTCACCATCATCACCAGCGCCCTGACCCAGGAGGTCCTCGGCGATGGCCAGAAGGTGAACGGCCTGGTCTACCAGGATCGCATCGGTGGCGATGCGCACCGGGTCGAGCTCGAAGGCATCTTCGTGCAGATCGGGTTGCTGCCCAATACCGAGTGGTTGAAGGATTCGGTGGCGCTGTCGCCGCGTGGCGAAGTGATCATCGATGACCGCGGCCAGACCAGCATCCCGGGCGTGTTTGCCGCAGGCGATTGCACTACCGTTCCGTACAAGCAGATCATCATTGCGATGGGCGCCGGTTCGACCGCCGCACTGAGTGCTTTTGATCACCTGATCCGTACATCCGTTCCCAAGAGCAGCGGTTCTGTCGCCGAAGCTGCCTGAAACGTTCCGGTCCCGGTTTTCCGGGACCCACCTGCTGGGTAAGCCACGCCGTCACCCGGTCCATTACCGCTGAGAGGTCAAAGGAAATGAACCTACGTGATCTGAAATACCTGGTGGCGCTGGCCGACCATCGCCACTTCGGCCGGGCGGCGGCGGCATGCTTCGTCAGCCAACCCACGCTGTCCACCCAGATCCGCAAGCTGGAGGACGAGCTGGGGTTGCCGCTGGTCGAGCGTGCACCACGCAAGGTGATGCTGACCCCGGCGGGGGTGGAAGCGGCAGCGCGCGCGCGCAGCATCGTGGCCGAAGTGGAACAGATGAAGGAAGCGGCCCGACGCAGCCGCGACCCCGAAGCAGGCACCGTGCGGCTGGGCATCTTCCCCACCCTGGGGCCGTACCTGCTGCCGCATGTGATCCCCAATATCCGCGAACGCTTCCCGCAGCTGGAACTGCTGCTGGTCGAGGAAAAGAGCGACGAGCTGCTGGGCCGGTTGCGCGAAGGCAGGCTGGATGCCGCGCTGCTGGCGCTGCCGCTGGACGATGACCAGCTGCACGCCGAGTTCCTGTTCGAGGAACCGTTCCTGCTGGCGGTGTCCGGCCAGCACCCGCTGGCCGAGCGCCAGCAGCTGGACGTGCAGGAACTGTCTTCGCAGAAGCTGCTGCTGCTCGAGGACGGGCATTGCCTGCGCGACCAGGCACTGGCGGTATGCCGCCTGTTCGGTGCCAATGAAAAATCCGAATTCCGCGCCACCAGCCTGGAAACCCTGCGCCAGATGGTCGCCGCCGACGTCGGCATCACCCTGTTGCCGACCCTGTCGGTGAAGCCGCCGGTGCCGCGCTCGGACAATATCCGGCTGCTGGACTTCAGCGGCGACAACCGCCCCAGCCGCCGCATCGCGATGGTCTGGCGGCGCAGTTCGGCGATGAACGGTTTCCTGGAGCAGTTGGCCCAGCAGTTCAAACGCCTGCCGCAGCGGCTGTTCACGCTGGAGAACAGCGATTTCGCCACCAACGCAGGCAGCGCGCCGCGCCGCGCCAGCTGAGCGGCACGCTGAACCGGCCACATCGGCGCCGGCAGCAGGCGGGTCGCATCCGCCCTCGATAGGCAGCACAATAGAACCCAGGCGGCGCCAGCAGGCGCCGCCTTTTGCATGGGCCTTCAACAATCGCAAGGAGCTTCACAATGTCCACTTCCAGCGGACTGCCCCCTTCAATCATCGTTTCCAGCCACGACATGGATCGCCTGGATGCCATGCTCGAATCCCCCGCCGTCAGCCAGACCCCGGCCGCGGTGGCCTTGGCCCAGGAACTGAACCGGGCTACCGTGGTGCCGCCCGAGCAGATGCCCGAGGGCATCGTCATGATGCATTCGCGGGTGGAATGCGAAGATGAGCTGCAGAACGAAAAACACGTGCTGACGCTGGTCTACCCGCGCGAAGCCGATGTCGAACAGGGCAAGGTTTCCATCCTTGCACCGGTGGGCACCGCCCTGCTGGGCCTGTCGGTCGGCCAGACCATGGAGTGGGACGCCCCGGGCGGCCGCAAGTTGCGCCTGCGCGTCACCGCGGTCCACAACCAGCCCCACGCCTGACCTTGCTGCCGCGCTTGAGCGCTGCGTCCACGTCCCGTACCAGGAGTTGCAATGAGCACCGTTTCGCCGTCCAAACTCACCCAGTTGCGTGACCTGTCCATCGTGGTGGCCGATACCGGCGACGTGGAGGCGATCAAACGCCTGCAGCCGGTGGACTGCACCACCAATCCGACCCTGGTGAAGAAGGCGCTGGACCTGCCGGTGTATGCCGACCTGATCGAACGCGAACTGGCCTGGGGCCGCGCGCAGCAGGGCGAGCGCGAGGCCATCGTAGAGGCCGTGGCCGACCGCCTGACCGTCGGGGTGGGCACGCTGCTCAGCAGCCTGGTGCCGGGCCGGGTCTCCACCGAGGTGGACGCCGACCTGGCCCACGATACCGCCGCCACCGTGGCCAAGGCGCGGCAGTTCATCGCCATGTACGCCGCCGCCGGCGTGCCGCGCAGCAAGGTGCTGATCAAGATCGCCGCGACCTGGGAAGGCGTGGAAGCGGCGCGCCAGCTGCAGGCCGAGGGCATCGACTGCAACCTGACGCTGATCTTCAACCCGACCCAGGCGCTGGCCTGCAGCGAAGCCGGCGCGTTCCTGATCTCGCCGTTCGTCGGCCGCATCCTGGACTGGTACGTGGCCAACGACCAGGCCCCGGCCAGCATCGATGAAGATCCGGGCGTGGTGTTCGTGCGCGGGGTCTATGCCGAATTCAAGCGCCGCGGTTCGCCGACGGTAGTGATGGGCGCCTCGTTCCGCTCGACCGCGCAGATCGAAGCCCTGGCCGGTTGCGACCGCCTGACCATTTCGCCGGACCTGCTGGAGAAGCTGGACGCCGAGCAGGGCGAGCTGCCGCGCAGGTTGGTGGCCGTCGCGCCGGAAACCGTGCAGGCCACGCCGGTCGACGCGGCGCGTTTTGCCGCCGACCTGGCCGCCGACCCGATGGCCACCGAGAAGCTGGCCACCGGCATCGACGCCTTCGCCAAGGACCTGGACGCCCTGCGCCAGACCATCCGCACGCGGTTGTAAGCGCGCCGGATGGCTGGACGACAAAGGCCCCGCATTGCGGGGCCTTTTGGTTTGCAGCGGTGGCCGCGCGGTAACGGCATGGCCGTGGTCGAGGGGCTTCTCCGGCCGAGGTCATGCCTTCGCTGCGCTGATCGACGGTATCGGTAGTCGATCCGGATGCGACCCTACCAGGGCGCTGGTAGGGTCGGGTCCCAACCGACTGCCGATGCGGTGTCCGCGCCCGGTAACGCATGGCAATGATCGACAGCGCTCTCCGGCCGAGATCATGCCTTCGCCGCGCTGATCGACGGTACCGGTAGTCGATCCGGATGCGACCCTACCTTTCGGGTCTGGCCCGGTCAGGCGTCCACGCCGATCGGGCAGCTCACCCCGGTGCCGCCGATGCCGCAGTAGCCGTTCGGGTTCTTGGCCAGGTACTGCTGGTGGTAGTCCTCGGCGTAATAGTAGGCCGGCGCCGGGAATTCGATCTCGGTGGTGATCGCGCCATGGCCGGCCTCGGTCAGGCGCTGCTGGTAGGCCTGGCGGCTGGCCAGCGCGGCGTCGTATTGGGCCTGGTCGGTGGCATGGATAGCCGAGCGGTACTGGGTGCCGGTGTCGTTGCCCTGGCGCATGCCCTGGGTCGGGTCATGGCTCTCCCAGAACACCTGCAGGACCTGGGCCACGGAAATGATCGCCGGGTCGAACACCACCTCGACGATCTCGGTATGCCCGGTCATGCCCGAACAGACTTCCTCGTAGGTCGGGTTCGGGGTCGAGCCGCCGGCGTAGCCCACCGAGGTCGAATAGACCCCCGGCAGCGTCCAGAACTTGCGCTCGGCCCCCCAGAAACAGCCCATCGCCACGCGGATGCGCTGCAGGCCGGTGAAATCGCCCTGCAGCGGGTGGCCGTTGACGTAATGCTGGTTGTGCAGCGGCAGCGCCTGTTCACGGCCCGGCAACGCCTCGTCCGGGCGCGGCAGGCGCTGCTTGAACGCACCGATGCCCAACAGGCCCTTGGCAATTCCCAACATGGCGGTCTCCTAGGCCGGCAACGGGCCGGCGCTTTCGTCTCCGTCGAATATGGGGTCGTCCGGGGCGCCACCCAAGTCGAGTCCGGCCACGATGCCCTCGGCCTCCGGCCGGACCAGGTCCGGCACGCAGACCCGCAACACCCCGAACAACGGCAGCTCGCCCATGCCCCCCAGCAGCGACTCGCCGAACACGAACGCCGGGATCCCGGCATCCTCCAGCGCATGCTTGACCAGGTGGGCATCGAACAGGTTGTCGGCCTGGTAGATCACGTGCATGGGCAGGCTCCGGCGGGTGTTGGTCCAGCATACCCCCGGGGGCTGAAGGCGTGCCGACCAGCGCCGGGGTCCGGTAGTGCCGGCCGCTGGCCGGCTCCTGGTGTAGCCGGCAATGTGCAGAGCCGGCCAGCGGCCGGCACTACCGGGCGTACCGACCAACGGTCGGTACCTACCGTTTAGCCTGTCGCCTTGCGACAGGCTAAACTGTTGGTCTTTCTGCCTTTTAGACTGCGACCGCGCATCATGTCCGAGCCTACCGCCGCCCCCACCGACGCCCTTCCGGAAACCCATGAAAAGCGGGATTTCATCCGTCAGATCGTGCGCGAGGACTTGGCCAGCGGCAAGCATGCTGCGATCAAGACCCGCTTCCCGCCCGAGCCCAACGGCTACCTGCACATCGGCCATGCCAAGTCGATCTGCCTGAACTTCGGCATCGCCGGCGAGTTCAGCGGCGTGTGCAACCTGCGCTTCGACGACACCAACCCGGCCAAGGAAGACCCCGAGTACGTCGCCGCCATCCAGGACGACGTGCGCTGGCTGGGCTTTGAGTGGAACGAACTGCGCCATGCGTCGGACTACTTCGACGCCTACTACCTGGCCGCCCAGAAGCTGATCCGCGACGGCAAGGCCTATGTCTGCGACCTGTCGGCCGAGGAAGTGCGCGCCTACCGCGGCACCCTGACCGAGCCGGGCCGGCCCTCGCCGTACCGCGAACGCAGCGTCGAGGAAAACCTGGACCTGTTCGGCCGCATGCGCGCCGGCGAGTTCCCCGATGGCGCGCGTACCGTGCGCGCCAAGATCGACATGGCCAGCGGCAACATCAACCTGCGCGACCCGGCGCTGTACCGGATCAAGCACGTCGAGCACCAGAACACCGGCAATGCCTGGCCGATCTACCCGATGTACGACTTCGCCCATGCGCTGGGCGATTCCATCGAAGGCATCACCCATTCGCTGTGCACGCTGGAGTTCGAAGACCACCGCCCGCTGTACGACTGGTGCGTGGACAACGTCGACTTCGCCCACGATGATGCGTTGACCGCGCCGCTGGTCGAACGCGGGCTGCCGCGCGAGGCGGCCAAGCCACGCCAGATCGAGTTCTCGCGGCTGAACATCAACTACACGGTGATGAGCAAGCGCAAGCTGATGGCGCTGGTCACCGAACAGCTGGTGGACGGCTGGGAAGATCCGCGCATGCCGACCCTGCAGGGCCTGCGCCGGCGCGGCTATACCCCGGCGGCGATGCGCCTGTTCGCCGAGCGCGTGGGCATCAGCAAGCAGAATTCGGTGATCGATTTCAGCGTGCTCGAAGGCGCGCTGCGCGAAGACCTGGACAGCGCCGCGCCGCGCCGCATGGCGGTGATCGACCCGGTCAAGCTGGTGCTGACCAACCTGCCCGAGGGCCACGAAGAAACCCTGAGCTTCTCCAACCATCCCAAGGACGAGGCCTTCGGTACCCGCGAGGTGCCGTTCGCACGCGAACTGTGGATCGAGCGCGAGGACTTCGCCGAAGTGCCGCCGAAGGGCTTCAAGCGCCTGCTGCCGGGCGGCGAAGTACGCCTGCGCGGGGCCGGCATCATCCGCTGCGATGAAGTGATCAAGGACGCCGACGGCACCATCACCGAACTGCGCGGCTGGCTGGACCCCGAATCGCGTCCGGGCATGGAAGGGGCCAACCGCAAGGTCAAGGGCACCATCCACTGGGTCAGCGCGGTGCACGGCGTGCCGGCGCAGATCCGTCTGTACGACCGCCTGTTCTCGGTGCCCAACCCGGACGACGAGACCGACGGCAAGACCTACCGCGACTACCTCAACCCCGAGTCGCGCCGCACCGTCACCGGCTATGTCGAGCCGGCCGCGGCCAGCGCCGCCCCGGAACAGTCGTTCCAGTTCGAGCGCACCGGCTATTTCGTTGCCGACCGCCGCGACCACGCCGCCGCCACGCCGGTGTTCAACCGCAGCGTGACCCTGCGCGATACCTGGTCGGCGTAAGCCTGCAGGCCGGTGCCAGGCACCGGCCACCCTGCTGCGCGGCCCCGCAACGGCGGTGCCGCGCAGCCACTCCCCACGCCAGCGGCGCACCCCCTGCGCCCCAGCACCGTGGCCGCGTTCAGCGCGGACACGGCATCCCTACGCGCCGCCCGATACACTGCCGCTGCTCCATATTTGAAGAGGCCCACGCCCCGATGCTGTACGCGCAAGTCCACCTCACCCTGCCCGCCTGGATCCACGACCAGATCGATCTGGCCCGTGTATATCCCGACGATGCCGCCAAGGTCGCCCTGGCGATCGAGCTGTCGCGCCTGAATGTCGAGGCGGAAACCGGCGGCCCGTTCGGCGCGGTGGTGTTCGGCCCGGACCACCGCGTGATCGCCGCCGGCGTCAACCGCGTAGTGCCGCACAGCACCTCGCTGGCGCATGCCGAGAACATGGCCTACATGCTGGCCCAGCAGCGCCTGCAGACCCCGCGCCTGAACGATGTACTGCGCCCGATCACCCTGGCCACCTCCTCCCAGCCGTGCTGCCAGTGCTATGGCGCCACCATCTGGGCCGGCATCGACCGCCTGCTGATCGGGGCCAGTGCGCAGGACGTGGAAGAACTGACGCCGTTCGATGAAGGCCCGCTGCCCGCCGACTGGATCGGTGAACTCAACAAGCGTGGCATCGAGGTCGTGCGCGACATCGAGCGCGACGCAGCGCGCGCGGTACTGCGCCAGTACGGAGAGACCAACGGTGCCCATTATTGATCCCCGCGCCGCTGGCGGCGCGCGATGAGCGGCCTGCTGTGCCTGTGCCGGCAGGGCTTCGAGCCGGAGCTGGCCGGCGAACTGTCCGAACGGGCGGCCTATGCCGGCATCGCCGGCTATGCCCGCACCCAGCGCAACGACGGCTATGTGCTGTTTGCCACCGAGGAAGGCGCGGCGCTGTCCAAGGCATTGCCGTGGCGCTCGCTGATTTTCGCCCGGCAGAAGATGGTGGTGCTGGCCGAGCTGCCCCAGCTCGATGCGGCCGACCGCATCACCCCGATCATGGCCGCCCTGCAGGGCCAGCAACGCTTCGGCGACATGTGGGTGGAACATCCCGATTCGGATGAAGGCAAGCCACTGGCCGGCCTGGCCCGCGCGTTCGGCAATGCGCTGCGCCCGGCGCTGCGCAAGGCGGGGCTGCTCACCGACAAGCCCAACACCGGGCTGCCGCGCCTGCATATCGTGTTCGTCGACGGCCGCCACGCCTTTGTCTGCGTGGCCGATACCCGCGACAGCGCGCCGTGGGCGCTGGGCATCCCGCGCTTGAAGCTGCTGCCCGACGCGCCTTCGCGTTCTGCGTTGAAGCTGGACGAGGCGCTGCTCACCCTGATGACTCCCGAAGAGCGCGAGCTGCTGGTCAAGCCGGGCATGCGCGCGGCCGACCTGGGCGCCGCACCGGGCGGCTGGACCTGGGTGTTGACCCGCCAGCACGTCAGGGTGATCAGCGTGGACAACGGCCCGCTGCGCGAGCACGTGCTGGAGACCGGCCTGGTCGAGCATCTGCGCGCCGACGGTTTCCACTGGCAGCCGGAGACCCCGCTGGACTGGATGGTCTGCGACATGGTCGAACAGCCGCGCCGGGTTGCCGAGCGCATGGCCACCTGGTTCCGCGAGGGCTGGTGCAAGCATGCGATCTTCAATCTCAAGCTGCCGATGAAGAAGCGCTGGGACGAAACCCGGATGTGCCTGGACCTGTTCCAGGAACAGGCCGGCAAGCCGCTGGTGGTACGCGCCAAGCAGCTGTACCACGACCGCGAGGAAATCACCGTGCTGGCTTCGCCGTTGCGGTGATGGCATACCGGGGCGTCCGCGCCGGGCGGTGCCCGGCCGACGCCTCGATCATGGCCGCGCGTTGCGCGGCCGGCCGGGCATGGTCCGGCGCTACCCACGTCATGTACGGAGGCTTCCATGCGAGGTCGTTCTGCCCTGGTTCTGCTGCTGACCCTGCTGCCCTCGCTTGCCCTGGCCCGGGCCTACACGCCGCCGCCAGCGATCAGCGAACCGCTGCGCGAGGTGCCGGCCGGCGTGCGCACGCAGTCGTTGTCCGAAGGCCGGGTGACCCACCAGGTCACGTTGTCGGCGCCGGCCGGCGAAGCGGCCGTGACCGTGCGCTCGGTACAGCCGGTGAACGTGGTCGGCCAGTACCGGTTCGCGTTCGCGGCGCTGGACGTGGACGGCGACGGCTTCCTCAGCCGGGCCGAAGCGCAGGCCAACCCCGCCCTGGCCGATGAGTTCGGCGCGCTGGACGTGAAGCGGCGCGGGAAGCTGGATCGCAGCGACCTGGCCGGTTGGCTGGTGGATTGAAGCGCAGCCGGGCATGGCCCGGCTTCTACCGGGCGCCATCCATGCCATGGATACCGGTTTCGGGTGAATGCCATCCACGCATGGCGTGGATTTAACGGCTTCGGGTGGGTTCCAATCCGTGGCGTGGATTTGCCGGTTTCCGGCGTAGATCCACGCCATGCGTGGATGCTTCTACACCCCGGCCGCGCGCTTCCAGAGCATCGATACCAGCGGCGGCAGCTTGCCGGCGCAGCCCAGCACGCGGCCGCGGGCCAGGGTCAGGTGCATCTGGTCGTTGGAGAACACCGTGTTGATCGCATCGAAGCTGTAGGCGGCAATCGTGTTCTCGCTGCGCCGCTCGCGCGCCCAGCGTTGCAGGCGGTGCGCCGACATCCAGTCCTGGCGGCGCTGCTGCGCCTGCAGGACCAGCGCACGCAGCGCGGCCACATCGCGCAGGCCGAGGTTGACGCCCTGCCCGGCCAACGGGTGCACCACATGCGCGGCATCACCCAGCGCCAGCACGCGGCCGGCCACATACCCAGTCGCCAGTTGCCGCCGCAGCGGGAAGGCGGCACGCTGGGACGCCAGCCCCATCGCGCCCAGCCGCCCACCAAAGGCGCTGGTCAGTTCGCGTCCGAACGCGGCCTCGTCCAGGGCCAGCACGCGCTCGGCCTGCGCATCGGGCAGGGTCCAGACGATCGAACTGCGGTGCGCGCCGACCGGCAATACCGCCAGCGGACCGGTCACCAGGAAACGCTGCCAGGCGGTGGCTTCATTGTTCCGCTCGGTATCGACATAGGCGACCACGCCACGCTGGCCGTAATCCTGGCCGCTCACCTCCAGCCCGGCCAGACGGCGCAGGGTGGAGTTGGCGCCATCGGCGGCGATCGCCAGCGAGGCGTCCAGCCGGCGCCCGTCCTCCAGCCGCAGGCGCACGCCGTCGGCGTCCTGCTCCAACGCGTCCACCCGCGCCGGGCAACACAACTGCACGCCGGCCGCCGGCAATGCCGCCCACAAGCGGTCGACCAGCAGGTCGTTCTCCACGATCCAGCCCAGCTGCTCGCGGCCCAGGGTGTCGGCGTCGAACCGCAGTTCATCGCCGCCGGCGGCGTCCCAGACCCGCATGCGCCGGTAGGCGCAGGCGCGCGCGGCGGTCACCGCCGGCCATACCCCCAGCGCGGCCAGCAGCTGGGCATTGTCCGGCGCGAACGCATAGACACGCAGGTCCGCTGCCTGCCGCTGCCACGCCGGCGGCTCGCGGCCTTCGACCAGGGTCACCTCGAGCCCGGCCCCGGCCAGCGCCAGCGCGCAGGCCGCACCGACCACGCCGCCACCGACCACGATCACATCGCGCGCGCGCCGGCTCATGCGCCCGCTCCCCGGCACAGGTCCGGTACTTCGCCACGGAAACCCATCGCGCCGCCGACCAGCATCGACTGCAGCGGCGTGGCCTGCGCGGCCAGCAAGCCCAGGCTGCGCAACGGCCGCATCAGCGGCGCCGGGTTGCTGGTCAGCCGGGCCAATCCGCCGGAGAAGGCGATGGTCTGCCGGCGGTCCTCCTCGCGGCGCGCCACATGGGCGTGCAACAGCGTATCGCTGCCCGGGTCATCGGCCCCCGCCACCAGTTCGGCCAGGGTCAGCGCATCGCGCAGGCCCAGGTTGAAGCCCTGTGCGCCGAGCGGGTGGATGGTCTGTGCGGCGTTGCCGAGCAGCACCGCGCGTTCGCCGACCAGCGCCCGGGCCAGCACCTGGACCAGCGGGTAGGCACTGCGCGGGCCGCTGTCGAGCAAGCGCCCGGCGCGCCAGCCGATCGCCGCCTGCAGCCGCTGCAGCCATGCTGCGTCGTCCAGCGCCAGCACCGTATCGGCCTGGTCGCGGGCCACCCCGTGCACCGCGCCGTAGTGGCGGTCGCCGCGCGGCAGCAGCGCGGTCGGGCCGGTATCGGTGAAACGCTCATAGGCGGTGCCGTCCGGCGCGCGCGCACTGCGCACCCGCGCCACGAACAGGCTCTGCTGGAAATCGTGTTCGTCCACGCCGATGCCCAGCGCCTGCCGCACCGCGCTGCTGGTGCCGTCGGCGCCGACCACCAGCCGCGCCAGCAGGCAACGCTCGCCATCGGCGTCGGCGATGAACACCTGCCGGTAGCCGTCGATGGTGCCGCCCAGCCGCACAAAGCGCGCCGGGCGGTAACGGGACAGCCCGGACAGCGCGGACAGCCGGGTTTCCAGCGCATGGCCGAAATCGCGCGCCACCACCACCTGGCCGAACCACGGCCGCTGGTACTGCGCGGCGTCCATCTGCACGCGGCCGAAATCGCCGGCGCGGCTGACATGGATGCGGGTGATCGCACCGGGGGCCGTGCCCAGCAGCTGCATCACGCCCAGCGCGGTCAAGGCGTTGACGGTGGCGGCGGCGAAGCTGAGGTTGCGCTGGTCGAACACCGCCGGCAGCGCGCCGGCCGCAGTGGCCTCCACCAGCCCGACCTTGCGCCCGGCCCGGTCCAGGGCGATGGCCAGGCTGGCACCGACCAGCCCGCCGCCCACGATCACTACGTCATGTCGTTCACTCATGCCGGCAATGATAAGCGGTTGGCCGTTGCCGGCGCGTGCGACGCCCTGCCGCGGCAGGCGCTAGAATGAATGCCGAGCCCTTACCCGTCGCCGCCATGACCTCCCCTGCCCAACGCGCCTTCGTCCTGTCCGTGCTCGTGCTGTTGATGGCCGCGACCCGGGTCAATCACTTCATGGCGATCCCCGACGCTTCCTGGGCGGTGTTCTTCATCGGTGGCTTCTACCTGCGTGCCTGGACGCGCTGGGCGTTCCCGCTGCTGATGGCGCTGGCGATCGTGATCGACGTGCTGGTGATCCGCGGCAGCGGCCTGGAATACCTGCAGCATTACTGCGTCTCGCCCGGCACCTGGATGCTGCTGCCGGCGTACTTTGCGCTGTGGGCCGGCGGCATGCTGCTGCGCCAGGGCTACCAGGGCGCGCACTGGAGCACGCTGGGCAAGGCCGTGGTGCTGCTGGTGGCCGCGGTGGCGGTCTGCCACCTGCTGGCCCAGGGCGGCTTCTACTGGAGCAGCGCGATGGTGGCCGATCCCAGCGTCGCGGGCTGGCTGCAGAACTATGCCGACTGGTTCGTGCCCTACCTGCGCACCGCGGCGATCTATGTCGGCCTGGCCGCGGCCCTGCAGCTGGCCGCCGAACAGTTCGGCAAGCTGCTGCAGGCCCGCCACGACGTGCTGCGCTGAGCAGGGCGCAGGCATGGGCAACCGGCTTTCGCGCATCTATACCCGTACCGGCGATGACGGCAGCACCGGCCTGGGCGACGGCACCCGGGTGCCCAAGGATGCGGCGCGGGTAAACGCCTACGGCACCGTCGACGAGGCCAATTCGGCCCTGGGCGTGCTGCTGGCAGTGCCGCTGCCCGAGCCGGTACGAGCGCTGCTGACCACCGTGCAGCACCAGCTGTTCGACCTGGGCGGGGAGTTGTGCATTCCCGGCCATGCCGCCATCCAGGCCGCCGACATCCAGGCCCTGGAACGCCAGCTGGACCACTACAACGCCGACCTGCCGGCCCTGAAGGAATTCATGCTGCCGGCTGGCGGCGAGGCCGCCGCACGTTGCCACCTGGCCCGTACCATCGTGCGTCGCGCCGAACGCGAGACGGTTGGCCTGGCCCGGCTGGAACCGGTCCGCGCCGAGGCGATCGGCTACCTCAACCGGCTGTCGGACCTGCTGTTCGTGCTGGCCCGCGTGCTGGCGCGGGCCGATGGCCACGGCGACGTGCTGTGGCAGCACCAGCGCCGCCACGCCTGACCGGCCCGCCCACCGGAGCCCCCGCCCGTATGCTGGTTTTCACCCACCCTGCCTGTCTGCAACACGATCCCGGCCGTGGCCACCCCGAATGCCCGGCCCGCCTGCAGGTGGTGCTCGATGCCCTGCGCGGCGCCTTCCCGGACCAGCTGGACTGGCGCCAGGCCCCGCCGGCCAAGCTCGGCGAGCTGGCCCGGGTGCATGACAGCGAACTGATCGACCTGGTGCTCGCGGCGCAGACCGAGCCGGTGCGGTTGATCGACATGGACACCATGACCTCGCCGGGCTCGGCCAGCGCCGCGCTGCATGCCGCCGGCGCCGGCGTGGCCGCGGTCGATGCGGTGATGCTCGGCGAGGACCCGGTGGCGTTCTGCGCGGTGCGCCCGCCCGGCCACCACGCCACCGCCAGCACCGCGATGGGCTTCTGCCTGTTCAACAACATCGCCGTGGCCGCCGCCTATGCGCGCGACCGCTACGGCCTGGAACGGATCGCCATCGTCGATTTCGACGTGCACCACGGCAATGGCACCCAGGACATCTTCATCGCCGACCCCGGCGTGTCCTACTACAGCACCCACCAGGCCGGGCTGTTCCCCAACTCCGGGCTGCGCCGCGACCGCGGCGCCGGCAACCTGCTCAACATCCTGCTGCCGCCGGGCAGCGGCGGCTTCCGCTTCCGCAACACCTGGGCCGACGAAATGCTGCCGGCGATCGACGACTTCCGCCCCCAGCTACTGCTGATCTCGGCCGGCTTCGATGCGCATATGCGCGACCCGCAGGCCGACCTGATGCTGGAAACCGACGACTTCGCCTGGATCACCGCCGAGCTGCGCGGCCTGGCCCGGCGCCATGGCGGCGGCCGGGTGGTGTCCATGCTGGAGGGCGGTTACGACCTGCAGGCGCTGGCCGAATGCGCCGTGGCCCACGTCGGCCAGCTGCGCTGAGGCAGCGCGCAGCCGGCCCGGCGCATGAACCTGAACCCTTGCCCGCGCAAGGCCTTCATTGCCCCTATGCAAGGGATGGGGCAAGCTACGATCCGTTTTCGCCCGAATCCGACTACCGCGTGCGCCGAGTCCTCCGCCTGCTGCCCCTCCCCCTGAGCATCGCCATCTGCCTGCCGGCCATGGCCGACGACAAACCGGTGAACTGGGGCCTGTGCCCGGTCGCCGATGTCCTGCCTGTGTTCGACGATGCGCCCAAGGCCGACAAGGCCGCCGCCGCCACCCGCGACCAGCAGGACACCGACATCGAGGGGGACCAGCTGTTTGGCACCACCACGGTGCCGCAGTACCAGGGCAACGTGGCGCTCAAGCGCGGCGACCAGTTCCTGGGTACCGACCACCTGAGCTTCGACACCGAAAGCGGCAACTACATCGCCGAGGGCAACGTCCGCTACCAGGACTCCTCGATCCGGATGCTGGCCAAGCGCGCCGAAGGCAACCAGGAAGCGGACACCCACAAGATCAGCGACATCCAGTACCAGCTGGTGTCCCGGCGCGGCAACGGCGTGGCCGAATCGGTGGACCTGCAGGGCGCGGTGGGGCAGATGCACCGCTCCACCTACACCACCTGCGACCCCTCGCAGCCGGTCTGGAAGCTGTCGGCGCCGCAGATCGAAGTGGACAACGACGAAGGCTTCGGCACCGCGCGCAACGCAGTGCTGCGGATCGGCAAGGTGCCGGTGCTGTGGGCACCGTACTTCAAGTTCCCGATCGACGACCGTCGCCAGACCGGCCTGCTCTACCCCGAGCTGGGCCTGTCCGGCCGCAACGGCTTCGATTACGCCCAGCCGATCTACTTCAACCTGGCGCCGAACTACGACGACACCCTGACCCCGCGCTACATGAGCAAGCGCGGTTTCATGCTCGACAACGAATTCCGCTACCTGTACGACGGCGGCCGCGGCGAACTGCTGACCGCCTACCTGCCCAACGACAAGTTGCGCGACAAGGACCGCGGCCGGGTCGAGTACACCGGCTACCACAACATCAACGTCAACTGGCAGGCGCGCGCCAACCTGGCCTGGGTCAGCGACGAACGCTACACCGAGGATTTCTCCAGCAAGCTGCTGGGGGTGACCGCCTCCAACCTGCAGAGCCAGATCGGCATCTACGGCACCGGCGAGAACTGGACCGGCGGCCTGATGGCAGACTACTGGCAGCTCACCGACTACACCCTGACCGAAGACGCGCTGCCCTATGCGCGCCAGCCGCGGGCGTTCTTCAATTGGGACAAGCCGCTGCTGCCGTGGCTGGAAGCCGGCGTCTACGCCGAAGCGGTGCGCTTCACCCACGACGACAACCGCCGCAAGATCATCGATGCCGACGGCGAGTACATCCGCTCCGGGGTGGTCGACCCGCGCTTCAACGGGTCGCGCCTGGACATCAAGCCGTACGTGTCGATGCCGTTCAGTGGCGCGGCCTGGTATGTCACCCCGACCGTGGCCTGGCGCTACACCGGCTATCAACTGGACCAGGGCCTGGCCGACCAGATCCGCCTGCAGAACCTGGCCGCCGCCGGGGTCGCCAACCCGACCCCCGAGCAGCTGCGCGGCGACACCTCGCCCAGCCGCAGCCTGCCGGTGGCCAGCCTGGATGCGGGCATGTTCTTCGACCGCGAAACCACCATCGGCGGCAAGTCGTTCCTGCATACGCTGGAACCGCGCCTGTTCTACCTGCGTACGCCTTACCGCGACCAGAGCGACCTGCCGATCTTCGATACCCGCGATTTCACCTTCAGCTGGGGCCAGCTGTTCCGCGACTCGCGCTATACCGGCGCCGACCGCCAGAACGATGCCAACCAGCTGACCATGGCCCTGAGCACCCGCTTCATCGACCAGAACACCGGCAGGGAACGCTTCTCCGGCAGCATCGGCCAGATCCTGTACTTCGATGATTCGCGGGTGACCCTGCCGGGCAACACCTCCCAGGTGGAGAAAGGCAAGTCGGCATGGATCGCCGATGCCAACTACGCCATCAACGACCGCTGGAACCTGGGCGCCACCTACCAGTGGGACCCCAAGTACAAGCGCGAAGACCTGGCCAGCGTGCGCGCGCGCTACCTGATGTCCAACGATGGCGTAGTCAACCTGACCTACCGGCACCGCTTGAATTCGCTGGCGTCCAGTACCGCGAGCAAGGAAGAACGGACCCTGCTGGAGCAGGTGGACCTGTCCTTCCTGTACCCGCTCAGCCCCACCTGGAGCCTGGTTGGCCGCTACTACTACTCCATCCAGGACAAGGCACCGCTGGAAATCATCGGTGGCGTGCAGTGGGACAGCTGCTGCCTGGCCGTCCGCGCCATCGCCCGCCGCTACGTGCGCAACCGCGAGGGCGAGCTGAACAATTCCTTCCAGATCGAGTTCGTGCTCAAGGGCCTGAGCTCCATCGGCCAGAACACGGACCGCACCTTGCGCCGTGCTATTCTCGGGTACTACCGAGACGACCTCTATCTCGTGCCGCCCAGCAATACCGGGGCCGACCGTGACGACTACGATCCGAACCTGATCCCATGACCAAGACCCTTCCCGTTCTACTCGCTTCCCTGCTGGCGGTCTCCACCGTCGCCGCACCGTTGCCGGTGCTGGCCCAGCAGGGCCAGCCGCTGGATCGCATTGCCGCCATCGTCGATGAGGACGTGGTGCTGCAGAGCGAACTGGACCGTGCGATCCAGAACATCAAGGCGCAGTACGCCGGCCGCGAGGCCCAGCTGCCGCCGGACGACGTGCTCAGCCGCCAGGTGCTGGAACGGCTGGTGCTGGTCAAGCTGCAGGTCGCCCGCGCCGAGAGCAGCGGGGTCAAGATCAGCGACCAGGAACTCAACCAGGCCCTGAACGCGATCGCCCAGCAGAACGGGTCCAACCTGGATGCCCTGCGCCAGCGCCTGGCCGGGGACGGGATCGATTTCAACGATTTCCGTGCCTCGGTGCGCGACGAAATCACCGTGCAGCGCCTGCGCCAGAGCTTCGCGCAGAGCCGCATCAGCGTCAGCGAGGGCGAAGTGGATGCCGCGCTGAAGCAGCAGGCCACCGTGGGTACCCAGTACCACCTGGCGCATATCCTGGTCGGCCTGCCCGAGGGCGCCACCGCCGAGCAGATCGGCACCGGCCAGAAGAAGGCCGATGGCGTCAAGGCGCTGCTGGACAAGGGCGAGCTGGACTTCAACGCGGCGGCCGTGCGCTATTCCGACAGCCCCAACGCGCTGGAAGGCGGCGACCTGGGCTGGCGTTCGCTGGATGAAATCCCCAATGCGTTCGCGCAGATGATGACCCAGATGAAGCCCGGCGACGTGGTCGGCCCGCTGCGCGGCCCGAGCGGCTTCCAGCTGCTGAAGCTGGTCGAAGTGCGCGACGCCAGCGCCGCCGGCAGCGGCCAGACCATCACCGAGTTCCACGGCCGCCACATCCTGGTGCGCATCACCGACCAGCAGGACAATGCCGCCGCCAAGGCCAAGATCGACACCCTGCGCGCCCGCATCGCCGGTGGCGCCGATTTCCAGACCGTGGCCAAGGAATCCTCCGAGGACAACAACAGCAAGGGCCAGGGCGGCGACCTGGGCTGGTTCCCGGCCGACGCGTTCGGCCCGGACTTCGGCAAGCAGATCGAAGGCGTCACCGACGGCGGCGTGAGCCCGCCGTTCCGCACCGACGCCGGCTGGCATATCGTGCAGCGCGTGGCCACCCGCCAGACCGATGCCACCACCGACAACCAGCGCGCCCAGATCCGCGAAACGATCGGCCGCCGCAAGCTGGAAGAAGAGTACAACCGCTTCCTGCAGGAACTGCGTGGCGAAGCCTACGTGAACCTGCGCAGCGGCGACCGCGCCGAAGGCGCCAGCACCACCACGCCGCCGCAGTCCTGAGCCCGGCCCGATGATCCCGCAGCTCGCTCTGGTACCGGGCGAGCCCGCCGGGATCGGCCCGGAACTCTGCCTGCGCCTGGCCCAGCAGCCGCGCACCGATTGCCGGCTGCTGGCTTTCGCCGACCCGGACACCCTCCGCGCGGCGGCCACCGCCTTGGCGCTGCCGCTGCAACTGCTGCCCGAAGATGCCATCGCCCGCCAGCCGGGCGATCTGCCGTTGCGCGTGGTCGCCAATGCGCGGCCCTCGCGCTTCGGCCACGCCGACCCGGCCAATGCCGGGGCGGTGATCGGGGCGCTGCTGCAGGCCGGCCAGGCCTGCCTGGATGGCGACCTGGCCGGGGTGGTGACCGGCCCGGTGCACAAGGCGGTGATCAACCAGGGCGGCATCGCCTACAGCGGCACCACCGAACTGCTGGCCGACCAGGCCGGGGCCGAGGTGGTGATGATGCTGGCCAACGACATCGTGCGGGTGGCCCTGGCCACCACCCACCTGCCGCTGCGCGCGGTCGCCGATGCGATCACCGCCGACGGCCTGGCGCGCACCCTGCATACCGTGCACGCCGCGCTGGCCGGGCAGTTCGGCATCGCCGCCCCGCGCATCGCCGTGCTCGGGCTGAACCCGCATGCCGGCGAAGACGGCCACCTCGGCCGCGAAGAGCTGGACCTGATCATCCCGCTGCTGGCGCGCCTGCGCGCCCAGGGCATGGACCTGGTCGGCCCGCTGCCGGCCGACACCGCCTTCCTGCCGGCCAAGCTGGCCGGCTTCGACGCGGTGCTGGCGATGTACCACGACCAGGGTCTGCCGGTGCTCAAGTTCAGCGGCTTCGAACAGGCGGTCAACATCACCCTGGGCCTGCCCTACCCGCGGGTGGCGGTCGACCACGGCACCGCACTGGAACTGGCCGGCCGCGGCATCGCCGACCCATCCAGCCTGCTGGCTGCCACCGGCCTGTGTGCCCGGCTGGCGCGGCAACGTACACTGGCGCCATGACTTCTTCGTATTCCCCCTCCGCCGCCGGGTTCACCGCGCCGGCCAAAAAGCAGCTCGGCCAGCACTTCCTGGCCGACCGCAGCTATATCGACAAGATCGTGCTGGCCGTCAGCCCCAAGGACGACGACCGCCTGGTCGAGATCGGCCCCGGCCAGGGCGCCATCACCCTGCCGCTGCTGCGCCGCCATCCGCGCCTGACCGTGATCGAATTCGACCGCGACCTGATCGCGCCGTTGACCGCCGCGGCGGCCCCGCTGGGCGAGCTGACCATCGTGCACCGCGACGTGCTGCAGGTGGACTTCACCGAGCTGGCCGCCGGCGGCCAGATCCGCCTGGTCGGCAACCTGCCCTACAACATCTCCTCGCCGATCCTGTTCCATGCCATGGAGCACGCCGCAGTGATCCGCGACATGCACTTCATGCTGCAGAAGGAAGTGGTCGACCGCATGGCCGCCGAGCCGGGCAGCAAGGTGTTCGGCCGCCTGAGCGTGATGCTGCAGGCCTGGTGCAAGGTGACCGCGTTGTTCGTGGTGCCGCCGGGGGCATTCCGGCCGCCGCCGAAGGTCGATTCGGCGGTGGTACGCCTGGTTCCGCGCGATCCGGCCACGGTCGACATCCGCGACCGGAAACGGTTTGCCGAGGTGGTCAAGGCCGCCTTCGGGCAGCGCCGCAAGACCCTGCGCAACGCCCTCAACAACGTGGTCAGCCCGGCGCAGTTCGAAGCGGCCGGGGTGCGCAGCGATGCCCGCGCCGAACAGCTGGAAGTAGCGCAGTTCATCGCACTGGCCAACGTCCCGCCGCTGGACGGCGACGACGCCGCGCCATGAACCGCACCCGCGCGCGCCGATACCGGGCCGCGCATGCGTAGCACCGCGGGATGGCCACGCCGGGCTGCACGCCGGCGCGGTGATGGGCTCACCTTAAATTGCACGACATTCACTAAACTGCCTGCATGAACGACGCTGCAAACTATGCGATCTCCGTCGAGGTCGCCCCCCGTTTCCTCGACGACCAGTCCACGCCGGAGGACGGGCGCTATGCGTTCGCCTACACCATCCGCATCCACAACCAGGGCCGCATCGCCGCGCGCCTGGTGGCCCGCCACTGGCGCATCACCGATGCCAACGGCCGCACCGAACACGTCGATGGCGATGGGGTGATCGGCGAGCAGCCGCGGCTGCGCCCGGGTGAAGACTTCCGTTACACCTCCGGTGTCATGCTGGAAACCGAACACGGCACGATGCAGGGGCATTACGACATGGTGGCCGACGATGGCACCGAGTTCGCCGCCCCGATCGCGCCGTTCGTGTTGACCGTTCCGCGCACACTGCACTGATGGAGGCGCGCGCATGAGTGTCTGGGCCATCGGCGACCTGCAGGGCTGCTACGACGTCACCCAACGGCTGCTGGAGAAGATCCGCTTCGACCCGGCGGTGGACAAGCTGTGGTTCTGCGGCGACCTGGTCAACCGCGGCGGGCAGTCGCTGGAAACGCTGCGGCTGGTGCATTCGCTGCGCGAGAGCAGCGTGGTGGTGCTGGGCAACCACGACCTGAGCCTGCTCGCCGTCGGTGCCCGCACCGAGGAAGAGCAGCGCAAGGTCAACCCGGACCTGCTGCGCATCGTGCTGGCCGAGGACCGCGACGAGCTGCTGGAATGGCTGCGCCTGCAGAAGCTGGTGCACGTGGACCGCGAGCTGGGCTGGATGATGATCCATGCCGGGCTGGCCCCGAAGTGGACCACCCAGCTGGCCGAAAAGCACGCCCACGAAGTGGAGCTGCAACTGCACGGCAGCGGCTACCGCAAACTGTTCCGCAACATGTATGGCGACAAGCCGAGCTGGTCGCCGGGCCTGGCCGGCTACGACCGTTCGCGCGCGATCATCAACCTGTTCACGCGCATGCGTTACTGCACCCCGCGTGGCCGGATCGGGATCGAGGACAAGGGCACCCCGGGTACCCAGGAACAGGGCCTGTACCCCTGGTTCGAAGTGCCCGGCCGGGTCGAGCGCGACCTGAAGATCGTCTGCGGCCACTGGTCGGCGCTGGGCCTGACCATCACCCAGGGCGTGCACGCCATCGATACCGGTGCGGTGTGGGGCGGCAAGCTGACCGCGCTGCAGCTGGATACCGATGAACTGCGCGTGGTGCAGGTGCCCGGCCGTGATGTGCCCAAGCCGGTGTCGACGCCACGCCCACCGGCGCGCCGCCCGGCCGGCGACGGCGAGGCCGGCAACGGCCGCCCGCCGCGCCAGCCGCAAGGCCAGCGCCGCGAGCGCGGGCCGCGCAGCCAGCCGCCGCGCCGTGCCGCCGAACCGGCCGGCGACAACGGCGGCAGCACCCCCACCACGGCATGATCCAGACCCGCCACCTGCTGCTGGGCGTACTGGGCCTGCTGGTCGCGGTGGCCGCAGCCTGCCAGCGCGTCCCGGAACCGGCCGCCGCGCCGGCATCGACAGCGCCCAGCGCGGCGGCCCCGGCCGCGGTGCCAGCCTCCCCCCCACTGGTGGAGGCCGCCCGCGGCCAGATCGGGCAGACCGTCCGCTACGACCCGGCCTATGTGGTGCTGGGCTATCCCGGCGGCGATGTGCCGGCCGATCGCGGGGTATGCACCGACGTGGTGGTGCGTGCGCTGCGCACCCAGGGCATCGACCTGCAGCAGCAGATCCACGAGGACATGCGCGGCAACTTCAGCGCCTATCCGGCGCTGTGGGGGCTGGCGCGCCCGGACCGCAACATCGACCACCGGCGCGTGCCCAATCTGATGCGCTGGTTCGAGCGCCAGGGCTGGCAACAGTCGCGGTCTGCGCAGACTGCCGACTTCGCCGCCGGCGACATCGTGGCCTGGAAGCTCAACGGCAACGGCCTGCTGCACGTGGGCATCGTCTCGGACCGGCAGCTGGCCGACGGTACCCCACTGGTCCTGCACAACATCGCGCGCGGCACCCGGGAAGAAAACCTGCTGTTCCAGCACACCATCATCGGGCACTACCGCGCACCGCAATCCAACGGCGGCCGGCAAGCCAACGGATAACGGCGACCCACGGGTAGGCATCCACCGTTGGTGGATGCAACGCAGCCCGCGCTACCTGCGCCTGGCGTAATCGACGAAATCGAACGCGAACGCGTGCCGCGCATCGGCCGGGTGATGTTCGCGCGCCACTTCCACCCAGACCGCCGGATCGACCGGCGGGAAATGGGTGTCGGCCGCCACCGCCGTATCCACCCAGGTCAGGTGCAGCGTGCTGGTCTGGTGGAGCAGCTGGGCGAAGATCTCGCCGCCGCCGATCACGCACAACTCGCCAGCGCCCTCGCCCTCGGCAAGCGCCGTGGCTTCTTCCAGCGATGCCACCGCACGCATGCCTTCGAACGGAACCTGCCCGCTGCGGGTCAACACCAGGTTGGACCGGCCCGGCAGCGCGCGGCCCAGCGACTGCGCGGTCTTGCGCCCCATCAGGATCGGCTTGCCCAGGGTCAACGCCTTGAAATGCTTGAGGTCGTCGGGAAGCTGCCAGGGCAGGTCGTTGTCGCGACCGATGCCACGGTTGCGGTCCAGCGCCACGATCATCGACAGCTTCATGGCACTCATACCGCCACCGGCGCCTTGATCGCCGGGTGCGGGTCGTAGCCGTCGATGCGGATATCGTCGAACTGGAAGCCGAACAGGTCGGTGACCTGCGGGTTCAACCACAGCGTGGGCAGCGCGCGCGGCTGCCGCGCCAGTTGCTCGCGGGCCTGCTGGACATGGTTGGAATACAGGTGGGCGTCGCCCAGGGTGTGCACGAAGTCGCCCACGCCCAGCCCGGTGGCCTGCGCCACCAGGTGGGTCAGCAGCGCATAGCTGGCGATGTTGAATGGCACGCCCAGGAAGATGTCGCCGCTGCGCTGGTACAGCTGGCAGCTGAGCTTGCCGTCGATGACGTAGAACTGGAACAGGTTGTGGCAGGGCATCAACGCCATCTGCGACAGCTCGCCCACGTTCCAGGCACTGACCACCAGCCGGCGCGAATCCGGGTTGCGCCGGATCTCCTCCACCAGCCACTGCATCTGGTCGATGCTGCCGCCGTCGGCGGTGGCCCAGCTGCGCCACTGCTTGCCATAGATCGGGCCGAGGTCGCCGTTGGCATCGGCCCACTCGTCCCAGATCCGCACCTGGTTGTCCTTGAGGTAGCCGATATTGGTATCGCCCTTCAGGAACCACAGCAGCTCGTGGATGATCGAGCGCAGGTGCAGTTTCTTGGTGGTGACCAGCGGGAAACCGTCGCCCAGGTTGAAGCGCATCTGCCAGCCGAACACGCTGCGCGTGCCGGTGCCGGTGCGGTCGGCTTTCTCCGCGCCATGCTCGAGCACGTGCTGGAGCAGGTCCAGGTAGGGCTTCATGGCGCGGCCCCCGCGGCCTGCACCGGCAGCTGCGGCTGCAGCACCGGGGCGCGCCGCGACAGGGCCAGCAGCACCAGGCCGAAGGCGATCAGCGGCACGCACAGGATCTGGCCCTTGGTCAGCCAGCCGAAGGCGATATAGACGCCATTGTCGGGCATGCGCACGAACTCCACCGCGAAGCGGAACAGGCCGTACATCAGCGCGAACAGGCCGGCGATCACATAGCGATGGCGCGGCTTGGCCGACACCGCCCACAGCACCACGAACATCACCAGGCCTTCCAGCAGCGCTTCATACAACTGCGAGGGATGGCGCGCGTACGGGTTGAGCGCGCCGCTGGCGAACTGCGCCTTCAGCGTGGCCAGGTCCAGCCCGTTCAAGGGCGCCGGCAGGCCACTGGGAAACACCACGCCCCAGCTGCCATCGGTGTACTTGCCCCACAACTCGGCGCCGATGAAGTTGCCGATGCGGCCAAAGCCCAGCCCCAGCGGCACCAGCGGGGACATGAAATCCAGGGTGTCGAACAGGTGCAGGCGCTGCTTGCGCGACCAGTACCACGAGGCGAACAGCACCCCCAGCAGGCCGCCGTGGAAACTCATGCCGCCATCCCACACCTTGAACAGCAGCAGCGGGTTGTGCAGGAAGTCCGACAGCGCGTAGAACAGCATGAAGCCCACGCGCCCGCCCACCACCACGCCGAGCATGGCGTAGAACAGCAGGTCGGAGAAGCCGTTGGCATCCACCCCGGGCAGGCGCCCGGCCGCGATCCGCCTGCGCCCCAGCCACCAGGCCGCAGTGAAGCCGAGCAGGTACATGATGCCGTACCAGTGCACCTTGACCGGCCCAAGCGAGATGGCGATGGGGTCGATGTCGTGGAAATAGATCATGGGCGATGCCTTGCAGGTCAGCGGATATTCTACGGCCGCAACACCTTAACCCAGCAGTTGGGGCGTGTTGGGCAGGTTGTCATCCTCAGACCCGGGAACCGGCGGATAGTGCCCGGCCAGCAGCTCGGAGACCTCCTCGATGGCCAGCAGCACCGCGTCCTGCAACGCACCGTCGCGCAGGCGCTGCTGCATATGCGCGCAGATCTCCTGCCATTGAGCCTCACCGACCTTGCCGCGCAGGCCGCGGTCGGCCACCAGCTCGATGGCGTGGTCGGCCAGCAGCAGGTAGACCAGCACGCCGTTGTTGTGTTCGGTATCCCAGGTGCGCAGCTGGGCGAAGGCCTGCTCGGCGCGCTGGCGCGGGCTGACCCGGCGCCACAGCGCCAGCAGCGGCAGGTCGGCCTCCACCGCGAACATGACCTGGCCGCCGTGGCGGCGCTCGCCGGCGGCGATCGCCTCGGTGATCGCCTGCAGCCGGGCCGGCGGAAAGGCGCGCCGCACCGAGGGTGAGAACAGATGTCGCCACCAGCGCATTACCAGCCCCCCGAGGCGCCACCGCCTCCCGAACGTCCACCGCCACCGCCCCAGCCACCGCCCCCACCGCCGAAGCCGCCACCGCCCCCGAACCCGCCGCCGCTGCCCCAGCCGCCACCACCGCCCCAGCCGCTGTTGCGGGCGAACGCACCGGCCCGGCCCGAGGACAGGCCCATCGCCAGGCCGATCAGCCCAGCCAGGCCGCTGGCCAGCCACAGCGAGGTGAACAGGAAGGCCGCCACGGCCGCGCCGCCGCCGCCAAGCAGGGCGCGCAGCGGGCGCGGCAGCCAGCCCAGGATGGCGCGCAGGAAGCTGCCGACGAAGAAGCCGATCACCAGCGCGAAAGTCCAGCCGTCGCCATCGGGGTTGCGGCTGGCGCGGTGGGTGCTGACCGGCGCCGGCAGCGGTTCGCCGTCGATCAGCTTGACCAGTGCCGCGCTGGCCTCGGCCAGCCCGCCGGCGTAATCGTTGGCGCGGAAGCGCGGGGCCAGGTATTCCTGGATCACCCGGTTGGCGACCGCATCGGGAATCGCCCCTTCCAGCCCATAGCCCGGTTCGATCCGGACCCGGCGGTCGTCCTTGGCCACCACCAGCAGCACCCCGTCGTCCACGCCCTTGCGGCCGATCTGCCACTGCTCGAACACCCGCTGGGTGTACTGCTCGATGGTTTCCGGGGCGGTGCTGGGTACCATCAGTATCTGCAGCTGGCTGCCCTTGCGCTGCTGCAGGGCCAGCGCCTGGGCCTGCAGCGCCTGGGTCTGCGCGGCATCCAGGGTGCCGGTGGTGTCCACCACCGGCGAGCTCAGCGCCGGGATCGCCGCGTCGGCCTGCGCCCAGGCCGGCAACGCCAGGCACAGGCACAGCAGCAACAGGCCACCCAGCAGCTGGCGGATGCGCATCGGCTTACTGCGCCGGGGCCTGCTGCGGCGCGGGCGCCGGAGCCGGGGCCTGCGCGCCGAACTTGACCGCAGGCGGCTGCGAGATCTGCGCTTCGTTGTCCACGCTGAAGTTCGGCTTGACCGCATAGCCGAACATCTTGGCGGTGATCAGCTGCGGGAACTGGCGCAGGTAGGTGTTGTAGTCCTGCACCATCTGGATATAGCGGCCGCGCGCCACGGTAATGCGGTTTTCGGTGCCTTCCAGCTGCGCCTGCAGGTCGCGGAAGCCCTGGTCGGACTTCAGGTTCGGGTAGTTCTCGGTGACCACCAGCAGCCGCGACAGCGCCCCGCTCAGCTCACCCTGGGCCTGCTGGAACTGCTTGAGCGACTCGGCATCGTCGGCATTGACGTTGACCTGGCCCACCCGCGCACGCGCGTTGGTCACATCGGTCAGCACCTGGCGTTCCTGGTTGGCATAGCCTTCCACGGTCTGCACCAGGTTGGGGATCAGGTCGGCACGGCGCTTGTACTGGTTGAGCACCTCGGCCCAACCGGCCTTGACCTGTTCATCCTTCTGCTGGATGGCGTTGTAACCACAGCCGGACAGCAGGGTGGCCAGCACGGCCAGCAGCAACAGACGGAAGAACGATCGCATGGCCGGCTCCGGATCTCGATGGACGGGACCGGGAGCATGCCACGTTTGCGGTAAAGCCGATGTGGGTACCGGCGGTTGGCCGGTACCCACGGCGTACCGACCAACGGTCGGTACCTACCAGTTGCCGGCGCCGGGCACGTGGTGCTCGACGGCGCGGCGGCGCATCAGCAGGTTCAGCCATTCCACCAGCACCGAGAAGCCCATCGCCGCGTAGATGTAGGGCTTGGGCACGTGCACGCCCAGGCCGTCGAGGATCAGCACCGCGCCGATCAGCAGGATGAAGGCCAGCGCCAGCATCTTCACGGTCGGGTTTGCGTCGATGAAGCGGCCCAGCGGGTTGGCCGCCAGCAGCATCACCGCCACCGACAGCAGGATCGCGGCCACCATCACCGGGACATGGTCGGCGATGCCGACGGCGGTGATCACCGAGTCCAGCGAGAACACGATATCGATCAAGGCGATCTGCGCGATGACCATGCCGAACACCGCCGAGGTCTTGGTGGTGGCGGGGTCTTCGTCTTCGCCGCCGGTGATCAGCTCGCGGATCTCCATGCCGCCCTTGATGATCAGGAACAGGCCGCCGAGGATCAGCACCAGGTCGCGGATGGAGATGCCCATGCCGGCCACGGTGAACAGGTTGGCTTCCATGTGCGCCAGGTAGGCCAGCGACACCAGCAGCAGGATGCGGGTGATGCAGGCCACCGCGATGCCGAGCTTGCGCGCGAACGGGCGGCGCGCTTCGGGCAGCTTGCTCACCGCGATCGAGATGAACACCAGGTTGTCGATGCCCAGCACGATTTCCAGCGCACTGAGGGTAAACAGGGTCAACCAGACGTTCGGGTCGGACAGCAGCTCAAGGTACATGGAAGGAATCCTTACAGGGGGGGACGAGCCGGAGAGGGCTCAGAACAGTTGCGGCAGCAGGACCAGGCCCCAGCACACCAGTACATTGACCATCAGCACGAACACCGCCGCCGAGCCCATGTCCTTGGCCCGGCCGGCCAGTTCATGGAATTCGCTGCCATAGCGTTCGATCACCGCTTCGATGGCCGAGTTGGCCAGTTCCATCGCCAGCACCAGCAGCAGCGAGCCGATCATCAGCGCGCGCTCGACCGGGCTCTGGCCCAGCCACAGCGCCAGCGGGGCCAGCACGACCAGCAGGTAGACCTCCAGCCGGAACGAGGATTCATGCAGCCAGGCCGCACGCAGGCCCTGCCAGGACCAGACCGCGGCCATCAGGATGCGCCTGGGGCCGCGCGGCATATGCCCGATTTCATCAGCCACGGGCGCAGGCTCCACGTTTGGGGGCGGGCCGGGACGACGGGGGCAGCACACGGCGGACGGTCATGGGCATCGCTGAATGGGCAATCAATCGGTCATTTTGCCACAAGCCCGGCAGACCATTGTTGAACGCGGTCATTGCCCGGGCGGGGTAAAGCGGCGCCGGCGGCCAACTCCTATGATGGGGATCCGCCCGTTCTGGACGCCGGTGCCGGCGCCCGCCCCGAGGAGTCCGCCGATGTTCGACCGCTGCGCCCGCCCCCTGCTGCTCGCCCTGGCCCTGTCGGCCGCCCTGCCCGCCCTGGCCCGTACGCCGGCCGCGCCGCCGCAGGTGCCGGCCCAGGTCTCCAACGTGGCCTGGGCCCAGGACATGGCGCGGTTCGCCGCCGCCGACCGCACTGCCCCGCCGCCGCGCGGGGGTATCGAGTTCATCGGCAGCAGTTCGATCCGGATGTGGGACAGCCTGGCCGCCGATTTCCCCGGGCAGCCGGTGTTCAACCGGGGCTTTGGCGGTTCGGAGGTGCGCGACAGCACCTGGTATGCCGACCGCATCGTGGTGCCGTATGCGCCGTGCAAGGTGTTCTTCTACGCCGGCGACAACGACCTCAACAGCGGCCGCAGCCCGGCGCAGGTACGCGACGATGTGCTGGCCTTCGTGCAGCGGGTGCACCGCGACCTGCCCGGGACCACGGTGGAATACATTTCGATCAAGCCCAGCCCGTCGCGCGCGAACCTGCTGCCGGCAATCAGCCAGGCCAACGCGATGATCAAGGCGGCGCTGGCCAGGCTGCCGAACACCGGCTACACCGACATCTACACGCCGATGCTGGGTGCCGACGGGCAGCCGCGGGCGGCCTTGTTCCGGGAGGACATGCTGCATATGACCGCGGAGGGGTACGCGATCTGGCGGGAGGCGTTGGCGCCGAAGGTTTCTTGCGATTGAGGCTGGGGCAACAGCAACGGCAACAGCAACAGCAACAGCAACAGCAACAGCAAAAGCAAAAGCAATTGCTTGGTTGCTGAGGGGTGGGCTGGCACGGGTGGGTTGGCGGGACACGCCGTAAACCCGTCCTTGGGGGCTTGGCGAAAACATCCATGTTTTCGACAGTCCCGCCAACCCACCCGTGCCAACCCTTCGATGGCAATTTGGCGCGTTTGGGAAAAGAGGGAGAGCGTGCCGACCAACGGTCGGCACCTACCGCAAGGGCGGATTACGGTCGATTCGTTGGTGTCGGTGTCGATTCGTCGGTGTCGATTCGTCGGTGTCGATTCGTCGGTGTCGATTCGTCGGTGTCGATTCGTCGGTGTCGATTCGTCGGTG